>JAYFNY010000021.1:0-8037 GCA_034933205.1 Eubacteriales bacterium
CGCAAACGGAACGCCACAGAAATCGATGGATAATGTTGACATTTTTCTTCCTCAATAACACCAAAATGCGATATGTATCATGTGATATATTTCATTTCTGCGATATGAGTAGTATATTACGCGGCATTTTTGAAGTCAAGCAGTTTTTCTTTGTAATTCGGATTATAGACAACTATACTGCAATACTGTGTTTATTTTGTTCTTTCGTCCAGATTACTGTTTACGCAGATGATTGATTTGCATGTACATTTCCGTATTGATATGTAATATATCACTGTGATTTTGTACGATACTATTCGCATTCGCAACCATAAGCCGAAGTCGAACGCCGAGGCAAGTAAAGCAAAATAAAAAGAAACGGTGCGCAGGTGCGATCCGTTCCTTCCGTCTGCCAAAAAGCCCCAGGGATTGTTAAGGGTCGAAACCCTTAACCCGTATAGTCCGGCTGCGCCGGTTGATCCGGCGCAACGGCCCGCCCGTTTCGGGCGACTTCCTTATGCTCTTTTCCGCCCGTGAGGCCGAAGGCCGAAAGGAAAAGAGCGGTTATCCCGTCAAAAAACCAGTTTTTTGACGGTCTTAAGAAATGGCGCGCAGGTGCGATCCGTTCCTTCTTATTTCAGGCAGCACCCATGCAGCCGGCAGTTCAGATGCTTCCGAACTCTCTGCTGATGATCTGTATGTCATTTTGGTAGGTGTTTATATTATGTTCGGTGACCGCTTCGTAACAGCCCTCAATACCCCCGGTTTCGATCGCTTTGAGAATCTTCCGGTGTTCGTTATGCGCTGCAATCCGGCGCGCTTCCGTCTGCAAGCTCTTGTAAGCAAAATTCTCGATTCTGTAGTTATGGGAATCATAAAGTTCGCGAAAATCGTCGTTTGGCACAAAATCGACGATGCACTTGTGAAACTGGAGATCATTTGCCAGGTAGTCTTTCACGCAATCCGTGTTCGCCAGGCTTTCCAGGTTGTGAATGAACCCCTGCAGCGCGGCGATCGTGCTTTTGCCTTCCTGCGTATCGCGTGCTCGCATAATCGAAATAACGCAGAAACTTTCCAGCGCAACACGGATCTGGAACGTATCCAGAATATCCTTTTGCGTGAACTTATGCAGGATGAACCCCTTGCTTGGAATAATGTCGATATACCGGTCATGGTGCAATCTCGTAAGCGCGTCCTTAACCGGCGTACGGGAACACCCGATTTCTTTCGCGATCTGAGACTCCGAATATATAACGTCGTAGCTCAGATTCCCGGCCAGAATCTGATTTCGCAAATATTCATATGCATGTTCCTGTAAAAACGTAAAGTTCAAAAGTTTACCAGCCCCCATCGGATCCGTTTCTTTACTGGGATTACGCTCATACGATACCATTCGCGAATGTCCCTGTCAATTTCAGCGGAAATAATCTTTCATGATCGGCAGCGACGCGGGTACGGCATAGGAAACCGGATCGTATGTCGCCTCCAGAACAAACTCGCCGTCGTATCGGTTCGCCTTTAAAACATCGAAATATTCCGCATAATCCATCATGAGATTTCTTCTGAGGTAGTGTTTCTCCCCATCGATATACTGTGAAATATGCAGAAGTTTCACGTAAGGCATCGCCTGCGACAGCGGGTCCGAATTCTCCCCCATCGCAAAGGCATGGTAAATATCATACGTCATGCCGATGTTGTCCCGGTTCAGCCGCTTGACAACGGAGAGGACATCCAGCGTGCTGTTCATCCAGTTGCATTCCAGCGTGCAAAGCGGCTCGACACATACCTGCAGTTTGTACTCCGCACAAACGTCGGATATCGTCAGGAGCGTCGCTTTCCACTGCTCCATCGCCAGTGCGCCGCTGAAGTTCTCCGGCAGCTTTCTTGAGTTCGGGGAGCCGACTGCGATGTGAGTAATCCCCAGCTGTACGGCCCTCTCCGCAAGGCATTTCGTGTAGGCACGGATCCATTTTGGATTGTGCTCCGGACCCACCAGCGAAATTTCCGGCGGACAAAACGCGTTGACCGAACGCGTAATCAGGTTGCCCTCCTGAAACTTTTTCCTGACGGCAAGAAATGTGGCGTCGTCACACTTTGCCAGAAAGGATCCCTGCAATACAATTCCATCATAGCCGGATTCCAGTATCAGATTGAACTGTTCAAACGGCGCGCAACAGGTATAAATCATTTTCCCTCCGTCCCGGCGGTGGTATTCTCCATCCGGGTCAAGTATTCGTCGATTCCGCTCACAACATCCGTTTCCCCGAACGCGCCCGCCTTGGAAACCAGGTAAATACGGCGTTTCTCCATCTCCGCAAGGGATATGGCAATGCCCGGCGCAATTTCGCTGACCGGTGAAATGCTCCCGATCCCAAGCGGCCGGGATAAACCGTGGAGCGTATCTCCGCCAAATACGATAAGCGTCCCTGAAAACGGTTCATCAAGCAGCCGGGCCGCAACAGAGCCGAAACGATAAGCGATCTTCCGCGAAACGTCCAACTCCGAGAGACCCGCTTCCGCCCCGATGCGATTGGTGCGGCGTACGGTGTCATCGCCTCCGCGGGGACGAAGCAGTACCTTTCCCCCGTCCAGCAGTTTCGCGCGCCACTGCTCCAGTTCTTCCCCGTCGATCTCCCTTTGCCCCAGCAATTGCTCCGGCTCAAGGATAAACGGCTCGTATCCGCACTGGCAAATCGCGTTCCCGCATTGTTTTTCCGCCATCGGATGAATACTGCCGCAGATCAGCAGTCTGCCCTTTCCGTTCGGCGGCAGGCAAATCCGCCCGCGTTCAATCCGGATCATGCCGGAAAGAACCTCCGCAAACCCCGCACAGCCCCCCAGGCACGATTCCTGGCCGGCTTGCACGATTTTTCGGCCGATCCGCTCCAGATCTTCCTTCGTAGAGGCGTTCGCAACCAGAATGTGCGGTTTTTCGCGTTCTGAGCCCAGAGTCTCATCCGAAAACTCACGAACCGGAAAACCGGTTTGCATTCCGATGATTTCGGAAACCCTGCTGCTCTTGACCGGATTGAACAGATCGCGTGCAAATTCGGTTTCCGCCAGCGGAACCCCGTTCACATATTGGACTCCGTTCTGTGTCGTTCTCCCCATCGCGGGAAAAGCCGGCACAAAGATCATACGGGAGGCTCCCGATGCGACGATCGTCGCAGCCAGTTCCGCGCCGATATTGCCGCGCAGAGTGGAATCGGTCTTTTTATAGACGGAATCAAACCCGGCCTGCTTTCCGGCTGCGGCAATTTGAAACACCCTCCGGTATGCCTCTTCGGAGGATAAGTGCCGGCTCTCGGTATCCACTACAACCGCAGCCTCCGAACAGCCGCTTAATTCAGGCCGCGGCCGATCGTCCTCACACGTAAGCACGGTAGTAGCGATTCCAAGTTTTGCGAGTTGGACACCCGTATCAATACTGCCGGTAAAATCGTCGGCTATCACGAGTAATCGCATGGATCTGAGCCTCCCGTCGTCTCTCTTTATGGAATCAGCAGCATCTTGCCCGGTACGCCTGCCTTGATTGCGTCAAACGCTTTCTGAAAATCGCGCAGCGCATATTTACCGGCGATCACCGGCTCCATATGGAATTTTCCGGATTTGATCAGCGCGATGCACTGATCCCAGGTCTTGTACATCAGTCGGCCGGTGGAACCAATGATCGTCGCTTCCTTATAAATTACGTCTTCCGAGAGATCCAGGCTGATCTTTCCGTTGGGCAGTCCAACAAGAACGATCCTGCCGCCCTTTATAATCATCCGGAACATGGACTGTATCGCCGGTATCACTCCGGTGTAATCGATCGCGATATCCGCGCCGCCGGAGGTAAGGCTTACGATCTTTTCGGGTGCGTCGAGCTTGCCGGAGTTCAGCGTGACGTCCGCCCCCATCTGTTCCGCGATTTTCAGCTTTTCATCGATTACATCCAGCGCGATCACCGTTTTTGCGCCGAACGCTTTCGCCGCTCCGACCGCCATCAAACCGATCGGCCCGCAGCCGTTGATCACCACGGTCTTCCCTTGGACGTCGGCGCAGTCCACGCCGTGAACGGCGACACCCATCGGCTCCAAAAGAGCACCGTCCGTATAGTTGAAATCCTTTTCCAGCTTAAACGCGCAATCCACGGGAAAGCTGATGTACTGCGCAAACGCACCCGGAACATGCACGCCGATAATCTTCATGTTTTCGCAGATGTGGCGCTTGTTGGATTTGCACATTTTGCAGTGGTTACATGGAATATGCGTTTCTCCCGCGACCCGGTCCCCAACGGCGACTTCCTTGACTTCGCTTCCGATTTTAACAACGTCGCCGGAGAATTCATGACCGAATACCATCGGTGTCGGCACGCGCTTCTGCGCATATTCCGTCCATGCCATGATATGGGAATCCGTGCCGCAGATTGCGGAGGCCCTTACCCTCACAAGGATGTCCCTCGGACCGACCTCCGGAATCGGCAGGTTCTCCTGAATCTCCGCGCCCGGAGCCGGAGCCGTTTTCACAAGCCCATACATTTTGTTTTCCATATAAACTTCTCCTCCATTTCTGTATCTTCCGATCTTTCATCATCCGGTTGCGTTTTCGTTCGTTTCCGGATGCCGAATTACAAAAAGCTTATTTCCGAGCCGCGTCTTTATGGTTCGCCATTAGAATCGCCATTTTCATTGCGTCTACAAGGCTCTCTTCGTTCGCGCGGCCTTCTCCGGCCTTTCCGAATGCGGTCCCGTGATCCACGGAAGTCCGGATAATCGGCAGACCGATCGTAGAATTCACTCCCGTCATCGCGGTATATTGATTGGTCGCCAGATCGAGTTTGAACCCGGCCAGCTTCAGAGGAATATGCCCCTGATCGTGATACATAGCAACCACGATGTCATATTGGCCGGCGGTCGCTTTAACGAAAACCGTGTCCGGCGGAACCGGGCCCTCTACGCGGACTCCTTCCGACTGGGCCTTTTGAATCGCGGGGATGATCGCGCGCGCTTCCTCGTCGCCAAACAGACCGTTCTCGGAGCAATGCGCGTTAAACCCGGCAACGCCGATCTTCGCCTGCGGGATTCCGAGAAGATCCATCGCCTGTTTCGCAAGGCAAATCACGTTATATACCCGTTCCTTCGTGATCCGGTCGCAGGCTTCGCGCATGGAAACATGCGTGGTCACGTGAATCACCCTCAGTTTCCCGCCCGTCAGGAGCATCGCATAGTTCTTTGTATGCGTCAGATCCGCGAGAATCTCCGTATGTCCGGAATAATGATATCCCGCCATGTTGATGGATTCCTTATTGATCGGGCCTGTCACGATCGCGTCCGCTTTGCCTTCCATCGCCAGTTCCGTCGCCTTTTTTACATATCCGAATGCGGCTTTTCCGGCAAGCGCACCAGTTTTCTTATACTCCCATCCACCTGGCTCCAGAAAACCTAAGTCGATCAGGTCGATCGTCCCATCCTTTCCCCTGGCTTCCCGAGGATCAAGGATCCGATTGACCGCGCATGAACAGCCGGTAAAGCGGATTGCGTCGTCAATGGCCGCGGCGTCCCCTACGACAATAGGAACGCACTGTCCTTCCCAGTGGTGCATCGAAAGCGCTTTTACGGCAATCTCACCGCCGATTCCGGCCGGATCGCCCATGGATATTGCTATAACTGGCAACATGAAATCTTTCCTTTCCGCTTTACGCTATGCATTCTTTTTCTGTACCGTCACTTGCGCCATCTCCTCAAAATAACGGACGATCGCGCTGTGGTCCTGATCCTGCATTCCGTGCGCCATAAGCGCCTGCATCACTTCAAAGAGCTGACTGCTGAATGGCAGCGGAACCGTCAGGTCCTTCGCCGTTGCCATAACGTTCTTGATATCCTTGTGATTGATTGATATCTTTCCGCCCGGCTTAAAATTCCGGTTGTATATCATAGCCGCTTTCGCGTCCAGAACCGCGCTTCCGGCAAGTCCTCCGCGGATTGCCTGATATACCTTCTCCGGGTCGGCGCCCGCTTTCGTCGCCAGCACGAAGGCTTCCGAAACCGCAGCGATGCCAAGATTCACAATGATCTGATTGGCCAGTTTGGTAACGGAACCGCTTCCGCTTTCACCGATCAGTACGGCCGAAGAGCCCATTTTTTCAAAATAAGGTTTCGCTTTATCGAAATCCAGCTGTTCTCCGCCTACCATAAAGGCAAGCGTTGCGTTGATCGCTCCGGGCTCGCCTCCGCTGACCGGCGCATCCAAAAATCCTACGCCTTGTTCCTTCAACCGGTTAGCGCAGAATTTCGACTGGGCCGGCGTTACGCTGCTCATGTCCACGACAAGCGAGCCGCGCTTCATTTTCGCGGCAGCGCCGCTTTCCCCAAACAGAACTGATTTCACGATGTCCCCGTTCGGCAGAATCATAAAAATAACGTCGCATTTTTCGCCAATTTCTTTCGCGGATGCAAACGTTGCGCCGTGTGATACGGTCTCGTCGACCGCTTTTTGTACGAGATCGTTCACAAGAAGCGGTACGCCCTTTTTTAAGAGATTGATCGCCATCGGTTTTCCCATAATACCGAGTCCAATAAACCCAATCATTTTGTTCTCCTTCTTCGACAATTTCTTATCATCGCAATTTGGTTCCTCTTTTTTATTTACCTCTAATATTGTATGCAGCATTGAATTATTGCTCGTAACCAGTATACCGGTGTTCCGGCATATTGGTCAAGTGTTATTTTAACTGCCATATGATATTGAAAGAGATTCCGATGTCAACCGGCAGCTTATATGAAAATCTTGCTTTATGTTGCTTTATTTTTACTTCGCAAATTGCACTTGCAAGTTGCGGAAGAAAAAACCAAAAGGAAAAGAGGTGCAAATGTCGAATTATATAGTATAAAAACACGAGGGGAAACGACATGTTGAAGCGCAAAGAATCGGAACAAATGCAGCTGGAACTGGTGACATATGACTTATTAGTGAGGCCGGATCACCTGCTGAGAAAGATCGACGCCGTGGTCGATTTTTCGTTCATTCACGATCTTTGCGCCCCGCTGTATTGTGCAGACAATGGCAGACCCGCCATCGATCCGGAAATTCTGTTCCGTATGCTGTTTGTCGGTTAAATGTACGGAATCCGCAGTGAAGTGCGCCTTTGCGAGGAGATTCAAGACAACACGGCTTATCGTTGGTTCTGCGGTTTGGGGTTGATGGAAAAGGTGCCGGATCATGCGACGATCAGCGTGAATCGGAAGTGGCGTTTTCGTAACAACGATATCGCGGAGCAGATTTTTCAGGAGATATTGAACCAGGCGCAGGAGAAAGGGCTTGTCGGCGGCAAGATTCTGTATACCGACAGCACGCATGTCAAGGCGTTGGCGAACAAGCACAAGAAGGTTGAGGTTACCGTTACGCGCACACCCAAAACATACATTCGTGAGCTGGACGCGGCGGTCGCCGAGGAACGCAAAAAACTCGGCAAGAAACCGTTCGATGACAAGAATGATCCGCCAACGACTGGTAAGATTCAGCAGAGCAAGAGCGATCCTGACAGCGGACAACTGCACAAGGAAGGCAAGCCGGACGGATTCCACTACAGCGAGCACAGAACGGTCGACAGCAGATACAACATCATCGTCAACACGCACATTACTCCGGCAAACATCAACGATACCGACGCAATTCCCGTGACTCTAAAGCAGATTCAGCAACGCCTTGGCAAACTTCCGTTCTATATGGAGCTCGATGCCGGATACCACAACGCAGCCGTTGCGCACCAGCTAGCGGAGAATGGAATCCAAGCTGTTTTAGGATATCGAAGGCACACATACCCGCACGGCACATATGGCAAATACCGATTCCGTTATGATCCCGCACTAGATTGTTATATCTGCCCGGAAGACTGCCTGCTCAAGCACACCACCACAAGCCGCGAAGGATACCGCTAATACTGCTGCGACACGAAGAGTTGTCAATCGTGCCCAAAACGAACGGAATGTTTCGGAGCAAGCAGTAAACGAAAGATGGTGACGCGGCATGTATGGCAGGACGATTTGGATCAGGCGGATGCCTTTACGAAAACGCCTG
>JAYFNY010000022.1:0-126904 GCA_034933205.1 Eubacteriales bacterium
TTTCGACGGCATCAAGACGTTGGAGAAGAAACTGCTCAAGCAGAACGCGGAGCACAAGGACTGGGAATGCACGGAAGAGCTCATGTCCACCACGAAGAACGGCAAGGCGCTCTATCTGCACTGCCTGCCCGCCGACATCACAGGCGTGAGCTGCGAAGCGGGCGAAGTCGCCGCATCCGTATTCGATCGTTACCGCGACCCGCTCTACAAGCAGGCGTCCTTCAAGCCCTACGTCATCGCGGCCATGATCTTCCTCGCGAAGGTCAAGGACCCGGCGGCTATGCTCAAGCAGCTGGAGAAGCGCGGCACCGAGCGTCATCTCGGTATCTGATCAAACAACGACACAAAGCGGGCGCGTCCGAAAGGACGCGCTCGTTCCCTTTTGGGCGTTTCGCTCCTGTTTCTTCTTTCCATTTAAATTCTGCAACGTTCCCGTTCGACAGGCGTGCATCGCGCCCGTTGCAGAACACCTGTTCATATAAGGAACGAAACCAGGAGAAACTGCCCAAAACGTGCACATATGTTCAGTCGAACCCCGTTGACAGCCCGGAATCTGGCTGACATAATATTTGTAGACACAAATGTAATGCACATACGTACATAGCAAAAGGCAGGTCAACCATGTCGGAACATAATGACTATCAGCAGCTATATCGCATTGCAAAAGGTTACTATCTCGACAACCTCTCTCAGGAACAAATTGCAAAACGTGAATCCATCTCCCGTCCCCACGTCTCCAGAATGCTGGCGAGGGCGCGGGAATGCGGTATGGTTTCCATTCAGGTGCAAATGCCGGATTCCGCCGAAACCAAACAGCTTGCGGAAGAACTTCGAAGTCTTCTTGGCTTAAAGGAAGTCTGTCTGGCGTGCGTACCGCCCCAGAACGGAGAAATGGGCCGGGAGCTCTCCATGGGAATCGCGACCGTAGCCGCCGCCGAGATGCCACGGCTTCTTGCCGGCGCAACGAGCGTCGGGGTCGGCTGGGGATATACCCTGTATCAAACATCCGTCCTCATGGAACAGCGGAGCACCGGCATGCCGAAATATTTCGTCCCATTGGTCGGATTATCCGGCGAGAACGCGCCATACCTGCAAATTAACGTAATTGCCAACCGTTTTGCGGAGAAATGCGACGCGGAAAGCTATTTCACCATTATGCCGCTCATACGGGACAGCAAGGAGCGTCTGGGACGTATCGAAAAGGAAAGTTGCCTGCGGCTGAAGCGCCAATGGGACAATCTCGACACCGCCATCATCGGGCTCGGACCGAAGCCGGAAAAGGGGGCTCTGCTGGTTGCGGAAGCTTCCGCCGAATATAATGAGCGCTTGATTGCAAGCGGAACGGTAGGCGATATCCTTGCAAACTTTTTCTACGAAGACGGTTCCCTGTTCGACACCTCGAAATACTACCTGCAGGTTTCCATGGAACTGGAAGCGCTCAAACAGTTGAACACCGTCATCTGCGTGGCAGGCGGCAGCAATAAAGTGGAGGGATTGGTCGCGGCGGCGCGCAGCCGCTACTACAACACCCTCGTTTCCGACACCAATACCGCAAGGCTGATCCTCGCGCATCTTGCCAATCAAAAGGAGAACTCGAAATGATGAAACTTTTACTGGTATCCCACGGAGGTCTGGCGCAAGCCATGCTGGAGAGCGCGGAGATGATTTGCGGGCCGCAGGAGGACATACGGGCTCTCGGACTTTTCCCCGGCGACAGTCCGGACGCGCTAAGGGAGTCCATCAAAGAAACCCTGGATCAATGGAACGGGCAGGACATTCTGGTTCTAACGGATATCCGGTCCGGTACCCCGTTCAACACGGTGGCAAGCCTCATGCAGTCGTATCCGTTTCGCCATATCAGCGGCGTGAACCTGGCGCTCCTCATCGAAGCGCTGATGGACCGGGACGATATGCGCGCGGATGAGGTAGCGAACGAACTGATGGCCGTCTGCAGCCAAACCATTCTGGACGTGAACCGGCTCATGGAACAATAGCCGGGAAAGGATGAGATTATGAGAAATATCGTTCTGGCCCGCATCGACGATCGCCTGATCCACGGGCAAATCGTGACTTCCTGGTGCAAAAGCACCAGCGCCAACGGCATTCTGATCGCAGACGACAGCCTGAGCAAGGATACCTTTACTCAACGGCTGCTGAAAGCCGCCGCACCGCCGGATGTAACGGTCGTCATCCACGATGTAACGGGTGCCGCCGCTTTTCTTTCGGAAGAAGGTGCACCCGGCGAACGCTGGATTCTTCTGACCAAAGCACCGGAAGCAATGGAGCGTCTGCTGGACGCCGGTATTCGTATGACGAAAATCATCCTGGGCGGTATGGGTATGAAAGCCGGGAGAACCCGGTTTAATAAAAACGTCTCTGCAAGTCCGGAGGAAACGGCTTGCATGAAAAGGCTTGTCGAAAGGGGTATCGACATGCAGTATCAACTGGTTCCGCGTGAATTGCCGGTCAACATCAAAAAACTATTATGGGAGGATTGAAAAATGACGGTCTTTCAGGCATTGCTGATTGCAATCGTATACTATCTTGCCAACAGCCCCTGGCCGTTTGGCGGGCTGGGTAATTATGCCACCCTGTATCGCCCCATGGTGTCCGGCCTCGTAGTCGGCATCATTCTCGGCGATCCGGTCACCGGCACCATCATCGGCGCAACGATCAACCTCATGTATATCGGGTTCATCAGCGCAGGCGGCTCCATGCCGGCGGATATGTCCCTGGCGGGCATTCTGGGTACGGCTCTGGCCATCACAAGCGGGATTAACACCGACGCCGCCCTGGCCATTGCGGTTCCTCTGGGACTGTTGGGTTCCATTGTGTGGGTCGGACGTATGACTCTGGACTCCGCCTTTGTCCGTGTCGCGGATAAATACGTCGAAGAAGGAAAACCGGAGAAAGTCTGGATCGCCAATATTCTGCTGCCCCAGCTGTTGCTTTTCGCCATCACGGCAATCCCCTGCTTCTTCGCCGCCTACTACGGAGCGAACTATGTAAGCGGCCTGGTTGCGCAGCTGAGCGGTAAGTTTCTCAGCGTACTCAGCACGATCGGCGGTATGCTCCCCGCCATCGGCATTGGCATGATGCTGCTGGCCATCTTCAAGGGCGAAGCGCGCATCTTCTTCTTCCTGGGCTTTTTCGTATCCGCCTATCTCAACCTGGGCACACTGCCTCTCGCGCTGATCTTCCTTTGCATCGCGGTTCTCTATGTGGGATCCAAAGGCGGGCTGGATGCCGTTAAGAAAGCCAACAAGGTCGAGCCGGGCGACATCAAGCACCTTCTTTCCAAAAAGGATCTTCGGAAAACCTGGTGGAACTGGATGTACTACTTCCAGTCCTGCTACAACTACGAGCGGATGCAGGGCGTAGGATTCCTTCACTCCATGTCTTCCGTCATCAAAAAGCTTTACCATGGCGATCCCGTGGAAACCAAAGCGGCCATGCGTCGTCACTCGGAATTCTTTAATACGGAGAACGCAACAGGGTCCGCGGTAATCGGTCTTGTGGCAGCTATGGAAGAGCAAAAGAAGGAAGGCGCCGATCTGCCGGACGAAGCCTTCACTTCGATTAAGACGGGTCTCATGGGACCTCTGGCCGGAGTTGGCGACACCCTCTGGCAGGCAGTCATGATTCCCCTGCTGCTGGTCATGTTCGTTGGACTTGCGAAAGAAGGCAACGTGGCGGCCCCGGTCATCTACGTCGTAGTCTTCTACCTGCTCTACTACGGGTTCGGTTACTGGCTTTTGAACCTTGGTTACAACAAGGGCAGCGAAGCAATTCTGGACCTCATGGAAAGCGGAATCATCAACAAGGTCATCACCGCTGCAGGGATCCTCGGTTGCGCGGTGATGGGCGGCCTCGTACGCAACTATGTAACGCTGAACTGCGCTGTTACGTTCCAGCAGGCGGCCGACTCGGTATTCTCGCTGCAGACCAGCCTGTTTGACGCGATTCTGCCGGGGCTTCTGCCGCTGCTTCTGACCTTGGGCTGTTATAAGCTCCTGAAAAAAGGAATGGCAGCCTACTGGGTCGTGCTGATTGTCGTCGCCATCGGCGCGGCGGGCGGCATACTGGGTATCTTCTAAGCCGCATTCCACGGCCGGAAAACGCGGCGGGGCGGCGTCCCGCGAAGGCGCCGTCCCGCAGTTGATATGATGACGTTTACCCCGAACATCATACGTTGAGAATTTTAGCATACCCCGAAGGAAAACACAATTTTGCGAAACGCGCAAACCATCCTGTAGAACTACGTTGAACCGAGGGTTTCCGGGCTCGCATCGGTCTGGTATGACGATGCGCCCGAAACCCCGTTTTGAAGGGAATGATATCATGTCGGAAAATATGAACGCTGTTGCGGTAACCGGCACCCGGGAAGCAAAAGTAATCCGTATGGAACGCCCGGAGCCGAAAGCAAACGAGATCCAGATTCGAATTCATGCCTGCGCCCTCTGTACCTGGGAGCAGCGGGTGTTCATTCGGGAGAAGGATACCCCACTGCCTCTGGTAGGAGGTCACGAGATCGCGGGAGAAATCAGCGCGCTGGGATCGGGCGTGGACGAACGCGCCTATCCCGTCGGCGCGCACGTAACCGGCCGGGTTCAAAAAGCTTGCCACAGCTGTTATTATTGCAGGAGGGGCGAACCCACTCAGTGTGTCGAGTTGAACTCTTTTCGTCTGAACGGTCCGGGGGTCTACGGCATGGGAGGATTAGCGGAATACATCTGCCTGGATCGGTCCGCCGTATGGCTTACTGAAAAGGATATTCCTTATGAACAGATGGCGCTGACCGAACCGCTTGCCTGCGTACTGAACAGTATCCGCCGCGGAGATCCCAAAATCGGCGACGACGCGGTGGTAATCGGTGGCGGCGTTATGGGTCAGCTGCATCTGATGTGTCTGGAGAAGATGGGCGTGCGCACCATTCTCAGTGAACCGGACGCTGCCCGGCGGGCCTTTGCCGAAAGCCACGGCTGCCGGATCACCCTCGACCCCAGCCGAGAAGACGCAGTCGATCGCGTTCTGCAACTGACCGGCGGCCGCGGAGCGGAAACGGTATTCAACACCACCGCCATCCCGAAGGTCGCGGAGGATGCGATCCGAATGACGGGGAAATTGGGCCGGTGCGTCATCTATAGTTCTCAGCATCCGGACCATCCGGTTCCCGTGAGTCCGAACTGGCTCCATGGGTCGGAAGCCATCCTCACAGGTGCGGTAAACCCCAGTATTGTCTCCTTTGAGCAGGCGTGTAACCTCATTGGGAAAGGAATCCTTTCCCTGGGCGATCTCATTTCTGCGGTATATCCCAAGGAGAAAGCCACCGAAGCTTTTGAAGAGGCTTTGAAACCCAGCACTTACCGCGTCGTCATCCGCCTGTAGTCAAGACGCGAACTATCCACGAAGCGAGGTATCAGACTATGCCAATTGCATCCCTGCGCGAGGTGCTGCAGAACACCCGCGAACAACATTTTGCCGTCGGCGCCTTTGACACGATGGATCATGCCTTTACCGAAGGAATCCTGGCCGCCGCGGAGGAAACGCAGACGCCTGTCATTCTGGCCGCCGGTGATTTCCCCGGGCCGGATTATTCGAATTTTCTGCCCTATCTTGTGGACCGTATCTCCCGCACCAGCGTGCCGGTTTGTCTGCATTTTGACCACGGCGGAAGTTTCGAAGCCTGCGCCAGAGCCATACGCGCCGGCTTTTCCTCGGTCATGATCGACGGTTCCGCTCTGTCATTTTCCGAAAACATCGCCCTGACAAAGCGCGTCGTGGAAATGGCGCACGCTTGCCACGTGGACGTGGAAGGAGAGGTCGGTCACGTGGGCGCGAACGCCGGCTCGGTGGAGTCCCGGCGGGACGACAGCCGGTACACAGAGCCGGAAGCTGCGGCAGAATTTTCGGAGCAAACAGGTGTGGACGCGCTGGCAGTCGCCATTGGCACCGCGCACGGCGTGTATAAGGAAGCGCCAAAGATCGACTTCGAGCGTTTGCGCGCCATCCGCTCTCTGGTTTCCGTCCCGCTGGTCATGCACGGCGCGTCCGGTCTTTCGGATGAGGATTTTCACCGTGCAGTTGAAAACGGCATGTGTAAAATCAACGCTTTCACCAACCTGACCATTGCGGTCACCTCCCATATCGCCGACGACATTCCGTTTTTGACCAATCCCCTGAAAATGAGCCATGAAATTTCCTTGAAGATGACCGCCTATGCCAAGCAGGAGGTACTGCGGCACATTCTTCTGTTCGGAACGCAAAAAGCTCACGGAGGAAACCGCTCATGATAACTGCGCAGACCATCGTAAAAAACGCTTCCGGCCTCCATGCAAGGCCGGCCTCCGATTTTGTCGGAAAGGCGAAAACCTTCCAGTCCGCCGTAACCATACGGAATCTGGATCACCCTGCGGAAGCAGCGGTAAACGCAAAGTCTATCGTACGGCTGTTATCGCTCGGCATCGTCCGAAACACCCGGGTGGAGATCTCCGCCGACGGCCCGGATGAGCAGGAGGCCGCGCACGCTCTGGTTTCCCTGATCGACAGCGGTTTTGGCGAGGAGTGATCTCATGCGCGTATTCAAGGGAAATCCTGTTTCCCCCGGCATCGCCATTGGTAAGGTCTACCAATACAAAGCCTTTGTTTGCGACGTTTTCGAAACCTATGTACAACCCGGAGACGAACCGACCGTGCTCTCTGCTTATGCAAAAGCCGTTCAAACCGTCGATGCGGAACTCGTCGCAATCGTCAGTAAACTGTCCGGGCAGGATCGGGATAAAGCAAAGATCTTCGAGGCACATCGTGAAATTCTTGCCGACGATGAATTGGACGGAGAGATTCGGAGCGCAATTCTCCAGCAACGGCAGGCAGCCGATTTCGCGGTCGATCGGGTTTACACGGAGAATGCGGCTCTGTTGAGCCGGGTTTCGGATACCAATATTGCCGCTCGTGCCGCCGACATTCGCGACGTGCGGAACCGAATTCTCCGCGTCCTTCACG
Source organism: Eubacteriales bacterium (assembly GCA_034933205.1). Classification (GTDB taxonomy): domain Bacteria; phylum Bacillota; class Clostridia; order Christensenellales; family CAG-138; genus UBA7703. The sequence goes on from JAYFNY010000022.1 coordinate 7,003, forward strand.
GGGAAAAGGAACATAATCTCTCCATGCTGCCGTCGCCATGCGTTGTTGTGGCGCATGACCTGCTGCCCAGCGATACCGCAACCATGGATCGAAAGAATGTCCTCGCCATCGTAACCGAAGTAGGAGGCGCCACCTCTCACTCCGCCATTCTGGCCCGTGCCTTCGGTATCCCGGCGGTACTGGGCGTGCCGGATGCAACGCAGGCGCTTCCGAACGGCAGGGACGTAGTTGTGGACGCCATTGAAGGGCAGGTGTTCGCCGAACCGGACGACAGAACCGTTGCGCGTTTTCTGGAAAAACGAACCGTTTTCCTTGCCGATCAGCAGGACGCCCAGAGATACCTCACTCTGCCCGCTGAAACAAAAGACGGAGTAACAGTGGAAATAGGGTTGAACATCGGTTCCGAGTCCGGTTGGCAAAAGGATGAGAGTTTTACCTTCATCGGACTTTTCCGTACGGAGTTCCTTTATATGGAGAGGGATCGCCTTCCTTCCGAAGAGGAACAGGCCGGTGCCTACCGCAGGGTGCTGGAGCGCGCTTCGGGACGCCCCGTTACGCTTCGAACGCTGGATGTGGGCGGCGATAAAACACTGCCCGCCCTTCCCCTGCCGAAGGAAGAGAATCCTTTCCTGGGTTCCCGTGCCCTGCGTCTCTGCCTGAATCACAGGAATTTGTTCCTCACGCAGCTTCGCGCTGCGCTCCGTGCCTCCGCTTTCGGGACTCTGCAGATTATGTTTCCCATGGTCGGCTCCCTGGAGGACCTCCGGGCCGGAAAAGCCGCGCTGGAAGAGGCCAAGTCGCAGCTTACCGCCAGCGGTATTCCCTTTGACCCGCATATTCCCGTTGGAATCATGGTGGAGATCCCTTCCATTGCCATGCTGGCTTCAGAAGCCGCGAGGGAATGCGACTTTGCGAGCGTAGGCACCAACGATCTTTGCCAGTATCTCTTCGCCGCGGATCGAATGAACCCGTTGACGGCCGAATACTACCAGACCTTCTCGCCGGCGATGTTTCGTACGCTTGATGCAATCTTTCACGCGTTTCAACAAGCCGGAAAACCCGTTTCCGTTTGCGGCGAGATGGCGGGCAATCCGGAAGCCGCCGCAGTCCTGCTGGGACTGGGGTTACGCAAATTCAGTATGAACGCCTCCGCAATCCCAGCGGTCAAGAAAGCCTTACGAAACGTCACCCTCGCGCAATCCGAAGCGCTTGCACGCACCGTGCTTGCGGCGGATACGCAGGCAGCCGTTCTGGATTTGATCCATCGTCAGGCCTAACAAAAATCAAGCCGCGCAGCAAGCCTAAGCCCATATGAACTTACTTTCGAATGTCTCAATATGGAATCGCTTTCGAATGCTCCGATATAGAATTATTCTCGAATATTTATAAAAAAATACAGGAATCTTTCCCGTTCCAAGCAAGCACAGCTCCGAGAGTCTTTGCGCTCCCGGGGCTTTTGGCTCTCCGTCCATCGTTTCCTATTGTCGGGTTTCCCCTTGTTTTCTGAAGCCGGCTGGCGTTTTTTCCCACGACCGATCTTGACTTGTCTCCCGATTCGACAATTCTCTATAAAAATTTCACTTACATCGGCAAAATCGTGAGTGATAAAATATCTCAAAAGCAGCGTGCAGTTTGGCGAAACGTAAGTCCTGTTTCCAAAATCGGACCTGCTTTTTGTTGTATCGAACAACCTGATCGAAAACTTCGAACTCAATTGCATCTGTCTATGGAAGGCGTGATGGCCTTGAACCTTTTGCCCGATAGCGAATGCCACTCAATCAAGTGGCATTCGTTTTTGGCGTGCCTGAGAGGATTCAAACCTCTGGCCTTTGGAGTCGGAGACAGCCTATTGGCGTATCGAAAGCTCTCGTATCTTGTTGTTATCTGCGTTAGTCGGTGGAGTTTCGCAAATTTACTGCTCGTAATCTATCGCGATTATTTGCGATATAAAGTCTCTGATTGTATCATCGTGCGTCAAACGCAGGTTCGCCCAAAAATTCCAAATTTGAACGTTCTGTATATACGATTCTGCTTTCGCTTTTTCTGTACGGTGAATGATTGTCCATCCATCTAAATAATGGACATTCATAATATCCACGTTCTGCCCTCCGGCATGATTTGTCGGATTATTTCCCTGAGATATTATAGTGGCTTCGGCATCCTCACTGATTTCGGGTCTATAAATTTAACCGACGTTTTACGGGTTTTCCAGCTTTCTCCCCGAACGCCCGGTCAATGCAATCCTTCATCATCCCGTATACTGCCGTCACGTCGTTGATTTCTTCCGTAAAGTCGGGTGCGCCTTTTCCGCTCATTATCGCTAGGCACAATGTATTGCATCTTTTTGCCAAACGAACCATACCCAAGTTATAGGACTTAATTTTCAGCCGCTGCGAAAAACGTTCCGCTATAACATAGTCCCAATTATGAAGCGCAGAAACAATAGAATCATACTCATGATCGTTGGCAAACAAGCGAAGTTTCTCTTCATATACGTCCTCGTCATCAGAATTTCTGCGTTTCCCAATGTCGATATGGATGATGCTATCACATAAGATCACTTTTATTCTATTATCTATCTTTTATCACCACCTGCTACAATATTAACATACATCTCGGGAATACCCTAATCTTATGTATGCTGCTTCGCCCGGCCATATAACTGCAAACCAAGATAATTGGAAATTCATTTGACTTGTCATAAATAGTATGTTAGTATGATTTTGGATTCAAAATAATTGCTTTGACCGCACATGTTTGCAGATCATCGTCGTTAGATGATTTGAGGCATGTGCTTTTTGAATCCAATCGTATTAGGAGGTGCAGCATGAGTAGTGGCACAGTAAAATGGTTTAATTCGGAAAAAGGGTTTGGGTTCATCATGAATGATGATGGCGGCGATGATGTCTTCGTCCACTTCAAATCCATCCAAAGCGGAGGATACAAAAGCTTGGCGGAGGGGCAAAAAGTAACATTCGACATTGAAACCGACCCGAAAGACAGCCGCAAATTCCGCGCGGTGAACGTTTACATCGCACAATAGGGGATTCATCCGCTGTCAATACGGCCTTACATTACAAATATTCAACGGACATCTACCGGAATAGTCCGGTTAGTCAAAAAATATCAAGAAAAGATGGTAGCATATGTTTAGCGACAAAATCATAGTTTGCAAAGATTGCGGACAAAACTTCACCTTCACCGCCAGCGAGCAGGAGTTCTTTGCAGAAAAAGGGTTCTCCAACGAACCGCAGCGCTGCAAAGATTGCCGTATCGCGCGCAAACAAAACTCCCGTGGCAGCGAACAGCGCATGATGTATGATGCAATATGTGCAAGCTGCGGGCGTCCTTGCAAGGTTCCGTTCGAACCACGCAGTGACCGCCCTGTTTACTGCAGTGATTGCTTCCGCAAGTAATTATCGTCACAAGCGGCATTCAGCGCGGCCAAGCAGGCCGCGCTGTTTCTTTGTTGGTTGGCGTTCCTACTGCCTGCCCTTTAACAGCTTTAGTTTATCCGCAAGAAACGCACGTAATCTTCCCGAATCCAAGTCCAGTTTTTTTAACAGTACTGTCGGCAGGGAGTCCGGAGCGTCGTCCGTACCATAAAAAAACAGCGCCACCGCACCAGGGCCCACATGGGAACCGGTCCCGGGTTCATAGCAAACGATCATGAAATCTTCGACATGGTGTTTTGCGGCAATCAGGTCGCGCAGCTTCAGCGCGTCACGTTCACATCCGGCATGTGCAATACCTATGGTTTGGGATGCGGCATCCACCACCGTCCTGTCAAAAATCTCAGCCAACGTGCGCAGCGCCTTTTGCCTTCCGGGCACGTTTTGGTTGAATACGATGCGGCCGTTCTCGCCCTTCAGCAGTGGTTTGATCTGCAGCATTGCTCCTACGAACGCAGCTACCCCGCTAATTCTCCCGCCACGGCTGAGAAACTGCAAATCATCAACCAAAAAATGCTGGCAAACAACTTTTTTCGCGTCTTCCACCCAAGCGGCGATCTGGTCGATCGTTTTCCCGTCCTCCCGCATCATCGCGGCGCGGCACACCATCAAGCCCTCCCCCAATGAAGCCGCCCTCGTATCGAGCACACGGATTATTCGTTCGGGATAAACCGGCAATAACTCCTCACGGGCGGACATTGCCGCCTGATATGTCCCGCTGATCATGGAGGACATCGAAAGATACAGCACGTCGTTCCCAGCCGACAACTCCTGTTCAAATGCGGCGCGGAAACGCTCTGCGTTAATCAGAGACGTTCTCACATGAAAAGCCGGATTTTTGAGCATGGAGTAGAATTGCTCTCCGTTGAACTCCACATCTGGATCATAACAAAGATGTTGCTCGCCGCTCTCTTCATACGTCAAAGAAACGACTAACACGCGCAGTGCTGCAAGCGTCTCCTTCGTAAGATTTGCAGACGAATCGGTAAAGATAGAAAAAGGCATGTCTTGCAACTCCTTTGTTTTTTTTCATCGTATTCCGGCGGTATGGATGCAACGTGGCATCGTGGAAAGATTACGGTGTCTTTTGTATGATTATGCTTAATATATCGGGAAAAACAACGCTAAACTCTGCGTAAAGCAGTTCCATGTGATATAATATTAAGAAAGCAGCTTGCCTTTTGGCGCAACGTAAGTCTTGTTGCCAAACCGCACTGTTTTTTTTAATGGCACGTACAACCCCCGGACCAACAATCAGATCAGAAAGGTAATAAATATGAATCTTTTACATGGTGTCGTTCGACATAAAACTTTTGGGCAAGGGGAGATTGTACAGATTGGCGATGATGTGATCGCCGTGTCGTTCTCCAAACCGTATGGAAAAAAGAAATTCCTTTTCCCCACCGCTTTTTATCAGCACTTAACGTTGGAAGACGAATCACTAAATATCGAAATGGTAGAGTTTTTAAAACAGAACCACATTCTGATCGAAGCAGAGCAGCAGCGTGTCGAACGAGCGGATCGCATTGCGCAATTCCGCGCTAGTTCAATCGAAAAAGCAATAGGAACACCAAAATCAAAAAAGAAGAAATAAGCGGAAGTATATGTGTTTCTTGTCTTGATCTGCTCTCGAATTCTAGGCCAGAAACTTTGTTCGGAAAGCAGGTATCCTAAACAGCAACAGGAACAATGGTTTGAGGGGCGGACGACCGCCCCTCAAACTGTGGCTCCTATCGCTGTCTGAATTTCTTTGTCTGCTAGCATTGCTCCTAAACCATAAATCAGAAGCAAATCAGCCCCGCGAGCTCATCGTCTCACAGGCCATTCTCTATATCCTGAATAACGCTTTTCTCCGATTTTTCGCTTTGTCGCATGTTTTGAAAAACAAGGTAAAATTTAGCCCCCTAAAAAGTCGCCTAATTAGGGGGGGTTTGGCGTACCCGGGAGGATTCGAACCTCTGGCCTTTGGAGTCGGAGTTGACCAATTTTTTGAGAGTAATCTCCCGTAATCTGCAACTACCGCCTGTTATCGGGTATAAATCGCAAGTTGATCATTGGTAATTGTCGCAATCTGATGCGACTTAGCGCAATCTTTCGCGGTCATGTGCGTCAAAAAATGCGTCAAAAACAGATCCCCTATAAATCAATATTCGACTTAATAGCGATAATTCGAGGCTATAAATTGGGAATTAGATCAGCAACCAGCAATGCGCTTTGTTGTTGTAATTATATATTGACGCATTTTATTCGAGCCCCAGTGTAATCTCCCGTATACGTGAAAGTGCAGCCTTCGGTTTTCGATCGTAGGTAAGCAGCCCGTTGATCTCCTGCTCCACATCCATCAGTTGCGTGTAACAGAAGCCTTGTATCTGCGGTGATTTCTGAATGGGCCGCATGATCGCGGCATATTTCGCAAGAAAATCCTCCTCTCCTGCCGCGCTGGAATAACCCCACCCGACAGTGTCGGTTCCAGCCTGAAAGGCAATCCCACCGAATTCTGTGATCAGAATAGGCTGCCCACTGTAGAACTCATCCGTGGCAAACAGTGCGCGTCCCTCTGGACGGCTGTGCAGAATGCTATCCAAACTGTCGTATCGCACGGCTAGCACCGTCTCCTCCGGTTCGTAATCATGGATGGTTGTCAGATCTCCGCCGCAATGCTCCCAGCCGTCGTTATCGATCACTGGTCGCGTCTGGTCAAGGGCTTTTGTCAGGTAATACAGCATCCGCACAAACGCCCGCTGCTCCGGCCTTGCAGCCATGTCTGTTACGCCCCAGGATTCGTTCACAGGTGTCCATGCAACCACACTGGGGAAATTATAATTTGACTCCACTGCTTGCGCCCACTCATCCATGGTACGGGTTATCGCGGTGGATCTGTATTCATAAGCCGCCGGAAACTCGCTCCACACCAGCAGGCCCATGTGATCCGCATGGTATAAAAACCGGGGATCCTCTATCTTTTGATGCAGTCGGACGCCGTCAAAGCCCATTTCCTTGACCAGCTTGATATCTTTTATGAAGTCCTCGTCTGTGGGTGCCGTCAGCAGAGATTCCGGCCAATAGCCCTGATCAAGTACCAGCCGCTGAATTCGGGGACGGCCGTTAAGTAAAAACAAGCCGTTTTCCACCCGCACATCCCGCATGCCGAAGTAGGACTGCACCGTGTCGGTTACAGTTTCCCCCTCCAGCACACGAAAAGTCACGTCAAATAGTCTGGGCGTTTCCGGCGACCAGGCATGCTCCTCACAAAAAAACCAGCTGGGTTCCTGCTGTCTATCCACATACAGTGTGCATGTACCGCTTTTCCCCTGCCCGCTGCACAAAGCCCGCATTACAGGCGTAACACCGCAGGACACCGCTATTTCTAGCGCGGCGGGTCGGGAAAGCGAGTAGTCGAACCGAACGCTGCGGTCAAACAAGTGGGGCGTAATTTTCACCTGTTTCAGGTAAGCATTGCTAACTGGCTCAAGCCATACGCTTTGCCAGATACCGGAGGTACGGGTATAAAATATTCCTTCAGAATGCTCCTTCCAGAACTGCTTGCCTCGTGGCATCGTCAGATCCAGCGGATCATCCCGGGCTTCAACTCGCAGTTCGTTTTCCCCATCAAGACAGATCGAATCGGTTATATCGAAGCTGAAAGCGGTATGTCCGCCCTGATGCGCACCCACGGCAGCGCCGTTGATAAAGACCCGGCATGTATAGTCCACCGCTCCAAAGTGCAGGAGGATTCGCTTGCCGCTCATTGTGGCAGGCAGACGAAAGGTACGCCGATAATACAGCGTCTCAAAATAGGCTGTTACCCCCACGCTGGAAAGACGGCATTCGGGTGCGTATGGCACAATAATGGTGCGGTCATATACGGGCTTGTCGAAAGAAAACTCCCACACACCGTTGAGACACAGCCAGTCAGGACGAACGAAATGTGGCCGCGGGTATTCATTTCTGGGTACGATCTGCATAGCACGCTCCTTATCTACTTGACGGAATATATTCATGCCTAGCTTGTTGTCCGAATTTTTACCGATGAACCTGCCGTCCACCAGGACCCATTCGCCGCCGCGCATTTCGAAATCGTGCGCAATGGTCTCCGGAATATACGGAGCATCGTACAAAACCGGCAGATGTGTTCCATCTACATGTTTCTTCATTAATTCTTGGTTGTTTTTTTATTTATGAAGTATTCTTTCATAACGTGGTTACACGGCATATTCAGAATATCCCCGATGAGCGCCTGTGCCTGTTCCAGTGATCTTGTCCACGGATCCATCAGCACCAGTTGCTCAAGATACCGGATGTTGCCGGTTTCGAAGGCCCTTAGCTCCATCTCTACCGGAGCAATACGGTCGCGTTGAATATAGGCCAGCAGTTCCCGAGGAAGAGGCTTCATCCGCAGACCTGCAATCCCACCCTTGTTCACCAACGCAAGGCATTCCACCTCGTAATCCTTGGGAACGCCGGGAACAAACTCCCCTTCATTGGGAATATTGACCACCAGCAGGTGCTCAATATCAAAGGCCAGCGCTTCTATGGTTGGAATCATCGGCTCATCGGAGGGAATGTCTGAGAACACCCTGGATACCGGTGTGTCTTTGTCCATCACCGCCTCGTGAATCCGGCGCACGTTGTTTTCGCAGTATTCAAAATATTGGGCGTACCAGGTTTCGGGATCCTCCATATACGCCGATTCATTTTTATGATACCACCAGCCCCACGAGCCGCCGCCTGGGGAAGCCGTATCCCCAATGGGAAAAAGACCGAACCGCTCAAACAGATCCGCCGCCTTTGGGCCGATCAGCGGACTAATGCGATCCCTCTCCGGCTTTCCGTCAAGATATTGTCGATACTTACCATCCCGAATCCACTGCGCAAACTCGGGATAGATGTCCCGATCCTTGTGATACAGCTCTGTCAACCAGACAAAGTGATTGACCCCGGAAACCTGAAAACGGCATTCACTTCGCAAATAGCCCAAGGCACTGATCACCTCATAGGCGCAGTTGCTGCCGTGGCACATTCCAACGATCTTTGCCCCGGGGTACTTCCGTGTTAGGTAGGTTACCCCGGCTTGAACTGGATTGGCCACCAGCAGCATCCACGCCGTAGGGCAGATACGCTGTATGTCACAGTATACCGACTCCATCAGCCGGAGCTGATGAAAGTTCACCCAGAAAGCTTCGTCGTGCATGATATGCAGGCTACCACCGAAACGGTATCCGTTCTTTTTAGCCAGTTCCCAGCCTTCCCGCAGTCGTTCATGCCCGTAATCCAGCGCCACATGCACAACAAAATCCGCATCTGCAAGCGCTTCCGCCCGATCCATGGTTTTTGAAATATGCAGATTTACGCCGATCTCCTTCACATAGCGGTAGCAAAGGCCATAGACCCCGTCCAGCCGAACCTGATGAATGTCCATCATAGTCACCTGCGCGCCCTCAAAATGCCTGTTGACGCACAGATCCTTGATCAGATTGATGGAAAAGGTACCGCTTCCCGCACCGATAATCGCAATTTTCACCGACATGCCGTTTTTTGTATCCTTTGTATTTATTTAAGCGAACCCTTCATAACACCCTTGATCATGTATTTTTGCAGGCACAGATACAGGGTTACCGATGGAATCAGGCTGACAAAAATGCCTGCAAGCTGAATCGTAGGATTTTTTCCATATCTAGTCACCATCTGTGAGAGAATCACCATCAGCGTCTGCTTGGACTGGGAGGTGAGGTACAGCAGAGGCGTAAGGAAATCGTTCCACGTGCCAATAAACTGGAAGATCAGCACAACGGCAATTCCCGCTACACTCACCGGCATAACGATGCGGAATAAAATGGTGAAGAATCCAGCTCCGTCTATTTTGGCGCTTTCTATCATCTCGTTGGAAATGCCGATAAAGGAACTTCGCAAAAGCAACACCGCGCCGGGAACCCCCGCGGCCCAGCTGGACAAAATAATTGCCCAATGGGAATCAATCAACCCCATCTGTGCAAACATGGTGTACTTGGGGATCATGGTAACCTGTCCTGGCAAAAACATTGTGGCCAGAATAATCATGTAAGCAATGGTCTTACCCCGAAATTGAAGTTTTGCAATCGCGTAGCTAGCAATGGATGAGGTGATCAACACAAGCGCGGTTGATACAACGGCAATAAACAGAGAGTTGCCCACATGCAGCCAGATATTATAGTCCGCAAACAGGGTCTTGAAGTTATCCAGCGTAGCGTTTGACGGCAGGCCGAAGGGATCCACAATGTAGTCCATTTTAGGTTTGAGCGCATTCAGCAGAATATAGTACAACGGATAGAGAAAGCTGAAGGTCATAATCACCAAAAAAACAGTGATCACCGAAATGGCCAGCGCACGCTTCGGGCTTTTTCGAATTGCTTGTATCATATCAGTTACTCCAATCGTCGGACTTGTCTGCCGTCTTCATTTGCATAACCGTAAAGAATACCACAATAATTGCAAGAATCACCGCCAGTGCGCAAGCATAGCCGTATTTGCTTGTCCCTCGGAAGGCCTTGAGATAAATCATGTAATCCACCGTGGTGGTGTCGTAGCCCGGTCCGCCGTTTGTAATTGAGGCAATGATGCTGAACAAGCCAGTAAAGCACCACAGTACCGACATAACGCAGGAGTACTCCAACGTATGAACCAGCAAGGGCAGTGTAATTTTAAACATCCGCGTCCAATAGCCCGCGCCGTCCAGCTTGGCGGATTCGTACACCTCGGTGGGAATGGTGGACATGCCCCCAAGAAACAGCATAGCCTGCCAGCCGATGTTCATCCAAATGAGGCACAGAATGATCACCGTCAGCGCTGTTCCCCGAGAGCCCAACCAGTTAACTGCAAGGAAACCCATCCCGATTTTTTGAAGCAGCGTGTTGATAGGTCCGTGCATGCCGAACAACACGGAAAAAATATACCCGATGCTCAGCGCGGAGGTCACCTGCGGCAAATAATAGCAGCTTCGATAGAATTTCCATCCCGGAATTTCCTCATAGAGAAGCACCGCAACGATCAGGCCCAGAAGAATCTGAGCGGGGATGAACAGCAGCAGAATGAAGTTGTTGGACAGCATCTTCCAGAATTCATTGTTGGTGAGAATCTGAATATAGTTTTTTAGCCCAACGAAATCATTTTGAAACAGACCATCCCAGTTGGTAAAACTTTCATAGATTCCCTTCACCATAGGGTAGCCATCGAATATCATTATGAGCAGCAGCGGGATGCAGACAGCCAGCCAACCCTGCCGATTGTCCAGCTTCAGCAGTTTATTTTTGTTTCGTCTGCGTATATCCATGATTTCACGTTCACTTTCTGATCGTTACGGTGTTGCGGTGCCAGTTAGTTAGCCGCGTCAGCTGCGATTTCGTCCAGTTGCTGTGCGCATTCAGCGGCGGTAATCTGCCCGATAATCACCATGCCGGTGCGAGTGTAATATTCGTTTGCAACATCCACCTGCAACGCGTTATCGTTCCAGATCACCACACCGTCGCTGTATTTGAGTATAGTTTCATACACGTCGCTGCCGGCCCAGCCGATCTCTTCGGCGGTTAAGTTCTTACGCTGAGGAACCTTGCCGGTAAACGCGGCCTGCGCGATGACGTATTCCTTGGAATTGACATAGGACAGAAACTTTACGGCCATCTCAGGATTCTTACAGCTCTTCAGCACAGACCAGCTCTGGCCTACGCCGCCGATCTGGATATCATCCACTTTGCCATCAAAGCTGGGAATACAGTAGATACCCAGATTGTCGCCCATGGCTTCCAAGGAAGCGGCAACGTCCCAATTGCCCGTGGGGAACATGGCACCTTCGCCATTATAGAACTTTTGCAAAGCGTCGGGACAGCTGGAGTAATCCTCGTTCACCAGACCCTCGGCATAGAGGCTTGCGGTAAAGTCCAGCGTCTTAATAAAATTCTCGTCGTCGGAGAAGCTGGTTTTTGCGGTGCTGTTGGACATCACCCGCGCGCTGCCGGACATCTGCGTCCACCATGCGCCCGTGGCGAACATCCAAAGACTGTTGAAGCCGCCGTTATCCGCGATAATGGGCTGAATGCCGGCATCCCGTATCTTTATCAGCGCGGCCTTAAATTCCTCGGCGTTCTTCGGTGCGCCTTCACCTGAAAGATCAACTCCGGCATTGGCCACCAACTCCTTGTTATAAAGAAACATGCCTAGTTCGCTGCCCGCCTCGGGGTAGCCAAGAATTGCGCCTTCAGGATCCATGTTTTCCCGAACGCCGCTCCAGCCGGTCAGCTCTTCCAGATCGGATGCCGGCACATACTGAGTAATATCTGCAAAAATGTCTTTATATGAAGTTACAAGGAAACCCGAATAGGTATTGACGATATCCGGCGCGGTACCCGCAGCCACCTCTGCCTTCAGCTTGCTTTGCGCAACGCTCTGATCGGCCTGATACACAATATTTACCGTGACCCCAGGGTTTTCCTGTTCAAACCTGCGGGCGAATTTGTTGATGTTCCACTCTTCCTCGGGAAGGGCACTTTCACTGGCCTGTATATCGGAGAACCACACCGTAAGGGTGATAGGCTCGGATCCCGATGCGCTGCTTGCACCGACTGCCGTCTTGGGGGCGCTACTGCAGCCAGCTAGCATGGACAGGCAAAGTGCGATACACAGGATTGCTGGCAGAATGCCGCGTGAGTTTTTCATTTTCGTCTTCTCCCTTTGTTTATTTTGAACGGCGTATCACGCCGTACAATACCTTGTCGGGAATCCGGAAAATATGAAATTGGATCTTGCAAATTTTAAAAATCTTGCTATAATTGACTTGTATTGATGTCCGTACATGTTTGACTAGCACCACTAAAATTGTTTTCATTATATCCCCCGACGACGGCATTGTCAATGCTCTTTTCCCCACGTTTTTCGGGGAATGATTTTCTGGAATCAAATATTACGGCCTATGCATAGCCAGAATTTGCGGCATGTTATCCGTAAAATGGAGTGATATTTTATGAAGCTGAATCTCATCATCGACCGCAACAGCATGATCCCGCTTTATGCCCAGTTAGCCCTGGCCCTGCGGGATGCCATCCTCACCGGTGCCATTCCATACGGAGAAAAACTGCCCAGTGAAAATGATCTGGTGGCACGCTACGGGCTGAGCCGTATGACCGTGCGAAGCGCGCTGTCTGAGCTGGTCAATGAAAAATACATTGAAAAGCTTCACGGGAAGGGTGCTTACGTCTGCTATCGACCCGTAACCATCTCCGGTAACATCGACGTGTTGCTTGATATCTCCTACGCTTACTTTACCGCCCACTATATCCAGAGTATCTCAAGCGTTCTTACCCAGCACAACTATCGTTTCATCATCCATGACACACGCGACAGCCAACTAGAGATCTCTGATACTTTAACACAGTTGCTGGCACACGGATCCGCAGGTATTATTTTACAACCGTCCAATCAGGTCAGCCCCCTGCTGCCGGAACTACGGGATGTTTTCAGACGCATCAGCGCAAACGGCATTCCCTACATTATGCTGGATCATGCATATGACGAACTGCCGGGAGAGAGAATGGTGTTCGATGATTTCGGCGGCGGTCGACTTGCGGCGGAGTATCTGGTCTCCCTGCGTCATGAACGCTGCCTGATGGTGTGTTGCAGCCGCGCTTATGAAAACAGTTTTCGAAAAGAAGGATTTGCTTCCGTGCTGGTGGCCCACGGCCTTCCGCCTCTTGTAACGGTGGAGGACTCACCGGGTCTGGAAAACGACCTGCTTTCCGTTATCAGGGCGCAGGGCATCACCGGGGTGTTCTGCTTTAATGACGATACAGCCCTGAAGGTGATCAGAATTCTTCAGAGTGCTGGGATCCGGGTTCCAGACGACGTATCGGTGATCGGTTTTGACGACACCGTGTTGGCCTCCGTAACCAATCCCCAACTCACCACCGTGGTGCATCCCAAGGAGATTCTGGGAAGACTCGCCGCCGAAAAAGTGGTGAGTCTTATTGAAAAGTATCCTCTACAGCAGGAGGACAACCTGATTGCACCTCGGCTGCATGTCCGCGCCTCCTGCGGGTATGTCTCCGGACAGCCGCACTAAAGCGGAGAAAGAAGCATTTCATGCAAGTTATAAACTGCAACGTAATAGCAAGCGACTTGTGCTGCTTCTTCCAGCACGAAATCTACCTGACAAGCTGTTCCTGCATCTTTGCCGCCAAGTGGAATCTGTGATTTACTATGTTATCGTCACGAAGTAAAGCACTAATGACCGTTCTCTATACCCTGGAAGCGTTTCCCAGAATGACCGTGGGGTATCGCAAGGCAAGAGTGAAAAATAAACATAAGCGGCTCAAAGCGCGAATATTGCTGATCGCTGCGTTATCGTTATCAAGCATGCTGATCATCGCATTGGTTATGTTGACCATTGAGCTCGTCAACTACGGACGCGACCGTAAATTGTATGACGAAGCGTGCGCGCTTGCCGTTCAGACAGTTGATCCTATGCAAACACCCACTCCGTTTGCTCCCTCCCCGGAGATACCGGTTATATTATGCCACACTTTAAATCAACTTAAAAGGAGACTATGCATATGTGTAGTGCGTGAATATTTTGGCTTCTCCGTTTTGTCAACCGATGTTGAATCCCCTATAAAATTGCGTCTCCACGAAATCACTACTATAGTCTAAGCCGTTATCTTTTGCAGGGATACTCACATGAATCTGTCCAACAGTATTAGTCGTAATAATAAAACATCCTTATAAGCGTGCTTACTACTGCTTACCGCACATTCTGCTTCCCCGGCGTTGGCGGCTGCTTCTTCTTTTCGCCAAACAGCACCTTGCCGATCGCATCCCGCGCCGTATCGTCTGCCTGCTCGAGTAGATGGCAGTAAATATCCTGCGTGGTTGAAACACGGCTGTGGCCCAACCTGCGCGAAATGGTCACCGGGTCGACGTTGCTCTTATAAAGTACCGAAGCCTGTGTGTGCCGCAGCGCATGTGGGTTGATGTGCGGCAAGCCGTACCTTTCGGCAAACTTGGTCGGCCATCTTGAGAATGTGCACGGATGAACGTATCGACCGGTTTCGTTGGTAAAAACGTAGTCCGTCTGTTCCCAGTCAGCTCCCATGCGCAGCTTCTGCTTGTTTTGCTCAACCCTATACCGACGCAGTAAATCCATCACCTCGCCGGGTATGCCAATCGTGCGGTATCCGGCGCTTGTTTTTGGCGTTTCCTCGTATACGCCAGTTTTGGAACCGTAAAGAAGGGCGCAATCAATCCGAATGCTCCCGTTCTCAAAATCGACATTCTTCCATTTCAATCCCGCGATCTCCCCGCGCCGTGCGCCGGTGGCGATGAGGAGCATCATAACAACCTGCCACATCAGCGGCTCCTGCTGTAAACACTCCATGATCTTCATCACATCGTTCACTTGCATGAAGTTCGGTTCTTTCCGAATGACCTTCGGCGGACTGGCTTTTGAAGCGGAGTTATAAGGGATAATCATTTCACGCTCAGCCTGCGCAAGAACCATGGAAATCATGTTGTGGAAGTGATGGATCGTGTTTGCTGAAAGCGGCTCCGTTTGCTTCTCTTCGCGGAACAACGTTGTAAACTTGGCTCCGAGCAGCTTCGAAGAACGCATTGCCAGATCGAAATCGCAATGTTCACCCCGGCACATCTTTGCAAGCGTCGAGCAACTGGGGCCTCCGTTCTCATGGTACTTGTCGAATGAGCCGAACTTTTTACGAATCGTTTCTTTGAACTTCTCCGCGTCCAGCACATACGCATAGTGTCCGCTGATGCGCTGCCCCTTTTTACTCAAATCCGTGTAGAAGCGATTCAGGTGTTGCGGCCGGATATCCTTCAGCTTCACGTTGCCAAACGCCGCGTTGATACGCGTCAGCATTTGGCGCGAGGAACGAAGGGTACCTTTCTTGGTCCCATTCGTTTCCTTAAGGTTCAGAACATACTCGGCGTATTCCGCAAACGTCTGTTTATCGTCTGCAACATAGCCTTGTTCACACTGCCTGTCAAGCTCCGTCGCAGCGTTCTTCACCGCGCGCCTGACTTGCGCGGCAGTCATATCAGGCGACGGATGCCACGTTGTGCTGATTCGAACCTGTTTTCCAAATGCGTCTCTGCCGTTGCTGGATGTAAGCAGATAGGAATCTCCCGTTTTCCCCTTGCGTTTTCTTATCGCAGCCATTGTACTCCTCCTTCCTTATTCGATCGGCCTGGTACTATAGATCACTCTGACTCGGTGTAAAGTCAAGAGAACGATCCTGTGAAATCGGCACCTTCAAATAGCCGGAAAGAATATCCAAGTCGATCAGGTATTTCTTGCCGACGCGCATGCTCGGTATCTGGCCGGAAACCACCAGTTTCCGGAGCGCGTGCAGCGTAATGGCGGTATCCGCATCCAGTTCCTTGAGACAATCGTGCGCCTGATTAATCGTTCTGTATTTCGCCATATAGTTCTCCTCCCTATAAAAAAAGGAGCGCCCCCGAAAGACGCTCCCCTCTGTCGATATTCTGTTTTTTCTTACTTCATGCCGGAGATCATCTGTTCCGCCGTACCGGTGATCAGCGCGGAGATATCGACCTGCGCGGCCGTCAGCACGTACATCGCGGAATCGGACAGCTTGGCCGTCGTCTTCTCATACAGTAGCTGGCCGAGCGCGGCGATCTCATCTTTGGTCAGTTTTCCATCCTTGCTCGCGGCCTTCATGCCGTCGACGACCGTCTGTTTCAGTTCCCCAACCGTGATCTGCGCCAGCTTGATCAGTTCCTGCTGCGCCTTGTTCACCGTATCGAGCTGCGTGATCCTGCCAAGCTTCGCCGTCAGCCACGCACCAAACATGCCGATCAGCGCAATAAAAAACGCCGCGGCGATATCCACAGCGTTCTCGATCAGGATGTCGGTTGCAGCGCTCGTCCCGCCCGTATCCACCAGCGCATAAACGGGAAGCGCTAGCACCAGGAGTGCGATCAGTACCAATAGCAGTTTCTTTTTCATGTTGTGTTTCCTCCTTTAATTTAGATAGATGTAGCCTGCTTCGACGCAAGCTCGTGGACAAAATCTTCGTATTCCTCTTGCGCGGTCTTCGCCTTTTCACGCGCGGTTTTCATTTCACCATTCGTTTCGCCGCGTTCAACCGCCAGCGCCGTGGCGAGAGACAACGACAGGTTCGCGTCCTGCATCTTCATAGCCAGCTTCGATTCCTTTGCCCGGACGGCGGCGCGCCGTTCCGTCTGCTTTCGGTCGCGCGTCGCCCGGACTTCAATCCAGACGACCAACAGGGCGAATACGCCCGAAATGATCTCTCCGATATAGTTCAATTTGCATCCCTCCATTTCTTACTCATACAGCAACTTGCAGCGGCCACACTTGTGCCAGTACCCACTGCCGCCCTTGTTGATTCCCTCGAGTACAACGCCAACGTCACGGCCCTTGTCATGTATCACGACGCCGCACCCACAGTACAGACCGATGTGCGTTTCGTCGCTGGAATTCGTCGAAGATACCCGAAACACGAAATCGCCGGCGATCAGTTCACCGCGGGTAACCTCATCGCAAAGCGACCATAGCCCGTCGCAGTCGCGCCGGTTGTCCCAAATATCACACTCCCGCATGAGCCAGGAAATGAACCCCGAGCAGTCATGTCCGAGCAGGTCTGAAAACCCGTATTTGTATTGCTTATCCCGAAAAACAATCGCCCGCGCGTATTCGTCGTCTTTCGCCTGGATCGCGCTGTCGGACACATCCGTCATACCACTGCCGCCCCAAACGTACAGATCGCCGATCCGGGTTCGGGCAAGAGCCACGATCGTGAGCGCTTTCTCCGACGGCGTCTCCTTTTCGATCGTCTCCGCTTCGGCCGCCGTGTCGCCGAACAGCGCCGCCCACGTTTGGCTTCCAATGACCCCGTCGACGGTCAACCCCGCCTGCGCCTGAAACCGTTTCACGGCCTCCAGCGTATCCGTGCCGAACGTCTTCTTCGTCACTGTCGTGATATGGTCGGCGTAGTAGCCGAGCTCCAGCAGCTTCTGCTTACAAAAAAGCACGTCCTCGCCGGACATACCCTTTCGGATATTGCACGTAAATTCCATATTCATTTCTCCCATCAGGTGATCGTTACGCCCTTGCTGCTGGACGTACTCGTAATCTGCGAAAGGTAATCTTTCAGCAGCGCTTTTCCCTTTCTTCCGCTCGAATCGATCGTGAATTCGGTATAGAAACCGGACCTCCCCAGCGTGTGTTTCACCGTGGTCACGGTCCCGATCTCGGTCTGCGTTCCGTCGCTTTCTACGAGCGCGATCAAGTCGCCCACGATCAGTGCCGGCGTAAAGATCCCGGCAAAGCTCTCCGTCCGGCCGACAAGCGCAACACTGGCGGCCAGCTCGGCGGCGTAAGCCGCAAGCTCGGTGGAGGACGTCCCATCCGGCAGATCGACGTACAGCGTTTTATTGCCCGGTGAATTCCACCAGCGGTGCGGGTCAAGCGCGACATACAGCACTTGCTCCGGTTCTGCACACCGTACGCAGATCTTGGCGTACGTATTTTCATCCGCATACTCCGTGCTATAACTCCAGCAGTTCTTCTCAAGTTCGAACACAACCGTCGTCGGCTGATCGAACCGCGTATCGGCTGAGCTTGCAATGCCCACCACGCCGTCCATGGTTTCTTTGATCTGCCAACCAGAGAGCAGCGTGATCACCTGCGTCAGCCCATCGAGTATCGTCACGTCCGGCTCGAAAGTCAGATTCCATGTCTTCGCCGGGTCGCCCACAAAACTCTCTTCCACGCCGGCTAAGGCAAGCACCGCTTCAAGATTCAGCTTCAGGTCGGATTCCATGAATGTCGTATCCTCGTCGAACGTCTGATCCTTTAGGAGCTTTCCGATCGTATTTCGCGCCGAAACGGACACCATGCCTTTCGGGTAATCCACGTTCGTCCGATCGATATAGAACCGACCCATGCCGACCTCGCCGGAAGAACCCATTGAGAAATACAGATCCAGCAGCGTATTCGGCTGCACGATCGATCGCGCCCGACCCACGAGCCGGTTCTCCACGTTCTGAAATGTCGCCGACAGCTGCGAGATCGGACTATCCTTTGTGTGAGAGATGGAAATGCTCTCCACCATGGTGGAGATATCGCTCGGTAGCATGTACATGACGAACCGGTGTGCGCTTCCTGCCGACCAGAACCCGTAAGCGCCGTGGTGCGCCACTTTCTTGAGCTGCGGTTTCTCAACACCGGTGTTCGTGCAGACGCGGCCTTTGTCGGTGAAAACAAGGTCGTCGTAGATCCCCATATCCGGGTATGATTCTTTCGCCTTCACCACGCCGGCGTCCAGATAGAAAAACCGCAGACCGTTGTCCATCATGTGGACGGCCTGCGGAGATGCACCGGTCCCGAGCGTACCCGTATACTCAAAGGAAAGTTCCAAGATATCAGCTCCCCTCTCCGCGCGTTAACACCAGCGAGGCGGTGAACTTGAGAAGGTTGTTCGCCGTCTTGTAGGGGTAGTTCAGCGTGAACGACGCTTCGATCGCCGCGCCCGTGGCCGGTGCGGTAATAAATTTTAATCCCGCCGTTACTTTCCCGAGGAAGAACGATGTCCCGGTTACCAGCGAATCCCGCGTTGGAAGACTGTAATATTGCAGCGAATAGGTCCACGAATAGGATAGAATGTACACCCTCCAATAGCGTGCACTGGTCAGTGGGAAGCTCCACACCTGTGCGCTTCGCGTTGCAGCAACCGCCGTCCAGCTGATATTGTCGCT
The DNA here is from genome assembly GCA_034933205.1 of Eubacteriales bacterium. Lineage (GTDB taxonomy): Bacteria > Bacillota > Clostridia > Christensenellales > CAG-138 > UBA7703. The sequence continues at coordinate 26,232 of JAYFNY010000022.1, forward strand.
GGAATACTCGATCACCATATTGTCAATCTGCGCGGACGGTACCGTGATCAACTCAAACTTCATTCGATTGCAATCCCGCGCTACGCCAAAGTCAATCCGTATCGGATACGTCGACGAGACCGTACAGCTGCTCGGGTAATGGTACGCATTGGTACAGATCCACCACGCAATGGGATCGTAGTACGGGGTGCCTATCATCGTACTTGTTTTCAGGTTTCCAAACTCGACATTGTCCGAAAGCGCATCGAACTCAGCCGACCAGTAGTTTTCACGCATGTCGGTCATGTTGTTGTTCGGATCCACTGTGTAATCCGTACCGCGCGTCTGTGCTACTCCATCGACATAGATCGTTTCGCTGTCCGGTACAAACAACGGAGAGCCGATATCAAATTCGGTTGTGCTTCCATCTCCAGTGCCGATCGATAAGTGCGATATGGCGATCGGCGTAAAGATTGAGCTGTCCGGCAGATTGATCGCCGCGAAACCGGGCATGCCGATCTGTTTGACCGTCTGGCCGTTGCACTCCACGTCGCTCCACGTGAACACAGGGTAATCAAGCTTCCATGCTGCGGTGTCTATTGTGCAATTAGCCAGCGTGGTCGTCTTTGCACCGTGATATCGGACGCCCATCCTTGCGGGGGTATCGCTCGTGAACCCGGAGAATCGCGCGTTCATCGGCAGGCTATTATTCCCGAAGATACAGGATACGATCAGATTCTCGCTTTCCGGAGAATAAATACCATTCGTACCGAACCCGCCCTGTGTGAACGTTACGTAAAACGTACCGCGGATGATCACGACGTCCGAGTCGGTCTTGACAATCGCGATCTGGTTTCCTTCGCTGTCCTTCAAAAATGCGTGCGTGACAAGAAAATACCAGATGGAATAATTGTCCAGAAAACCGACTTCCGTGATCGTGTTGCCATTGTACTCATCCGCTTCGAGCCGGACTTCTTTTGTCACATAGCTCGTCGGACTATCGTATACCGTATCGATCACGGTTGCATCCTTCGAGCCCAGTTGTGAAAACATCGCCGTACGGGTCACATCCAGCGTCCCCGTCCCCGTGCCGAATGCGATCCGCACCAGATGCGAGCACTCCCAACTGACCCCTCCGCTTGCCGTCAGGCAGTAAAACCACCGGTTCAGGATAATGTTGTACGCAACGGCAGTCTGCTTGACCTTCCCGGTCTTTGCATCCTGCACGATCACATCGAAGCGGTTATGGATCACTGCATGCTGTTCGAGTTTGTTCATATCGTCTTTCTCCTTATATCGGAATCACGTCTACCGGCGTCAGGGTTACGGACCCAGAACCTGTCACAACAGCCATTTCACTGGTCACCGGATAGAATTTATTCGCTGTGATCAGCAGCACGGTTCCGGTCGTTGCAACCGTTGCGGACTCCTCTTCAACGCCCTCGTTCGGCGCACCGTCGGCGTGGATGGTCAACGTTTCGAGCGCCGTCTTCATACCGTCCACAATCCAATATCCGGTACGGCAATTCGTAATCGTCAAGTCGAACGGCGTCACCCTGTTCATGTCCTCGCCAAGCGTTATGAGCAGCTCGTTTCCGCTCTGTATCGTCGCCGACAGGATCGTCCGCTCAGGTGAGATGGATATGGTTGGAAGTATTTCACCTCCGATATCCTGGCTGAACGCGAACAGCAGGTTTCGTTCGTCCACGCGCGTGACCGCGCTGATTTCGAACACCATATCCAACGGATGTGTCATGAGGTATACAAAATACGTATCAACATTCGCCCGTTCCGTTGTCATCGGGTAATAACGGGTTGGCGGGATCATCCAGATCCGCGCATCCCGCGGCTGCACGTCGGCGTACTCCGCCGGCATGGCTTGCCCGGCGTACGTTCGGTAGGACAGTACATACTGTATCTGCCCGGCATTTTCGGTTACAAGCCCGAGCCGGTAATCGTTCGTCCGAAACAGCGCCAGCGTCGTGTTGGCCGTGCCGAGTTCCGTTACCTGCCGTTCCTCCTCCCAGAGGATTGCGCCGCCTTCCTGTTCTGTGTAGGTTCTGTAATAAACACCGCCTTCACGCAGATATCCGATCACGAGTCCTTGATCGACGCCAACGTCAAGGTTCGATTTCCACGCCCGGCAGACCGATATCTGCTCCACGTTTTCGGCGAGCGGAATCCGCGTCGCTTCATCCTGCCATTTCTGAACATACAGCGTGCCCGCTGCATCCGTAAAAAAGATGTACGGCGTCTCCTCGGTGATCAGCTCATAACAGCGGGTCTTTGCGTTGATCGTCCATTCGCCGTTGAACTCGATCGCGACGTCTATTGCCGCTCCGAGCGTCCAGTTCCATACCCATGGCGATTCGAGATCGGTCGGAAAGCTGCGCTCGTAGATGTTGGCGACGCCGCTGTCGATGCAGATCGCATATGCCAGCGACGGTGTCGATTCTCCAGGCAGCTGCCGAACGGTCACATCGCCGAACCCTACTGCCACATCTTTGTGGATGTCCTCAGTCAGCAGCGTATTGACGGTCGACTGCGTCGCGACGACGCGTAGATTTGGCTTGGCGTCTTTGCTTTCGACCTGGAACCGCTCCAGCAGTTTGTTCCGTATCTCGGCCGGCAGGATTCTCATTATTCCGTCACCTCCGGCGCGAGCGTTAGCGTCGTCTTATACCAGTCGCCAGCGAGGCGGCTGAACTCCTTCAGCTCGATAATATGCCCGTAAAACGTGCCGTGCTTGCACTCGGCTTTCAGCAGCGCGGCGGTATCCTCCGCATCAAACAGGAGTTGTTTGCCGACGTAGGTGACGTACGCCACGATCTCGTAGGTTGCGTTCGGTATGCCGTACCGCTGCAGATACGTCCGGCCATCCAGCGTCTGCCATTCCGTTCGGATGACGGACTGTTTTTCTTCTAATGTAATAAACCGGGTGATGTCAACTCCGGTATCTTCGTTTCTCAGAAGCGCCATATCAGGCAAGCACCTCCTGCCGCAGTTCTCCGACCAGGAAGTCGACGACCTTGGTCATGATCCCTTCGTCGTTGACGCCCTCGATCCGGATCGTGCCGGTATGCTCGACAATACGCTTGGCGACGCCTGCCAGCGGGTTTGCCGTTTTCGTAAGATAGTCCGCGTTGACGTCGAGATCGAAGTTGGTCGGGATGGCGTTCGTGATATCCCTTTCCACGCCGGCCATGGCGTCGGTAAACCCGGAGCCCAAGCCGAGGCCCATGTTCTCGCCAATCCCGGCGAACACGGTCGACGGGCTGTGGATGCCGAGCACGCTCTTTGCTCCGTCAACAACGCTTCGGAACAGGCTCCCGATCTTGTCCTGGATCCACTGGCCCATGGACTGGATGCCTTGCCACAAACCCTGCACGATGTTCTTACCAATCTGGGTAACCGAGGAAACGGCCTTGAAAATGCCGCTTGTAATCGAGGAAATGACCTGTGGCATGGCAGAAGAAAGCTGCGGGATCGCACCGACGATTCCCTGAATCAGCGCCCCGATCGCCTGCACGCCTACATACAGAATCTGAGGCAGGTTTTCAATGAAAAACTCCACGATCGCCGTAATCAGCTGCGGCAGCGCTTCGACCAGCGCAGGCAGCGCGTTCATAATCCCTTCGATCAGGCCGAACAGGATCGACATGCCTGCTTCGATGATTTGATCGATATTCGACAGCAGCGAGGATACGATCAGGACGACCGCTTCCACGATCGCGGGGATCAGTTCGGGCAGCGCCTGTCCGATTCCGTCCACCAGTGCCAAGATTAGCTGAACCGCCGTATCCACCAACAGCGGCAGATTATCGACAATCGCCCAAATGATCGTCATAACGGCGTCGACCGCGACCGGGATCAGCTCCGGCAGCAGCTGGATCAGCATATTGAGCAGTTGCTTAAAGATGGAGGTTACGGTACCCAGTATCGAGGGCAGCAGCGTGGAGATCTCCGAAAATACTGCATCCAGCGCTTCCGGCAGGGCCTTTACGATATTCTCCAGCACCGGAGTCACGTTCGTCATAACGGTCTTGAACGCGTCGATCATGTTCCGCGTCAACGATTGCGTATCCGCTTCGGCATTACCAAGTCCTGCCATCCACGACGATGCGGCCGCTTTCATCATGCCAATGGAACCGGTGATCGTCTCCGAGGATTCGCGCGCGAAGTTGCCGGCATACTGCTCTGTGTTCTCAAAGAACATCTGCATGGCGACTTCGGCTTTCTGCGCCTGCGTCGCCGAACTCCAGGTAAAGTCCAGCCCCTTGGCCACGGCATATGCCTGAATGCTGGTTGCGTTCATGGCGACGCCAAGGTTGTCCATCATGGTGAAGTTACCCTTGGCTGCGCCGGTGACCGCTTCCAATGCAGCGGAAGTATCGATGCCCATGACGGACGCCATATCCGCAGCGCGCTGCATGGCCTTTTCAGTCAGTTCCAGACTCGTCTGCTGATCGACGCCGACGCCCTGAAATAACGCGCCCATCTTATTGGCGGTGGCGAGATACTCGCTCTGTGAAACGCCGAGATTTTTATATGCGTCCTCGCCGGTCTTCTGAATGGAGGCGGCGTATTCGCCGAACACAGCCTCCGAGCCGCCAAGATTTTGCTCCAATTCCCCGAACTGTTCGACGACCGCTTTGCCGAGTTGATATGCTACGGTACCCGCCGCCACCAGAACGGAGCCCATGGCAGTGCCGACGCCCTTGAGGACACTGCCGAGTTTTTCAAAACGCGTCTTCGCACGATCCGACTGGTCCGCGGCGTCCTCGACCTCGTCGCCGAAACCGTCCGCCTTTTGTTCCGCGTCCTTGAACTCGTCGCCGACGCCGTCTATAGCTTTCTCGTTATCCTTCAGCTCGCGCTCCATATTGTTGAGCTCGGCTTCCGCGTTATTCAGCTGCACGGTCCACTGCTGGGTCCTGCGGTCGTTTTCGCCGAACGATTCCGCCGCGTTTTCCAACGCGCGCCGCAGCAGCTCGATCTTTTCCTTCTGCTCGCCGATCTGGCGGTTCAGCACTTCATTGCGGGACGTGAGCGCGGATACGCTGCGGTCCTGTTTATCGAACCGGGACTCGACCAGCTTCATTTCGGAGCCGAGCACTCTGAACTGCTGGTTGATGTTTTTCAGCGCGGCCTTGAACTCACGTTCGCCTTCCACGCCGATCTTCAGGCCAAAATCTGCATCCGCCATGTACTCGCCTCCGTTTCAAAAAAGTGCGCAAAAAAAGAACGGTATATTCCGTTCAACCGTTCTTAATATGTGTTTTAATCGATAATCTAATGCAGAATCTTTATATTTGTTGTAGGTGATATAGCTGCTATTCTTTCTAACGTTTCTTGTCGTTTTGCTTTAGGGTACTTGGGTGAAAAACGAATCCTACAAGAGTTGAATGCATCTTTGTTTAGCTTAACCGCAGCTTTTGGAAACTGAAACTTAATTAAGGGCACTACGCCCGTTTCCGTCATTACTTGTTGTATGTGCAGCTTAAGTCGAATTTCTTTTTCCTCCTTCCAGCATTTTTGATATGTACTACATCCGTCTCTCTTGCACTCACCGCTTTTACCTTTCATAATTCCCACAACTTGTGGCCTAATTACCTGAATTGGGAAAGAGAGACCATTACAATCAGAGCTTGATAATTGACCAATATTCACTAAAGAAGCAAGCATCTTATCACTATATATAATTTTGTAGAATCCAAAATCATCAATACTGAATAAGGTGATTTCTTTGCTTGGTATTCCAAGCAATGCTAATCTGTTAAATTCATCAACCCCAGCGTTTTTATCCGCGATTATAGGGAAAGGAAATTTATCACTATTAGAAATCATAAGTTCAGCACTTCGTTGAAACCACGACTGCGATACGGAAAATAATATCCCGTCATCCATGCTTGAATACTCACGCCAATGCTTGCGTGATACGTTGTTTCTATATGTAAAACTCGCAACAAAAAAGCTCTTTTCATATTCAGGCAACGTTATTCGATGCCCTTCTTCACGATCATTCACGCATCGCAAATTTGACAACCAAAGCTCCCGTGTCTTCAAAATGTTAATAAAAGCATCCGTTGTCGTGCAATGAAATAAAATAGGATGTTTTGCAGCGCCGCGTTTTGCTTTGTGTATTATCTTTGATGTTTTACCCGAACATGTCACGACTAGTTTTTGCTCTTGTTTGTTTTTCATATCTACACCCACGTTAGTAAAAAGTTTTAACAAATACGCATAAAACAAATTTAAGCCCTCTGGAATTGTTCTGTCAATGCAGTGCCCGGATTTCATCTTTCCTATTGTTAAAACAGAACATTAAAAGGCACATTATGCACCTGTGGGTATAACGTCCTCAATAAAATACTCCACTTTCGCTTTCGCCATCCCATGAAACTGCTTGTAGATTTCCCACTGGTCGAGCAGAGCGGCAAGCGACATGAACCAGACTTCACGTTCCGCCCCATCCAGCATGGTCACACTATAAAAATGATTTTTCAATGGGCAATCCTGAAATATTCGAGATACTGCCTAAACTTATCCTGCGCAGCAACGCACGTATCTCGTAAATACCCGCGCTCACTTAACCATTCCCGCAGGCCGCGATAATAGAACAGCTTCATTTCGTCGTCTATGATAAACGGGACGATGTCGTTTCTTAAACACTCTTTGAACAGGATCAGCCGGCCGACACGACCGTTTCCATCCTGAAACGGATGAATCGACTCGAATCGGTAATGAAAATCCAGAATGTCATCCAACGTTTTGACACTTGCTGCATTATACCCTTGCAGCAACTTCTGCATCTGTGGCGCAACGTCCTCCGGCGCAGCGGTTTCCTTACCGCCGACTTCATTGGGCAGGCGCTTATATGCGCCAACTGCAAACCAGTTTTTACGAGCATCGCTGGTGCCGCTTTTTAGAATCAGATGCAATTGCTTAATGAGCTTTTCGCTCAGCGTAGCATTTGCCTGATCGATGATCAGATCAATGCATCTGAAATGGTTGGAGGTTTCTACAATATCATCGACGTTGACGGAACCGCTATCCATGCCGATGGTGTTCGTTTCAAAGATGAATCGTGTCTGGTCATGGGTCAGCCGACTTCCTTCAATGTGGTTGGAGTTATACGTAAGCTCAATCTGCACCTTATGGTAGATGCCACCCGAAGTCCGCGCCGCTTTTTCCGCTTTCAGAAATTCAAGCAGCGTGGCCGGTTCTTCCCGATGTTTGTTGATGCGGTCCGGCCGCTGCGCCGTTTCGGGAATATTCCATGTCTTTCCGGTCAGAAAGGCATCCGGTATTTTCCCGTTTGCACAATAATTGCGCACGGTCCGTTCCGCTACACCCCAGCGCTTTGCTGTTTCTGCTACAGACAGGTATTTCATGGCGCTTGCCTCCTCTACACTACGCCTATCATACCATATTATCGGCAAGAACTAAATCATTATATTTGCATATTCTATTTGTTTTTGCCGATATCGGCATATTGAACGTAGCACAGATTATATCCCCGCGGGTATGATCTCATCGATCACATATTCCGTCTTCGCTTTTGCCATCCCATGAAATTGCTTGTATATTTCCCACTGGTCGAGCAGAGCGCCAAGCGGCATGAGCCAGACTTCGCGCTCCGACCGTCCCAGCAGGGTGACGCCGTAAAAGAGCAGCCGGGCGAACGTTTCCTCATCGCTCACCCGGCCGACGCGTTTTTTTTCGGCTGCGGCTCGCTTTCTACATAGCGTTTCGTGCCCCGCAGCATCGAATCCATAATCGCGTCCTTATATTCGGCAAGATCCGTCGGCGTGGTCAGAAGCTCGATTTCTTCTTCCGTCAGCGGTTCCCGCTTGTCCTCCGGATGCTGGAAATTGTGAATCAGGATACTTTGATTCGCCAGAAGCGCGATCAGCCAGATCAGTTCATCCAACGCCAGCTCGAAGTTCTCCGACTTCATGAGCTTGTCGCCGAGGTTCGCCAGTCCGCCGTAGCGCTTGGCGATCTCCTTCGTGGCTCGGGTCGTAAGGATCAGTTGGTATTCTTTTCCCGCTATCGTAATAGATGCGGCACGTTCGTTATCCATATGATCCCTCCGTTATTCCGCAGCCGCAAAGGTCGGCTCGTACACTTCCGTATACCAACCGGTGATCGTCGCCGGCAGCACACCCGTATCATCTTCGTTTACTTCAGCCTTCCAGGGATGTTTGCCCTGTCCGTCGATCTTGTTCCTACGGTAGAGCGTACCCTCGATCTTCGGCGTATTGAACGTAATACTGTCGCCCTTGGTCGCAAGGTTCGTCGCCGGGATACCAAACAGCACCCGGTAAAGCCAGAAGTAACGATATTTTCCGTTGCTCTTTTTCGCACGGAAACCGATCGCCACCGGCGACGCCATGCCTTCACTCTGGGAGATCACCACGCCATTGTCGTCGAGGACTGCGCCGACAAGGTCGCCGGCCGCCGTTGCACCGATGTCGTTGATTCCGAGCGTCAGCTTTCCGGTCTTGAACTCCTTCACGACCTCCGCTTCCGCGTCGTCGGCATACAGCGACGCTTCGTTGATTTCAACCTCCAGATCGGCAGAGATCGCCTTCGCCAGCTTAGTCGGCGTTCCGTACGTTTCATCGCCGTTGGCGTCTTCCGTGATCTTGGCATAATAGAGCCCATCCAACCCGATCGTAGCCATTCAGATTTCCTCCTGTTCATATTCTTTCGCCACATCGATGGCGTAATGGTAATAGCCGGTATCGTCCTCGTGTTCGATATACCGGCGATCCGTAATCGTAAACCCTGCGGTCAGCAGCGTCCGAACGAGCAAATCTTTCTTATCGATATAGCTGCCCTTCGTATACAGCGACAATCGCGCTTCCTCGATATTCACGCCGGGCGCGTTGTCCGAAAACAGATCAAACCGCTCCGAAACCGGCGTCACCACAACATATTCGTCCGGCGCAGTTCCAGAGAGAACGCCGGTTTCCACGGGAAGGCCGGCGTTCTCCACAATCGTATTCAATTCCTGCAGCACGCTCATTTCAGTCCCAACTCCTCTTTCAGCGCCGCCTGCATCGCCTCGATGCAGGGCTTCCGGCTTGATCTGCGCGTCGGTTTCAGAATCGGCTTTGGCGACTGGCCATGCTTCCCGTATTCAAGGATGTTCGCAAGCTTTGCATTACTGACTTCGCGATCCTCCGAAAAGCCAACCTTCACATCATAGTTGCCTTCGTCGTTCAGCTTGACGGGAGAGACGCCCAGCGCCGCCAGCAACTTGCCGGTGGAACGCGAAGGGTATTTCGTGTCCCGTCCAATCGCCGAGCTCAGGTTCGCTTTCATCGTTTCAAAGACAACCTTGCCGCCGGCCTCGAGCGCTTTCGGAATCGCGGTATCCGTTTTCTCCGCAGCCTTTGTCAGCTGATCCAAAAACTCGGTCGGCATTTTGATCGTTACCTTAGCCACGGGCCGCCTCCATCCTCTTTGCCAGAACCTCGATGTACATCTTTCGCCCCTTCACGTCCTCAACCGACGTGATTTCGTACCGCTCGCCATCGCACAGGATCACATGCGCTGCTGTAACGGTTAGCCCGGGGATCGTCCTAAATCGGAACAGATCGGTCGCTTCGGAGAAAGCGGCACGGTTGACCCATTTCTGGGAGCCGTGCCGCCCTTCCCGATAGGCGCGGGGAGAGGCCATGATGTTGTCGGTTTTCGTTGCGAATCCGTCGGGATCTTTTGCTACCGTTTCCTCAGCGATCGAAATGCGTATGTTCATCTTGCCAAAGCTCATACGCCGACCTTCCAGTCCCGATCGAGCCGAAGCAGCGTATTCACCGCGTTCCATACTTGTTGCCCAGCCTGCACGTTATCGGCGAAGAAACCGCCCGTGCTGCCGTCCCGGCTTTCGTAGAAATGGGAAGCGAGCATGATCACGGCCTGCTCGGTGGTCGGCGGCATGACAGCCGCTTCGTACGTTCCGACGGTCAGGTGTTGATACCCTTCCGCGTAGGAAACCGCCGCATCGATATACTGCTGCAGCAGTTCGTCGTCCTCCGTATGATCGAGAATCAGATTCGCCTTGACCTTCTCCAGCAGCGTGCTCATATCGTTATTCGTCCGCCGCCATAATGCCCGCGGCTTTCAGCGCCGCCAGCAGCGTATTGAAGTCGGCGACCAGCGCCACAACGTCGGCCGCGGTGCTTGCGGCTTGGTTGGCGGCTATGCCGACGACGCCGGGACTGTCCGCAGCCGCGGCGGGAAGCCCCGTAACCGAGGCCCCCTCCTGAATCTCAAGCGTGCCGCCAATGACCAGCTTGTCGCCGCCCTGCTCCATGAAGTTTTTCGCGTTGTATTCCATGCTGCTTTCTCCTTACGCCTTCTGCTGCAGAACCTTGATCGCTTCCGGCAGGATGAGCTTGCCATCTACGCGCTGCGTCGCCATGAAGCCCACCTGGCCGGTGGTGGCAAATAGCTCGTTCAGCCGTTTGAAGGAACGCCCCTGCCGATCGGCGATCCAATAGTAGGAGAAATCACCGAATGCAAGGGATTTGTTGCCTGCGGCGATCGTCGGCACATACGAGGATGTGTACACTGGACGGTTCAGGATCGAATCCGGCGTACCGGCTGTCAGCGCGGGCTGCCAGAGGTACTGGCCCTGTCCATCTTTGAGCTTGCGGATCGCTTTCACCGTCGTGTCGTTCATGACGAACACGGCTTTCTTGCGGTACGGCGATTTCAGGCTGTAGAACAGGTCGAGCACTTCATCGACCGTTACCGCCGTCGTACCCGCCGCGGTAACGCCGATCTGCGCACCGCCGGTCGCGTTGAAAATGCCGGTCGGCTTCCCGTCCGCGTCGCCGACGAAGAACGCTTCCTCTTCCTTATGCCCGATCCTGCGCGCAAACTCCGTTGTGATATAGCTCTGCAGATCGAACACGGAGTCGTTGAGCAGTTCGTCCGATACCTTAATGAAGGTGCCGAGCTTGAACGCGCCGATCGAGGTCTGTCCGAACGCCTCGTCGCTTTCGGGTACGAGCTCCTCTTCATCCAGCCAGGACGCGGAACCGTGCGTCGTTACGACGGGAATCTTGCGATCGCCGCTCGAAGTCTGGATGACCCTGGCAAGGGAACGGAAAATGTTCTCTTCCTCGAGCGCGGCGACCAGCGTGCGTTCGAATTCATCCGGAACGAGGTACCCGCCCTCGCTGTCGGTGCCGACCTGCAGCGCGTTGACCACATCGTAATGCGCGTTCTTCGAGCGCATGACGCTCCAGAACGCCTTTTTATACGCTGCGGATGCGCGCCCGGTCCTGTCTTCCCCTACCGGCTGCGCCGGTTTGTTCGTCAGCGGGTCGGCGGTGGGTTTGTTCAGTTCGGCATCGATCTCCGCCTGACGTTCGAGCCGGTCGATCTCCTTACCGAGGTTGACGACGTCGGCTTCCATCTTTTCGTATGTCGCCACGTCCTCGGCAGACAGCAGGCCGTCCGTACCGCGCTTGGTATCGAGAAACGCCTTCGCCGCGTCCCACGCCTTGGCGCGCTTTTCGCGGAGTTCCTGAATACGGTTCATGTGATTTCCTCCTCATGCTTTCAAAAGATTGAGCCGCTGCTCGAGCGGCTCTAAAAGGTATTTCGGTTCGGATTTCGGCAGTTTGCTCAGCAGCGAGTTCGTCACCGCCCGGCGGCTGAACTGATAACTGTTGACCGGGATATCATCCTCGGGCTGCGCCGCTTCGCGTGTCAGCACGCCGTCGGCAAAGCCCAGCTCAATCGCCTTCTGCGCGTTCATCCAAGTTTCGGCGTCCATGAGATGCGAGATTTTCGCCCGGGACAATCCTGTTTTCAGGGCATACGCGTTGACGATGCTCTCTTTCACCTCATCCAGCATGGCGATTGCCTTCTGCATTTCTTCGCTGTCGCCGATGGCAACGGTCAGCGGATTATGGATCATGAGTAAGCTCGTCGGAGCCATGAGCACCTCGGTCCCGGCCATAGCGATCACCGACGCGGCGCTCGCAGCGATGCCGTCGACCTTGACGGTGACGCTGCCTTTGTAGTCCATGAGCATGGTGTAAATCTGACTCGCTGCAACGCAGTCACCGCCCGGGCTGTTGATCCAAACAACAACGTCACCCGTTCCGGCGTTCAGTTGCTCTTTGAACGCTTTCGGGGTGACGTCGTCGTCAAACCACGATTCCTCGGCGATCACGCCGTCGAGGGTCAATGTACGGGTGCCGTCTTCGTTTCGCACCCAGTTCCAAAATTGTCGTTTCAAGAAGAATCCTCCTTTTTCTGCTGGGCGCTCCCGAAAAGCCCTGCGTCTTGAAGTTTTGTCATTGCCCCATTGATCAGGTACAGGTCCCCGCCGAGTTCCGGCGCAATGCGATCAAGGTTTTCCAGCTCACGAATATCGTTTGCACTCATCCATCCGTTCTGCCGTGCGGTGGCATATCCGGTCATACGGGATGCATAATCGCCGCGGAGAAGCCCGTCGACGTTGAACTTAATGAAATATGCCGACTTCTCGCTTTCACTCAGCAGTACCCGGCACATGCTCTGCTCCCAGCGCACGACCCAAGGATCGAGCGTGTATTTCACGAACTCGAGCGACTGTTGCTCGATGTTGCTGAACGACGATTTTTCAAGGTCTGCCAGCATGTGCGGCGGCACGCGGAAGATACGCGCGATCTCGTTGATCTGGAACTTCCGCGTTTCGAGGAACTGCGCTTGCTCGGGCGAAATGCCAATCGGCGTATACTTCATGCCCTCTTCGAGTACGGCGATCTTATGCGCATTCGCGCTTCCCTGATACGCCGCGTTCCAACTGTCGCGCACGCGTTGCGGGTCCTTAATCGTACCGGGGTGCTCCAGTACGCCGGACGGGGCCGCGCCGTTGGCGAAGAACTTCGCGCCGTACTCCTCGGTGGCCATGGCCAACCCAATCGCATTCTTCGCCATGGCGATCGGGCTGTAACCGATCAGGCCGTCAAAGCCAAGGCCGGGGATGTGCAACACGTCCGAAGGCGGCAAATAGACTCGCCTGTCATTTTCGACCGCTTTCGCGTCCTCCGCTCCGCGCTGGTACAAATAAAAAAGCCGGCCGTTGTTGTCACGGTCGACTGTCATTTTGTTCGGCATGAGCGGATAGAGCGCGATCACCTCGCCTCTTGCGTTGCGGATCACCTGCGCGTAGGCGTTACCCCACAGGAGCAGGTGGCTCATGAGCGTTTCTCGAAACGCAAAACTCGTCATCTCGGGGTTCGGCTCGTCGTGCAGCAGCCGGTAGAGTGGGTGCTTGAGTGCTTTCTCCTTGCCGCCGCTGTCGTTGTAGCGATAGACGTTCAGCGGCAGGCCCGCCACTGCTTCCGACAGGATCCGCACGCAGGAGTACACCGCCGTCATCTGCATGGCGGTCGTTTCATTCACCGGTTTCCCGCTCGACGTGCTGCCAAAGAAAAAGCTGTAAAAGCTGCTACTCAGGTAGTTCTTCGGCTTATCGCGGGAATGGAAGACGCTTTGTATGATTCCCATCCTTTTCTCCTATCTTTACGTATAAAAGCACCTACCTTTCGATAGATGCTTGCTGCAATGCCATTTTTGTCGTTAATCGTTTCTGGTATAGAAGGTCGCCTTTCCTCGTCCATGCAACGTTATGAATTCCTCTTCAACCAGTGTTTTCAATGAATTCTCCACGGAAGTTTTACCTATGCCAGGACATAGCTCCATGATTTCACTCTTGGTAAACTTACCGATCTTCTTCTTCACCGCTTGACGCACCTGTTCGATTGCCGGTAGTTTTTCATCGACCAATATGACCCTTTCCTCAAAATCCCTATATGCGGAAAGAATGATACTGAGCAGGTATTTTATGAAGCCTGCCGGATCGTTCGTACCGTCATGCCATCCTTCTGAAGCGACCTGAAGAACATCATAGTAAACGTCCTTATTCTTCTCGATCTTCGCTTCCAGGCTAATATAGCGCCCGACCACAAAGCCACTCCGATAAAGTAGCAGCGTTGTCAGCAGGCGGCTCATCCTGCCGTTCCCATCATTGAATGGATGAATGCAGAGAAACTCGCTAATAAACACAGGGATCAATAACAGTGGATCCACAATGCCGTCGTCTATCGTTTTACTATAGCTCTTGCAGATCGCCTCTATCGCTTCAGACGTCTCATATGGTGCCAGAGGAGTAAAACGTGTAAACGAACTCCCATCCGTACGGGTTTCATTGATATAATTCTGAACGCTCTTGAACCGACCGCCGATCCCACGCCCGGAATAATGATAAAGCATACCATGCAACTGAAGGATGTAGTTTGGTGTTATCGGAATATACTCATAACTTTCATGAATCGCGTTTAGCGCATCGCGATATCCACTGATTTCTTCTTCATCACGATTGCGGGGCATCGTCGTTTCAGCACAAAGCTGACGGATGCGAGTACTAGTGGTCACGATTCCCTCTATTTTATTGGATGCCTCCGTACTTTGTATCCGCGCGATTTCTACCAGTTTATTAAGAACCGCTGGTTTTTGTATAGGGAACATCTCCTGCCGTCCCTTACATTCGCGTATTCCCGCAACCAGCGACAGGATTTCACTATCCCACGTTTTTTCAGCTAGATCTTCATATTGAAACGCTCGCATTCGCCCAGCTCCTTTCGTTACGCCCAATTTTACCTAAAGTATGGGCGTATGTCAAACGAATCGGGTGTTGATTCGCCCAAATAGTAATAATATTCGGGCGAATCAATTTTTGTCTGGGTGAATCAAGTAATCGGGTTGATATAATCATCGAAAACCTGAAATCATCCTGGAAGTATCTTTTCAGGCAGAATTCAGCAATTCGCGTTATTCTATAGATGTTGAAACCAAGCACGTCGACCGGGTGGTGGCCGGGACGACGCAAGGGGACAGCACCAGCAATTTTTTCATTTTTTCCTTCCTTTTTGACAAAACGTCGCGTTAGGGCACGCGGCGTTTTGTCGTTCAAAAGACCAATAGTCCTCTGTTGTCATATACGCTGGTCCCATCACTACCGCCATTCCGCAGCGCCCGGTCTAGTGCCAACTTCATGAGTTCCTTCGTCGGCGGGCTCATGTCCTTGAGTCCCTGCCCAAACGGAACGACCGTGAACCCCATACCTTCAAGGTTCTGCACAAGGTGTGTTGCATTCCATCGATCGTATGTTATCTCGCGGATGTTATACTTGCCGCTGCTATCGTTGTAGCGATAGACGTTCAGCGGCAGGCTCGCCACTGCTTCCGACAGGATCCGCACGCAGGAGTACACCGCCGTCATCTGCATAGCGGTCGTTTCGTTCACCGGTTTCCCGCTCGATGTGCCGCCGAAGAAGAAGCTGTAGAAGTTGCTGCTTAAGTAGTTCTTCGGCTTATCGCGGGAATGGAAGATCAATTTTAATGGATTCATTGTTTGTCCTCTATTGCTGCATATTTATCGTTGTATTTGCATGCAAATTTGCGTATACTATAGATATGGAGGTGATTATATGCCAAACATCAAACCAATTTCCGACCTGCGTAACTATACGAAGGTTTTAGACGAAGTCGCTGTCGGTTCTCCCGTGTATTTGACAAAAAACGGGCGTGGTAAATATGCCGTCGTGGATATTACTGAATACGAAAAGCAACAAGCAACCATTCAGCTTCTTGCCTCCCTTGCAAAAGGGGAACAGTCAGCACAGCAAAACGGATGGTTGGATGCGGATGTCGTCGCGGCTGATCTAGGGATAGCGCATGACTAAATTATTGTTCACTCCTCAAGCAAAAGATGACTTGATGGAAATTCGCACCTACATTACACACGAATCCGGCGACTCTGTTGTTGCGCAAAAGCAAGCCGAAATGATATTTCAAAAATTACGCTTATTGCAGGAACAGCCGCGGATGGGAACACCGTTAACCGCGATCATAGGCCTTATATCCGATTACCGTTATATTGTCTGCGGCAGCTATTATGCGTTTTATAAATACAATGACGAATCCGTATTTATCATTCGCATCCTTCATTGCTCTCGGGATTATATGCGTGTTCTCTTTGGCATAACGAATTCGCAAACGGATATTGAAGAGTAATCCCTTCTTCAAACTGCTGTTTCTCTGCTTTGAGGAAGGGATTATCTATTTATATCCTTCGACCGGCGAACATAAATAAGAGAGGATTATTTTCGCTGTTATTTTATTTTCAGAGAACAAGTAATCCTCGTTGATCGTAGACACTTCCATCGTCTCCTCCACCATTCCTCAACGCCCGATCCAGCGCCATAATCGTCGCCACAGCACCGTCGATTTTCTCGGTGCTTTTTTCTTTGTCCGGCTTGATGTTTCCCGCCGGGTCGGTACGGATGTAGATATTATCCATCATCCAACGCAGAACCGGCTGGTCGCCGTGCGCGATCCTCTGCTCCAGCGTCAGCTTCATGAGTTCCTTCGTTGGCGGAGACATATCCTTGAACCCTTGACCAAACGGAACGACCATGAATCCCATGCTTTCGAGGTTTTGCACCATCTGCACCGCGCCCCAGCGGTCGAACGCGATCTCGCGGATGTTATACTTCATCCCGAGTTGCTCAATAAACGTCTCAATGAACCCGTAATGTACAACGTTGCCTTCGGTCGTTTGCAGAAAACCCTGCTTCTGCCAAAGATCGTAATTCACATGATCCCGCCGGACCCGCAGATCGATGTTCTCCTCCGGAATCCAGAAAAACGGCAGGATCATGTATTTATCCGTTTCGTCCAGCGGCGGAAACACAAGCACGAACGCCGTGATATCCGTACTGGACGAAAGATCGAGGCCACCGTAGCAGACGCGACCGGATAGCTCTTCCGAATCTACCGCAAACGCGCATTTGTCCCATACGTCCATCGGCATCCAGCGGATCGACTGCTTGACCCACTGATTCAGCCGCAGTTGCCGGAACGCATTCTCCTCGGCGGGATTCTGCTGCGCGCTCTCGCACGCCGCCTGGACTTTATCCTTCCCGATCGTAATCCCGAGCGACGGATTCGCTTTTCTCCACACCTTCGGGTCGGTCCAGGAATCGCTCTCTTCCGTTCCATAGATGACGGGATAAAACGTCGCATCTGTCTTCCTGCCGTCAATGATATCTTTTGCCTTCGAATGCACTTCCCAGCAGATGGAATTCGTATTGTCGCCAGCCGTCGTAATCAGGAAGTACAGCGGCTGCATGCGCGCGTCGCCGCTGCCTTTGGTCATAACGTCAAAGAGTTTCCGGTTCGGCTGCGTGTGCAATTCATCGAAAATAACGCCGTGGGTGTTGAAGCCGTGCTTATTCGCAACGTCGGCGGAGAGCACTTGGTAGTAACTTCCGGTCGGTAAGTATACGAGCCGCTTCTGCGACGCTAATATCTTTACCCGTTTCGACAGCGCCGGGCACATGGTGACCATATCCTTGGCCACCTCGAATACGATCGAAGCCTGCTGCCGGTCGGCTGCGCAGCCGTATACCTCGGCGCGCTCTTCGTTATCCCCGCATGTCAACAGCAGCGCGACCGCTGCCGCAAGCTCCGACTTACCATTTTTCTTTGGTATTTCGATATACGCTGTATTAAACTGGCGATACCCGTTCAGCTTCACTACGCCGAAAAGATCCCGAATGATCCGCTCCTGCCAGTCGATCAGCAGAAACGGCTTCCCGGCCCATGTTCCCTTGGTATGAGACAGGCATTCAATGAAATCAACGGCAAAGTCCGCTTTCGTTTTGTCGTAAACCGAGTTTCGCGACATGAAGCGAGTCGGCGTGTATTTCCTGAGTTTTCGAATCGACGCCGCCTCCCTCCCAACGAAAAAAGGCCTCCAGTATGGAAGCCTCGTAGCAATGCTTATTTTTAGCTAATCTTCTGTAGCCTCCGCCGATTCACTGACTGCGGTGCGCAGAACGTCCACATCGAATCCTGCGTCTTTGTACCCCTCCAGGATCTCGCTGTAATAAAAAGCGCTCGGTTTCCCGAGCGGATGATCGTCGATCATAACATACGCCATGCAACTGATGAGCTTACCGTCGAGCCGAATTCGGAACTGTCGCTTTTCGAACAGGTACGGGAATCCCTCGTACCGGTCGAGCGCCGCTTCGTCGGCCGGCGTGATTTCCCACACCAGCACCGGAACGCTGCGACCTTTCAGGTCTTCCACATTCGCCACCGCCGCGGCATGCGGTCCCCGAAACAGCAGCCGGTGATTACGCAGTGTCGACGCGCCAAGCAGCTTTACCGTCGGACACCGATGTGCCATCTGCTTGCGGTTTAAGTTACTGCCGTAAGCGATCAGCAAGCGGTTACTCATGGTCATCCTCCTCAATCTTCCTGCACTCGTCCTCACCGAATGCCACGCCCAGGGAACTACCGCGGTCCCACGTAACGTGTATCGTTCCGACATCGTCGACACAGGTCACCGCTCCGCGGTCGCCCTGCCGGAGTTTCGTGTACGGGTCGCGCATGCGGATCAGCATAACGCGTGTCCCTGGGCGGTAGTATTCTTTCATCTGCTTCAGCAGGTCGGGATGAATTCCGTTCATAAGTCCGCCTCCGCTTTCTGTGCGTCTTTGAACGCTGAATTGCCGGAAAGGTTCTTCAATAGAATCTTTCTTGCTTCCTTGTACTCCGCGCCGATGAATCCGAGCCGCAGCAGGAAGCAACGAAACGCGTATTTTTCGTTGTTCACCGGCTGTTCGGTGGCAGTCACGCGCTTCTGCGCTTTCGCCATCTCGCAGAGCTTTTGCACCAGTTGGTAATAAGCGCCGATCTCTGTCTGTTCATCGGTCGGGCGAAACCACCCGAACTCGATCCGGTCCTCATGCTCCGTAATCGGCAGGCTGTCCGTGCCAAGCGCTTTCTTCAGCAGCATCGCTTTACTCGCCACCAGCCGCCGCAGATTTTCCAGCGCGATCGGCGTCATGCCGTCCTTCGGCATCTCGATCGCCAACCTGTCCAGATCGTTCGGTGTTGTTGCTATAACATTTACCTGCGTTTGTACCGGTTCGCCAATACGCTCACCGATGAATCCGTCGTGTTCCAGTTCGTGGATCAGCATTTCAATCTGCGCTGTGTCCACATCATCCGGACAGTTCAGCGTCCCATGTCGGTCGATGGTGTACGGCCCGACGGTGAACGCGAAGCTCGGCGGCCCCATGTACTTGGGCGCGTCCTGCAGGATTTCACGCATTGCGGCTAGAAGAGCCTTGCGCTCGCTGCCTTCCAAATGGTACTTGATCTGCATCCTATGTCTACCTCCTTCAATTTCGGTAGTACATATATCACTCCACGTTCTGTATATAGCAAGTTAATTCTCGGTTAAGCTAGCGATTTCTTTGTAAGAAATCCGCTTGCTGTTTCGGACAAGAAATACATCGTCGGAGCCGTTCACCTGCTCGATATACCGCTTTACGATTACATCGCAGAACTTCTCGTCCAGCTCGATCATGAAACAGGTTCGATCCGTCTGCTCGCAGGCGATCAGGGTACTGCCGCTTCCGCCGAACGGATCCAGTATGATGCAGTTTGCCATGCTGGAATTCAAGATCGGGTACGCGAGCAGCTCCACAGGCTTCATGGTCGGATGGTCGGGGTTGTTCTTCGGTTTGTCGAACTCCCAGATCGTCGTCTGTTTCCGGTCTGCGTACCATTCGTGCTTGCCCTTTTTCTTCCAACCGAAGAGGATCGGTTCGTGCCGCCACTGATACGGGCTTCGGCCAAGCACCAGCGACTGCTTCTTCCAGATACATGTGCCGGATAGATAGAACCCTGCATCCGAGAACGCCTTGCGAAAGTTCAGACCCTCCGTATCCGCGTGGAACACATAGATCGACGCGTCGGACGCCATGCAGGCTTCCATGTTCTGAAACGAGGCCAGCAGGAAATCGTAGAACGCGGAGCCCGTCATGTTGTCGTTCTTGATCTTGCCGGCGCTGCCTTCGTAGTTCACATTGTAAGGGGGATCGGTCACCACAAGGTTTGCCTGGCAGCCGTCCATGAGCAGGTCGAACACATCCTTCTTCGTGCTGTCGCCGCAGATAAGCCGGTGCTTACCCAAAATCCATAGGTCGCCGGCCTTCGTAATCGCCGGTTCTTTCAGCGCGGCGTCGACATCGAAATCATCGTCGTGAACGCCATCGCGCTGCGCGTCCTTGAACAGCGCGTCAAGCTCCGGCGCATCAAAGCCGGTCAGCGATACATCGAAGTCCGCGCCTTGCAGGTCGGCGATCAGCAGAGAGAGTTTTTCTTTGTCCCAATCACCACTGATCTTGTTCAGCGCGACGTTGAGCGCTTTTTCTTTTTCTTCGCTCATATCCACGACTACGCACTCGACCTCGGTCACGCCGGTATCGATCAGGACCTTCAGGCGCTGATGGCCGCCGACGACGTGTCCGGTGACCTTGTTCCAGACAACCGGTTCCACATACCCGAACTCCGTAATCGAGCGTTTCAGCTTCTCATATTCCGGGTCGCCGGGCTTCAGGTCCTTACGCGGGTTATATTCCGCCGGTACGAGTTTTTTCACCGGTAACGTTTGAATGTCCATGCTGATGCCCTTTCTTCACGATTCTGTGCAGCCCCGCCTTTGCTGCCGGGAGATTCCCGGCCAGTGCCTGTCCGCGCAGCGTTTTTCGCTGCTGACTTGTCAGGCGGTAATATCGGAGGGAGCGGACGAATTCCTGTACTTCGTCCATGGGTTCATCCGCCTCTCCGCGCCGTTAGGAGACGTTCCATAACGTCGTCTTGCGGCGTTTCACCGGTATATCCGGTGGCGCAGTTTTCTTTGACAATCTGGTAGATTTCGTACCAGAGCCGATTCGTTTGGCTCATATACGTCTGGCTCATAGCCACATACGGCGACTGGATCGCATTCCCGGTCGTCGGATGCCTTGCTAAAAACCCATACTCCGAAATCGCCGTTTCACACTGGATCCAGCGCGCGGCGCTCATGGCGTATCGTTCCAGCACCTGTGGTGAAACCAGAGCGGCACAGCTGCGCTCGTTCAGCCAAGCCCACGTCCGTTCGTAAATTTCCGAAGCAATGAGCGGCTTGCCGTCCTTCTGCACTGCCGACAACATTTCACGCGGCGGCGGCATGGGCTGTCCCTGCAGGTCCGTAGATGTTTTAAACTCGATCACCTGCAGTTGCCGCTTGCCAGGGTTGCCCTCGAGTACTTTATCCGCAAGCGGTTTTTTCTTCTTGCCAGCACCGGGCCGCGCTCCGCCGTGACCGTTTGCCATATTCGCTTCCTCCCCAAAATAATAAGAGGGCTATTCACCCTCTTGAAATCGCGAAAGTTTGTACGCGACCCGACCGCGTTGTCCGAAAATTAAAGCTGTAGAGATTTTGATACCCCTACACGTCGGCAACATTCAACTTAACGAATTAAAAGTTGAATGTTTGAGATCCATAAGTTGAGTATGCTATAGAAAATTCACATAAAACTTTACTTTCACGCCCTAATCGATTATGATTAGGGCGTGAAAGTGAGGTTTTGCCTTGAAACCCGCCGACAAACTGGCTGCTCTGCTAAAAGAGAATAAAGGATTTTTACGTACATCGGACGCAGTAGCGGCGGGTGTTTCTAGGTCTGCTCTCGGAGACTTTGTCCGACGTAATGGCCTTGAACGCGTCGCCTACGGCCTGTACATGTCGCAGGATGCATGGGTGGATGGCTTGTTTGTTATTCAGGTACGATACCCGGAAGCGGTCTTTTCTCACGAAACGGCGCTCTATCTTCTCCACCTTGCCGAGCGCGAACCAAATCCTTTCTCTCTTACCGTCAAAGCCGGGACAAACGCTGTCGGATTGTCAAAGCAAGGTGTGAAGGTATATAAGGTAAAAAAAGAACTTTTCAATGAAGGCGTGATTATGACAGATTCTCCGTCTGGCCACTCGGTAAGGACATACAATGCCGAGAGGACAATTTGCGATTTATTCCGTAGCCGGAAAAATATCGAAGTTCAGGATTTACAGTCAGCCGTCAAAGAATATGTCCGACTAAAGGAGAAAAACATTCCACAATTATTGCGATATGCACGCGCATTTTCCGTTGAAAAGCAAGTTCGTCAGTATTTAGAGGCGCTGCTATAATGATACATACATCACGACAACTCAAAGCACTCGTCCGGAATATTGCAAAGGGTGACAGCGCCAAAGCACAGGTCATCATCCGCAACTATGTGACGGAACGGTTTCTTGAGCGCCTCTCGCTTTCAAAGTATCGCAGCAACTTGATCCTGAAGGGTGGGACTCTTGTCGCTGCGATGGTTGGTTTAGATAACCGTTCTACCATGGATTTAGACACCACCTTGAAAAAATTACCGCTCAATGAAACTACTGCACGGTCAGTCGTCGCCGATATCATCGGCGTACAAATCGAAGACGGCATGACATTCGAAATCAAAAGCGTATCTCAAATCATGGATGAAGCGGATTATCCAGGCATCCGACTTATGCTCGACGCAACCCTTGAAAGCATGCATACGCCACTGAAAATCGACTTCTCCGCCAACGATGTGATAACGCCGCAAGAGACGCCATATGCATTCCGACTCTCGTTTGAAAACCGCAGTATATCTGTATTGGCGTATAACTTGGAAACCGTTTTAGCCGAAAAACTTGAAACTTTGCTTTCCCGAGGCACGGCCAACACGCGGATGCGTGACTTTTATGACATCCATATTCTCACCAGCACACAGTCGCAGAATATAAACTATGCCACACTAAGGACGGCATTCAGAGGAACATGCAGCAAACGTGGCTCACTGATTCTTTTGCCTGACGCAGATCTGATTCTACAAGAAATTTCGGAAAGCGCTTCCATGATCGGTCTCTGGCAAAGTTATCAACGCAAATATCAGTATGCCTCAAAAGTCTCTTGGGACGATATCATGAAATCCGTCCGAGTTATAGCTGAAATCGTGAAATAAGCCCACAATGTTTTTTCTCGGCTTTATTGGTGTGTTGATCGGTTCAAGTTTTCAACCGTTATCTTTGAATGACAGCTCTTACACAGCGCCATGAGATTGCTCTCGTCGTTCGTGCCGCCGTCTGCCAGCGGCAGTATGTGGTGCACTTCCTCGGCAGGCGTTAACCTGCCTGCCTTTTTGCATTGTTCGCACAAAGGATTTTTAGAAAGAAACCGCGCACGGATCTTCTTCCACGCGCGGCCGTAACGCTTGTTGGTGCCGGGGTCGCGACCATACTGGTTGTACTGTCGCTCCGCCATCCGTTTGTGTTCTTCACAGTACTGTCCATCGGTCAGCCTGCCGCAGCCCGGATACGAGCACGGACGCTTGGGTTTCCTTGGCATGCTTACCTCCGTCCTAGAAAAAGAACCTCCGCATTTCGCTGCGAAGGTTCTCTATCTATCTTTGCGATTGTATTATCTCATAGGAAGCATGGTGTCATTCAATGTCTTTTCCTGTCCAATTTAAAATGCGCATGCTTCCAGCGCTTGATCATGCAGTTTGTACACATACCGTAGATCGTATCCCATTTCAACAGCGATTTTTTCCCAGCGCTTAAAGCACAGGTACCGTAGCTCCAACAACGTCTGGTACTCCGGGTTGTCTACGTGCTTAATGCAGCGCATGATCTCCGCCTTGAGATCGACCAGAGTGTCGATGTCGTCGTTGATCTCGCTCTCCATGTCGACCATCTTCACAATGATGTCCTCCATGGAGTGTGGGTTCGGCGTCGGAGACTTTGGCATGCCCGTCAGCGTCACGTTCGCTTTTCCTAGCAGATCGCGCAGGGACATCACCTGTTCCAGCTTGCTGTTGATCCGCTGGTCAATGCGATACGCCTGCGATAAATATTCTTTGGCATTCATGTGGTAATCCTCCTTTGGCTAAATCTCAATTCCTGCGTAAGCCCACAGGACGGCTTTCACGTCATCCGCCGACCGAACCACAAACGCGTGGCCGCCGGCGTCCTTTATCCTCTGGATCGTATTCTCCTGCAGTTTGGTCAGCCTGCCTTCCGGAGTCTTGACCTCGAAGGCAAAAAACCGTCCGTCCAGGCAGCAGATCACATCCGGCACTCCGGCCGTGCCGTACATGCCGCCATGCTCTTTCCACGCAAAGCAGTGTGGGACCGTCCTCAGCCACCGCATGATCGCGGCGACGATATCTTTCTCCAGCATCTGATTCCTTTCCGTTACCTGTTACGTGTTACTTCCTGAAACTAGAGTTGCGGCTATATACGCACACGCGCGTACGCGCGCGCACGCGTGAGAGGTTTTACTTTTCCGCGTAGCTCTAAAAATGAAGGTTACATTAGTAACAAGTAACAGGTGATTCTTATTCCCAAGGGGAGATCGGTTCAGGGGCTGTGCTATCAAAACTCGCAACATCGCAACGTTTTTTGATCTCGTCATAGTCCAGCACATACGCCCGCCGCAGTTCTCCGTTGATTCGCACCGGCTTATACGCGACAAACAGGTCCGACTGGCGCAGTTGCTTTAGAAACTGTGCGTATTCCAAAGACTCCCCGCCGATCGCATGCTCCCGGCGGTACTGCGTGTAGCGGTCATAGCAACGCCTGAAGCAGATGGCCACATGATCGAGGTTCTCCATGATCGTCCACTCGGTTTGGTAAAGTCCCATACGTGCTATGATTTCAAGCGTCTGTTCAATAATTCCTTTGTTCGCGTCTCCGCCGTCCAGAAGGAACTCCTTTGCGCCGAACGTCAGGTACTGAACGCAGTTATCGAATGAAATAGTAAAGACGTCCGCCCAGCCCCATTTGCTTCGTTGGCATACGCATTCCACCAGCCGCAGCCCGGCGACACAACAGGCGAGGTTGTTCCGGATCCGCGAAGGCAGCTCCGGCTCAAACTGGGAAAGCCCAGCTTTGTACCACGACTCCACGTCCGCCGCCGCTGTGTTCAGCGCCGCGTCGAGCAGCGAGCGGCCGAACGACGCCAGCGTATTTGGCATGGAAGATAGCTTTACAAACGCTGTTCGGTGTGTTTCCGGTTTCAGGTCCTTCTTCGAAAACAGCAGCTCAATGCTGCGCTCCCGGATCGATGCCTCGGCGGGCGACTCTTCGCCGGCTACCACGAGCGGCGACGTCAGCGGATATTTCACCGACGTCTGGTCCGCACGGCCACGTTCGCCGTCCGTACCGTCGTAAGCATTGCGCATATGGTTGAGCAGCACATTCAGCGTCAGTCGGTCTATCTTTGACGGTTTGAACTCGTCCAGCGGCTGCGGAAACAGATTCGAAGACGTCGATTCCTTGATAATCGTGAACCGCGTTACCTGAGACGCCGCGGCAATGCGCGTCTTGGAGAAGATCGGCAGGATCACGCGCTCGAGCGTGTTGCTCTTGCCGCTTCCGGCTTCGCCAATCAAAAACAGGTGCGGATACTTGATCTTCAAGCCCTTGAGATGCTCTTTCACAAAGCATCCCGCGCACCATGCCAGCACGGCGACCGATTTTGCCGGTTCGTTGTAACCAAGCAGCAGTTTGCCAAGCTCCGGCAACTGCTCCGCAGTCAGCGGCTTTGCATCCAGAATGCCTGGCCCGGGCGCTCGGTACTGCTCGAACTGCTGGATGTCGGCAACATTGTTACCGCTGCCATCGACGGCGCGATCTCCGCCTACGAACACCCATCGCCCGCCATGGAGATACGTACCGGACGCTCGGACTCCCTTCTTTCGCACCCAGTCCAGTTCGGACAAAAATGCTTTCAGCAACTCCAGATCACCCTCCGAACCGGTATAGCTCAACGCGATCGTGCGCTTATTCAGCGTATTCTTGAACCGCTGCAGATTCGCGAAATCGGTCGTCAGGAACGAATGCCAGAACGTTTCGCCGCGCACAGTGACCAGATCGGCCGTGAGCTGCGTCTCCTCTTCGGATTCAATCATCTCCAGCGGTTTTACGATGAAATTTGTCAACGGCGTCACCGTATCTCCCTTGGCGCGATAATACCGGCCCTCGAATTCGAACACCGGCGCGTTCGCCGTGGGGTTGAAGGATTCCGCGACCAGATCCAGCGCTTTTGCGATCGTTTCTTCACCGTACGTCGCGCCGCTGGCATGATGTCGTTCGTCCCATTTGTCCCGGTATAGCTTGCACTGCCGAAATAGCCGGTCCATCTGCTCACGGTTTTTCCCTGTCCAGAACGCCAGCTTGCAACACAACGCCATATCCGCCTCGGATTGGGAGTCGTACTGTTCCTCCCATCTGCCAGACCAGAGCTTGGAGAACAGCTCGTCCTTATCCGCAGCAAGCGCGCGCTCGAGCACGGCCTCGTCGGAGAGCGGCGCGCCCTTCGATTTCCGTGAACGTGGGTTCTGCTTTTCTTTTTTCGGTTTCGCTGCTTTCTCCAGTTTTGGCGGTTTGATGTACGTCGCATGGATCCAAGCCAGTGCACCGGAGTCCTTCTGTACCGACAACTGCGCGTTATCCAGCCGGTTGCCGGTCATGGTGAAATACCGGCCGAACGCATACATCTCAACGCCGGTTTTGCTGTTTTTATTCCCGCCGGGAGGGATCGTTCCATGAAAGAACAGGTGCAAGCCCTCGCCCGATGGACTGATCTCCGTATACGTCGCTGCCTTCGAGATGATCGCCGTGGCCGTTTCGTTCAACACACCGGTGTCTTTGTTCCTGCAGTGGTCGATATCCACGCCGACGAAATCGTCGTCGTTTGTGAACACGAACCCAAGGCCGGTGTAATTATATTTTTCGCAAGCCATCCGCGCTTCCTCCAGCGTGCCCCAGGTCGTCGGGTCGATGGACGACGCGCGGCGGCTCGAGTGCGGGGAGTACGGCGTTTTATTCGGCCGGTCGCCCTTGCTGCTCAGTTCCAACCGCCAGCAGATCCACTGACAGCGCTCAGCGAGTTCCTGCGGGAATGTTCCGTTTTCGTGCACGCTTTTTCACCTCTTTACACTCGTTGTTGAAGTACCGGACCGGGATGCCATGTGCTATCGCGTATGCGATCTCCCGCTTCATGCCGCTGCTCACCGCCGGACCGAACGCCCATAATTCGTCGCAGACGTCCAGCAGCATTAGGCCCATCCGAATCCCAGCGTCGCGCTCCACGGGCTTCCGATCTTCCAGAAAGCGTGGATATAGCAGATGCGGCGTAATTGGCATGCGACCACAGAGAAACACAAAGCGTGAAAACATCCGCGCGTTCTGAACATTTTGCTTCACACATCCGGCATATGGGGAACAGACGAATACCTTCTTCAAAGGTTTTTCGGGTGTTCCCAGGAGCGCTTTCAGCTTTTTCTCGGATAAAATGCATGCGGGCAGCGGCGCGTTGATCTGCTTAATTATTTCTCGCATGTCACACGCTCCGACCTTTCCAAATATTCTTAATAATTGACATATCGTCTTCTCCTGTTCAGCTTTGCCTGCGGGGAGCGGTTTCCCGCTCCCCTGTAAGCCGTCCTTATTGCATGGGATCGATGATCTCGCCGGTGTCCGGGTCGATCTCGGCCGGGATATCGACGAATCCGTCCTGATCCGCGGTGAAACCCAGCTTCTTGTCGTACGCCTTGATCTGCTCGGCCATGCCGGCGACGATCGGCAGTTCCTCGGCCGTCAGTTTCCGCGCAAGCGAGAACTGCGCCTGGGAGTAGGCGAGCCCGCCGGCATTGACCGTTTTCTTCAATGAGAATTTCGTCACCACACCTGCGGAGCGCTGCGCTTTGCTCAGAAGTCGCTGAATGTAGCGGGTGAACTCCTTGAGCGATCCGGTCGGCAGCGACAGCACGAGCGGGAAGACTTCGCCCTCGCGCAGGATATAGAGTCGCCGGCGGTTCTGGCAGGCCTTCGAGCCGTTCTCCCCAGTGCCGAATTGATTCAGGCGGCACTTGGCGCACAGTCCGCCGGGATCGCCCTCGCCGGTCACGCCGTCGAAGCTGCCGCAGTCGGGCGGCGTGTTTCCTCCGGTGTATTTCTCCTTGTAGTACGCAAACACCGGGTGGTGATACAGGATCACGCCGGTGAATTCCTTGATCGTCTCCGGTTCGTCCGCATCCTCACCGGGCAGTTCGAACACCGTGCTGCCACCCGACGGGATCCGGATCCGGTCGAACGCAAGCGATAGCCCGTCGAGTTCCTCGGTCATGGTTTCGTCGAGGTTAAAATCGTCGAGCTGGGAAAAGGCGTTGTTGGTAGTCAGTTCTGTGTTATTCATGGGGAATCTCCTTTCATCTGGCGGCTTTGCGCACGCCAACCGTTGTTTTTTCGAATACGTTCACAAGCCCGTCCAGCCAATCTGGCAGGACGTCTTCGTTCTCCGCGGTCTGTTCTTTCACGAACGCCGAGAGCGAGTTGGCGTTGACGGTCTCGTATACAAGATCGCCGAATCCCGCGCTGCGCAGCGCCGTAAACAGTTCTTCCTTCCGCCCGGCGGCCGCCGATGCGCGCGTCGTATTGGTCAGGCAGAACATCGTACCGTTTCTTGTGAAATTCTGCGTTTCGCTGGTAACCATGAGCTCGGCCAGCGCGGCGTCGACACGATCAATTTCAACCGTAATTTCTTTGAGCTCCTGTTCCGCGTATTTCTTCGTTTCCTTCAGTTCGCGCAGCTGGTCCGCCAGCGCGAACAGTTCATCCGATTGCATATTGCTTTCCCTCCGATTCAGTTGTTTTGGAACGGGTTCTTACCCGCCCGGTAATCGTCGATCAGGATCCTTGCCAGATCAGCTTTATCGCGCAGAGCTTTGAGCACTTTTTCGTCTACGGTGCCGCCGGCGATGAGGTAGATATAGGTGCAGGGGTTCCGCTGCCCGACGCGGTGGATCCGCGCTTTTGTCTGCTCGAAGTTCGACATGCTGTAATCCAGCGAATAGAAGACCATCGTGTCGGCGGCGGTGAGCGTAATGCCTAGCCCGGCCGTTGCAATCTGCCCTATAAATACTGTCGTGTCCGCGTCTGCCTGGAACCGCCGTACCTGTTCATCCCGATCTTTGATCTCGCCCGAAACGACAGAATAGCGGATCGCCTTCTGTTCGAGCAGCTTTTTGATCGCGTCGATCTCCGGCAGGAACCGAGCGATGATCACGAGCTTCTTGCCTTCCTCCGCCATGCCGTCCACGATATCCGATAGCGCCGACAGCTTCACGTTGCTCACCGGAACGGATCGTTCGGAGTCGTCGCTGCGCAGAAACCCGCCGGTCAGCTGCGAGAGCCGCAGCAGACGAGTCAGCACATTCGCTGCGGTCACCTCAGCACCGTTGATTGCAATAAAGCTGTCGTGCACCATATCGCGATAGAGTCGCTGCGCTTTGGGTTCCAACTCCACCGTCCGGATGACGTCCGTCGTTTCCGGCAGGTCGAGGCACTCAGCCTTTGTCGCCCGGAACGCGATGCTATGGATGCGCCGGGAGAGTTCGTCCGCCCTGCTTTCTTTCAGCACAGGAACATGGTTGCCGTACCCAGTCATGTCGAAGTAGCGATTTCGGAACGCATAGAAGCTGTTGCCTAAAATCACCGGGTTCAGGAATTTGTAGGGGCTGAATACGTCGATGGCTTTGTTGGTAATAATCGTTCCGGTCAGTAGCATCCGGTACCGCGCCTTCGTGCTGAGACGGTGCATGCACTTGCTTGCGGCGATGTTGTGTGTCTTGATCTTGTGTCCTTCGTCGCAAACAATAAGGTCGGCATCCCAAGCGGAAAGTTCCCGTTCGAGCCGCCAAGCGGATTCGTAGTTGATCACAGCAACCTGCAAGCCGGTTGTCGGCATTTGTCGCAGATTCTCGTATTTTCTCGATCCAACCCCATTGAGAACCGTAAGCGAGTACGGAAAGTCTGCGAACTTACGAAACTCTTCATGCCACACGCCGAGGATCGACAGCGGCGCGACGATGAGCATCCGCTCGATCTTTTGATCGAGAAATAGCCTGCCAGAGACCGCGATGGTTGTCAGCGTTTTGCCGGTTCCCATCTCCATGAGCAACGCCACGCCGCGGCTCGGCGGCGGGTCGTGCCCCGTCAAACCGAACATACGGCATTCAAATTCATATGCCCGCTGCTGATGCTCGTATGGATGCGCCTTAACCGGCATTCGATTACAATCTTTTTGTTCCATGTGTCCTTCCCGAAGGGGCAATGGTGTTTGGAATCCGCTCCTATTGTTCCGTCCCGGAGCCGGGCGCGCGTCAGCCGGTCGTTCTCACCCACAGGTTCTTCGCCTCCCCGCTTTCCGCCGGGCCGTGCTCTGGGACGTTATCCTCGACTGCACGGGAGTATCTTTCATGTGTTGACTGCGCGCCGGATATTCAGTTTTCAAGGTGCTGTTATGTAACCCCTTCACTCTCTTTCCAAAAAGGAGGGGTGTTTGGAAACCTGTTTTGTAAAAAAAGTCCTGATTTTTTTCAGAACAGCTTCGTGTCGCTTCCGCACCGCTGTGTGAGAGATGCCGAAAACAGCGCCAATCTCTCGCGTCGTCCGTTGTTGAACATAGATCAATTCAATCAGGAGGCGTTCTTCGTCCGTGAGTATGAACAGCGCGTCTTTCAGCTGGTCCATCTGTTCCCTTTGCAGGAGTCGATCTTCCGCGGATTGATCTCCCGAAAACTCGACGCCGTTTTCGAAGAGGCGTTCGAAAGAATCTTCTTTGCTTTCGACGTATCGAACACTCTCCGCTTCCGCATCGGCAACAAACCGTCCCTTTTTTACATCCATATCACGGTACTTTTCTCTGCGGCTGTCCTTGTAGTAGGCGGCATAAACGTCGTCGGTTACCTCGATGCGTTGTCCTTGAATGGTGATAAATTTATCCATATGGCTCCTTTCGTTTTCGGAGAAGGCCGAAAACAGGAGCCGAAAATGCAAACAAAAAAGACCGGAGTATAGCTGTTTCCAGCCTTACTCCGGTCTAGTAGGTGGATGCGGCGCTTTCGCGTAGTCCCCAGGGCGCTCAGTCAGTAAGATTCAATATGATTTTTTAATAAATCCGATGTTCGGTTGTTATTTGTTTCGCGTTCGCAGCGGTAATGACTTTGCCGTTTTCAGCGTTTTCAAATCCGCCGTATAGTATTTCAGGCACCTAGGGCATTGGGCCGAAATACGCTGTTCTCCCTGTCCGGTTACGAACAATTTGCTCCTTCCGCACCATGGACAGGTGCAATATCCTCTGTACTTGGTTTCCATTCTTCCGATTTCCTCCAGTTTACGCGTCACCCGTACATAATCCCCGGCATAACGACTTCGTGGAGATCCGTGCCGGGCAGCTTCAGATCCCCCATGAGCGCGGCGGGATAAATGGCGTTGGTGCCAAACCGGCCGCGAATTTGATCCACTGTGTCCTCCAGCCGGTCCCGTTTGTCCCGTTGCCACGCATTGTCGAACAACTGCAGTTGCTGTGGGTCCGTCTTAGGTGCCAGCCGGATGGCGCGGATTGTGATCGCGCGGACCATACGGCTCCACCGATACTTCTCGCGGAACAGCCGCATCCCCAGATGTGCAATCTCGGCGCTGCTCTGCGTGGCGATGGGAAGCGGAGCCTGAAATTGCTGGTAAAAGAGGTCCGAATCCTTCACGAAGATCTGTACGCCTTTTGCGCAAAGTTCGTGTACGCGAAGTCGATGTCCGATATCCTGCGCAAGGTACAAGAAAATTTTCCACACCTCCTGCTCATTGGTTAGGTCCGCATTCGCGGTCGTCCCGTGTCCGATGGACTTGATCGGCGAGATAAAATCTTTATGCATAACCCGCGAACAATCCTCACCTCGGGCAAACGCCAGCAGCATGAGCCCATTCTTCCCGAACAACGCGTGCAGGAATCCGGGATCGCTTTGCGCAAGCTGCCCGATCGTGCAGATGCCATATCCCAGCAGCTTTTTCGTCGACGCTCGTCCTACATACAGCAATTCGGATACCGGAAGCGGCCAGATCCTTTCCTGGAATCGCTCTCGTGAAATCTCCGTTATCGCGTCCGGCTTCTTCATATCGGACCCGAGTTTTGCGAAGATTTTATTGAACGATACGCCGATACTGACCGTCAGGCCCAGTTCTTCCCGCATGGCCGTTCGGATCTCTTCGGCAATCTCCATACCGTTGCCGCAGGCCTGTTGGCTGCCGGTAACGTCAAGCCAGCTTTCGTCCATGCCAAACGGCTCCACATGGTCGGTGTACCGCTGATAGATCGCCTGCGCCTGCTTCGAGTACTTTAGATATTGGTCGTACTGCGGCGGAACGACAATCAACTCCGGGCAAAGCCGCTTTGCCTCCCATGTCACCATGCCGGTCTTGATTCCGGCCTTCTTTGCCGGTTGCGATTTTGCCAGTACGATGCCATGCCGATCCTCCGTGCTGCCACACACCGCCACCGCCTTTCCGCATAGAGTTGGGTCCAGCATCTGTTCGACCGAAGCGTAAAAAGCGTTCATATCGCTATGAAGAATCGCTCTGTCCATGTGTCTCACCTCCTTTCTGTAAAGCTAGTATAATCTCTGTTTTTGAGATTGTATAGTCGGAACATTTGTACCATTCAGAGATTTTCTCCTTGCATTCGGTATCCGCCCGTAGTACAATCGGCACATAAGGAGGTGCTGTATGACATGTATGAACACTTAGGAGGCACCCTCGCGTCATTACGAAAAAGCTGGCAGCTGTCACAGGCGGAAGTCGCCGAGCAGTTGACCCAAATGGGAATCCCTGTTACCAATCGGGCGATCAGCCACTGGGAACAGGAGCGAACACAGCCGTCTTCCACTCAGTTCCTTGGGCTGTGCGCGATCTACCGGGTGAGAGATGTTTTAGCCGCATTCGGAGAATATAAGCTCCCGTTGCGCAGTGTTGAACTCAACCGGGAAGGCCGGGAAAAGGTTGAAGAATTCGCCCGTATCCTCGTCGCCAGCGGCATGTTCCCCGCGCAGGATAACGTTGTTCCGTTTGTCCGGCGCTCCATGCCGGTGTACGACCTGCCCGCTTCCGCCGGCACCGGCGTTTTCCTCGACAGCAGCGACTACGAAATGGTTCCAGTCGGGCCGGAGGTGCCGGTCAACGCCAATTTCGGCGTACGGATATCAGGCGACAGCATGGAACCCTCCTATCACGATCAGCAGATCGTTTGGGTCCAGCAACAGCCGGCTCTGGAAGACGGCGAGGTCGGCATCTTCCTTCTCAATGGCCAGGCCTATATCAAGCAATGGCGGCCCTCGGTAAAAGGCGCAAGTCTGGTTTCCTTTAACAGAGCGTATTCGCCTATTGCCATTCATGAAGAAGACGAGCTTCGTGCCTTCGGAAAAGTATTATCCTGAGTTGAGGTGAGTCATTGTGGAATCCTGCAAAGTCTATATACCGGTAACGGCCGACTTCCGTGACGACGGTTCCATCCTGCCAAGGGAGCTGATCTGGGAGGACGGAACAAAATACACCATAGACCGCGTCATTGACGTGCGACCGGCAGCGGCCGCGAAGGCCGGCGGTCAGGGCGACCGGTACACGATCGAGGTGAACGGGCACAGGACATTCCTCTTTTTCGAACGGGGAACCAAGCCCTCCGGCAATAACTTGGGAAGGTGGTTTTTGGAGCGAAAATAGGAAAACATGGAAAAGGAGAGTTGCGCGAAATGCTGAAAGATAACTGCGATGAAGTGCCTGCATTGACGCAGAAAGAACGTGAAATTCTGGATTTTATCGACGCATATTGGGAGAAGAATAATGTGTACCCAAGCTACCGTGAGATCGGTGCCGGCGTTGGGCTTCGCTCGGTGTCCTCAGTCAACCGATACGTCCGGTCGCTGACAAATAAAGGCGAGATCCTTCCGCATGATGGGAAGATGCGCTGTCTGGTGCTTAAAAGAACAAGTTGATATAGTCTGCTAATCTGCCACAAATTATCTTTTACCATCAGAGCTACCCAATGATCGTATTACATATGTCTGATCTTTGTCGGGCCTCTTCTTGTTTGGCTGCCTTAGTCCAAAATGAGTCGAGGCTCTTTTCGTCTGTTTCACTAAACGATTTATCTTGTATAAGCATTATACTTTTCTGAAAGTATCTTGTCTGTGTACATATACTTGCACCCTGAGGATATCTTCGTTCGTAGACAGTTGAAAGTTGTATATCCGCTTCCTTGTGTATATAATAGTCAAAAAGGGATTAGTAATATTATTAACCCCTAAAATCGCTTTGATAGGTTAAAATATGACAGAGTTTACAGTTCACCAAAGAAGATATTTCGCAGAGCAACTGATGTTAAAACGTCCGCAAAGCAGCATGGACAGCCTTGTTTCAGCTATGTCTGGAACAAAAGTCGATCTGAATCCGCATCAAGTTGATGCTGCTTTATTTGCGTTAAAATCCCCGTTGTCTTCAGGTGTATTGTTGGCTGATGAGGTTGGCTTAGGGAAAACGATTGAAGCCGGCTTAGTCTTGGCCCAGTATTGGTCGGAGCGAAAGCGATCCCTTTTGTTGATCGTTCCGGCATCACTCAGAAATCAGTGGCGTGCTGAGCTTGATGATAAATTCTTTATTCCTTCGCTCATTCTGGAATCCTCGAATTTCAACCGTCTTAGAAAGTCTGGCGTCATCAACCCATTTTCTCAGAATAATTTTATCGTCATCTGCTCATATAATTTTGCAGCATCAAAAGCATCGGAATTAGCTGGGATTGACTGGGATCTCGTAGTAATTGATGAGGCACATCGGCTAAGAAACGTTTACAAATCGAGGAATGTCACGGCTACTCGCTTGAAAGAAGCTCTCAGCGGGAAACGTAAGCTTTTACTTACAGCAACTCCACTGCAAAACAACCTTATGGAACTATACGGTCTAGTTAGCATTATTGACGACCGCGTTTTTGGCGATGCGAATACATACAGAGATATGTATCTTCGTGTTGACAACGAAGAAATCCGTAATATATATCTTAAGAAACGCTTACTGCCAATATGTAAACGTACGCTGCGTAAGCAGGTGCGTGAATATGTTCCATATACAAGTCGCACCGCTATACTCGAAGAATATACCCCTACAAAAGATGAAGAACTTCTCTATAATCAGGTCTCTGATTACCTTCGTTCGCCAACTTTATTTGCTTTGCCTCGCGGTCAACGTACACTCATTACAATGATTCTTCGCAAGCTGCTAGCATCTTCTTCGTTTGCTATTTCCGGTACGCTGGACGCTCTGGTAACTCGGCTTGAAAAAATCCTCGAGGGCATCGATGCGGAATTGCATCTCGAGGATTATGATACATTTGAAGAATTGCTTGATGAAAGTGAGCTTTCCATCGATGAAGTGCAGGCGGAGTTGATTCAAGATCGTGTAGCCGCGCAAGCAGAGCTCCAGCAGCTTCGCGAGTTTGCTCAATTAGCCAAAAGCATCACGATTAATGCAAAAGGTGAAAATCTCTTAACCGCCTTGAAAAAGGGCTTTGATGAAACAGAAGCTCGCGGCGGTTTGCGCAAAGCTGTTGTATTTACAGAATCGCGCCGAACACAGGAGTACTTACTAAACCTCTTGTCTGATAACGGATATGAGGGTCAAATTGTATTCCTGAATGGTTCCAACAGCGATGCTATCTCTAAAAAAATCTATAGCGAATGGAAGGAACGCCACGCAAACGACGGTTTTATTTCTGGTTCGCGCCAAGCGGACATGAAAGCCGCCATTGTCGAAGAGTTTCGAACAAGAGCGTGCATCCTTATCGGCACAGAAGCAGCGGCAGAAGGAATCAATCTTCAATTCTGTAGTTTGCTCGTTAATTATGATATGCCATGGAATCCACAGCGTATTGAACAGCGGATTGGCCGCTGCCATCGTTATGGACAAAAATGTGATGTTGTAGTCGTAAACTTCGTAAACAATGCGAACGAAGCCGATCGGCGCGTTTATGAATTGCTAGATCAAAAGTTCCGACTTTTCAGTGGACTATTTGGCTCTTCCGACGAAGTACTCGGAACAATCGAATCCGGCGTCGACTTTGAAAAGCGAATCGCTGAAATCTATCAAAACTGCAAAACAACCGAGGAAATTAAAGCCGCATTTGACCAGATGCAGGCCGATTTGCAGGAGCGCATAAACGAACGCATGTCTGCCACACGGCAGGCAATACTCGAAAATTTCGATGATGATGTTACTGTCCTTCTCCGCGACTGTAAAAAAGACACTTTGGCGGGATTGGGTCGATTCCAACGTTGGCTTTGTCAGTTCTTCATTATTGCAGGGGCTTCCCGCGTAAAGCCGCTGGATCAATATCGGTTTGAGTACAGTGATGGCAGAAGTTCTGTAGTCTACAATCTTAGTTGGGAAAACGCAGAACAGCAGGGGGATACATTCCTGCGCCGCGATGACGAGTTATGCCAAAAATGGTTGTCCGCTGCGCTTGCTGCTTCACTACCTGCTGGACAAATTCGGTTTGATTATACGCACTCTCCGATAAAAATCAGCTTTCTAGAGGATCACGTCGGCTTATCTGGGTGGCTAATTATCGATAAACTGATCTATGAAGGATACGAACAAGAAGAGCACCTAGTGATAACGGTCCATTCCGATGATGGCACTGTTGTTGACGAAGATATCATTGATCGCATGATGGAACTTCCTGCTGTATTTATTGAAAATGCAACTTATTCAGGCGAGCTAGACGAGCAGCGAAAGCACAACACCGCAATGATTCAAGCTGAGATCGAGAAAAATAATAAACGGTATTTTTTGCAAGAGTGTGAGAAGCTCGACGCTTGGAGCGACGACTTAAAAGAAGGACTCCAGCGTGAAATCAAAGAATTGGAGCGAGAGATTCGCGAAAAAACACGCGAGTTTCACGCCAGTACTGATCTACCCCTAGCAACAATGCTTGAAATGAAGGAAGAAATCAATCGGCTAAAAAAGGTTAAAGATAGAAAACGCCGAGAGATCAATTTACGCGAGGACGAAATTGAAGCCGCGAATGAACGCTTACAGGAAGAAATTAGGGCAAAGTTGGCTGGATCGGCAACTACAGTCAATGTTATGGCAGTGAGGTTCGAGATAAAATAATGGAGGCGCTATGAACCAAGAAATCGCATCTATTGTTCTTACCCAGCAACAGATAGAATCGCTGTGTGCAATATTTGGTGAAACTGATCCGACTAGAGGCTTCACAAAAACGGAACTTAAAGCTTTACTTCGCCAATGCAGTATTCCAGAAGTAGATGATGGATATAGAAGTAATGGCCTAACATATCAGACTGACCTAAATAAGAGAAATTGGCTAACGAATTGCCTAATTACGGAAATCAAGAAAAGCGGCAATTGCGAGTGCGTTTTTCGCTTCATTGAAACCGCATTTAATCCTACCGCGTATACTCAATTAAGTAAACGCGAAAAGTACCAATACTTGCTAGATGAGACAAATAAAAAACTCATAACATTGGGGTTACATATCGCGTCCAATGGAGCATTGGAAAAGACTATTAAGGCGCAAACCCTTGATGAAGTTGATCGACGTTGTACCGAACTACAGAACAAGCTTTATCATCGTGCTATTCATGAAGAGGTAAAGAAGTACTGTATAAAAGACTATCTTCGAAAGGACTATTTCGACGCCGTTTTTGAAGCATCAAAAGGTCTCGCTGAACGCGTACGCGAAATGTCTGGCCTCACGACTGACGGAAGCGCTCTGTTTCAGACAGCATTTGGAGGTGAATCCCCGTATCTGTTTCTTAATGGATTATCTAACCAAAACGAAAGAAACGAACAAAATGGACTCCGTGAGTTGCTAGATGCAATTTTTCATATGGTACGCAATCCGCGTGCACATACTCCCAAAATCTATTGGGCGGAAGATGAAACGCTTGCCCTCGATATTCTCACAATGATATCACTAGCACACAAATATCTTGATCAATGCAACAAAATGCCCGGTAAGTGAATACACTCAACAGATAAATCATGGTATAGTAGCAGTTGATTAAGCACCCACTGGAGGAGAAGTAAATGCAAAAACTCGAACTCACATGGATTGGCAAAGGACAGGAACCCGCGGTTGAGCCGCGGATTTTACTGCATGATCCTTCACGGGATTATGGTGATCCTAACTCGGAGAATATGTTGATCCATGGAGACAATCTGCTGGCGCTGAAGGCGCTTGAGCAGCAGTTCGCGGGTAAGGTGAAATGTATTTATATTGATCCGCCGTATAATACGGGAGCAGCATTCGAAAATTATGATGATAATCTTGAACATTCTATTTGGCTATCTTTGATGCGTGCGAGGCTTGAATTACTCAGAAAGTTGCTTGCCCCAAATGGCTTCATTGCTTGTCATATAGATGATTCTGAAGGGCATTATCTTAAGGTTTTACTTGATGAAGTTTTCGGTAGAAGCAATTATCAAACTACATTATTCATTCGTGTGCGTTACTCTGATAAAACCCTTAAGCAGGACATGAACTATCATAAAGAAATCGAACAAATTCATATTTATCGAAAAGAATTTGGTGCAGTTCCAAATTTCGATACTGAGATTGTAGGATTTGAGAAGTTCCGCTTTTTCATCACTGATGATGGCGAATGTGAAACAATCACTTTAGGGGGAAAGCGTGTTGATATTTTTCAAAAAGGACACTACGCAATTAAAGAAAGTGACGGATCCGAGTATGGGTTGAAAGAAATTTGGGCCTCAGGAACTATTCTAGACGGTAATTCTTCAGGCCGTTTCTTTAGAGACTACTTGACTGGAAGAATTGAAAGTGATGGACTCGGAGTGCTTTACAAAGTTTGGGGTATTGGAGATGATCGATATGATTATCGGTACTTTACTGGCCCCAACCGAGCAAGTGCAACAAAAGGAAAATACTACCAAGGTGTCCCACAAGGAAAATTAGAAGATGCCGAGGTAACCAAGAAGGTTGCAATTAAGAACTTCTATGATCTTGCTGGCAACTTCGGTAACTGCCGTCAAGAAGGCAGCGTCGAATTTAGAAGCGGAAAAAAGCCTGAAGTACTTCTTCAAATGATTCTAAAGTATTTCTCAAACCCACAGGACCTCGTCCTCGATTCCTTCCTCGGCTCCGGAACCACCGCCGCCGTCGCCCATAAGATGGGTCGCCGCTGGATTGGTATTGAGCTCGGCGACCACTGCTATACCCATTGCATCCCTCGCCTGCAGAGAGTTGTGGACGGTGAACAAGGCGGTATTTCCCAGTCCGTCGGCTGGCAAGGTGGCGGCGGGTTCAAGTTCTACGAGCTTGCACCAACGCTCATCGTAAAAGATCGTTATGGCAATGATGTTATCGACGCCGAACGTTACAGCCCGGAGATGCTGGCAGCTGCCGTTGCAAAACTAAACGGTTATTTCTACGCGCCCGATGCGACTGTTTTCTGGAAACAAGGCCATAGCCAGGAATCCAGCTACATCTTCACTACAACCACATATCTCTCCGCGCGGCAGCTCGACGAAATAGCGCGCGAAGTGTCCCCTGCCGAAACGCTATTGATTTGCTGTCCGGCGTTCGATAATGGGCTAAACACTCGGTACGATAACATCACCATCAAGAAGATCCCCCAATCCGTACTCGATAAGTGCGAATACGGTAAGGATCATTACGACCTGAATATTATCGACGTTCCCGAATTGAATGAGGAGGATGAGATCGACGATGAATAAAAACTCGAAACAGATCCGTGTCGCTCTCAACCTTCGCCAACCGCAGATTGAGAGTTTGGAAATCTTCGAGAAGATATGCGAACTTTTGTCGCTAACAAAAAGCCCGGATCTCGCAGCCGAGTTGGTGAAAATTCACGATGCGTTCCCCACGCTCACCGATTTTGAACGCGAATTTCCATCGGTTTGTTTTGCGCTGGCCACCGGCATAGGTAAAACGCGTCTGATGGGCGCATTCATCGCCTACCTATATTATGAAAAGGGAATTAGGAACTTCTTCGTCATGGCCCCGAACCTGACGATCTATGAGAAGTTGAAAGCCGACTTGGGAAGTCCATCCAGTTCGAAGTATGTGTTTCGAGGGTTGGACGCTTTTGTCACCCCGCCTCGTATTATCGACGGCGATAATTATGAAGAGTTCCGTATGGGCTCCCTGCTCGATCCTCTTCAGCCTATTACGATCAATATTTTCAATATTTCAAAGTTGAATTCCGACAGCAAGTCTGCCGATGGACAGCCTGCGCGCATCAAGCGGTTACATGAAGTTCTCGGACAATCCTATTTTGAGTATTTACAGAGCCTCCCCGATTTAGTCATCCTAATGGATGAAAGCCATCACTATCATGCGGATAAAAGCTTCAATGTCATCAACGAGCTCCATCCAATTCTTGGAGTCGAATTGACAGCTACTCCGCAAGTCCAGAAGGGTGCCACCACAATCAAGTTTAAAAATGTCGTTTACGAGTATTCGCTCGCTCATGCTCTGGATGATCAGCGTTATGTTAAGATTCCGATTGTCGTCACACGCCGTGATTTTCGTCCCGAACAATATACACCCGAAGCGCTTGATCACGAAAAACTTCGTGACGGTATTCGGCTACACGAAGACACAAAAAGCAAGTTGGACATTTACGCCCGCACACACGACAAACCAATCGTAAAACCGTTTGTTCTAGTCGTTGCTAAGGATACCGATCACTCAAAACGTATCTTCGAGTTTATTACCTCTCCCGGCTTCTTCCATGGTTACTACCGCGATAAGGTTATTGAGATCAACTCAGCCCAACGCGGCGAGGAAAAAGACGAGAACATTCGTCAGCTTCTATCCCTTGAAAAGCCGGAAAACAAAGTGGAGATTGTGATTCATGTCAACATGCTAAAGGAAGGCTGGGACGTTACGAATCTCTACACGATCATTCCGTTACGCGCTTCTGCATCGGAAACGCTCACGGAGCAAACGATCGGTCGCGGACTAAGACTTCCATACGGAGATAGGACAGGTGTTGAAGAAGTAGATCGCCTGAGCATTGTTAGTCATGATCGATATGAAGCGATTATTGCGCTGGCAAACGATCCAAATTCTCTTGTTCGGAGACTTCGCTTTATCGAAGAAGAAGAGCTTGATGGGGATGATCGTCGCGTCACTGTCGAAATGCCCGCTCTTTATGACGAACTGACAATCAGCGAAAGCCGAACCGAGCAACTTGCTCTTGAGCTTCCGGAATTGATCATAGTTGAACCGATTCGCCGAAAAGAAGTTGCGAAATTCGTTTCGGTTGCGGCATCCAAAGCGGTATTTGAAGTAAGTCGGCAAGCCCGTAATTTGAACGCGGTGCAAGACGACGAGCTGCGTTCCATCATGCGAGCAAGTGTCGTTGATCAGGCAATACGTGCATTCCCCTCTCTTCAACTCAACTCTGAAGTTTTACATCCGATTGCCGATCTGGCTCTCGATTACTGTGTCCAAGCGCTGACTGCACATGTTATCCCGATACCGCAGGCAGATGTTCGTGCAATGCCTGAAGTCACGATTCGTTATGATTCGTTTGATCTCGATACCCGCAGCATGTACTGGCAGCCTGGCAGCGACGATCTTCTCGCAACCGAGTTGCAGGAAGGGGGAAAGACCTCCATAATTACACCGGGTGCGACACAAGCAAGCGCAGTTGATACGCCGGAGAACGAAATCGTAAAACAGATTATTCTTCATGACAATATTGATTACTCAAAGTGTGCCGATCTCATATATGCGCTCATTGCGCAAGCAAAGGAACACTTTTTCTCGTATCTGCATACGAAAGAGGCAGTTGAAAAGGTAATGCGCAACTATAATAAGCGCATTGCAGATATGATCTACGAACAGATGAATCAGCATTTCTATCATGAGGAAGTGAATTATCAAGCTGCCTCCATGCGCCCGTTTTCGCGGATTGAAACGAACTTCGGCAGTCGTTTTGAATCTGACGAGGTTTACGACTTGCGCGCCACACTCGCTCCTTCCGAGGTGAAAAGCAAAGTTTTTAATGGATTTAAGAAAGCCTGCCACACGCTCTACAAATTCGATAGCGATACAGAACGTCGTTTCGCGATCGTACTCGAGAATGATCCTTCTGTTATTCGTTGGCTGAGGCCGAGCCCGAAACAATTCTCTATTTTCTATGGTCGTGAAGCCGTTTCTAAATATGAACCTGACTTCATCGTAGAAACGGAAAGTTGCGTATATATGGTCGAAACAAAAGCACGTAAAGAGCTCGAATCAGATGAAGTAGTTGAGAAAGCCAAAGCAGGTAGAGAATACTGCCGTGCGGCCAGCGCTTTTAACAAAGAGATCGGCGGTAAGCCTTGGGTGTATTTGTTAATACCGCATGATGAGGTGCAGTTATCATTCGGATTCATGTATATTGTTTCAACAAGAGTTTGAGGTAAGATTTCAGCCTCATACTTCCATGTCCCATATTTAAACAAAGGCGAATTATGTGACATAGATCATAGGAGAGTGTGAAAATCCACTTGCACGGAACTTTTGTATGCTTGTCGCCAGCAGGGTTTTTGAAATCCAGCTCTTTATAAAAGTTGTCAATTAACTATTACAACCCAATGTTTTATAAAATCTACCCGCGAAGGCCTACGGTTTCATTCCGCTTTACGCCTTTCGTAGAAAGGAGTGGTCTCAGAAAATGGCGATTTCCCAACAAGATATTAA
The DNA here is from genome assembly GCA_034933205.1 of Eubacteriales bacterium. Taxonomy (GTDB): domain Bacteria; phylum Bacillota; class Clostridia; order Christensenellales; family CAG-138; genus UBA7703. The sequence goes on from JAYFNY010000022.1 coordinate 68,776, forward strand.
GTTGTTGTGGGGCCGAGCCGCATCTCGGTGCTCAATTTGTCGAAAAGAATTATCTTATAATAATCCGGATAATTCGGCAAATATAATCGTTGGACAGCAAGCTCATATTGTTGCCGAAAGCGAAAATGGGCCTCGAGGTAAAAGTACATTATCCACCCCAGAAAGAGATGTATACGATAATCTTATTCTTTTATGTCCGAATCATCACGTTGAAATTGACACGGATGAATTAGCATACCCGATAGAAAGGCTACATAGTATAAAAACTGCTCATGAATTATGGGTTAAATCTACACTTACTTCCGGCATGATATCTAGTGATGATGTTAATGGACTAATATATTCTAAGCTTATTGATTCAATTGTTGAGTTATGTTGTCTCTACGATTGGAACTCATGGTCGTCTTATGTTGCATGCACAAGAATCATAATGGATACAACCTTATTTCGTAATGGATATAAGCTTCGTAAAACCATAATGGGAGCTGCTTTCCCTGGAACATTAATAGAACTTGAAGAATCGATTCGTGCCATATCAATGGTATTTAATACAATGATCAATCTATTCGCAAAACACAGTGAAATCGAAGGCGACAATATGGTTGAAGTCAAATTTTATAAGAATTTTGGATATGACCCGGAATTATATAATAGTAGATGTAAAAAATACGAGTTGTGGCAAGAAACAGTAATTTCAGCACTTGGGTTATTGGCAAAAACACTTAATTGGTTTTCTGCACTAGTACGACGTGACATTAATCCACTATTCTTTGCTCTTGAAGGTAAATTTGTAGTTGAACATAATAATGGGCTATATACACATGCTTCGTTACATGAATTCAGCCTTGAAGAGCGCGGAAAAGAGTTTTTGATTATTAGATCAACGCTTGCCGATTTGAATAGTATTGATGTTGACTAGCAATACCATCTAAAGATGTATTAACAATGCAAATCCCTTTGGGGCAATTTTACCTCCATTATCCCAAATTCAACTTACACCGTGCATACGACGCTCGGGTAAGATCCCTGTGCTACAAAGATGTCACTGAAACAAGGTAACGGCGACGTCGAAACGTTACATGAATACGTCTGTAAGGTTAGTCACGGGATGTGCGGACAAAAATCGGACTCAAATAGCCCAAGTATATGAACGAACTTATAAACTAGACCCTTTGAGTCGTTTAATTGTATCTGCTTTGGTAGTTTTTGACAGGCGCGACACCCGGAATTGAACTCCAAGAAGTTTCGCTCGATCCACCCAAGTCACGCTGAAAAATAGTTCTCGATAAAAAGACCCCCTCGTGCGTCAAAAATGCGACAAAAACCAAAATCGACCTGCGAGCTTACTGCCTCGCAGGCCTTTCTTTTTCTACCCTGAATAGCGCCTTTCTCAATTTGTCGCATTGTCGCACGAATTTTAAAATGAGCTAAAATGGAACCCCCTAAAAAGTCGCCTAATTAGGGGGTTTTTGGCGTGCCTGGGAGGATTCGAACCTCTGGCCTTTGGAGTCGGAGTCCAACGCTCTATCCAGCTGAGCTACAGGCACAAGTATTTTGTTGTCAAATTCTCGCCTGTAACCACCGGAGTCGGAGTCCAACGCTCTATCCAGCTGAGCTACAGGCACACGTGCTAATTGATTCAGTTTTCAAGGCCCGTAGTACGGAGATCATCGTGATAGTCGGAGTCCAACGCTCTATCCAGCTGAGCTACAGGCACAAAGCAGATATTCTTCGCGTTGTTTCAAGGATAATCCTCAAAACGCGCAAATTGGATTATACCATAGGTTTCTTCTCGTAGCAATAGGCGATCGCCTCGCCAACGGTCGCGACGGGTACGAGCTTCAGCCCCGGAAACTTCGCCGCCTTTGCTGATTTTGGCAGCAGCACCGTGCTGTACCCAAGGCGTACGCATTCGTTAAGCCGCGTTTCTATTCTGCTGAGCGAACGAACTTCGCCGGTGAGTCCCACCTCGCCAAGCGCGGCGGTATGCGGCGGAAGCGGCAGGTCCATCAGCGCGGAGGCAACGCAGAGCGCAACCGCAAGATCCGTGCTTCTTTCATCGAGGCGAAGACCTCCCACCACGTTAAGATAAACGTCCTTTGTGGAAAGCCTCAAATGCGCTTTCTTCTCCAACACCGCAAGCAACAGGCTTAACCTGCCAATATCCACTCCGGCGCTCGTGCGGCGCGGGTTTCCGAATGTGTTATCGATTAAGAGGGATTGCACCTCCGCCAGGATCGGACGCGAACCTTCCATCGCGCAGGTAACGCAGCAGCCCGGCGCGCTCTCGCCGGACAGAAATAGTTTGGATGGGTCCGCCACTTCTCGCATGCCGCAGTCACCCATCTCGAATACGCCAACCTCGTTCGTCGAGCCGAAGCGATTTTTAACCGCACGCAACAACCGCAAGCCCTCGTGCCGGTCGCCTTCGAAATACAATACCGTATCCACGATGTGTTCAAGCACTCGCGGTCCCGCAATATTTCCGTCTTTTGTCACGTGACCGACAATAAAAACGACAACGCCGGTTTCTTTTGCATAGCGCGTCAGCCTCGCCGTTGCGGCGCGTACCTGGCTGACACTGCCCTGCATACCGGTGCTGTCCTCCGAAGAGATCGTTTGAATCGAGTCCACAATCAAGATATTGCATCGCGTATTGGTTGCCTCGTCGATAATTTGCTCCAAATCGGTTTCGCAAAGGATATCGATATCGTTCCGCATTCCAAGACGGTCGGCTCGCAGCTTGATCTGAGCGGCGCTTTCCTCGCCGGATACATACAGCACGGAACCTTCCGCCGCGAGCGTATCCGCCGCCTGCAGCAGTAAGGTTGATTTACCGATTCCCGGGTCGCCGCCGAGCAAAACAACCATCCCGCGGAGGATCCCGCCGCCCAGCACACGATCGAGTTCTCCAATGCCGGTCGAAACGCGCTTTTGCGGCAACGCGACCACTTTGGAAAGTTTTTGCGAAACGCCCGTACCGGAAAGCGAAGCGGCCTTCACCATAACCTGCGCCGTCTCCGTCATCGTATTCCAGCTTTCGCACTGCGGGCACTTCCCCATCCACTTGGCGGACTCGTAGCCGCACTCGCCGCAAATATAGGTCACGCGATCCTTCGCCATTACTCGACCACCTTAATATACTTCCAGAGGGGCTGTTCGGGATCGCTCATATCCCGCCAAAGCGCATAGTCTCCGCCTGCCATTACAAACTGGGAATTCGTTCCTGTTTCACTCAGCACATAGGTCTTGTTATCGGAGAATACGTAAGCATACACCGTCTCGTCGCGGTTGAAAACGACGCAGGACGGCGTAATGTCAAAATCGATGACGCCTCGCGCCACGCGGCTTGGTGCATTGCCTCCGACGCTGACAAAGAGATCGCTCTCGCCGTCGTGATTTCCACTCAGATACGCCCACCGGTCGCCCGCGGACTTTGGGTCGTGCACAAAGCTGCCCGCCGAAAAATCCCAGCGGCTGTTATCGGCCAGCAATACCGTCCGAATCAGGCTGTTTTCGGGATTTGACGTATCGGCATCCGCATAAATTACCTGCCCGCTATAGATCGAAGGGTCGCTTTCGGCATAGGGAGAGTTTGCAAACAGCGCAAGGGTCAGCAGTTCGCCGTCCGTTATGTTGCAAACGATCAGCTTTGCCGTCGTCGCGTCCGTTCGCTCCGTCCAGACGGCGTAAGGTGCTTCCAGTAAAAGCTTCGGCGCTTCCAGCGCAAACTCCGAAAGGACGACCGTTTTCTCGGTCGCCTTATCCAGCTTGACAATACTGCCTCCGCCATCCTTTTTGCAATCCGCATAGAGAATACTATCCGAATCCTCAACCGGATATCGGATCGTATCGTTCAGCCGCGTAAGACCAATGGTGACAAATGCCCCTGTTTCAGGATTCAGCCGAACGAGCCGGTCGCAGGAATCCGCGTGATCGCCCGTGGCAAAAAGAATCTCCCCCTGAAAAACGCTGGGGTCTACAACGGCGGTCGGCAATCCGTAACCCGTGCCGTATTGAACCGTCTTGACCTGGTTCGTCAGAATCGGATTGACCGGAAGCGCGGTTTCCGACGCTTCTTCCGCAGCCGGCGTATTGCCAAAGAGCGGCGTTCCGCTTTCGAGCCTCTCGCCGATATACGGGACGAACACAAAGATCGTCAGCAGAAGGAATGCAAGCAAAACCAGCAGCGTAATGATCAGCTTCATTGCCGGGCCGTACGACGTTGCGTCCAGATTCCATCTGCGTTTCGACGGGGAGTATTTTAAATGTTTGCTTGAATGTTTCACAGGTCTTATTTTACCCCAACGCGCCGAATCGGTCAACGCACGAAATCGACTGGAATCCGGAACGTTCCCATATGGAAATTGTTGAAAACTTAAGCCCGCTGTCTGTACAAAATTCAATATCGGAAGGTTCCTTTCCTTCGGTATCTTTTGAAAACTGCTGGCTTTTTCATGGATCTCAAGTATAATAATAGATGCGCCTGTCTATACAAAATTTAATATTGGGAGGTCCCTTTACGATGAAGCGACTTTGGAGCGCCCTTATCCCAGCAGCCGTTTTCTTATTCTGCGCCGCCTGTACCTCTCAGCCGGTCGAGCAGGTCGTTGCCCCGTCGGAAACCGAGGCATCGGTTCAAACCGCCGCGCCCGACCCTACCGCTACGCCGGAACCCACTCCGGAACCGACCCCCGAACCGCGCGTTCTCTCCTTTTCTCCGGCGACAGAGATCAGTAAATCGAAAGCTCTGTCCATTCTTGTTAACGACGTATCCTACACGCAGAATCAATCGATCGATCTGGCGCTGACCATCACGAATAACGACTCAGACGTATGGTCGTTCAATTCGTTTTATGGTGCCATCAACGGGTGGGGATTTGTCTTTCTCCCAATCGAACAATATGTTAACATTGAGGCCGGACAAAGCGCCGACATCAACCTGACCGCGGCATTGACTCCGGCTCTCGATTCCATATTGAATATCACCGAGCTTCAGGCGCTGGACTTGGTGCTCTTCGGATACTCGGCTTCCGGCAATCCGCAGAATTTTTACTGCGATACACTGAAAAACGAAGCTTGCCCGGCAGATTATGTTCAATCCTTCCCGACCGTTGATTCCCCGGTTTACGAATCCAAAACCATGCGCGCCGGATTGATTCGCCTCGACTGGGAAAACCGTCAGGCCTATCTGTTCATGGACAATCTGGTTTCCAAAACCATCTTTCTGGATCCCATCTACCCGGCGTTGAACGGTTACGGTTCCGAAGACGCTAAAACCAGTTGTTTCCTCCCTGCCAACCACGGGAAAACGGTCATTTGCCTGGATCTCTCCCCAATCGCGGATTCGTATGGAATCAGCGAACCGAAGAAGCTTGCACTTTCCTACGAATGGACCAACCAGGTCGGTTATGGGTACGGCAATCAGGTCGCTTTCTCCATTCCCGTTGACGGCGGAGATGAGCTCTACACGCCGGAATACGATGAAACAGGCGATGTATGGTGCGACGATGAAAACGTCAAGCTGATCTATCGTGGCACAACACAGACCCAATATGGCGACGATGGTCTGGAGTTCCTCCTTATCAACAAAACTGAGAACAAGCCTCTTTCCATCGGACCGCAGCAGGGTCTGTACTTCGGCGAGGATCGGCCGTGGATCAACTGCGGCGCCATCGTGGCCCCCGGCTCCGCCTGCGTCATGACGCTTTCACTTTACAGCATGAGCGGCGCCCCCATCTTCCCGGCGGATGTTCCGATCACCGGCACCCTGATTATCAATACCAGCGGTTTCCGCACCGTAGCCTCCATAAAAGTAGACGAGCAGCCGGCAGGCTGACCGGAAATCCATCCGATTTTCAGACAAAGGGGGCTTTGCAAAAAGAGCAAAGCCCCTTTTGCATCCGCTAAACTCGGCGCCTGCTTCTTCCACCTGCCAAGATTTTGTGATATGATTCTATTTAACTGATTTCGGATTCGGAGACAATTCGCAACATGGCTTACCGTGCGCTCTACCGCCAATACCGGCCCGTTCGCTTTTCGGAAGTAATCGGGCAGGACCATATCACCACTACGCTGAAGAATCAGGTTGCGTCGGACCGTCCTGCGCACGCCTATCTTTTTTGCGGCACGCGCGGTACGGGCAAAACCACCTCGGCACGCATTCTGGCGCGCGCGGTCAACTGCCTGTCCCCTGAAAACGGCGAACCTTGCGGGAAATGTGAAGCTTGCCGGATGACCGCCGCCGAGGGTGCTTCGGACATCACCGAAATCGACGCGGCGAGTAATAACAGCGTCAGCGACGTGCGCGACCTTATCGAAAGCGCGCAGTATGCGCCGCTGCGTCTCAACAGACGCGTGTTCATTATTGACGAAGTCCATATGCTTTCCGGTGCGGCATTCAACGCGCTTTTGAAAACGCTGGAAGAACCGCCGGAACATATCATCTTTATTCTGGCGACAACCGAGCCGCAAAAACTTCCATCCACGATTATTTCCCGCTGTCAGCGATTCGATTTCCACCGTATTTCGCTGAGCGATATCAAGCGTACGCTTCAGAGCGTGCTTTCCCGAGCAGGCGCAACCATTGAGGACGACGGGCTGACGCTCATCGCACGCGCGGCACAGGGCGGCATGCGCGACGCGCTTTCCCTTGCCGACCAGTGCCTTGCTTTCTGTGGCGACACCGTGACCACACAGAATGTCTATGACGTGCTCGGCAGTATGGAGGACGCGTTTTTATTCGAGATGTCGGAGGCTTTGCTCGCGTCCGACTCGCAAAAGGCGCTTCGCCTGCTCGACGGAATCGTGCAAAGCGGACGGGATCTTTCCGTGCTCGCGGCCGATCTTTCCACGCATTTTCGCGCGCTGCTGCTCGCAAAAACCTGCGGCAGATGCGAGGATCTGCTGGACTGCACCGAGGATACGATGACGCGCTATCTGGAACAGGCAAAATCCGCCTCGGAAGCGCAGCTCATGCTCGCGGTGGACCGGTTGCTTTCCGCGCAGAACGACATGCGCTATCTGCCTTCCCCGCGCACGATGCTCGAAAGCGCGCTCATCCATATCTGCCGTCCTGAAGACACACTTTCGCTCGCCAATCTGGAATCCCGCGTAGACCGGCTGGAAGCGCAGGTAAAGAACGGCGTTCCCATTCCAGCGGCGGTGGTCCCCGTTTCCGAGCCACGCTCCGAAATCAAACCGGTAAAAAAGCAGGATCCAAAATTGCAGACAAAACCGGAACCTGGCCCGGAATCCGCTCCCTGGCCGGAGGAAGCGCCTCCCGATTTGGAAAGCGGTTACCGCGCGGCTCCCTCTGCGGAATCGGAAGAACCGGCAACCCCGGCGCCGGAACCGGAAACGCCGCAGCGCTCTTTGAACGACGCCGCAACCCTCTGGCGCGAAACGATCGCAGGTATTCCCAATATGTTTATTCAGGCTCTCGCGCGGGAAGCAGTCGCGCAGCGCTTTGAGAATAACACGCTTGTCGTCTGCTTTTCTCAAGCGCAGGAAGCGAAGCGGAAGAGCCTCTCCGCTCCCATCAATTTTGAACCCACCCAGCGCGCGTTACAGACGCTGATTCCCGACGCAAAGCTCGTTATCACCGCTGGTAAGGTCGTTCCTGCAAGCGAGCAGGCGGAGAGCATCGCTCGCGAACTCTTCGGCGACAAGTTAACGATTGAATAAAAGGGGTTGCCTGTCCGGCCAGAATACTTATTTCCATGCGGAAGGACAGGCGGTTCCGATGCGAAACAGGATCCCATAACAATTTGGAGGTGTTTTTTATGGCCAAAGGAGGCTTTCCCGGAGGTATGGGCGGCGGCAATATGCAGCAGCTCATGTTGCGCGCCCAGCGCATGCAACAGGATGTACAACGCGCGCAGGCGGAACTCGCCGAGCGTGAATTCACCGCGAGCAGCGGCGGCGGCATGGTTACCGTTACCGTGAACGGCGGCAAGGACGTGAAATCGATCGTGATCAATCCTGCCTGCGTCGATCCCGAGGATGTGGAAATGCTTCAGGATCTCGTGCTCTCCGCCGTCAACGAGGCGCTGCGCACGGCTACGCAGACCATTGAAACCGAAATCAACAAGATCACCGGCGGATTGGGGCTTGGTTAATCAGTATGCTCACCATTGAACCCATCGTACGGCTCACGACTCAGCTTTCGCGTCTTCCCGGCATTGGTCAGAAGACCGCGCAGCGCCTCGCGTACCATATTCTCGACATGCCGGCGGCACAGGCGCAGGAACTCGCCGCCTCAATTCTTGCCGCGCGCGAAAAGGTGACCGATTGTCCTGTTTGCGGCACGTATACGGACGTAAGCCCCTGCGCTATCTGCGCAGACACAAACCGCGACGGCAGCGTACTTTGCGTTGTCTGCGACGCGAAGGACGTTATCGCCATGGAACGCACACGGGAATTCAATGGCAAGTATCACGTGCTCCACGGCGTTCTTTCGCCGGTGGACGGCATCGGTCCAAACGATATCCGTATCAACGAACTTGTCGAGCGGGTCCGGGCAGGCGGCGTCAAGGAAGTTATCATCGCGACCAATCCGGATGTGGAAGGCGAGGCAACAGCCTCGTATATCGCGCGTCTGCTCAAGCCCATGGGCGTAGCCTGCTCGCGTATTGCGCACGGCATCCCCATCGGCGGCAATCTGGAGTATACGGATGAAGTGACTCTGGCAAAGGCCATGGAGGGCAGACGGCCAATCTAGCGGTTCTCTGAGTTATATTTAAAAACAGGCACGACGAGCGCCTGTTTTTCATAAACACACTTTATACGCCGTAGGCAGCGCGTGCGTCTCGTTCAGAATAACCCAGCCCTGCGGCAGGCTGTCCGCGGACACCTCCGCCGCGCAGACGTGCATATGCCACTCGATATGCGAAAAGATGTGTTTCCGTTCATAGAAGCGCAATTCGCCCTTCGGTATCATTCCTCTTGTCCCGATCCACTCCAGCGCTTCCGCATCCGTCAGTTCCCCCTCCGTCTCAGGAAGCTGCCAAAGGCCCGCCAGAAGTCCGCTCTCGGGTCGCCGGTATCCAAGCAAACCTTTTTCGCTGGAAAGGACAAATACCGTTTTACGCTCCTTTTTCCTTGCTTTTCTCTCCGCGCGCAATGGAAACTCCGCCACTCGTTTCTGCCGATATGCCTCGCAGTACGCCTGCACGGGGCAGACTGGACACTTTGGCAAGCCGTTCGGCAGGCAGATCACCGCGCCAAGCTCCATCAATGCGGCATTCAGCACATCCGGCGCAGCCGGAGGCATCTGCAAAAGAAGCGCCGCGCGCACATCTTTTTTCAGCGACGGATCGCGAACATCCCGTTCCAGTGCAAATAACCGCGAATAGACACGCAATACGTTTCCATCCACCGCCGGCACAGCCTCCCCGAACGCAATGGACGCGATCGCCCCCGCAGTATATTCGCCAATGCCCGGCAGCGTGAGCAGATCCTCGTACGAGTGCGGAATCTGCCCGTCAAAGCGCGCCACGATCTGCAGTGCGGCGGATTTCAGATTTCTTGCACGGCTGTAGTATCCTAAACCTTCCCATAATTTGTGCAGGCGGTCGTCGTCCACACCGGAAAGCGCTTCCACATCCGGCAATTCCTTTAAAAACCGCTCGTAATACGGAATCACGGCGGCAACACGCGTTTGCTGAAGCATGATTTCACTGATCCAGATCGCATACGCGTCCCGCGTCCTGCGCCAGGGCAGATCGCGCGCATTTTTTTGGTACCACTCCATTAACGGCGTCATCCAATTCATGGAAACAGTATAACACACGCAATCCTTCCCGTTTCGTGCAGTATACCGTCTATTTTGCAGGAAAAACACAGATTACATCCGCGAAATCTGTGTTATACTGTGATACTGGAAGCGATCCGGCCATTCTTCCGGCGCGGCTGGCCGATCCGCTTCGTAAGCGACCAAAGAGGTGATATCATATGGACTACAGTGTTTTCAAACGCCAGGCGGCCGAAGCCGTCGATATTTTGCTGGCCAGTGCGGAGTACCGCGCAGGAGATATATTTATTATCGGCTGCTCAACAAGCGAAATCGTTGGTAAACGCATCGGTTCCGCTTCCAGCGAAGAAGCGGCAAAAGCCGTGATGGACGGCGTCTTGCCCAGGCTCGAAGCAGCCGGGTTATATCTGGCTGTTCAGGGTTGCGAGCATATCAACCGTGCCATCTGCACGAGCCGCGCCTGCATGGAACGTTATAACCTGCAGGAGGTCTGGGTGCGCCCATGGCTACATGCCGGCGGCGCGTTTGCAACCGAAGCATTCCATCGGATTCCCGACCGCGTCATGGTCGAGAATGTCGAGGGAAAAGCCGCCCTCGGTATGGACATCGGCGGAACGCTCATCGGTATGCACCTGCATCCGGTCGTGGTTCCCGTACATACCGACTTACGCAGAATTGGCGAAGCAACACTTGTTCTTGCTAAGACGCGCCCCAAGTACGTTGGCGGGCCGCGCGCGCAGTATAGCGAGGACGAACCGGCGCATCAATAAAACAAATCGATGCGACGAAAAGCGCGTATGCCGATGAAAAGACGAAGGGACGCATGGATTCGCGTTTTTTCTTGTGCACAACGTACACGGATCTCTTAATAGGACCTTTCACGGTATAATCGGGGCTATCCGTCGCATAAATCGCGCAAGAAGTCCCGATTTACCGCATTTGTTCGGACATTCTATTCAAAAAAATACATTGCATTTTTACAATGTACTGCACTATAATATTACTGGTATCCGGGTATCGGGTCTGTGGTTGAAAGTCGAAGCCAGTCGCAGGCGAAACGATCCACGTAAGCGGACAAAACGTCCGTGAGCATGGTGCGATCTAGATGTAAGTCCAACCGAAGCATATCTTTTCGTTTCGAGAGAAGCAGTAGTGAGAGGCACATCGCTCAGTAGCGACACTTCCAGTTGGCGTGTGTGGGGGCAAAGACCAGGTCAGCCGGCACACGGATATCGAAAATATCTTGTACCGAAAAGGGGAAAAAATCCAAATGTTCCAAGACAAAACACTGGTATGCAAGGATTGCGGTAAGGAATTCGTTTTTACGGCCGGCGAACAGGAGTTTTACGCGGAGAAAGGCTTCCAGAACGAGCCCGTCCGCTGCAAAGACTGCCGCACGAATCGTAAGTCCACCCGTTCCGGCGATCGCGAAATGTTTGACGCGGTCTGCGCCGAGTGTGGTGCACCCACCAAAATCCCGTTCCAACCCCGTAACGACCGCCCCGTCTACTGCAGCGCCTGCTTCCAGAAGATGAAAGCCCGCTAACGCATTCCCCTTATTCCGCAACCGGATATAATCGGAATCAGAGTTCACAAAACGACCTGAAAGGCGTTCCCCTTGAAAAGGAAACGCCTTTTCCGATTTTGGGAGAAGTAATATTTCCCCCGCAGAAAGACGACTTTTATATTTTCGGGGGATTGCCGCTTCCCGCCGCGGTGAACTTGTCTTTCACCGTAAGGCATGGTATGCTCACCTTTGTAAAATAGGAAAATCAAGAAAATTAATATGAAACCGGAGAAGAACAAATGGAATCCGTGAAAGACCGTTTCCTGCGATATGTAAAAATCGACACCGAATCCGTTCAGCATACGGAGCAAATACCCAGTACTCAAAAGCAGCTCGACCTGAGCCGTTTGCTTCGCGACGAGCTTCTTGCGCTCGGCGCGCAGGACGTTACGCTGGACGAGCATGGTTACGTCATGGCTACGATTCCTGCCAATATCAATCAAAACACGCCCGTCGTAGGCCTGCTTTCTCACGTGGACACCTCCGACGCCGTCAGCGGCGCGAATGTAAAACCCGTCCTAACGGCAAATTATCCGGGCGGCAAAATCGATATGGGCAACGGATACGTCCTTTCTCCGTCCGATTCGCCGGATCTGAACGACCATATCGGGGAAGAGATCATCTGCACGGACGGCACGACACTGCTCGGCGCGGACGACAAAGCGGGAGTTGCGGAAATCATGACCCTTTGCGAACGGTTGCTCTCGCCAAACGCGCCCAAACACGGCAAGGTCCGCATCGGTTTCACGCCGGACGAGGAAGTCGGCCGCGGCGTCGATCTGTTCGATGTGGCGGCGTTCGGCGCGGACTTTGGTTATACGGTAGACGGCGGCAAACTTGGGGAAATCAATTATGAGTGCTTTAACGCCGCCGGTGCGGAAGTCCAGATTCAGGGCGTGAGCGCACATACCGGCGATGCGAAAGGCCGTATGCTCAACGCATCGCTCGTGGCGATGGAACTGCACGCGCTTCTTCCCTGCTTTGAAAACCCTGCGTGTACCTCCGATTATGAGGGATTTTTCCATCTGGACAAGCTGGAAGGCTGCGTGGATCACGCCACTATGCGCTACATCCTGCGCGATCACGATATGGAAAAATTCGAACAGAAAAAAGCGTTGATGAAGAGCGCCTGTGCGTATCTGAATGATAAATACGGCGCCGGAACGGTTCAGCTCACTATGCGCGACACCTACTACAACATGAAATCGAAAGTGCCCGAGTTTATTATCGACGCCGCAAAAAAAGCCATGGAGCAGGTTGGCGTAACGCCGTTTTGCGAGCCGATCCGTGGCGGCACGGATGGTTCCCGTTTGAGTTATATGGGGCTCCCCTGCCCAAACCTCTGCACAGGCGGATATAATTTCCACGGCCGGTACGAATTCATCACGACACAGACGATGGAAAAGGTCGTGGAGATTCTGGTCGCGCTTGTTTCATCGTTTGCGGGATAAGCCGCTCTGCTCGAAATTTTTCCCCTGCCCCTGTTCGTATAAAAAATGAACCCCGCCGTTACAGCACCGGCGGGGCTTTTTGTACATCTGCGGTTTTATCGATTCGGTTTCACGGAACGGGTCGTCAGAAAGGTAGGAACATGGAACTCATGCAACCTGCCGCTGCCATTATAATCCTCAAAGAGATCTGTCAGGAGAAATCCGGCTTTCAGCTGACCGCCAACCTGCTCCTCAAACGTATGGGAAAACTGAATCCCGTCATCGTTACGAATGCACACCTCATAAAGCGCTTCGTTTGTCAGCGGATCGAACGGGAGGCTGTATTTCAGAGTCGTCTCCTCCTCGTCGAATAAATAGTTGATGCCGTTATCCAGACCAGCAAGCAGAATCCCGCCGGGACGCAGTATGCGGTAGCATTCGCGCCAAAGCGGCTCGACTTCACGAATATAGCTGTTGGAAACCGGATGCACGATCAGGTCGAACGATTCATCCTGAAACGGCAGCGGTTTGGACATGTCCGCGCGTACAATATTGATCTCGTACCCCTCGCGTTTTGCGACCATACGCTCGCTTTCAAGCTGACGCTCGGAATAGTCCAGTACCGTGCAGCGCGCTCCCGCAGCCGCAAACAGAGGCATTTGCTGTCCGCCGCCGCAGGCAAGCCCCAGCAAATCCGTTCCTTTCAGATCGGGAAACCACTCGCGCGGCACCGGCTTCGTTGGCGTAAGCACAACACTCCAGTCCCCGTTCCTTGCTGCGACAAACTGCTCGTGAGTAATGGGTCTGCCCCACTCCCAGCCGCCTTCCACCCATCGATCGACTGTCTTGGAATTGACTTCCGTATAATTCTGCTTCATAAAACTCTCCTAATAATCTATTTCGTTGTTAACGTAACGGACTGCGGCTTTTTCCTGTGTTGCCGACTCAGCGCCCCTCTCGCGCTTTCGAGAAGATGGAATACGCCATATGCCGCAAAGATCATAAGAAATGGCATCCCGTAATAGCGGTAACGCGTTTGGATCTCGATGAAGAAATGAACGCCAATCCAGCCAAGGAACACCCATAGCAGCAGATCGCCGACCGTACCGCGCTTTCGCAGCAAAACGCCGATCCAGGAGAAGAGAAAGAGCGCTGCAACAAGAAAAAAGTCCAGAAGTTTCGCGCCCGCCAGCCAATCTCCCAATACGGTATCGCTCACGCCGGTCAGCGTTTTCTGCGTATTGTTGCCGCCAAACGTCGCCCAGCCGAAACTGCCGTCCGGCACCATCCACATTCTGAGCAATTTCGCATCAAAGAAGCCAAACAGGTCCGGACGGTCCAGCCGCTCGCGAATCACCTTCAGGCAGAATGCGTTTTGTTCGCTAGCGGGATACGACCAGATCATGCCCCAGTCCGATTCGGAATACCCGCCTACCGTTTCCGGGTTCAGCCCGATGACAACTTTGGCAAGATAGCTGGAGTTCTCCCCGGTCGCTTCGCTGAGTCCGGCCGCCTGCATGCCCGCCTCCGCGCCGGCACGCAGACCAAAATACCCGATGCAAAACGCGGCGGCGATCAACGCGAGCCGAAAAAGTTCTTTCCGGTTTTTAAGCGAAGCAAAGAGACGCACCAGCCAAACGATACCGATCGCAATCAGCGTAGTCGCCGCAGAGGGATGCGCATAATAACTCAGCAGCAGCAGCGCCCCACTGACCAGCGCAAGAATCGCAGATTTCACGGGCTTTTCCTGCGTGAATACCACCGTTGCCACCCAGATGGAAAGCAACGCGAAGAGAACGGCAAGGTGCTGGTTGCTGGTGACTTGTGAAAACACGATGTTCGCAGGGTACAATGCAAAAAGCAGGCCGGCCGCCGGCGCGCTCTCCTCGTCCAGCCGCCGCGCAATGAGATACGTAACGACGCAGGATAGCGAAGCGAAAACGCACTGTGCAAATTGGAACGCCCGGATATCGCTTCCGAACGCCAGCATCGTCAGCCCGTTGAGAACAGCCAAACCGGAAAAGCTCGAAATATGGTATCCCGTGGACGTGCCGGCAATGACCGCATAATCCCCGCGCAGAAAAGCCAGACCGATTCCGTAATAATTCTGGAAATCGCTCGTGGGGATATAGGCAATATTGGCAAACGCGAAAAAACGAAGCGACAGCGCAATCAGAAAAATCGCGGCGCCCCAGAGCCAGGGCGAGCGAAATCCCCTGCGATTCAGGCGAAGGATAACAACCACTGAAAGAACAGCAAACAGAACATAGGCAAGAAGGAACCAGCCAAACATCGGCGTAGTCGTGACTTGTTCGCGGATAATATAGGTAAAATACTTATAACGGATAATTACGTAGCCAATCAGTGCAAGAAACACGCTTGTTACAAAAATTGAAACGCCTCTCGCAAGGCCCCGTTCGCCGCCGCGATCAAAAAGCAGGCGATCTTGCCACATCGAACTTTCCTCCCGGTTTCTGCCGTTATCGATCCGTCTTCCTGTAGTATACGCATACGCGCCGCGAACGTCAAACCGCAAGTATTGCGCCGCTTTTCACCGGCGAGCTATCCGAGTCACATAGAAAAGTGGTATACTGGATGCGTTATCATATAATTGTAGAATCAATGTATGCACAGGATTCTGTGTTGATCTGTAAATGCAGAAACCGTCTTGCCAGGCAGGAGGTCCGCTTGATTTCGTTGAAACATTTTTCAAAGACACGCCAGTTTCGGGTGATTCTGTTCGCCCTTATCTTTCTTATTGGGGCGTTTCTGCGATTCTACGCGCTGGGACAGGTTCCACGCGGCGTAAATTGCGACGAAGCAATGTCCGCCTATCAGGCTTACACGCTTATGACAAGCGGCATCGACCTCAACGGGTATCACAACCCCGTTTACTTCGTTGCCTGGGGCGGCGGGCAAAGCATTCTGCTCAGTTGGCTTATGGTGCCGTTCATCCGGCTGTTCGGACTAACGGAATTTGCTATCCGTCTGCCGCAGGCGATCATCGGGACTCTTTGTCTGCCGGTTTTCTTTCTTCTTCTTCGTCGCATCTTCGACGAACCTGCCGCATGGATCGGGTATCTGCTGCTTGCAATCAGTCCCTGGCACATCATGATGAGCCGCTGGGCGCTGGACTGTAATCTTGCATCGGCGTTCCTGCTCTTTGGAATGTTCTTTTTCCTGCTTGCGCTGGAACGTCGCCCGGTGTACTTTCTGCTCTCCGCTCTGCTTTACGGTCTGAGCCTATACACCTACGCAACCATTTGGGCTGTGCTTCCGATCGTCCTGCTGCTTCAGTTCATCTATGTGTTTGTAACAAAGAAGGTGCGCCTGGGCGCGTTTATGCTTGGTTTCGCAGCAATTCTTGCGGTGGTCGCCTTACCGCTTCTTTTGTTTGTCGCCGTCAATCAGGGATGGATCCCGGAGATTCGTAACGCAGTGTTCTCCGTTCCGCTCATGCCGGAGTGGCGAAGCGGCGTGCTGACGACGGCAGGGCTCTTCAACCTGCAATCTTTCTACCGTCTATTTGATCTTCTGGCGACGCAAAGCGACGGATATCTGTATAACAGTTTTCCGCAATTCGGATTATTCTATCTGTTCTCTTTGCCTTTTGTTCTATACGGAGCGGTATTTTCGCTGAAAACCGTTGTTTCTTCCCTCCGGAAACGCAGCTTCTCCGCGGAAGCTCTTCTGCATATCCAGCTTCTCGCGGGGCTGCTCGTCTGTCTTTTGATCGATGAAGTCAACGTCAACCGCAGTAACTTTCTTTATCTGCCGATGATCGCGTTTCTGACACTCGGGCTTCGCCGTTTGCTGGGTTTACCGAAGAAGGCGATTTTCCAATCGATCGCCGTCGCTTATCTGGCGAGTTTTCTTGCCTTCACCGGTTTCTATTTCGGTGACGGAAAGCAGGCGTTGACCGAGCATTACCGTCCCGGTACCCGCGAAGCGATCGAATATGCAAACACGCTGACCAGCGATACGGTGGTTTGCCGTACGGAAAGCGGCTATATCAAAGTGCTTTACTATCTGGCTTATCCGGTTGAGGAATACCGCGACACCGTCGTTTATAAGAACGCGTCGTCGCCAAATCCTGCGTCGTTCGGAAAATTCGTTTTTGAAGAGCCGGGTGAAACCGAAACAAGCGAGGACGTATACATCGTTCAGGATGAGGAAGCGCAAGCGTTTCTCGACGCCGGATTTACTGTGGACACCTTCGGGCGCATGGTTGTCGCCCGCCGTCCGGGATCGTCCGGAGCGAACTGAGTCGCCGAAACTGTGTGATAGTCACCAAGCTTAGCGCGCGTTCGTTGCTTTTTGCGGATGTGTTTTGTATACTGGTTGTGGATTTGTGTATTTTCCGGAGGTAATGTTTTCTATGTATTCTGATATTGCTATCATTGGCGGGGGCCCCGCCGGATTGTCGGCAGGGTTGTATGCCGCGCGCGGCGGCGTCAGCGTAACGCTTTATGAGGAGCTTTTCCCCGGCGGGCAGATAGCCAAAACGCCGCTCGTGGAAAACTACCCCGGCTTTCCGGACGGCGTTGTTGGCTACGAAGTCGGCTCGCTGATTCAAAAGCAGGCGGAAAAGTTCGGGCTGAAAGTGGAATATTCCGGCGCAACCGAACTTGTTCTCGAAGGCGAACCGAAAAAAATCCTGCTTGCCGACCGCGAAGATACCGCTAAGGCCGTCATCCTTTGCATGGGTGCGCATGCGCGCGCGCTCGGCATCCCACGTGAGGAAGAGCTTACCGGCGCAGGGGTCAGTTACTGCGCCACCTGTGACGGTGCATTTTTTAAAGATCAGGACGTCGCGGTCGTCGGCGGCGGCGATACCGCCCTTTCGGACGCCGTGTATCTTTCCCGTTTTTGCCGCAGCGTTACGATCGTGCACCGGCGCGATGAGTTCCGCGGAAGCCCTTCGCTGCAGAAAATCGTGCGGGAAACGCCCAATATCCACCTTGCGCTCTCCAGTATCCCGCTTACGCTCAAAGGAGATAAAAAGGTGGAAGGCCTCGAAATTCTCGATCAGAAAACCGCGCGCGCGCGCGTACTTCCGGTTGCGGGCGTCTTCGTGGCGGTCGGCATCAAACCGCAGACGGATCTCGTTAAGGGACTTGTCACGCTGAACGAAACCGGCAGCATCGTAACCGATGAATTCATGCGCACGAGCCTTCCCGGAGTATATGCTGCAGGCGACATCCGCAACACGCCGCTTCGCCAGGTGATTACGGCCTGCGCAGATGGCGCGATCGCCGCAACATCGGCGCTGGAGCATATTTCCTGTCACTAAAAAATCGCTTCCCGGCAAAAGGGTGCTTACCCGATCGTTTTCCCAGCGGCCGGGCAAAGAATCGGTTTGTCCGATCGGCTAACCGCATCAGCAATCAATGAGGAGAATAAATAGATGGCAAGACTTTTCGGAACAGACGGTGTGCGCGGTATTGCAAACCGCGACCTCAGCTGCGAGCTGGCGTATCAAATCGGGGCTGTCGGCGCATATGTGCTCACCAATGAAGTCCACTCTCCACGTATCCTCATCGGCATGGATACGCGCAAATCCGGTCCCATGCTTGGCGCGGCGCTCTCGGCAGGCGTTTGCTCCGTCGGCGGCGACGTACTCGACGTAGGCATCATGCCCACGCCGGCAATGGCATATCTCGTTCGCTTATACGAAGCGGACGCGGCCGTCGTAATTTCCGCAAGCCACAATCCTATGGAATACAACGGGATCAAATGGTTCGATAAGAACGGCTTTAAGCTTTCGGACGAAATCGAAGACCGAATCGAAGCGATCATCAAGAGTGGCGAAGCGATCCCGCGCCCCGAAGGCCGTGAGGTAGGGCGCATCATCTCCGCCGTCCGCGCAAAGAAGGACTACTGCGACTATCTTGTGGAACAGTCGGAATTCCGTTTCGAGGGTCTTCGCATTGTGCTCGACTGTGCGAACGGGGCAACTTCGTTCATCGCGAAGGAAGTGTTCGAGCGGCTTGGCGCGGAAGTCATCGCCAAATCCTGCGCGCCCGACGGAATCAATATCAACGACCACTGCGGTTCGACGCATCCGGAACGGCTGCAGGAAATGGTGGTCAACTATGGCGCGGATCTCGGTTTCGCTTTCGATGGCGACGCGGATCGTTTGATCTCCTGCGACGAGTACGGCAATATCGTAGACGGCGACCAGGCAATGGGGATCCTTGCGCTTTCCATGCAGTCCCACGGCACGCTGGAGAAGAATACGCTTGTACTGACCGTCATGAGTAACCTCGGCCTGAAAAATGCGCTCAAGGAAGCAGGCATCAACATTGTGGAAACGAAAGTTGGCGACCGTTACGTACTCGAAAACATGCTGCAAAACGGCTACAATGTCGGTGGCGAACAGAGCGGTCATATCATCCTGATCAACAAGAATACCACCGGCGACGGCATGATGAGCGCCATCGCGCTGCTCGGCGTAGTTGCCGAAACCAAAAAGAAACTATCCAAACTTGCGGCGCGTATTCCGCAATATCCGCAGGTTCTGGTCAATGTTACCGTGGAAAACGAGCGAAAAGCGGAAGCGATTGCGGATGCGGAACTCACCGCATTGACCAAGGAAATCGAATCCAAGCTCGGCAAAAATGGCCGCGTGCTCATTCGCGCCTCCGGCACGGAACCACTCGTACGCATCATGCTCGAGGGACTCGACGAAAAGGAGATCCTCGACCTGGCATTGTCGCTCGCGCATATTATTGTAAGAAACCATAATGGAAAGATTCGCACCTGATGCTGGATTCATCCCGGAAAACCGAAGCGCTTGCGCTGCTTGCAGCGGCTTATCCAAACGCGAAACCCGCGCTTGAATTTCGCTCCCCTTTTGAATTGCTCGTTGCCACCATTCTCTCCGCACAATGCACGGATGTGATGGTCAATAGATGCACGCGCGCACTCTTTCCGGTTGCGAACACGCCCGCTCAGTTTGCTGCCATGACCGAGGAAGAGCTCTATCCTTATATCAAAAGCTGCGGGTTCTACCGCATGAAGGGGCAGCATATTCTCGAAACCTCGCGTATTCTCGTTACCCAATATGGCGGAGAGGTGCCCGCCGATTTGGAGAAGCTGCAGTCCCTGCCGGGCGTCGGCCGCAAAACCGCCAATGTCGTAGGCAGCAACGCATTCGGCATCCCCGCCATCGCGGTGGATACGCACGTTTTCCGCGTGAGCAACCGCATTGGACTCGCCCACGCAAGCAACGTAGAAAAAACCGAAGCGCAGCTGCAGAAGGCCATTCCGAAGCAAGATTGGTCCAAAGCGCACCACTGGCTCATCTATCACGGGCGCCAGGTATGCTCCTCGCAAAAGCCAAAGTGCGAAATCTGCACGCTCAGCCACCTTTGCGAATATTACCAGACCGGCTTGAATGCCGCGACAAAACCAACCATGGATCAAGACACATTGAGGAAACCGAAAAAGAAAGACTAAGGTGCAACATGCAATTTATTGATAAAGCGCGCATCGTCGTCAAGGCCGGTAACGGCGGAGACGGACGTGCGTCGTTCCATCGGGAAAAATATGTGCAACAGGGCGGTCCAAACGGCGGAGACGGCGGACGGGGCGGCGATCTTGTATTCATCGCAGATCCGCAGCTTTCAACGCTGTTGGATTTCAAGTATCAGCGCTTCTACCGGGCGGAAAACGGCGGGGCCGGTATGCCCGAACTCTGCACGGGCAAGAACGGCAAGCCGCTTGTAATCCGCGTTCCGGTCGGCACGATTGTCCGGGACGTCGAAAGCGATGCGATTCTGGCCGACATGAATGAGATCGGCAAGGAGCGGATCCTTTTGCACGGCGGCCGCGGCGGGAAAGGCAACGCAAAGTTTGCTACTTCCACCCGTCAGGCGCCCCGCTTTGCCCAACTGGGGCAAAAAACGCAGGAATACGAAGTGGAACTGGAGCTCAAATCCATTGCGGATGTGGGTCTTGTTGGATTGCCCTCCGTTGGAAAATCCACCATACTATCGGTACTGACCGCTGCAAAGCCGAAAATTGCTGCGTATCATTTCACCACGCTTTCCCCGAACCTCGGCGTCGCCTCACGGCATAACCGTTCGTTTGTGCTCGCAGATATTCCCGGCCTGATCGAAGGCGCCGCGGAAGGAGCGGGTCTTGGGCACGACTTTTTACGGCATATCGAACGAACACGCATGCTGGTCCACGTGCTCGATATCTCCGGCAGCGAAATGCGAGATCCGCTGGAAGATTATCAAAAGATCAACGACGAACTGAAAAAATTCTCTCCCTTGCTCGCTGAAATTCCGCAGCTGGTCGCCGCGAATAAGACCGATCTTCCGGAGGCGGAAGAAAACTTGGCGCGTTTCAAAAAAGCCTATCCCGATATTGAAGTATTCCCTGTTTCCGCCGCAACCGTGCAGGGATTTGAAGCGCTGCTCGACCGTGTTGTGCAGGTGCTCGACACGCTGCCGCCCGTGCTGCGCTACGAAGAAACCGATCTTGTGGAAGCTTCCGTATATGAACCAGGCTTCCATATCGATCGCGACGACGACGGCAGCTTTGTCGTAACCGGCGGAGACGTGGAGAGGCTTCTGGATACCACCGATCCGGACGACGAAATCTCCATGCGCCGCTTCCAGCAGTTGCTCATTAAAAACGGGATTATTTCCGCTTTGCGCGAAATGGGCGCAAAGGACGGCGACAATATCCGTCTTGGCGAGTGGGAATTCGACTTTATGGATTAATCGGTTCGATTTTTACGCTAAAATCCCGCCTTCCGGCGGGTATTTTTGTACTTGCAAATAACCGAAATTTTGGATGATAGCAGCACAATACAGAATTTGAAAGAAAGGTGGAGCAGCGATGAACGGCAACGCGCGTACCAAGATCACGATTACAGCGGCCATCAATGCGTCCGCGGAACAGGTTTGGCAATACTGGACGCAGACGGAGCACATCACAAAATGGAATCAGGCATCGGAAGGCTGGCATACGCCCCGCGCGGAAAGCGATCTGCGCGTCGGGGGCAGATTCATGAACCGAATGGAGTCGAAGGACGGGAAATACGGGTTCGACTTCTGGGGCGTCTACGACGCCGTCGAGCCGCCGTGCCGTCTCGATTATACGATTGGCGACGGGCGAACCGTCCAGATCACGTTTCAACCAACCGACGGCGGCACATATATCGTCGAAACCTTCGAAGCGGAGAGCGAGAACTCCGTCGAGTTGCAGCGCCAAGGCTGGCAAGCGATTTTGGACAGTTTCAAGAAATACGTTGAGAATCAATAACTCGCTTACATCTCTGCCTGCATCAAGGCGGAGGCGACCCCGAACGCGCGAATCCTTCTCACCGCGAGCGTATGCTGCGGCGTACCCGGCGCGAACTTTGGGAGCACCTTCTCCACGTGGGCGATCATTTTAGCATACGCGGCCTGTGTGGACGCAAGTTCTTCCTTGCTAAAAATAAACGCTTCCAGATCCCCTTGTTTCCGCCGAATCAGCGCGAAAGCAATTTGAAAAGCGCGGATGTTCTCCGCCGTCAGCCGATATTGCGGCGAACCCTCCCTTAACCTCAGCAGTACCTTTTCGCTCTTCATCAAAGCGGACGAAATCGCCCGCGCGGCTTCCTGTAACTCGATTTCGGAATACTGGCTCAATTTATTACTCCGAAATCTCTAGAACGATTGTTCAAATGTGCTAAAGTCATAATCATTCTCATTTTCACAAGGTATAATTGAGTTATCAAACGATGGAGGTGCATTATGAACATTGACTATAAAACAACAGCATATGCAACTGGCGGGCGGGACGGACACGTCCAAGTAGAACACAGCCCGATCGATTTTGAGATGGCCCTGCCTGCGGGCTTAGGCGGAAAGAAGCTTGAAGGGGTCAATCCGGAGCAGTTGTTCGCGGCGGGATACGCCGCCTGCTTCGGCAGCGCACTGCAGCACGCAATCCGCGTGCGCCGGTTGAAGCTGCCCGCACCGGATGTGCAGGCCACCGTTGGCATCGGCCGCAACGACGCCGGAAACTTCCAGCTGGAGGTGGACCTTCTCGCCATCATCGATACCGACGACGCGGCGCTAGCCGAAGCCCTCACGAAGGAGGCTCACCAGGTTTGCCCCTACTCCCATGCAACGCGCGGCAATATTACGGTGAACCTTTCAAGCCGTACCAGATAGAATCGTATTACACGTATGAGGGGCTGCCTTTCCTTGGACAGCCCCTTGTTGCTTTATTTCTCCTCTTGCGCAAGCCTGCGACCCATGAGTACGCCCATAACGGAGGACATCATCAGTCCGCGCGTCCAGCCGCTGGAATCGCCCAGCGAATAGAACCCGGCAATATTCGTAGTGAAGTTTTCATCCATCTTAATGCGGTTGCTGTAGAACTTCAACTCCGGCGAATAAAGCAGCGTTTCTGCCGCGGCAAACCCCGGCACAACCTGATCGACCGCTTGAATGAAGTTGATGATGTTCGTCATAGCGCGATAAGGCATAGCCGCCGTAATATCACCCGCGACTGCGTCCGGAAGGGTCGGCACCACGTTGGAAAACGAGAGCTCCCTCTGCCAAGTACGCTTGCCATTGAGGATATCGCCATAGCGCTGCACGAGGATGTGTCCCGCTCCGAGCATGTTGGTCAGTTCGCCGACCTTCTGCGCATAGGCAATCGGCTGGTCGAACGGGATATTGAAGTTGTGTGAACACAGAATCGCGAGGTTCGTATTATCCGATTTCTTCTCCTTATACGCATGGCCATTGACCACCGCAAGGTCATTGTCGTAATTCTCCTGACTTACAAAACCGCCGGGGTTCTGGCAGAAGGTACGGACCTTGTTTCGGAACGGTTGCGGATAACCGATCAGTTTGCTTTCATACAGCGCTTCATTGACCATTTCCATTACTTCGTTGCGGACCTCTACGCGTACACCGATATCCACCGTTCCAGGCTGATGGGCAATTCCGTGCTCCGCGCAGATGTTTTCAAGCCAGTCCGCGCCGCGCCGTCCGGTAGCAACAACAGTGCTCTTCGCCAGAATTTCAAACGTTTTCTTTCCGTCGTTCACAATCACGCCCCGGCAAGCGTTGTTTTCCAGAATCAGGTTTGTGCAGGCGTGGCCAAAGAGCATTTCCACTCCGTTCTTCGCCAGATATTGCTCAATAGCGTAATAGATATCCTGCGCCTTCTCCGTTCCAAGATGTCGGATCGGGCAATCCACCAGCTTCAGCCCCGCGCTGATGGCGCGACGCCGAATCTCTTTCAGAGCGGCGGAATTACCGATTCCTTCAATGTGCTCATCCGCGCCAAATTCCAGATAGATTTTGTCGGTATAATCGATGGCGGACTGCGCAACATCCGGTCCGATCAGCGTTGGTAAGTCGCCGCCCACCTCAAACGAAAGGGAAAGCTTCCCATCCGAAAACGCGCCCGCGCCGGAAAAACCGGTTGTAATATGGCAATATGGCTTGCAATTGACGCAGCGACCGGTCACAGCCTTGGGACAACGCCGCTCTTCAACCGCAAGGCCTTTTTCTACAATCAGAATTTTCTGCTTGCTGCCGCGCTTAATCATTTCAAGCGCAGTGAAGATCCCCGAAGGTCCTGCTCCAACAATCACAACGTCTGTTTGCATGTCTTTTCCTCCTGTTCTTACTCAGGCGTACGCCTGCCAACAAAGTAATAGTTATACCCGATCCGTGTCCATTTGTCAATGGCACCGGCGTGCTTTCCACTCGCGAAAGAAAAGGGGTGTGTTCACGCCGCCCCATTCCCCGCATGGATTCCGCTCTTTTCAGTTACGCGAAAACATGATATAATGCGTTATCTTTCGGATGGGAGCATCGTTATGCAACTCGAAGAGTTGGTTCGCCGGATCCGCCAGGGGGATAAAGGCGCGATCAAAGAACTGGTTGCCACCTATGGCAACGCGGTCTTTCAGCGTGCGCTGGAACGCACAAACGATCGCGAGCTGGCGCGAGAAGCCGCCCGGCAGACATTCGGGCAGTTTGTCGCGATTGTTCAGCAGCAGCCCACCGAGGATGGCTGGTCGCTCTGGTTTGGCGATTTAATTGAACGGAACATCACCTCATATGCGCAGATCGGCGTCGATATGGGCTATATCGAGCACGAACTGGAGCACGAGCTCTACGAAGAAACGCCTTCCATCCCCGCTCATTCATCGCAAAGCGACCGTCCGGCCGCTTTCGCCCGTCCGGTTTATTCGCCGGCGGAAACCTCCCCACAGTCGGACATCCCTTATAATAAAAAGAAGGATCGTTCCGACGCACGTGCTTTCCGTGACGAAGTTTTTGCAGAGGAACCACGGGAGCGCAAACGAGGTCAGGGTTTTACCATTGTCGCGTTGATCGTCGTATGCCTATTGCTGCTTTGGGTCGTTACCGGCGTCGCAATGACCATGAAGTGGATCCCTTATTACGAGCTTGGTTATTCCTGGTTCAATACGACGATA
Organism: Eubacteriales bacterium; assembly: GCA_034933205.1. GTDB lineage: Bacteria > Bacillota > Clostridia > Christensenellales > CAG-138 > UBA7703. Next base: position 93,993 of record JAYFNY010000022.1, read on the forward strand.
TTTCGGCTTTTTTAGTGTCCCGGTTCCCTTGCTTCCGAAATAAAAACGACCACCCGGTCGTTTTTTTGATCTGGTATATCTATCACTCTTCTTCCGGTTTCTTCCGGTATAAAACGAACTTCCTGCCAATGCATTGAATTACGTCCGCGCCAAGTGTTTCGGAAAGCCGATTCGCTGCTTCTTTCGCGCTCAGGGTGCTCGTTTCCAGCACGGCAAGCTTAATCAGTTCACGCTTCATCAACGCCTCGTCTACGGTTCTGACCAGGTTTTCGCCAATATCTTCTTTCCCGATCTGGATGATCGGTTTCAGTGTATTCGCCGCCTTGCGAAATACGGCGCGCTCCGCTCCGTTCATACTCGTTTTTCTCCTCTTTCCGCATACGCGGAATCATTTCTCAGCGATTGGATTATATCATGCCCGTCATAAAAAAGCGAGAAATAGCGCTCATTCCTCCCTTAGAAACGCCGTTGAACCAAATTACCTAAAGGCTTTCCCCGGATAAAACAGACCCCCATGACTGCGCATGGAGGTCTGCTTGTCTCTCGGTTTGCGCTTAATACACCTTGCGTTTGACATACGTCGTGTGCAGGATCTTATGCGCTTTGTGCGAACCCGGCTTCTCGAGATAGGTGTCGTAAAGCTCTTTGACAAAGGGGTTCTCATGGCTCTTGCGAAGCTTCATTTCCTTGTCTTCGCCATAGAGTCCCTTCGCGCGCTCGGCGCGCAGATCAATAAAGTTACGAACACTGCCGGGCTGATGCGGCTGGCCGCCACCGTTTACGCATCCGCCGGGGCAGGCCATTACTTCGATGAAGTGATAATCCGCTTCCCCTTTGCGAACCATTTCCAGCAGTTGATAGGCATTCTCCGTACCGCTGGTAACGGCGACGCGCACCTTTGTGCCCGCAAGGTCGTACTCCGCTTCCTTGCAGCCTTCTACGCCGCGTACTTCCGTAAAGTCCACATTCTCCAGCGGCTTGCCGGTCACAATTTCGGCCACCGTGCGGAGAGCCGCTTCCATAACACCGCCGGTCGCGCCAAAGATATGGGCAGCACCGGACGCCACGCCGAGCATCGGATCAAAATCTCCGTCCGGCAGATCGTTAAACAGGATACCGGCACGCTTGATCATGTTGGCAAGTTCGCGCGTAGTCAGCGAAACATCCACATCCGGTACGCCGGCGGCCGCTTCGTTGTCCCTCGTGCACTCAAATTTCTTTGCCGTGCAGGGCATGATGGAAACCACGAAGAGATCCTTCGGATCGATCCCCATCTTCTCGGCATAGTAAGTTTTCACCAACGCGCCGAACATTTGCTGCGGGCTCTTGCAGCTCGAGATATTTTCGATCATATCCGGGAAATAATACTCGCAGAACTTGACCCAGCCAGGCGAGCAGGACGTGATCAGCGGAAGTTTACCGCCGTTTTTCAGGCGATCGAGCAGCTCGGTGCCCTCTTCCATAATCGTAACGTCTGCGGCAAAGTCCACATCGAATACCTTTTCAAAACCGAGGCGGCGCAGCGCGGTTGCCAGCTTGCCCTGAACATTGGTTCCGATGGGCATTCCGAAGCATTCGCCAAGCTGAACGCGAACGGACGGCGCGGGCGCTACGATCACATGCTTGCTCTTGTCGGCAAGCGCGTTCCATACGATCTGCGTGTCGTCACGCTCGGTCAGAGCACCCGTCGGACAGACGGAGATGCACTGGCCACAATGGATACAGCTGGTTTCGGCCAGCGGAAGGTCGAAATGGCTGCCAACATGCGTGTCGAATCCACGTTCGTTCGTACCGATGACGGCAACATGCTGATTATGCTTGCAAACGGCAACGCAGCGACGGCAAAGGATGCACTTGCTGTTGTCGCGAACCAAATGCGGCGCGCTGCGCTCGTACTGCGGCTTGAGATCCTCACTGCCGCAATACTTGTACTGATCCACGCCATACTCGCGGGCAAGAGCCTGCAGTTCGCAGTCCCCGTTGCGCTCGCAGCTGAGGCAATCCATACGATGGTTGCTCAGAATCAGCTCAAGAGTCGTTTTCCGCGCTTCACGCAGTTCGGGAGAATTGGTTGTGATCTCCATGCCGTCCGCAACCTGCTGTACGCAAGCCGCCGCATGACCACGCACGCCGGACGCCTGCACAAGGCAAACGCGGCAAGCCGCAATGGCGTTGATCCCCTTGAGGTAGCAAAGCGTAGGGATGCGGACGCCCGCTTCATGCGCCGCTTCCAGAATGGTTGAATTGGCGGGAACCTTTGCTTCGATCCCGTTGATCTTTACAGTAACTTTATCCATGTTCCTGCCTCCTTACTTCTTGGAAATCGCGCCGAACTTGCAGTTTTCCATGCAGGTTCCGCACTTGATACATTTGCTCTGATCAATCACGTGCGGCTCCTTCACCTTACCGGCGATGCAGCTGACGGGGCACTTGCGCGCACAAAGCGTGCAGCCCGTGCACTTGTTCGGATCGATCTCATAACGCAGCAGCTTTTTGCAGACTCCGGCCGGGCAGCGCTTGTCAACCACATGCGCAACATACTCGTCGCGGAAATACCGCAGCGTGGAAAGCACAGGGTTCGGAGCCGTCTGGCCCAGCGCGCACAGCGCGTTGTTTTGAATATAATGGCAGAGCTCTTCCATTTTATCGAGGTCTTCCAGCGTGCCGCGTCCCTCGGTAATCTTATTGAGCATTTCCAGGAGCCGGCGCGTGCCGATGCGGCACGGCGTGCACTTGCCACAGCTCTCGTCAACCGTAAACTCAAGGAAGAAGCGGGCAACGTCCACCATACAGTTGTCTTCATCCATAACGATGAGACCGCCGCTACCCATCATGGAGCCGATGGCCTTCAAGCTCTCGTAATCGATCGGCGTGTCGAGATGTTCCGCCGGAATGCATCCACCCGAAGGACCGCCGGTCTGCGCTGCTTTGAACTTCTTGCCGCCGGGAATTCCGCCGCCGATCTCAAAGAGAATCTGGCGAAGCGTCGTACCCATCGGAATTTCCACAAGTCCGGTATTGTTGATTTTTCCGCCAAGGGCGAAAACCTTCGTTCCTTTGGAGCAGTCCGTCCCCATTGCGGCAAACCACTCGGGTCCCTTTACGATGATTTGCGGAATATTGGCGAGCGTCTCTACGTTATTAATAATCGTAGGTTTCGCGAAAAGGCCTTTGACCGCAGGGAACGGCGGCTTGTTGCGCGGCTCGCCGCGGTTGCCTTCGATGCTGGTCATCAACGCCGTTTCTTCGCCGCAAACGAACGCGCCTGCGCCAAGACGAATGTCGATATCAAAGCTGAAGTCCGTACCGAAGATATTCTTGCCAAGAAGACCATACTCGCGCGCCTGCTGAATGGCGATCTTAAGGCGCTTGACCGCGATCGGATATTCCGCACGAACATAGATATATCCGTGCGTCGCACCGATGGCATAGCCGGCAATTACCATGGCTTCCAGCACCGCGTGCGGGTCGCCTTCCAGCACGGAGCGGTCCATAAACGCACCCGGGTCGCCCTCGTCCGCGTTGCAGATGACAAACTTCTCATCCGCCGCGTTGTTGGCGGCAAACTGCCATTTCGTGCCGGTCGGGAATCCCGCGCCGCCGCGTCCGCGAAGACCGCTGGCCTTGATCAGGTCAATTACCTGCTGCGGAGTCATCTCGGTTAGGACCTTCCCAAGGGCAAGATAGCCATCCAAAGCGATATACTCGTCGATCTCTTCGGGATTGATTACACCGCAGTTGCGCAGCGCAATACGCTTCTGGCTCTTATAGAACGGCGTTTCCGAAAGCGAAGTAACGCCATGCGGCAGTTCTTCCGTCTTCGGGTTGTAGATCAGGCGCTCCACGGGACGGCCCTTAAGCAGGTGCTCGCTTACGATCTCGGTTACGTCTTCCTCTGTCACGCGGCTGTAAAATGTGCCTTCGGGGTAGACAATCATGATGGGGCCGAGCGCGCAAAGACCGAAGCAGCCGGTCTGGACAACTTTGATCTCCTCGTCGAGGCCCTGCTTCTTGAGCTCTTTTTCAAGGTGCTCGCGAATCGCGGGGCTGCCGCTGGACGTGCAGCCTGTGCCGCCGCAAATTAATACGTGTGAACGAATCATGGTTATCCCTCCCGTTATTTCTCGCCGATCGTGTATTCGTAAACGGGCTTTCCGCCCTTGATGTGCTCGCTGATCACCTGCTTGGCCTTATCGGAAGTCATCTTGACGTATGTGACCTTCTCTTTTCCCGGCTCGAATACTTCAACGATGGGTTCCAGGCGGCAAATGCCGATACAGCCCGTTTGCGAAACGGTCACTTTATCGCCGAGACCCTGCTTTTGCACTTCTTCGACGAGCGTGTTCAAAACGGGGCGCGCGCCGGCGGCGATGCCGCAGGTCGCCATTCCGACGACGATGCGAATGTCGTTTTGACCTTCGCGCATCGCGACTTTGTCCTTCATCCTATCGCGAATCTCCGCCAATTCCTGCAATGATTTCATGTTCTTCGTTCCTTCCTCACTAGAAATTGATTCAACAAATTGCATTTTTTTGCGCTTTTGTCCCAAACCGTTCCATCCGCGCGTTTCCCTATAAGAATAGTACCCTGTGATCTATGTAAAAAAGCAATTCTGCTCATGCTTGACGGAAATAGAAACTCGCATTCCTTCGCCGCCGGATATTCGCTACTCCTCGCCGCTTAAGAAATCTCTCACCCAGGCGAGCACTTCCGGGCTGTTGATCGGGGTATCCTGCCCGAGCACCTCGTGCATCTCGTCCGTACTCAGCCGGACCTCCACGCCATCGACGATACGTTCGTACGTCAGAGACAGTTCGGGATTTCCCTGAATCAGCGCCACGACCGTGGAAGCGACATCTCCGAGCGGTTCGCAGTCCACATGTTTCGTGTCAAACGTTGCCGTTACGCTCGTGCCGTGCTCCGTCTGTCCTTCCTGTGCCGGATGGGACACGATGGAGAACGTCCCTCCTGTTTGCTCCGCCGCCAGTTTGAACAATGGCAGCCCCATACCGACTTTTCGGGTAGTCCGCGTCGTTGTAAACGGATCGGCCGCTGCCGAGGCAAATTCCGGGCTCATACCCACTCCGTCGTCGATAATAGCGACCGTCAGCCAGCTCCCATGCTGTTCAAGCCGTATCGTCAGATGCGCCGCTCCGGCTTTGACCGAGTTCTGCGCGATATCCAGAATATTGAGCGAAAGCTCCTTCATTCGTCGACCTCCGCCCTATCTGCCCAGTAAATAATCAATCAGCGCGTCCCGAACGCTTTGCGCCTGCGCATTCGCCGGACAAGGCAATTCCAGCGAATAACCGGGGTCGGCGATCTCCCAGAGGCGATGCGCATCCGAGGAGACGATCCGCCTTTTCCCCTTCAGCCGCGGGTACTCCTGTTCCAGCCGGGAAACGTTGCCTTCGTCGCGGTACTCCACCGAGGGAAAACTCGGTTCCTCCGGCAAGCCGCCGAGTACGGCGATCACGCCGTTCGCTTCGCGGTCGATATGCGCGGGCACCGCCGCGCCGCCCAGTCTCCAAACGCTCCTCGCCGCTTCCTCCAATGAAAGGTTCGTCGCGTTCACGAGAAGGTCTTGCTCTTCGCCCTGCGGAACGTCGTCCGCCCCAACCAGGATCTGCTTGCCGAAGATTTCCGGACGGTTTTTGATCCGAATCCGCTGTTTTTCAACGACCGCCGCAAATTCCACTGCGCCTTTGAGCGTTCGAAACAGGCAAAGCAGGTGCACATCCTCGCTCGTGGTCAGTTCCATTCCCGCTACGGGGACCACATCGTACTCTTCGCATGCCGCAAAGAACGGCGCGCAGTTGCCACAGGCATTGTGATCCGTCAGCGCCGCGATCGAAAGACCGTTGAGCTTCGCCATTCCCGCAATGCTGCCCGGCGTCATATCGTCGTCCCCGCACGGGGAAAGGCAGGAGTGAATATGCAGATCGCAGGAAAACACGCTCATAGCAACCGTTGAAGCCGCGCCGATAACGTAAAAGCGGATTCCGAACTGCCAAGCAGATTCACGCCTTTCTCGCTGGCCAGCTGCGCAACGCCATGGTCCGGCTCAACGCCTTCCGCAAGGAGAATGCAGCTTACGTCCGCCAGCGTCGCGACGGCGACAATATTGGCGTTGCTCATAATCGTGATCCAGGCGTCGCCCTCCGAAGCCCTGCCCATGACCCAACTCAGCAGGTCTCCCGTATAGCCGCCCGTCACTTCGCGCCCACCTCCCGGCAGTGCGAAACCGGTTAAACCGAGTTGTTCCGTTAGAGCCGATACGGTCATTTCTTTTCGCCTTCCGTTGGTTCCGCCAGTTTCTGAATGCGCTCGCGCATATAAACGATGCATTCGTCAACGCTGCGCCCGCCAAGTACGACATCTTCGGCAAACGCCCGGCAAGTCGGAGCTCCGCAGGAACCGCAATCCAACGCGGGAAGGGATTCGGCGAGTTCCTCGATTTCGCTCATTTTCTGCATCGCCGTGTTTAAATCTTCATCCAGTTTTCCAACAGGTCGATATTCCAGTTTCTTTGGGAAGAGCAAATCGCCCGGAACTTCGGCGGAATCGTCCTTGCTCAATCGATTCTGCGATACTGGCAGATAGCGTCTGAGCGCCTGTAGCCGGACCCTTGCAATATAGGGATTTTCCACCGTTGCAACGCCTCCGACACACCCGCCGGGGCAGGCATTAAGTTCAACGAACTGCAGCATCGGAAAATGTCCGGTTTCGATTTCGTCCAGTACATGGATTACATTTTCAATACCGTCTGCGGCAAGGTAACGGTCGTTAAACAGCGCGCTGGCTTCTCCGCCGGTGCTCGCCCAGCTGATGCCGATCATGCCGCTTTGGCTGCTCGTTTGCGGGGCAAGGTTTTTCTTCATTACACCGATAAGCTTAAAATACACGTCGCTCATCGAAACAACGTAGTCGATGTTGCTCTTTTCCCCGAGGAACCCGTTCTTGACGTAGCTCGCCTTCGCCGGGCAGGGGGAAATGAAGACGACCGCCAGATCCTCCGGTTTCAGATCAGGGTGTTTCTTCAATGCGGCTTCGCGCGCCATGCTTCCCGCCAGCTCGATCGGCGGCATAATGGGAATTACGTGGTCGCAAAGGTAGGGAAACCGCAGAGTGATCAGGCGTACCACAACGGGACAAGCCGAGTTGATTACCGGATACAGAACATCCTTGCGTTTAAGGTATTGGCGCGTACGTTCCGTAACGAGTTCCGCGGCGCGTGCAACCTCAAATACCTCGTCAAAGCCGATATCCAATAGTCCCTGCAGCACATAATCCACATCGTCCAACTCGGAAAACTGTCCGTAGAATGAAGGCGCAGGCAGCGCAATGCGATACTTTCCGGCGGGGATATCCTCGAGGCGGTCAAAGTTCGCTTTTTTCGCCTGATACGGACAGCGCCGAATGCACTCCCCGCAATCGATGCAGACATCGGAGTTGATCACAGCATGGCCATCCCGAATCCGGATCGCCTCGGTTGGGCACCGTTTCAGGCAGTTGGTGCAGCCTTTGCATTTGTCGAGGTCAAGTGAGACCGAATGCTTATACTGTTCCATGGCCGGTATGTGACTCGCCTTTCCGCCGGTTCCGGACGGCGCCTTTGCCGCAGGAACCTGCGTTTTTCCGTGCGGAGACGTTCTGCGCTCCCGCCGGTTCGTCTGATGTTTCTGCATTGGAACGGCTACTTTGATTCTGTACCCGTAGCAAATGGGGGCCTGATCTGCTCCCCGGATGGAAAACCTGTTCTGCGAAGCTCGCTCGATTCCTGTTGCGTGGATTCGAAACAGCCGTTCGAATTCCTGCTTATATCGGGCCTGGATGCTGTAAAAAACTCGAAAATACTCTTTTTACACAAACACTTTCATCGTAACGGTCGTACCCTTGCCAACCTCGGTGTCGATCTTCATCTCGTCCGTGTATCGCTTCATATTCGGCAGGCCCATGCCGGCCCCGAATCCCAGCGCGCGAATATTGTCCGGCGCGGTCGAATACCCTTCCTGCATAGCAAGATCCACATCCGGTATACCGGGACCCTGATCCGCCAGAACAATGGTGATGCACCCCGGTTCCACAAATACGTCCGCAACACCGCCGCGCGCATGCACAACCATGTTGATCTCGCCTTCGTACATCGCAATGGATACGCGGCGGATCGTCTCCGCGGGAAATCCGAGCTGCCGGAGCTTTCGTTTGACCTCCACGGACGCGGCGCCGGCGGAGGTAAAGTTGTCGCCGTCCACGTCGTAGTGAAACCGTAAGCTCTCCGCCATGTTCAGCAGGCCTCGTTGCCAAGCCCGTGCTGATAGAGTCTGCCGCAGGCTTCATACATGCGGGACTCGCTTGCAAGAACGGCAATGTGGTTTTCCCTTGCAAGCTCCACCATTTCCGGTGTGGGCCGCTTGCTGCGGACAAATACGACACAGCGCATGTCCATCATCATTGCGGTACGGATTACCTGCGGATTGACAAGACCTGTCACGAGCACTCCCTGATCTTTGACATAGGCGAGTACGTCGCTCATCATGTCGCTTCCACAGGCGCTCTGCACCTCTTCGTCGAGCATCTGCTCGCCGGAGAGTACCTCGGCGCCCAGCAAGGTTGCGATCTCACGAATCTTCATCGGCTTTCTATCCCTTCGTCCTGGCTCGGGCGATCAATTATACTTCGCTAAAATTCCTTTGATGTCCGCGGGAACAAGCCTGCCGTAGACTTCGTCGTCCACAACGATGACAGGGGCAAGCCCGCAGCAGCCGAGGCAGCGCGTGGCTTCCAGCGTAAAAACGCCATCCGGAGTGGTTCCGCCGGCTTTTACGCCCAGCTGCTTTTCGAGCTCTTCAAGGATATTCTGCGAACCCTTGACGTAGCAGGCGGTACCCAGGCAAACCGCAACACGGTGTTTGCCGCTGGGGTTGAGCGAAAACTGCGCGTAAAACGTAACGACCTGATAGACTTCTTCAATGGAAACGCCAAGCCCTTCGGCAATCTTCGTCTGCACCTCAATGGGCAGATAGCCGTAGAGCTCCTGCGCCTGCTGCAGCACCGGCATCAGCGCGCCCGGAACGTCCTTATGGTCGGCAATGATTTTCTGGAGTTTGTTCTCCTGTTCCTGCGTCCCATGAAAGGGAACGACAGTCTTCTGCTTTGCCATACTCTTCCTCCTCGGTGTGTTCAAAACCTGTTTGATTCGTCTTTACAGACCAGCATAAATTATAACACAGCAATATTATTTAGGAAAGCTAAAAATCCCTAAAACGGCAGAAATCCGTAGTTTTTTATCGATTTTTGCGTATTCATTCATTCCTTTGACAGGCACGTGCGCCTACGCCTATAATAGAAGCGTATATAAGCGAATTCCGAACGCTTCTGTCGCATCGGGTACCGTCGTCTGTTCACGCGAGGCATCTTATCAAGGCGGAGCTGGAATCGCCGAAAGGAGCACCACTTCCGAATGCAAATCCTTGTTACCGGCGGCGCCGGATACATCGGCAGTCATACCGTTCTTGAACTGCTCGACGCAGGATATGACGTCGTAATCGCCGATGATTTTGTAAACAGCAAGCCAGCAGTGCTGGATCGTATCCGCTCACTCGCGGTAAAACCCTTTCACTTCGCCGAATGCGATCTGACAAATGCGCAAGCAACCGACGATTTGTTCTCCCGGTTCCATTTTGACGCGATCATCCATTTCGCCGGCCTCAAAGCCGTTGGCGAGAGCGTGCAAAAGCCGTTGGAGTACTATCAGAACAATCTTGTTTCCACGCTGAACCTGCTCCTCTCCATGAAAAAACATGACGTGAACCAGCTGGTGTTTTCTTCCAGCGCGACTGTTTACGGCGACCCGAAAAGCGTACCGATCCGCGAGAACTTTCCTCTTTCCGTTACCAACCCGTACGGACGCACCAAGCTAATGATTGAGGACATCCTTCGGGACGTCTCGTTTGCCGCGCCTGAACTGCGCGTCTGCCTGCTGCGGTATTTCAATCCGGTCGGTGCGCACATTTCCGGAAAGATCGGTGAAGACCCCAACGGGATTCCCAATAACCTGATGCCCTATATCGCGCAGGTCGCGGTCGGCAAACTGCCGCGGCTCCGCGTTTTCGGCAGCGATTACCCAACCAGCGACGGCACGGGCGTAAGGGATTATATCCATGTGGTCGATCTTGCCAAAGGGCATGTCGCCGCATTGAAAAAGCTGGAAAGCGGCGCCGGAATCTATACCTATAATCTCGGCACAGGCATCGGTTACTCGGTTCTGGACGTTTTACATGCGTTTGAAAAGGCCTGCGGCAAGACCCTGCCTTACGAACTGGTGCCCCGTCGCGCCGGAGACGTTGCCGCGTGCTATGCGGATCCCGCAAAGGCCGCGCAGGAATTGGGCTGGCGCGCCGAATACGGAATTGACCGCATGTGCGAAGATTCCTGGCGCTGGCAGTCACAAAATCCCAACGGGTATGAAGACTAATGTAACGTACCGCTGCGATCGAGCAAATTTACACTTTCCTATATAAACTATCTTTCAAGGAGCGAATGCAGCATGCAGAAACCAACCCTTGTCGTCATGGCGGCCGGAATGGGCAGCCGGTACGGCGGACTCAAGCAGATCGATCCCATCGGCAGACACGGTGAGATCATCATGGATTACTCCCTCTACGACGCGATGCAAGCCGGGTTTGAAAAGGTGGTCTTCATCATCAATCATCGCATCGAAGAGGACTTCTGCGAGGTGGTCGGCCGCCGCGCGGAGAAGCATTTCGAAGTGCATTACGTATTCCAGCAACCGGAAACTCTGCTCCCGCCGGGCTTCTCCGTACCCGCCGGCCGGACAAAGCCATGGGGCACCGCGCATGCCATCCTTTGCTGTCAGGACGTTGTGCATGAACCGTTCGCCGCCATCAACGCGGATGACTATTACGGCAAACATGCGTTTTTCGTTTTGTATAATTATCTGAAAACCGCGAAAGACAGCGATAAGGCCGATTTTTCCATGGTCGGATATCTCGCGAAAAATACGCTTACGGAACACGGCTCCGTTGCGCGTGGTGTATGCAAAGTCAGTGAAAAAGGCGAACTCATAGATATCGTGGAGCGGCTCAAGGTCTTTAAAACACCGAGTGGCCCTGCGTATACCGAGGATGACGGAAAAACGTTTGTGCATTTCTCCGGCGACAATCTGGTATCCATGAATTTCTTCGGCTTCACACCGTCGCTTTTCCCGGCGCTTGAAGCGCGTTTCCCGGAATTCCTGCAAGAAGCGCTCGAAACAAACCCACTCAAAGGCGAATTCCTGATCCCGGCAGAGGTCGGGCGCATGTTACGCAGCGAGAAAGCGTGTGTTCGCGTGCTTTCCTCTCCGGATCGCTGGTATGGCGTTACCTACCGTGAAGACAAGCCCGAGGTTCAGCGCGCGCTGGACGATCTTACGAAAGCGGGCATCTATCCCGACGAAAAGCTGATCCCGTAACGATGTTTTCAGCAACAAAGCGGCAGGGTTAAGTTCTGCCGCTTTTTCCTTTGTGGTATTCCGCCCGTTTGCCAACAGAACAATATCGTTCCAATGGCGTTTGGCAACAAAAGGTATAAAAAAAAGCGGGAAACCCGCTTTTCACTCCGAAACCTCGCCTCCCGAGCTTGGTTTCAAATTCGTCCATGAAACGAAATGTCGGGCCTTAGCCCACGTTGCCGGATGTCACGATCGGCGCGACGACATTACCGCCAGAAACGAGTCCTGCGTTACCGCCGGAAACAAACGCGGCGTTACCGTTGGAAGCGACCTTCGAACCGCATGCGGCAAAGAAGAATACGCTCACGATCGCCATTGCCATGATAATAAGAGTCTTTTTCATAATAACCTCCAAATTTGCTTGTGTTTTTGCGTTCCTAAGTGTACTATATGTGTTAGTACGCACGTATGATACTGCGTTTTATGAAAATTGTCAAACAAAATAGCGCACAATATGCTAGAATTCATAAAAGAGTCACAATCTGCCATGCGCGGAATATGTGGCGGAAGCACGGGAAACAGGATATCAAATGAAACCCTTTATGACGCAGCAAAAATTCCTTCGAGCGGCAAGTCTCCTGACAGAAGCATACCTCTTCGTCATCTGCTGCGCGTTGCCGCTCGTTTTCTGGCGTAAATTCTTCGACATTACGGAAGCCAAGCTTACTTTCTTTCTCGGAACAAGTGGGCTGTACCTTTTGCTTCTGCTGCTGGCAAGAGTCTATTATCCCTATGATTATAGCTGTAAACCACACCGCCTTCGAATCCACCCCGCTGTGCTGACGCTATCCGCTTTCTTTGTGTGCTTCTGCATCGGCTCGGCGCTGGGCCGGCATCCGGATGATATCTTCTGGGGACAGAACAATCGTTATCAGGGTCTTCTGACCATGAGCACTTATCTCGCGGTCGTTTGGGTCCTCTCAAGGCAGACCATCGATCCTGCCGTAGCAGAGCGCGCGCTTGCAATGGGAGCAATCCCGGTTGCGCTGCTCGGCGTGCTCAATCACTTTGGCGTCGACCCGTTTGGATTCTACGAGAATCTGCGCGCATTTGATCGTCCCCGTTTTCTCTCAACGCTCGGTAACGCAGATTTTTATGGCAGCTATCTGTGCATTGCGTTTTCGGCCGTACTCGGCTGGTTCGTTCGTTCGGAAAAAAGATGGGAACGGGCGGTTTCCGCATTTGCGCTCGTCTGCGTATCCTTCGGCGCGCTGGTTGCCGGCAGCGACGGCACCGCGCTCGGACTGCTCGTTATCGCGCTGCTATTTCCCGCGCTGCTTTTTCAAGACAAACGCCCGCTTTTGCGGCTTTGGCTGGCCGGCGCGATTTTTTCGCTCTGTTCGCTTCTGTTCGGAATGCTCTCGCGGATATTGCCTTCGTCAACCTATCTTTCCAGTTTCGCGCAGTACCTGTGCTCCCCCGTGCTTTCCACCGCGCTGTTCGCGCTTTTTCTGCTTCTCTGGGCGCTTTGTCACCGCACGGCAGCCGAACGGCTTTCGTTATGGAAAAAACCGTATCTGGTTACGCTGGCCATGCTCGCTTTACTGGGCGTCGCTGCATTGCTGCTGCTCAACACGTCGTTTCGCTCCGTGTCCCTCGGCGGTGCGGAGCGTTACCTGCGCTTTTCCTCCAGCTGGGGAACCGATCGCGGAAAAATCTGGATGTTCGCCGCAGACCTTTATCGTTCCTACACTCTGGCGCAAATGCTCTTTGGTGCCGGTCCCGGCGGACTGTTCTATGCGGATGCGGTGCATCCCGTCTTCTCCGACGCTGCGCTGGACACCGCACATAACGAATATTTGCAGTACCTGCTCGTTTGCGGCGCGGCCGGATTAATCGGCTATCTTTCCACACTTGCGCTGGCAATACACAGCGGCCTGAAGAAGAGCCGTTCATCGCAGGCCTGCCGTGGCCTTGCCGTAGCGCTTCTGGCGTACGCCGCACAAGCGTCGGTCAATATTGCCCAACCCGCAAGCACGCCTTTGATTTTCGTGTTGATTGGCGTTCTGGCCGCCGTACCACCTGTCTCCGAAGCGTAACAGCCGCAACAGGAAGAATCGATTGAATCGGAATGCGAAGAAAAGATCACCCCGCCGCAATCGCGAACGGGGTGATCTTATTATTCCGGAAAAAAGAGTTTACGGAATGGGTGTACCGGTCGGAACGGCGGTGCTCGCGGTAATATACTTCGCCGCCGCATAGCCCTTCATACCCGTCGCGGTTACCTGGATATAGTAGAAATCACCCGTTTTGAAGTAAATCAACACGGAGTCACCCTTGACAACCTGACCAAGAGGCGTATTATCCTCGGTGCTCGGTACGCTGCGAATCGCCAGCTTGCTTGCGGAAACCGTTCCGGGAATCGTCCCGGCAATGGCTTTCGGCGTAGGCGTTGCGTTCTCACCCGGGAGAAGTCCGGCTTTATCGACGAATTTCGAAGCGATATAACCGTATTGATTCTCCTTCACGACCTGCACGAAGAAATAGTCCCCGTCCACCTCATAAACTTTCAGCGTCGTGCCCGAAGAATACTTGCCAAGAATCGAGTAAGTTCCTGCAGGACCCTGCCGCAGCACAACACCGCTGGCATTCAGCGTACCATCCACAGCGGATTGTACCTGCGCGGGAGAAGGCGTCTTGACGGTAGGCTCAGGGGTATCGTCCTGTTTCTGCGTCGGCGCTGTAGTCGGCGTGCCGGCGGGCATATTCGTTGCCTGCTGTGTCGGCGCGGTAGTGGGCGACGGCGTCTGAGCGGAAACGGGCGCGAGAGAGGGCGTAGGCGTAATCTGCACCGATGCGCTCGCGAGATTGCTCGGACTTTCGTTGTCTGAGCCGCGCATCGACCAGATAATAAAATAGATACCGACCAGCATCACCAGAATAATGATGCTCAATACGATATACCCAAGCGGTGTGATGCGTACGGTTCTTCTTCTCATGATTTCCTCCGAAATGCGTGTGCAATGCCCCGCATCAATTGTCTATTGGACAGTATATTGCTTTTTTGGCGCTTTTCAAGAGGTTTATGGCAGAATTATGAAAGAGTTACAACCTTTTCTTAAAGTGTTCACTTTTTCTTCGTCTTCCTCGCGCTCGTCCTTTTTCCTTCCGAAAACGGTTTTTTTACAGGTCTTTACTGCATGCCCCCGCGTTCAAGAAGCGTAACCACCGGCTCCAGGATACGCGCAATTCGAAAACGCAACAGCTCTTCATCCGAACGTTCCAGGATGCCGCCAAGCAATACATTCTGCCCTTTTACCTCATCCAGCGCGTCGGTTAAGTATGCCTTCCCAGGCGATTCCGACCAGCGCGTTTCAATTCGTCCGTCTGAAAAGCGAATTTTTATCAGCCGCGCGTTCGCCGACTCCAAAAAAGAAACCCGGATCGAGAGCACCGGCAGACCATCCTCGTTTGGCGCAAACCTGCCGCTCACCGCAACTCTGTGTGGTTCTCCGTGAATCGAAACGTCGGTAATCGCCGGTTCGCCAAACCCAATCGGCAAAACATGACGCTCGTCCGTTTCGTCGATCGCGATGCAGAAGAAGCCGTCCTGACGTAAAAACGTAATCGCATGAAGCCCCTTGGCAAAATTATTCTGCAGCGTCTGCGCATAGAGTGGAAAGAGTCCGACCGAAGCGGCGCGTTTATCCCCCGCCGCAAAGAAAGCGCGATTCTCCAGGCGTTTACAGGCTTCCTGTACATTCGGTTTTTGACGTGTTTCAAATAGATCTCCCAAAAGTGCGGTTTTTGGCGCAAACAGGTCCTCCGAAAGATGCTTCTTCGCGTTTTGAAGCGCGACCGTACCAGATAGACTCGGCGTTTTTCCCATTTCCTGCGTAACAGCGCAGTCGTTATAAAAACGCGTGGCGAGCGAATAATAGCTGCTCTGCTGAAACAGTTCATTATTGCCGGCGTTCGAAACCAAAAGCATATTTCCGTCGAAGAATCCTAATACATTCTGCCCAAACATACCGTTGAACAGAAACGACCTCTCGTTCCGTCCGACCCAGATCTGATATCCGTAATCGTAATCGCCGAGCGTCTGCGGCGGCTTCGCCTGCGCGCTGGTTGCTTCGCGCACCCAGGATTCCGATATCAGCTGCCTGCCCTCATATCGTCCGCCGTCGAGCAGCAGTTGCCCGATTTTAGCGATATCCTCCGGAAGAATATACAGCCCCCAACCGGCTTTTTCGTTGCCCATCGGACACGTTTCCCAGAAAAAGTTGGAAATCCCCAGCGGATCAAACAGCCTTGGTTTTAAATATGCAACGAGCCCCTGCCCTGTAATCTGTTTCACCACGCAGCCAAGCAGATAGGTATTCATACTGTTGTAGTTGAAAGTCGAACCCGGCTCCTTGAGCACCACGGACTCCAGAAAGCACTTGACCCAGTCCGTCTCGGTAACGGAACCCGCTTCATTGAACGTTACGCCGCTCGTCATCGTGAGCAGGTGGCGAACGGTCATATTTCGATGCGTAAATTGATTGATTTTGTTCACGCGGCTGGCAAAAATATCCACAATCCGGTCGTCAAGCGTAAGTTTCCCCTCGTCGATGAGGATCCCGATGGCGATACCGGTAATCGATTTGCACTCGGAATGCGTGATATGCCAAACCTTCTGGTCGTAGGCGCCGAATGTTGCTTCCGTTATTATCTTTCCATTTTTAGCGATCATAACGCCGTGCATATCCAGGGTGGGATCGTCCTTCATTGCGTTGAGAAACGCCGCGACACGCTGTGAAGAAACGCCCTGCGACTCGGGAAGCGCGCGCAGAAACGGCTTCTGAATGGCCGACTGTGCAAATTTTGGCTTCTGCGGCGTATGATCGATGATCGATCTCGTAGACGAGGTGTTATCCAGCAACTGTCTTACCATAAATAAAGCACGCGAATCCGTTACAAGATCCATAGGTCGCTTCCCTCCGTATTTTCTTGAATATTTGTGGTTGCCGTTCGCTTTTCTTTATCCTCGCCCCTGCCCGCGAGCAATGGCAAGCGCCGCCCACTATGATCATTCCGGGCGGTTGTATGATTATCTGCTGCTTGAGCAAACAACCAGATTGCGCTTTTGAAGCATGAGGTCCGGCACGCAGTTCGATCCTCGTCCCGTTTCTTACCTCAGAATCAGTATATCAGACCAGCCTGCTTTCCGAAAGCCGTTATGTCTGCGAATCGGCCTTTGCAGTAAAGTCACGCGTGAACGTGAGTTGATTGTATGATATAATATCTAGTGCGTAACAGGTGTTTTTTTCATTCGGAATAGTTGCATTCTACTGCGTGTCTTGTTCAGCCGGAATTTCGATTAAGGAGGACGTTTTGACATGGATCGGATGATTTTTATCAAGCCGTATTGGTCTGCTGCGGATATCACCATGCTCAAAGCGGAGTTCGAGCTCGTCGACCATCGCGCCGCGGTTCGCTTTGCCTGCGACTGCGCGGAGCGCGCCTGCAGACGCGCCTCAGCCGACCAACGTGCATACGCCGCAATTCTGGCCGGACGCGGCTGGGCGGACGGTCAAATCACAGTTGCCGAAGCGCGGCAGGCCGCTTTCGATGCACATACCGCCGCGCGCCAAACGGACCTTCCCTCCGCGCAGTTTGCCATACGCAGCGCCGGTCATGCCGCTGCAGCGGCGCATGTACGCACCCATGCGGTCGCCGCAGCAGACTATGCGGCAAGATCCGCGCCGGATGCGCTGGAGGAGCGCGCCTGGCAGTTCACACATCTTCTCTCGCTTCTGCAGGCGCTGCGCGCGTAGCGTTGGGTTATCAAGCAAAAAAGGCGGGCGAATCCAATCGCTCCGCCTTATTTTATTTTTTACTCTGCAAAGATACCTTCCCTTCCAGGGTCATTCCGACTCCGACCTCGCGTGTGTCGAACGCGCTGAAAAATGCGCTCTTGACCGCGAGCGACGTACAATGCGCGGGATATACCCGCTCTACGCCAAGTTCCCGAAGGGTTTCGATCGTCCGCTCAAGCGATTCCCCTGTTTCAAAGAGATGGAATCCGCCCAGCACGCCGAGAACACGGCCGCATCCCGTCTGTTCCTTCGCATAGCGAACCGTATTGCAAATTCCCGCATGCGCGCATCCTGTCACGACAAACAAGCCTTCCTCCAGCGTCAGCGCAAGAGACGTATCGTCCGCCATAAAGTCCTGATCCCAGCAGCCGCAGGAGGAAAGCGTCTCGCCAACCGCACGGGCCGCCTCAAACGGGTAGACGCGCGGTATTTCACCGAGATAGCAGACATGCCCGCTCACGGCATGCGTCTGCTTTGTCAGTCGGACGTCCGCTCTTTTTGGCAGGTCCTCCAGCAATAGCGGCGACCCCGCGTTTAACCCTTCGTACCGTTTCGGCTGAAACGCATCCGGATGCGCATACAGACGCACCGGCTGTGAAAACCGCTCAAAAAATGTACCCAGTCCACCGGTGTGGTCATTATGCCCATGCGAAAGAACAATATCCGTCACGTTGTTAAGGTCAATTTGCATCCGCAACGCGTTTTCGATGAAAATATCCGAATATCCCGTATCCAGAAGAATCGTCCGTTCGCCGTCCTCAATCAGATAGCAAACTGCCGGCTCCCCAAGATAATATCGATCGATGTAGGTATGGTTGTCAACAAGAACCGTCAGCTTCATTCTTCGGTCTCCATCAATTTTCGCGAGCCGTCCAGCAGGGAACAGACAAAATCGAATTCGAACTGCAAGCCGTATGCAAGCGCGTCTTCATCCATGCGATAATGCGAATTGTGGTGCGGCATATCGCAATTCTTGTCCGCGTTTCTCGTACCCAGATCCACGAAGAAGCCGGGCCTCCCATCCAGAAAATACGAGAAGTCTTCGCCCGGCATTATGACTCCGATCGGCAGAACATGTTCTTTTCCGAACCTCGACGCAATCACACCCATGGCGCGTTTTGTCAGTCCTTCGTCGTTTACGACGCTCGGGTAGCCCGCATACCACTCCAACACGGCATCGCAGCCATGTGCCTGCGCGACGCTTTCGCCGATATGCCGCGCTTCTTTCTCAATCAGACCGCGTGTCGCCTCGCCGAACGAGCGTACGGAACCATTCAGCACCGCTTCGCCCGGAATGATGTTATACGCCGTGCCCGCGTGAAATTCGCATACGGAGACCACCGCCGGCTCGGTTGCAGGGATTCTTCGCGAGACGATGCTCTGCAGCGCAAGCACGATTTCGCTCGCGGCAAGCAGCGGATCGGCGCATTGCTCGGGAAACGCGCAATGCCCGCCCCTCCCCGTAATGGTAATGCGGAAGCGATCCACATTCGAGGTCAGGACACCGCTTTTTACCGCAAAGGCTCCCGTCTGAAACCCGCTCGAAAGATGCAGCCCCAGTACCGCGTCTACGCCATTCAGCATTCCGGCGCGTACCAACTCGATCGCTCCGCCGGGCGGCAACTCTTCCGCATGCTGAAACAGAAGACGTACCTCGCCGCAAAAGCGCTCCCGGTGCGTGGTCAGCAGTTGCGCCAGACCAAGTAAAATTGCCGCGTGACCGTCGTGTCCGCAGGCGTGCATAACGCCTTCACGCGTCGAGCGGTAAGGCAAGTCGTTTTCCTCCGACATAGGCAGCGCGTCAATATCCGCACGCACGGCGAGCACGGCGGGGTTTCCGTCCGCCTTGCCGTACACCCGGGCGACAAGCCCCGTTTTCGTCGGACGTTCGATCGCATCGACGCCAATCTCCAGCAGGATGCGCTCCAGCCAGGCTGTGGTTTCGACCTCAGCAAACGATACTTCCGGATACTGATGCAAATGCCTGCGCCACTCGATCAGCTTCGGTTCAAGCGACATGACTTCCGGATCAAACGACATTTCAATCGCCTCATTTACTAAAACTGTTCCGCCAGGATCGGTCTATCCGGTTCAAACGGCGTAATCACCCACTTGATGCAGCCTTCCTTCTGGCCGGAAAAAACGTCGTACCCGCGGATCACATCGTTGAGCGGCGCGCGGTGCGTAATCATCAGATTCGTGTCCAGACGTCCAGCCTCAATCAACCGCATGATCTCGGAGCATTTACTCGCGTCCACCCCGCCCGTCTTGAACGTAAGATTCTTGCCGTACATGCGATGGAGCGGCAGTGACTGCGCTTCCTCATAGAGTGCAACCACAACGACGACGGCGTTTGGCCGCGCCGCCTGCCAGGCCGTCTCAAACGTATTCTTAGCGCCCGCCACCTCAAAGACCACATCCGCACCGCGCCCCTCGGTAAGAGATTTTACAACGCTTATCACATCTTCACGTAAGGGATTGACCGCCACATCGCAGAGTCCCTTTTCTCTCGCGAGCGCAAGGCGCGCATCGCTGACATCCGCGGCAACGATCACCGCCGGACCGAACAGCCGCGCGGACATCATAGTGGTCAGCCCCGTCGGGCCCGCGCCAAGCACGAGCACCACATCCGCCGGCTGAATTTCTCCGATGCCTGCCGCCCAGTAACCGGTTGCGAGCACATCACCGACAAACAGCGCCTGCTCATAGGACAGGGACTCCGGGATATGCGTGCAGCTCATGTCCGCCGTCGGCACGCGAACGTACTCCGCCTGGCCTCCGTCGATACGGCAGCCGAGCTCCCACCCGCCTTCCACACAGTTATTCACAAAGCCTCTGCGGCAATAGAAACACTCCCCGCAAAAGCTCTCCACATTGACCGCCACTCGATCGCCGACTGCGAATCTTTTTACTCCGGAGCCAATCTTTACAATTTCGCCTGCGAACTCGTGTCCGAGGACAACTCCTTCTTTCGCGCGCGGTACACCGCCGTTTCGGATATGCAGGTCGCTCGAGCAGATCGACGCGCGCATCACCTTGACCAGCGCGTCCCTCGGTTCCAGTATTGCCGGCATGGGCACATCCTTGATGCGCACCACACCCTTTTTCTCATAAACAACTGCTTTCATTCTTATTTCCTCTTCATCCGCATAAACGCGTGTTAAAATGTCTTTGCCAGTTCCTTTGCGCGGGTAACCGCGCGTTTAACGATCTCCTCCGCCGGTTCCAGTCCGAGATCGAGGCCATCCGCGGCCAGATAAAGAAACTCGCGAATCCCAAAAAACTTCGCCATATCGCGCAGGTACTTCGTGCCGTTATCCATCGGGCTGCCTTCCAGCGCACCGCCGCGCGTGGTCAAGAACAGCATTTTCTCCGCCCGGCAAACGCCGTACGTACCGTTCGTTTCATCGCAGTCAAACGTAATTCCCTGCACACAGAGATTTTCAATGTAAACCTTCAGAAGCGCGGGAAAACTCAGATCCCAGAACGGCGCGGCAATCACAATGCGATCCGCCTGCCGAAACTGATGCGCATAGCGAAAGCGCGGATGATCTCGATCGCCCTCTTCCAGCAAGCGCTCCCGCTGCCAGAAGAATTCATTCTGAAATGGAATCAGCGGCTCTTCCATCAGTGTGAGCCGTTCGATCCGGTAGTCGCTCCGTGTGGCAAGTGCCGCAAGAAAGCCTTCCGCGAGAACCCGCGTTCTGGATTGTGCGCCACGGATGCAGCAGTCGATATAGAGAACATTCTTCATAGCCAGCCGCCCCAGTCGCCAAGCGTTCCTAGCGCCGAGGTGCGCAGCGCCTCCAGAACGTCCGTCCGCTTCGGTACGGAATCCGCCGCTCCCATCGTCTGCACACAAAGCGAAGAAGCCGCCGTAGCCAGCGTGAGCGCATCGCTCAGCTCCGCACCATCGAGCACCTCGGTTAAAAAGTAGCCAAGAAACGTGTCCCCCGCCGCCGTGGTGTCCACCACCCGGACGGGATAGATCCCGCTCTTTGCGCTCTCCTGCCCGCGCACACAAATCGCGCCTCGCTTTCCGAGCGTGAGCAGCACACGTATTCCGGGATACTTCTCTTGCAGTTTGGGTAAAATATCCGCCTCTCGCGAACAGTTTGCAATGGCAGCGCCTTCGATCTCGTTAACGACCAGCCAGTCCACGAACTCCATCGGGAATGAGAGCACCTTTTCATCCATCGGCGACGCGTTGATAGAGACCATCAGTCCCTTTCGATGCGCCTGCTCCATCACATACCCCGTCAGGTTCGTTTCGTTCTGCACAAGTACCAGACCCTCGCTGCCAAACGCGTCCAGCACGCGGTCCACATACTCCTTTGTCAACGATTGATTCGTGCCGCCATAAAGCAGAATACAGTTCTGCCCCTTGTTATCTACCTGAATGATCGCGTGACCGGAAACGTTGCTTGAGCGTTCCACATACATGAGGTTTACGGCGTTCTCCCGCAGTTTTTCGTAAAGAATGTCTCCATCGCGCCCAACCAGGCCTGCATGCCAGACGCTCGCTCCGGCGCGCGCCGCCGCTATGCTCTGATTCAGCCCTTTGCCGCCGCAATGCGTCTCCAGCGACAGGCTGGACTTTGTTTCGCCGGGTCGCACGAACGTATCCACCCGATACACCTGATCGAGATTGAGCGAACCAAAATTCAAGATTTTCGCCAAAACCGATACCTCCGTTTCGTTTTCCATAAAAGATATGATAAGATGGCAAGAAGCAATCGATCATCATCAATTTTTCTATGAGAGGAGCGAATCCGTCTATGCCGCAACTTCAGCCGCATATCCGGCTTGACAGCAACCACGGCGCATCGTGCGCTCTGCTGCCGGGAGACCCCGCAAGACTGGATCATGTCAAGCCATTTCTGCAGGATATCGAGGAACTTGCCTATAATCGGGAATTCCGCAGCCTGTGCGGCTGTTATCAGGGCATTCCCGTGCTCGCCGTTTCCACAGGCATCGGCGGCGCTTCCGCCGGCATCGCCGTCGAGGAACTGCACAACCTCGGCGTAACAAACATGATCCGCATCGGCAGTTGCGGCGCTCTTCAGCCCAACGTAAGAATCGGCGATCTGATCCTCGTTTCCGGCGCCGTCCGGGACGATGGCGCAAGCAAAACCTATATCGACCCGATCTTCCCCGCCGTACCGGATACGGAGTTGCTCTTTGCCTGCCTTGAAGCGGTAAAGGAACGCGGGTACGCTTACCATATCGGCATCGCCAGAAGCCACGACAGTTTCTACACGGACCGCGAAAACGAAATCGACGCATATTGGTCGAAACGCGGCATACTCGGCGCGGATATGGAGACCGCGGCGCTCTACACCATAGGACGTCTTCGCGATGTTCGCACCATGAGTATTCTCAACAACATTGTCGCGTTCGAAACGGACACGCTGGATGCCATCGGTAATTATGTAGACGGGGAAACGGCCGCCATGCGGGGTGAAGAACACGAAATTCTCACAGCGCTCGACGCTTTTCTGCGCATCATGAACGCGCACAATTAGTTTACCCCATCCTCCGGTGAAACACAAACAACGGCTTTTGCTTTCGCGCAAAAGCCGTTGTTTTTTCTTATTTCCGGTAGAGCGCTATCAAATCGAATACGCGCCGCTTGAATTCCTCGCGATCGACTTTCGTCACAATATAGGCGTTGTGCTCCATCTGTTTATCGCTGTAAAGGTCGGTCACGGTCTTCCCCCGCGTAAGCCTGCCTTTTGTTTCCACGCGAATTCCCACATGGTCCGTCTGAAAATACGAATCGTCGTCCGCATAGAGAAGCGTTACGGGATCGTGAAAACAAACGCCGGGTAAATGGTAACCGCGCGAAAACTCGAGAATTCCCTGCAATACATCTCTGGTAAATACGGCCTGCCGGGTCCCCTGTTTCGCCAGTTCGTCAAGCTCCTCCGCCGTTAAATATGCGGCGAGCGTTACGTCCAACCCGCACATATAGACCGGTGCGCCGCAGGTAAACACCATGTCCGCCGCTTCCGGGTCGGCATAGACGTTGAACTCGGCGCAGGGCGTCACATTTCCGCCGACCGCCGC
Source organism: Eubacteriales bacterium (assembly GCA_034933205.1). GTDB lineage: Bacteria > Bacillota > Clostridia > Christensenellales > CAG-138 > UBA7703. The sequence continues at coordinate 117,378 of JAYFNY010000022.1, forward strand.
CCCGCCCATAACGACAATACGCCGGAGCAGCCCGGGAAGCTCCTTGTATTTCGCAATTGCGAGCGCAAGGTTCGTCAGCGGCCCAATGGCGACAATGGTCAAATCGCCCCGGTATTTTTTTGCGTACTCATAAATCGCGTCCCAGGCAGGCAGTTTTTCCGGACCGCGCTTCGGCAGCGGCAACTCAAGATCGCCCAGGCCGTTTTGCCCGTGCACATTATGCGCAGTGATCGGCTCGCAGAGCAGGGGTTTCTCCGCCCCGCGATAAACCGGAACCTGTTCCATTCCCGCAATTTCGAGCACTCGAAGCGCGTTGATCGTGGTTTTGTCAATCTCCACATTACCCGCAACGCTCGTAACGGCAACCAGCTCCAATGACTTAAGGTGTTTGGAAAGAAGAATAGCAACCGCGTCGTCCACGCCGGTATCGCAATCCAGCAGCATCGGTAACTTGTTCATACGCTTATGCCTCCTTCCCGTAATACTCCGCCGCTTCCACCAGAAGATCGACGAACGCCTTGCGGTCAATATCCAGTATCACGCGTGCGTTGACCGGTTTCTTGAGGATCCCCATCGGGTCGCCGATCGTTGCGCCGCGGCAGTAGTCGCCCGCCGTTTCCACGGCGACATACATCTCCTGCATCGTGAGGATTTCCGGGCGCACCAGCGCCGTAACGGCCACCGCGTCGTGCACGGGCGCTCCGGGATAGCCGATACTGCGGTGAAATCCGTAAAAGAAATCCAGCCACTCGGCAACAACTTTCGCAACGGGATTGCCCACCGCACGGATACGCTCGAAATCTTCCGGAAAAACCAGCGCTTTCTCCGTTACGTCCAGACCCGCCATTGTGATCGGCACACCGCTGCGAAACACCACGTCCGCCGCCTCGGGATCGACCAGAATGTTGAACTCCGCCGCCGGCGTCCAGTTGCCGAACTGTATGCCGCCTCCCATGAGGTAGATATGCCGTATCTTCGCCTTCAGCTGCGGATACAGCAGCATCAGCGCCGCAACGTTCGTCAGCGGGCCGGTCGGCACCAGCACCACCGGCTCCTCGCTTTCCTGCAGCACCTTCGCCATATAGGTGCAAGCGTCCGTTTCGATCGGTTTATTCTTCGGTTCCGGAAGGGCAGGACCATCGAGGCCGGAGTTACCATGCACCGTAGGCGCAATAATCGCATCCGCAACGAGCGGTTTGACCCTTCCCATTGCCAGCGGTACATCGAGACCAATCAGCGTCATGATCCGCCCCGCGTTATACGTCGTTTTCTGAATCGTCTGGTTACCGCAAACCGAAGTCACAGCCTTAATGTCCAGCATGGGGCTGGCGTTTGCCAGCACCCACGCGATCGCATCGTCATGACCCGGATCGCCATCCAGAATAACAGGAATCCGTTTGTTCATAGCTTTTCCTCTGCCTTATTCACCCGATGTTTCTTCACTTTCTTGAGCGTACTCGCGGCATAAATAACGAGACCGAGCACCGTGACCACATACGGAATCAGCGAGACAAGATAGCTGGAAACACCCTGCAACCCGCTCACCTTCGTCCGCAGAGCCTGCGCGAGGCCAAAGAGCAGGGAACTGAACATTGCGCCTACCGGCTCGCCTCTCCCCATCGCCTGCGCCGCAAGAGCGATAAACCCGCGGCCGGCTACCATGCCGCTGTTCCAGCCCTGTGAGTAGTACATGGACATAAACGCGCCGCCAAGCCCCGCAAGCGCGCCGGAAAGCGAAATCGCGATATATTTCACGCGAATCACGCTGACGCCAACGCTCGACGCTGCGTTTGGATTCTCGCCAACCGCGCGGATATTGAGTCCCAGCGGGGTTTTATACAGCAGCAGCCAGATCAGCCAGACCAGCAGGAACGCAACATAGGTCAGCACCGCGTGTCCCGAGAGAATATCGCCAAGTATCGGGATCTCCTTGATCAGCGGAATATTGACCGTCGGGATCAAAATATTCGGGCTGACGAGAGCGCCGGTGTTGCCGCGCATGCCGGTAAACATATAGAGCAGAAAGATGGTGCCGCCGGCGCCCATCATGTTGACCGCGATACCGGCAAGGATGATGTCCGTTTTGAGCTTGAGCGCGAAGAAGCCCATCATCAGTCCCAGCAAAATACCGACCGCCATCGCGCCAATAACGCCAATGAGCCAGCTTTGCGTCCAGTAACTGAAGAGCACCCCGAACAGCGCCGAGATCATCATGATCCCTTCCAGACCGATGTTGGTAACGCCGGCTTTATCGGCAATCACCGCGCCGAGCGCCGCGAAAAGAATCGGCGCCGTAATGCGAATGACCGAAAACAGAAACTCCGTTTTGAAAATGGTGTCAAGAAGCTGCTGCCACATTACTCGGCACCCCCTTCGGCATGCGCCGCTTTGGCAAGATCGGCACGCGTGTTTTTCACAACGATCTTCTGCCGGTAACCGCTCAAAAACTGTTCCGCGGCAAAGAAGAGGAAGATCGCCGCCTGAATAATATCGATCATTTCGCTCGGTACGTCGCAGTAAGTCGCCATCAGCTGACAACCCTTATTCAGGTAAGCGATAAAGAATGCCGCGAGCGGCACAAGCAGCGGATTGTTCTTTGCCAGGATAGCGATCGTAATACCCGTCCAGCCATAACCCGGCAATTCCTTCCAAAGGAACGTGGAGTAGCGCCCCAGTACTTCAACTCCGCCGCCGATCCCTGAAAGCACGCCGCCAATCACCTGGGAAAGCACGATCGTTCCGCCAACGTTCATGCCGGAGTACTTGGCAAAGTCCTGGTTGATTCCGATCATTCGGATCGCATACCCCCAGCGCGTACGATACATAAAGAGCGCCACCAGCACGACAAAGACAAGCGCAACCACAAACCCCCACGTGAGCTTACTGCCACCGGATACGAGCGAGCCGATTTTGGCCGTATCTGCAAACGGATAGGTTTGCGTGGAACCCTTGCTGCGATCGGCAAAATTGTAATTCAGGAAATGCAGCACAAGATACATGCAGATATAGTTCAGCATAAGGCTCGTGACCATTTCGCTTGCGCCGAGCTTTACCTTCAGCAGCGCGGGCACCAGCATGATTAAGCCGCCAACCACCGCAGCAATCAGCACGCAGACGACCGCATGCCAGCCGGTGTTCATATGGATATAGATTCCCGCGAGGGCAGCCACAAAGCCGCCTACCATTACGATGCCTTCACCCGCAAGGTTGAACTGGTTGCTCGAAAACATCACGCAGACCGCAAGGCCCGTCAGAATGGTCGGGATCATGGCCGCGAGAATCGTATAGAGTCCCTGCGTGTTGAAACTCGCCACACCGCCCTTTGTCGAAACGAGCGGACCGATCAGCAGATACCGAAGCGCGGTCAGCGGCTCGTCCGAACTCAGAAAAATGAAAATCGTCCCGACGCCAAGCGCGAGCAGAATGGCGGCGGCGCCGCGAACGAGCTCAAATGCGAACATTCGCTTATCCTTCATGACAAACCCTCCCGATCTCCTCGTCGCTCTGGCGTTTGATCCCGAGCATATATTCTCCCATCATCATGTCGTCCAGCTGGGACGTATCTTCAAAATAAGCGGCAATCTTTCCGCCGTACAGTACGATAAGGCTGTCCGAAAGTTCCATTACCTCGTTGAGATCCGCCGACACAAGCAGAACCGCCGCGCCGGCGCGGGAAAGATCGACCAGTCTTTTCCGAATAAACTCCGTTGCTCCCACATCGATGCCGCGCGTTGGCTGATCCGCAATAATCAACGTCGGATTGCTCGAGAACTCGCGCGCTACAACAACTTTCTGGATATTGCCGCCGGAGAGCATCTTTACCTTCTGCCTTCTGGATTTGCACAGAACGGTATAATCCCGTATGAGACGATCGCTTTCGGCACGTATCGCCTTTACGTTGAAAATCGGGCCATGGTTGAACCGTTTTTCTTTGAACCGGTCGGAAATCAGGTTTTCTTCTATCGAAGCAGCATCCGCAATTCCGTAGGTCATACGGTCTTCCGGCACGAGCGATACGCCCAGCGAACGGATGCGGCTCTGCGATGCCTTTATGATGTCCTCGCCGTTGACAAGCGCCACGCCCTCGTCCGGCTCCTCCAGGTCGAACAGCATATCGACCAATTCACGCTGACCGTTCCCTTCCACGCCCGCAATTCCAAGGATTTCCCCTTTGCGTACATCGAAGGAAATGCCGTCCAGCATTTTTTTATTCCATTCGTTCGTGTACCGCAGCCCCCGTACGCGCAGCACAACGTCCGTAGGCTTTGCCGTATCCTTTTCCACTTCGAGAACCACGTCGCGTCCAACCATCAGGCGGGAAATCTCCTGCTCGGAAATCGAGGCGGTTTCGTAAACTCCCATCGATTTTCCGCCGCGCATAATCGTCAGTCGGTCGGTAATCTGCTTGATTTCATTCAGCTTGTGCGAAATAAAGATGATGGTGTAGCCCTGTTCCTTGAGGTGAACGAGCTCCTTAAACAGTTCCGCCGTTTCCTGCGTGGTCAGAACCGCGGTCGGTTCGTCGAGAATCAGAATTTTCGCGCCGCGAATCAACGCTTTGAGAATCTCGACCTTCTGTTTCATGCCGACCGGGATATCCATCACTTTCGCATCCGGGTTGACCTCCAGATTGAAACGTTCCGAATACTCGCGCGTCAGATCCAGAACTTTTTTATAGTCGATAAACGCTCCGCTTTTTTTCGGCACCATACCAAGCACGATGTTTTCGGCTACCGTCAGACTCGGAACAAGCATGAAATGCTGATGCACCATGCCGATACCGTGCGTAATCGCAACCGTCGGCGAAGTAAGGGACACCTTCTCGCCGTTCACAATGATCTCACCTTCAGTCGGCTGCTCCAGGCCGAAGAGCATCTTCATCAGCGTGCTCTTGCCCGCGCCGTTTTCCCCCATCAACGCATGGATCTCGCCGCGGCGCACGGAGAAATCGACACTTTGGTTTGCGGCAATCCCATTCGGATACACCTTGGTAATGCCCTTCATTTGAACAACGAGTTCGTTTTGTTCCATAGAGTGGATTCCCCTTTGGATGTTAGAATTGGTAGATCGCCGCGTTCGTGCGACGAAGCATCAAAGATTTGAAGCTGCAGCAGTCGCTACAGCCGGAAAAATTATACTACTAAATATATCGAAAAGATCGAGTGATTGCAACGTTGCCAGGTAAGATTCTCCCTGCAAAGAACTCGCAACACGATTTGTAAACAAACCGGGGGAGCGCTTCTCGCTCTCCCCCGATCTTGCAGATCTGCTTACAAAAAGCGTTCCACAAGGAATCGCCTTTCGTTTCGCTGCTTTTTTACGGCAGCATGGAATCACGCAGCGCCTTGACCGCATCCGTGCTGTCGCCAATCGCGCTCGGAACCACAATGGTGCCATCCTTGATAGCGGTTTCCGCTGCAAGGACCTTGTCCTGAACGGCCTGCGGCGCAACGGTTGCAAAGTTCTTGTCGGTTACGACGCCAACGCCGCCTTCGGCAAGACCAAGGTTCACCTGCTGTCCCCAGTACGTACGGCCGGCATCCCACTCGTCAAAGATCCAGACAAGGGAGTTGCCAACATTCTTGAGGCCCGAGGTCAGCGTGATCGCCGCGAGTTCGCTCGAGAGGGTCAGCTCCTGGTCGGAGTCAACGCCAATGAACCAGGCTTTGCCGGATTCCAGCGCGGCTTCCGCAGCGCCGTTGCCGGAAAGGCCCGCAACGCCCCAGATAATGTCGCAGTTCTTATCGTTGATCATGGAAAGACCCATTTCCTTGGCCGTTGCGGTATCCACATAGCTGTTGACATAGCGGGTATCCACTTTAACTTCCGCATCGGTTGCCTTTACGCCTTCCAGGAAACCATAGAGGAAGTCGTTGATGACGGGGCTGTCCACGCCGCCGACAAATCCGACGACTTTATCCGCATTGATGTTCTTTACGGAGGTTTCCGAGGTCATCGCAGCCGCAAACACGCCGATGAGATAACCCATGTCGTTCTGTTTGTAGCTGATATTGACGACGTTCTTGTTCTCGCCAACATAGGTGGTGTCGTCATAGATCAGGAACTTCTGATCCGGATATGCCGTGGCGACTTCCTTGAGGTAGTCGGGCATCTGATAGGTGCCAACGATGATCAGGTCATATTCGCCGGATTCGGCCACTTCGTAAAGGGTCTCCAGCCATTTGGGCTGATCTTCGTCCGTGCCGCCCATTTCGATGGTCTTGTAGGTGATGCGACCGGCATCCTGAAGGGCTTTCAGGCCGGACTCTGCGGAATCAAAAAAGGATTTGTCGCCGAGGTTACCATTCACCAGGCTAACGACGTTATAAACCTTCCCTCCGGTTGCGGCATCGGTCTTGGCCGTCTTGGGCGCACAGGCAAACATGCCGAATACGAGCAGCGCAGTCAACAGAATTGCTACGAATCTCTTCATTTGGATTTCCTCTCCTTAATTTTTCGTTTTTCAGGTCTGTTTACAAAAGACAGGATGTGGTTTCCCACGCTTTTAGTCTATCGAATAGCAAACGAAAAGTCAACACACCCAAAATTGTTTTATGCAAAAGCGATCCTGAAATGCTGCGGATTCCCGGTTTACTTTTCCGAATAATATATTCTTTATACACATTTCCGCGCGGTGTTTGATCCGTTCCCTTCTGTTTTCCGGTCATCCTTCCTGCTTATGGTATGTCTTTCCGATTTCAAACCCATCTTTCGATAAATTGAGAAGCTCCGAAACCGTCACAAGTTGATAGCCTTCCTTGAGCAATTGCGGGATGATCAGCTCTACGGCAGGGACCATCCGCTCCTTTGTATCGTGCAGAAGGATGATGTCGCCATCCTCCAGTTCCTTGCCGTTAATGATCTGTTTCTGTACGTTTTCAGCAATCTTTGCAGGGTCCTGCTCATGCACGTTTCCGCTTTGCGACCACTTGACCACCGCCATATCCTGTTCTTTTGCTATGCGCGACACATTTCCATCCATGCTGCCGCCCGGCGGACGGAGTAAACGGATGATAAATCCCGTGTTCTCGAATACGATGTCATTGGTTCCCACAACGGCTTTCCGCATCTCGTTTACCGTGATCTTCGTCATGTTCTTATGTCCCCAGGTGTGGTTGCCGATTTCGCAGCCCAGCGAAACGGCGCGCCTGACCAGCGCGACAGCCTCCGGTTTTTTCAACCGGACGCCGACTACGAAAAATGTTGCCCGGACATTGTATTTTTCCAACAAATCCAGTATCTTGTCCGTCACGCCGGCAACGGGCCCGTCGTCGAACGTAAGCGCTACCATGGGCTTGTTTGGCTCGATATACATCCTCTCAACCGCGGCGTCGATCTCATCCGAATTTGCAAACGATCCGTTCCGCCGGAGCAGTTGCCGCAGCGTGGCGTTTCTTTCCCTGTACCATTCTGCGTCCACCGTTGGAACGGGAGACGGTTCGCATGTCGGCGCCGGCGTCTTCGGCGCCGCGGTCGGTACCGGCGTTTCCTCGGCCGGGCCCCGGCTCGTCCTCTCTACGATCATCTGCTGCAGCACCTGACGGTTTCTTGCAACCCATTCTCCGCCCAGCACAACTAGCAGCAATGCGGCGCAAAGAGCCGCAAGCACACGTTTCATGCCCCATCCCCGGTTGTTTCTGCAGAATTCTGAAGCCGTGGCAACCCGCGGCGCATTTCTTTGATTATAACACACGAAAACGCTTTGTATTCCAATTCGTATTACGGAATCCTCGGATATCCGAAATACCCCGATGCCGCATCTGTGATACCTCGTGTTTTTTTCACCGGCAATCATGTTGGGAGTGTTCTATCCGCATTCGTTATGGTATGCTTTGCATAGATCATTTTCCAACCAGGAAACCATCGAAAAGGAGATGTTCCGTTTGAAACGTATCGCAGCCATCTTCATCGCTTTGCTCTTTTTGACGAGTTTTTCCGCCTGCTCAAACACACCGACGGTGCCCGAGGGTGAAACCCCCGCGCCGACGAAGGAGGCCGCCGCTACCTCCGTCCCGACGGCGGAACCTTCCGCAGAACCGTCGCCATCGCCGACGCCTGAACCCGCGTTTATCGAATCCGACGTATCCGGCCAGCTGTTTTCCCGCAATAACGTGACGGCAAGTATAACCGGGATCCGATTTGCCGCCAACTATGCCGCATATATTGATCTCTCGATTGAAAATACTTCCAGTGTCCCTGTCCGTGTTACGCAGAACGGTTTGTATCTCAACGACTGGTCCGTTCAGGGCGTCGTGGAAAACGGCGACGGGATCGCACCGGGCGAAACCCGGGCCGTTACTATTGATATCAACTGGGTGGACGATCCCTATGCGGTCTATATGAACATTACGCATATTTCGTCGTTTGGCTGCAATCTGATTGTTTCCAATTCGAACACCGGCGAAACCATCTACGAACACCAGGACTTGAACGTAGCCGTTCCGGATGCCGAGCCCGCACCGGATCCGCTGGAAGGGGCCGAATCGGTTTACGAAGACGGAAACCTTGCCGTTTATCTGCAGGGGATCGACGGCACGCTGCAGAACGTCCGCGTCATTCTGTATAAACAGCCGACCGCTAAATGGAAGAGCGCTACGGTCGATCCGGTCTACGCCGGCTATACGAATCTTGTGAACAGCACCTATCCCCTCAACGCGGGAAAATACCTGCTTCTCGCGCTTGACGGAAGCGATGTCATGGCTGCGCAGAATATTACCGACCTCAAGGAATTGAAACTCTACATCACCCTCAACCTCTTTGACGGAAGGCTCAATCGTCCCGTAATCGCAACCATTACGGATCCGAACATAACGGAAACCAAGCTTGCCGCGCCGGATCCCGGCCCGATCGTTTACCAGAGCGAATTAGCCTACTGCGTTCTGCGAAATATGGGCGTCATTCAATTTGAGGGACACGAGGCGATCCTGCTCGATTATGAGAACGTAACGCAAAACTATATCAAGCAGCTCGATCTCACCGCTTTCCCGTCCTCCGCAATCATAACCGTGGATGGAACGGACTATACTCTCGGAATGTACTGCACTTACAGCTTTCCCACGACGCACGGCTATATCATGCTTTGGCCGGAAGATGCCCCGGACGGAACGCTCTCAAACGCGACGAGCGCGACGGCGCGCCTCAAGATCGCACGGATTCATGCAGGAAATCTCGACCCCATTCAGGATACGGGGATATTTTCCATCGATCTGAAAACGAAATAGTAGAGGATACTACCGATTGAGCGGCGTGATACGCCGCTCCAGTCTGTCAAAAAAGTCCCATTATTGGGACTTTTTTGGTATAATATAAGCATGTTAACAGAGAAGAAAACAATTGAGAGAGATACGCTGGAGATCATGTGCACGGAGATGCTGGTGCCGAAAGAGCACCTGCTTCGAAAGATCGACGCGGCGATAGACTTTCAACGGTTATATGAGATCGTCGGCGATTTGTATTGCAAAGACAACGGTCGGCCGAGTGTCGATCCCGTTGTATTATTCAAGATCGTGCTGATTCAGCACTTGTAC
>JAYFNY010000023.1:0-39738 GCA_034933205.1 Eubacteriales bacterium
GACCTTCGAACGATGCGACATTTCCATCACGCACATGCCGCTGCCTTTGTAGTTGAGCATTTCCGCTGCAACTTCTTCCAGTACTTCTACCGGCATCGTCGCCGGGCCTGCCGAGAAATTGTAGATCCGATCGTACTTCATACCACACTCTCCTAATAGTTTTTTTATCTTGCGAATATTTTTTTGAATGTCCGTTTACATTATATCGTTGAACCAATATCAATTCAACATGGAAATCAGCGAAATAACCATGTTTCACATAATATTTTTGGCACGATCAAAAATATTTCGTTTCTTTCGCGCCTCTTCATAAAATACGCGCCCGCAAATGCGAGCGCGTCGGTCTGTCAAAAAAGTTTCTAGGATTGTTAAGGGCCATAGCCCTTAACCCATTTTTTCCGGCTGTGCCGGTTCATCCGGCGCAACGGATCGCCCGTTAGGGCGGTTTCCTTGTGCTCTCTTCCGCCCGTAAGGCAGAAGGCCGAAAGGAAAAGAGCGGTTGTCCCGTCAAAAAACGAGTTTTTTGACGGTCTCACGCGCCCGCAAATGCGAGCGCGTATACCCCATTCTGGGAAAAATCAACGTTCTTCGCGAAAATACGCAACGCCAAGGCTGCGTGGCGGTTGATCCTCCCGTTTTTTCCGAAGCGCAACCATAATCAGCACAAGCAGCGTCACGAGATACGGAAGCATCTTGAAGATCTCCTGTGAACTTCTGTTAAGCCCTGGAATATAGAAGAACAGCCAGAACAATGCACCAAAGAGGTATGCACCCCAGATACTGCGACGTGGTTTCCACGTGGCAAAAATAACCAATGCAACCGCAAGCCATCCAAGCTTTTCAATACTGCCATCGGTAGACCAGGTTCCTTTGATATAATCCATCGTGTAGTATAAGCCGCCGAATCCGGAGATGCCTGCTCCAATGCAGGTCGCCAGATATTTATACCTCGTTACATTGATGCCCGCCGCATCCGCCGTCGCTGGGTTTTCACCAACTGCGCGCAGATTCAGTCCCACACTTGTTCTGTTGATCACCCAGCTGACGATAAACGCGAGAATGACAGCGAGATACGCCATAAACCCATAAGAGAAAAAGATTTTCCCTACCGCACCCAATCCTGCGAGCGCCGGAATTGTCGTGCGGAATGCGCCGCTCGTCATAGCAACGGAAATCTGCCCGACACCGCCAGCCATCTTATTCAGCGTACCACCAAACAGATTCGCGATCCCGCCGCCAAAGATGGTCAGCGTTAAGCCGGTTACATTCTGATTGGCACGCAGCGTAATGGTTAATACCGCGTAAATCAAGCCGCCCAGCATGGCCGCGACAAATGTCGCCAGCAGTGTGATCGCAATCGAAACGCCAGGATTTGGATTCGCCGCGTTTCCTTCATAGACAAACGAAGCAATCAGACCCGCGATTCCACCGAGATACATGATTCCAGGTACGCCAAGATTGAGGTTGCCGGATTTTTCCGCAAGGATTTCGCCTACGGCCCCGAATAGAATGACCGTACCAAAGACAACAGCAGCCTGGATCAAAGAGATGGCCTGATTCATTTGTCTGCCTCCTTCTTAGCGCCGCGAAAACGGACCTTGTAGTTGATAAAGAATTCGCTTCCGAGAATAAAGAACAGGATGATGCCCGTAATCATTTCGGATACGAAATCGTTCAAATCAAACTGGGATGCAATTTCGATCGCGCCTTTTTGCAGGAACACAATCAAAACAGAAATCGCCACCATAACAAACGTATTGAATTTTGCCAGCCATGCAACGATAATTGCGGTAAATCCACGGCCGCCCGCCGTACTGGTGGAGATCGTATGGCTTGCGCCGGAAACGGCTATGAACCCGGCTACTCCGCAGATAGCGCCGGATAATGCCATCGTCCGTATAATGACACTCTTCACGTTGATTGCAGCGTAGCGCGCCGTGTTTTCGCTTTCGCCGACAACTGACACTTCGTAACCATGTTTGCTGTAACGCAGATAAAGGTACATAGCGACGGTCAGAGCCAATACAATCACTACGTTAAGCGTATACATCTGCCCGAAGATGGTTGGAAACCACCCGGCACGCGTCATTTGGTTGATCACGCCGACCGTGTTGGAGCCGAACGGATTTTCCCACTTTGCCACGAAAAAGCTTGTCAGCTGAATGGCGATGTAATTCATCATCAGCGTAAAGAGCGTTTCGTTTGCATTCCACTTCGCTTTGAAAACCGCCGGAATCGTTCCCCAGACACCGCCGGCAGCCATGCTGGCAAAGAACATCAGAACAAGCAGAGCGGCGGTCGGCATAGACTTTCCCAGATAGATCATGCAGGCGGCGGAAGCCAATCCGCCGAGAAGGATCTGCCCTTCCGCGCCAATGTTCCAAAATCGCATCTTGAATGCAGGCGCAAGACCAACCGCGATACAAAGAAGCATCATCGTATCACGAATCGTAACCCAAACGCGCTTATTCGTTCCAAAGGCACCTTTGAACATCGCCGCGTACACTTTGAGCGGATTCAGTTTTGTCAAGGAATAGATTATGACCGCACAAACGACCAGTGCAAGCGCCAATCCGATCAGTCGGATACCAAGCGACTTCCAAAGGGGAACTCCGTCCCGTTTCGACATGCGGATGAATGGCTCGCGGGCAGTAACCTCATGTTGTTTACTCACGGTCAGACCCCCCTTCCTTCAGATAGGTCATCAGATAACCAACTTCGTCCTTTGTTGTAGAACGCGCATCCACGATATCGTTCACGCAGCCGGAGCACAGAACCATGATCCGGTCGCAAAGCTCGAGCAGCACATCCAGGTCTTCACCTACATAGATTACAGCCGCGCCGCGCTGCTTTTGTTCGTTCAGCAGATGATAAATGTTGTAGGACGTGTTGATGTCCAGGCCGCGCACTGCATAAGCAGACATCAGCAATTGCGGCTGCAAGGCAATTTCGCGACCGACAAGCACTTTCTGGACGTTTCCTCCAGAGAGTCTTCGTACCGGTGTGTTCAGACTCGGCGTTACAACCTCCAGTTCCTTTACAACGGTTTCCGCAAGTTTTCTCGGTTTCTTGCGATCCGCAAACGGGCCGGAACCATCCTGATAACTTCGGAGCATCATATTATCCGGAAGGTCCATGCTGCCGACAAGCCCCATTCCAAGGCGATCCTCCGGAACAAACGCAAGCGCCACGCCAAGACGTTTAATTTCGATGGGATGCATACCGGAAAGCTGTTTTCTTTCTCCGTTTCCCGAAAGAAACGTAATATTGCTGCAACTCTGACAATTCTGCAAGCCAGCGATTGCTTCCAGCAGCTCCTTCTGGCCGCTCCCGGAAATACCGGCAACACCTAAGATTTCTCCGCTGTATGCGGTGAAATTTACATTTTTGAGCCGTGTGATTCCGTCCTTATCGCAGACGCAGAGATTTTCAACAACAAGACGTGGTTGGGGATTGACAGGCAACGTACGATCGATGTCCAGCGAAACCGCTCTGCCGACCATCATCTCGGTCAGTTTCATGGCGTCCGTTGATTCCGTTGGGACATCTCCAATGTTATAACCCTTGCGCAAAACAGCAACGCGACCCGAAATCTCCATCACTTCATGCAGCTTATGTGTAATGATAATAATCGACTTTCCATCCGCTTTCATATTCCGCATCACGCAAAAAAGTTTCTGCGTTTCCTGCGGGGTAAGAACTGCGGTCGGTTCGTCGAGAATCAGGATATCCGCTCCACGGTACAATACCTTTACGATTTCAAGCGTTTGTTTCTCGGAAACGGACATATCGTAAACCTTTTTATCCGGATTTACGACAAATCCATAACGATCACAAATCTGTTTTACCGATTCGCGCACTTTTTTCAGGTCCACGATCGTGGATTCGTTCAGACCCAAAATAATGTTCTCCGCAGCAGTCAGCACATCGACCAGCTTAAAATGCTGGTGAATCATGCCGATGCGTAAATCGAACGCGTCTTTGGGGGAAGCAATGGTAACCGCTTTACCGTTGATAAAGATCTCGCCGCTGTCCGGAAAATAGATTCCAGCCAGCATGTTCATCAGAGTGGTTTTCCCGCTTCCGTTTTCGCCGAGCAATGCCAGGATTTCTCCTCGCTTTATATCAAGGCAAACTTTGTTGTTCGCGACCACCTCACCGAAGGTCTTTGTAATATCGACCATTCGGATAGCTATTGAACTTTCCACATGCTTGACCCTTTCTTCCATAGATTCAGACTTGCTTAAAATATTTTAGCATACGACTGTGCAGCGTGTAAACAAAAAAGAAATTTCGGTCAGTATCACAGAACGTTAGGGCAGAAATTCGGGCGAGTCATAGGAGCAACCGCTGAATCTATGAAACGAATCCTAAAAAAATGAGCGGTATACTCCGCTCATCCTTGAGACAAAATATGTGGGAGAACGGTTTTGCCGCTCTCCCACAATATGGGAACTGTTAGTTCAGCTTCGTGATGCCGTCAACATCCATCATGAAGTACGGTGCACTGCGCAGCTTGGACTCGTAGAAGATACCGTTTTCGATCGCTTCGCCGGTGTCGCCAGCCCAGTCGCCGTTGGTATCGATCGCAAGGAAGCTGGTCGGATGTTCGCCCTTCACCGTGAAGGTGGAGCAGTCAAACACATTCAGCGTGCCAGCCTTGATGGCGGCTTCCACTTCGGCAACTTTCTCAGCGGTGCCTGCGGCACAGCTCGGCCCGAGCGTAGAAATCATGTTTGCGCCGGTTGCATAGCCTTCGGACCAATCGGTCATGATGTCTTCGCCAGCCTTAGCAGCCTTGAACGCATAGGTGTAGTAAACAGCCCAGTTGTTCTGCGCAGAGGTAAGCGCTGCGGTCGGGGCAGCCTTGAGCATGTCGATGTTGTAACCGACGCAATAGACGACGCTGCCAGCATCCAGAGCGGTCTGAACGGCGGACGGCGCACCGGTGGAGTCGGCGTGCTGGCTGATGATGTGAGCGCCTTTCGCCATCAGCGAGTTGGCTGCTTCCGCTTCGGCGGTCGGATCATACCAGGAGTTCGTAAAGGTCACGTCCATATGGGCTTCCGGAACGATACTACGAACGCCAAGGAAGAACGCGGTGTAACCGCTGACCACTTCGGCATACGGGAACGCACCGACATAACCGACATACGGATCCGTAACGGTGCCTGCATCCATGAGTTCCTTGAGCTTCATGCCGGCAACGACGCCGGACACATAGCGGGATTCATAGGTGTGCGGGAACGCATTCTTGAAATTCTTCAGTCCGCTGAGCGCAGCCGAGTCGCCCGTCATGGAAACAAACGTAACGTTCGGGTTCTCGGATGCCGCCTGCTGCATATGCGACTGATGACCATAGCTGTCGGAGAAGATGTGGGTGCATCCCTGTTCGACAAGGTCAATTGCGGTATCATAGCAGGTTTCGTCTTCCGGAATATTATACTTCCAGATGATGCTGTCGGCAGAAATACCGGCGGCTTCTGCACCGGCCTTAATGCCGTCGATGTGCGCTGCATCGTAACCGGTGTTCTCGTCGTGTACGAGAATTACGCCGATCTTGACGCCTTTGGTTCCGGTCGCAGTGGAAGCGCAAGCCACCATTGAGAATACCATCGCCACGACTGCCAGGAGAGCAATGAATTTTTTCATGGTTTTCCTCCTACTAATGTTTCATTTATTGTAACACCTGCAAGCAAGCGAAACAACCGGTTTGAAAGAATTCCTTTTGTTTTGATCCATAAATCAACACGGACAGTGTGCAAAATTCGTTCTCAATCCACCAGACTTTTCGAAGGGGTTTCACAGTTATCTCTTTTCAATCCCATTCGTTAGCTAAGAGGTTAATCACCAACGCCTATTCAGTTTTTTTTCGAATTTAATGTATTCTTCCGCTTTCTTCCAGCGCACGAATATCCGGTTCGCATTTAAACGGTTCGCCCGCTGCGACCATGGCATTTTTCACGTCCTTTAGCCCGCTTCCCGTCGAAACGACCGTGACGCTCTCGCCGGGTCGAATGATTCCCTTCTCGACGGCGGCCTTCACACCGGCGGTTGCCGTTACGCCCGCAGGTTCGCCAAACACACCTTCTGTCCTTCCCAAAAGCCGCATAGCGTCCAATATCTCTTCGTCCGACACCGCGATCCACTTTCCGCCGCTGTTTTTCACAGCGCGCTGCGCTTTAATGGGATTGCGCGGAACGCCAACGGCGATGCTGTCCGCCAGAGTGTTTTCCGGCGTCGGCAAGAGCGCTCCGCCGCGTGCATCCGCATCTACAAACGGACAGCAGCCGGTCGACTGTACGCCAAGGATTTTCGGAATACGCTCAATCATGCCCAGCTGGAGCAAATCGTAAAATCCATTGTAAACGCCGCCGATCGTGCATCCATCCCCAACCGAAATCGCAACCCAATCCGTCGGGTTCCAATTGAGCTGTTCGGCTATCTCAATCGCTACGGTCTTTTTGCCTTCCGTCATCACCGGGTTGATCCCCGCGTTCCGATTATAGAACCCCCATTTTTCAATGGCGGCCTTGCTCAGTTCGAATGTCTGTCGATAATCTCCTTTTACGGAAACCACATTTGCACCAAAAATCAAAAGCTGCACAACTTTACCGATCGGCGCGCGCTCAGGAACAAAAATAACGGACTTCAGGCCCATCCGCGCCGCACTTCCCGCACAGGAACTTGCCGCGTTGCCCGTCGAGGAGCAGCTGATCGTATCATAACCGAGTTCTATCGCCTTCGCTACGGCAACGCCGCTCGCGCGATCCTTCAGCGATCCGGTCGGGTTCAGTCCATCGTCTTTTATATAAAGCGTATCGATGCCAAGCTGTTTGCCAAGGCGGAGCGAACGGTAGAGCGGCGTCCAGCCAATTCTTAGAAAATCTCCGAGGCCTTCTCCCTTGATCGGCATCAGCGCACGATAGCGCCACATGCTGTTATTGTGATCCTTCTTTAATGTTTCCCTGGAGAACGACGATTTGATTTCCTTATAATCATAAATAATATCGAGAATGCCTTTCTCCCCACAGGACGGGCACGTCATCAATTCCGGGCCAAACGGATATTCCTTTCCGCAAATGGTACAACGATACCCAGCAATACGCTTCATAAAGAACACCCCAAGTTAAATAGATAGATTTCCTCTTCTGATTTCACGAGGATTTACTACATCATAACTTGTTCTTTTACAAAAGTACAGTAAAATGTAGCACTAAACAAAATTATTATGGGCGAATTGTTTTTGTATATATACTGCCGCTCATATTGCATGCGGTTCGAACGGTATAGTATAATAGAAGCGCAATCTGCAAGTTCAGTTCTTATCCACTGCATATCGCGAAGGGAGATCACCTATCATGCTTCTGATCGGAAACGGCAGACTTGTTACCAGAGACAACGGGCTTTACCTTGAGAATGGCGCCGTTGCAATTGAAGACAGCCGGATTGTAGAGGTCGGTTCGACCCAAGAGCTCAAACAGCAGTACCCTTCCGCCGAGTTCATCGACGCAAAGGGCGGCGTAATCATGCCCGGATTGATTAACACGCACAATCATATTTACAGCGCCTTTGCACGCGGCCTTTCCATAAAGGGCTATAATCCCCAGAATTTCGACGACATTCTAGAAGGAATGTGGTGGAAGATCGATCGCCTGTTAACGAAGGAAAACGACCGCCTTTCCGCTTACGCCGTCTATATCGATTGCATCAAGAACGGCGTGACGACCGTGTTTGACCATCACGCCAGTTATTACGATATTCCCGGAAGCCTGGATATGCTAGCCGACGCCGCAAAGGAACTCGGCGTGCGAACCAGCCTTTGCTACGAAGTTTCCGACCGCGACGGTGAGGCGAAAATGAGGGAGGCCGTTCTCGAAAACGAACGGTTGATTCTCCGTGCCCGCTCGGACAAGAGCGACATGCTGAAAGGTATGATGGGGCTGCACGCCGCTTTCACGCTCTCGGACGCCACGCTGTCGTTCTGCAAAGAACATACGCCCGCGGACGCAGGATTTCACATTCATGTCGCAGAAGGCCCCAAGGATCAGCTCGATTCACTGAAAAAGTATAATAAGCGCATCGTTGAACGTCTGTTTGAATTGGGGATCCTTGGCGAGAAGACGCTTGCAATCCATTGCGTGCATATCAGTCCCGCAGAAATGGCTTTGCTGAAGGAAACCGGTACGATGGTCGTTCATAATCCCGAATCCAATATGGGAAACGCCATCGGCTGCGGTCCGGTCATTCGTCTTTTCCAGGAGGGAATCCTTCTCGGCCTCGGTACGGACGGTTATACGAACGACATGCTTGAAAGCTACAAGGTTGGAAATATCATCCATAAGCATAATCTTTGCGACCCGACCGTAGCGTGGGCTGAAATTCCCGCAATGCTGTTTGAGAACAATCCGAAGATCGCGTCCCGCTTCTTCGAGCGTCCCCTCGGCGTACTGAAACCCGGCGCCTATGCGGATGTGATTGTTACAGATTATGACCCGCTCACCCCCATGGACGGTAATAATATCAACAGTCATATTCTCTTTGGTATGAACGGCCGCAGCGTCGTTACGACCGTCTGTAACGGCAAGGTGCTGATGAAGGATCGTAAACTTCAGGTTGCAGACGAAAAATCCGTTATGCAGGAATGCCGGGAAAGCGCCGCGCGGCTCTGGAGATCCATCAACAGCTAAGTCTTCGTCTCCCCTGTTTCCGTATAAAAAGATCGAATGACGATAAACAAGTTATAAGGAGGCCTCCATGTCCGATCGAATGACTCCAATTCCCTTTGCGGAACTGATGAACTGGATTCTTGAAGAGCGCAAGCAAGGCAGCGTATTTGGCATTCGGCGCCCCTACATTGCCCCGAAGGGTAAAATTCTGAGCCTCTTCGGCGAAAAGCTGGAAACGCCGTTCGGTCCGGCGGCCGGTCCTCATACGCAGTTGAGTCAAAACCTGATCGCGGCCTATTATGCGGGTTGCCGTTTCTTTGAACTGAAGACCGTACAGACGCTGGACGGAGAAGACCTCCCCGTTTCCAAGCCCTGTATTCTGGCGGAGGACGAGTGCTACAACGTGGAATGGTCCACCGAGCTTCGCGTACCCGAGGCGTTTGACGAATACGTTAAAGCCTGGTTCGCTCTGAAACTCATCAGCTGGGAATTCGATCTTGGCCGCCCGGACGGATTCATGTTCAACATGAGTGTCGGCTACAATTTCGAAGGGATCACGAGCGAAAAAATCGACCGTTTTATAGAAGGATTGAAGAATGCCTCTTCCACACCGATCTGGGAAGAGTGCCGCGCTTGGGCGAAAGAGAATCTTTCCCGTTTCACCAAGGTGGACGCGAAATATATCGACGCAATCTCGCCTCGCATCTGTTCTTCCATAACGCTCTCCACTCTCCACGGTTGTCCGCCGCAGGAAATCGAGCGTATCGCAAGTTATTTAATTGAGAAGAAGCATCTCAACACCTTTGTGAAATGTAATCCGACTCTTCTGGGATATCAGTTCGCGCGAAAAACCATGGACGATATGGGATATGATTATCTTGTATTCGACGATTTCCATTTCAATGACGATCTGCAGTATCGCGACGCTATCCCGATGTTTAAGCGTCTGGTCGACCTTGCCTGCGGAAACGGCGTTACGTTTGGCTTAAAACTAACCAACACCTTCCCCGTCGGGATCGCTCGCAACGAATTACCGGGTAACGAAATGTATATGAGCGGCCGTTCGCTCTATCCGCTGACCATTGAGCTTGCGCATAGAATCAGCCGTGAATTTGACGGAAGGCTCCGGCTTTCATTCTCCGGCGGTGCGGACTTTTATAATATCGCAGAGTTATTCGACGCCGGAATCTGGCCGATTACGCTCGCAACAACGCTCCTAAAGCCGGGCGGTTATCAGCGCGCAAAACAAATCGCCGAAAAGCTGTCCAAGTTGGATTTCGCCCCGTTCGATGGCGTATCCGTCGGCATGGTGGCCTATCTTGCGCGCGCTGCGCGAAGCGACGAACGGCATCAAAAGCCCGTTAAGCCGCTGCCCGTTCGTAAGATCCAGGAAAAAGTTCCTCTCACGAGCTGCTTCATCGCTCCTTGTGAGCACGGCTGCCCGATCCATCAGGACATTCCCGAATACGTTCGTCTTGTCGGCGATCAGAATTATTCGGAAGCGCTGCGGCTCATTCTGGAGCGAAATCCCCTGCCCTTCATCACCGGCCGGATCTGTTCCCACCGCTGCATGGATAAATGTACGCGCGGCTTTTACGAGGAAAGCGTTCACATCCGCGATGCGAAGCTTCTTGCCGCGCGCGAAGGGTTCGACGCTCTGATTGGTAAGCTGAAGCCCAGCGGCACGTCCGGCGCAAATGTTGCGGTCATCGGCGGCGGTCCGGCGGGCATGGCGGTCGGTTATTTTCTTGGCAGACAGGGCGCCAAGGTAACCGTTTTTGAAAAGCGCGCCGAGCTTGGCGGCATTGTCCGCTATGTGATCCCCGGTTTCCGTATCGGCGATTATGGTATCGATCGCGACGTCGATCTGCTGAAATCCATGCACGTGGAAATCAAAACCAATACCGTCGCGCCAAGCGTCGCCGAACTTAAGAAAAGCGGGTTCTCTCACGTTGTTTTCGCCACAGGCGCATGGGATCACGGGATCCTCAAATTGCAGAAAGGCGAAAGCATGAACGTGCTCGACTTTCTTGAGCAATATAAATGCGAGTCACTCAAAAACACAGGCGAGCACGTCGTCATCGTCGGCGGCGGTAATACCGCGATGGATGCGGCGCGCGCGGCAAAGCGCATAAAAGGCGTTGTTTCCGCGAGCGTCATATATCGCCGTACACGCCGCTATATGCCTGCCGATGCGGAGGAGCTCCAGATGGCGCTCGACGAAGGCGTCGATTTTCTTGAGCTTCTGAATCCCGTGTCGCTTGAAAACGGAGTCCTCGTCTGCAAGAAATGCATTTTGGGAAAACCGGACGCCAGCGGCAGACCTTCCTCTCTCGAAACGGATGAGCTCGTCTCTATCCCCTGCTCTTTGCTGATTTCTTCCATTGGCGAAAAAGTTTCTGCAAAAGACTTTACGGAAAACGGTATCGAAATCAGTGAGCGCGGCCATGTGAAAGTAAACGATAGCACACTGGAAACAAGCGAAAAGAACGTTTTCGTAATTGGCGACGCAAATCGCGGGCCGGCCACCGTCGTGGAGGCGATTGCGGATGCGCGCAAGGTTGCGGATGTGATCGTCGGCGCGTATTCAGTGACTGTACCGCCGGAATCCACGG
Source organism: Eubacteriales bacterium (assembly GCA_034933205.1). GTDB lineage: Bacteria > Bacillota > Clostridia > Christensenellales > CAG-138 > UBA7703. Next base: position 11,285 of record JAYFNY010000023.1, read on the forward strand.
CTTGCGAAGGAAATTGCATGCAAAAGCAGGGTTCGCTCGCGGTTTACGACAGCGCCGGACGGGAAACGGAACGTTGCCTTGCCTGTTCCACGGTCTGCGAGTGCTGCGTTCAGGTTTGCCCGAATCGCGCGAACATCGCGATCCACATCGACGAAACGAGCATGCCTCAGATTCTGCATGTCGACCGTATGTGCAACGAGTGCGGCAACTGTACCGTTTTCTGCCCCTATGACAGTTCGCCTTATCGAGAAAAGTTTACGCTTTTCTCGACCGAGAAAGAATTTGATGAAAGCACCAATAAGGGCTTTCTGGTACTCGGCGGCGGCAAAATCAAACTTCGGCTGGACAGCGTTTCCATCGTTCGTCTCGGTACGAATACCATCGATCCCGTCATTGAGAAGATTATCAACTCTGTAATATGGGATTATAGCTATCTTCTCTAGCTCTTCCGGCGCCGCCGCTCAACGCCATTTGTCCGGCGGCACTTCTCTTTCCGTCAAAATTACCTGAGGGGGAAACTGCATGGCAACTCTCATCGTCAACGGCCAGAGTTATGCCGTTGATCATAATCAAAAGCTTTTACCGTTTCTGCGGGACGTTCTCTATCTGACCAGCGTGAAAAACGGCTGTTCCGAGGGCGCCTGCGGTACCTGCATGGTATTGATTGATGGTAAACCCACAAAAGCATGCGTTCAGCAGACGGACAAGCTGGACGGCAAACGAATCGTAACCGTCGAAGGCCTTACGCCGCACGAACGGGATGTTTACGCATACGCTTTCTCCACTTGCGGAGCCGTGCAGTGCGGCTTCTGTACGCCCGGTATGGTCATCAGTGCAAAGGGGCTGATCGATCAGAATCCAGACCCTTCTCCGGCTGAAGTGAAGGAAGCGATTAAAAACAATATCTGCCGCTGCACGGGATACAAAAAAATAGAGGAAGCGATCCTTCTGGCAGCAAAGCTCTTCCGTGAAAATTCAAGCGTTCCAAAAGGTGAGTTGCCGGGTACGGTGGGCGACAGTATCAAACGGATCGAGGTAGCCGATAAAACGCTTGGCACCGCGTTGTATGCGGACGATCTTCACCTTCCCGGAATGCTGCTCGGATCCGCCGTACGCAGCGCATATCCGCGCGCAAGATTGATTTCGCTGGATATCAGCGCGGCAAAAGCCGTTGAAGGAGTCGTTGCCGTCTTTACCGCAGAAGACGTACCGGGTGCGAAAAAAATCGGTCATCTTGTGCAGGACTACGACGTAATGATCCCCGTTGGAAGCATCACGCATTTTCTGGGTGACGCCATCGCGCTTGTCGTAGCGCAGTCCGCAGCGGCGCTGGAGGCGGGAAAAGCCGCCGTTCGCGCCGAGTATGAACCCCTTACGCCCATTTTATCTGCAGAAGCGGCTCGAAAAGACGACGCGGAGCTTGTCCACCCCGATCGAAAAGACAATCTCCTCTCATTCCAATGTGTAAAACGCGGTAACGCCGAGCAGGCAATTGCGGACAGTGCGTTTGTCGTAACCAATCATTACAGCGTACCGTTTACCGATCACGCGTTCCTTGAACCGGAGTGCGCGGTTGCGGAACCGGAAGGCGAAGGGATCCATATTTACAGCGGAGATCAGGGGATCTATCAAACACGAAAAGAGTGCTCCGCCTTGCTCGGCTTGCCGGCGGAACAGGTGCGCGTAACCGCAATGATGGTCGGCGGCGGATTTGGCGGCAAGGAGGACATGAGCGTGCAGCATCATGCCGCGCTTGCGTGCTATCTGCTCAAATGTCCTGTCAAGGTGCGCTTTACGCGTACCGACAGCCTTTTGATCCATCCCAAGCGACACGCAATGGAAATGGAATTTACAACCGCCTGCGACGAAACGGGCAAGCTTACCGGCATGCGCGCGCGGCTCGTCGCGGACTCCGGCGCTTATGCTTCGCTTGGCGGGCCGGTGCTGCAGCGCGCCTGCACGCATGCCGCGGGACCCTATAATTACCAGGATGTGGATATTGAAGGGTACGCCTATTACACGAATAACCCGCCGGGCGGTGCGTTCCGCGGTTTTGGCGTTACGCAAAGCTGTTTTGCAACCGAATGTAACCTGAATCAACTTGCGGAAAAAGTCGGCATGACGCCGTTCGAATTCCGGTATAAAAATGCAATTCGTCCCGGACAGGTTCTTCCAAACGGGCAGTATGCGGACGAAACTACCGCGCTCGTGGAAACACTGGATGCGGTTCGACCCATTTTCGAACGCAATCCCAAAGCAGGTATCGCATGCGCAATGAAGAACAGCGGACTCGGCGTTGGCGTTCCGGACGTTGGCCGGTGCCGCATCGAGGTTCTGGAAGGCAAGCTTCACCTGCATTCTTCCGCCGCCTGTATCGGTCAGGGTATGGGTACGGTGCAGACGCAGTTCGTAAAGGAAATCACAGGCCTCCCGCTGGATCGGATCGTCTACCATGTTCCGGATACTTCGGACTCCCCCAATGCCGGCAATACGACCGCTTCCCGGCAAACGCTGTTTACCGGTGAAGCCGCCGTACGCGCAGCGAAGCTTGTGAAGGAAGCGATGGAAGAGGCAGGATCTCTCGAAGCGTTGGAAGGCAGAAGCTTCCTCGGTGAATATGAGGGGAAAACCGATCCTATGGGATCGGATAAACCGCACCCTGTTTCGCATATCGCCTATGGGTACGCAACTCATGTGGTGGAACTGGATGAAGAAGGAAAACTTCTTTGCGTCACCGCGGCCCATGATGTCGGACAGGTTGTCAACCCAATTTCTCTTGAGGGGCAGATCGAAGGCGGCGTCGTTATGAGTCTTGGATACGCCCTGACCGAAGATTTCCCGCTTGAAAACGGAAAACCTCTCCGTAAGTTCGGAACGTTAGGACTCTTTAAATCCACGATGACCCCCGATATTCACCCGATCATCGTTGGAAAAGCGTCCAAGGACGGACTCGCCTGCGGTGCAAAAGGAGTCGGTGAAATCTGTTCGATTCCAACCGCGCCGGCCGTTCAGCTTGCATATTACAATCGCGACGGCATATTCCGCACAAAGCTTCCGCTGGAAAATACGCCATACAATAAAAAATGAATGATCGGCGGCGAGAGAATCGTCGCCGATTTTTCGTTCTCCTTTTCACCTCTTTCGTTAGGGAAGCGATTTCACAAGCCGGATTTCACAAATTGATTTCATTCGAAGGCCAGCTCTTTCTTTGAACAGACGCGCCGTTATGCTATAATTTTTAAAGATCATCGGAAAGAGGTGTTTTATGTTTCGCGATAAAGCTGGAAATTATTCCGTCGGAAAAATCGTTACCGCAATCGCCGTGCTGATCCTCGCGATCATCGTCCTTAGCGGGAGCATCGTTGTTGTGGAGGCCGGCCAGACCGGTGTGGTACTTACGTTTGGACGCGTCAGCCCGATCGTGCTTCAAGAAGGCATCCATCTGAAGGTGCCGTTTGCGCAGAAAGTTGTTATGATCAACAACCGAATCGTGAAAACGGAGGTCACAACCGAAGCCTTCAGCAAGGACCTTCAGACCGTCTCCTCGGTAATTGCCGTCAATTACCACATTAACAAGTCCAACAGTGGGGATATTTATAAACAAGTTGGACTTGGATATGAGGACGTACTCATCACCCCGGCCATCAACGAAGTTCTCAAGGCGGTAACGGCAAATTATACCGCTCAGCAACTCGTTAGCTCGCGCGGTGAAGTAAGCATCCTTCTGGATGAGACCCTCAACGCAAAATTGAATGAGTACGGTATTTATGTGGATGATCTCAATATCATCAATTGGGACTTTACCGAAGAGTACATCAGCGCAATCGAGGCCAAGCAGGTTGCCGAGCAAAACCTGATAAAAACCCGTACCGAGCAGGAGCAAGCGCTTGTCATTGCCAATACCGAAGCGCAAAAGCAGGTGATCGCCGCGCAGGCGGAGGCAGACAAGATTAAGCTCCTTGCCGACGCAACGGCGCAAAGCAACCGTACCATAGCGGATTCTCTCAACGATATGCTGATTCGCTATGAGACGCTTCAGAAATGGGACGGTCAGTTGCCGAAAGTCACAAGCGGCAGCGATACGCTCGTCGACATCGGACTCGGACAATAATCCTTATTCATCTAGCAAAAAGAGGCGGGTTGACTCCCCGCCTCTTTGCTTACCTGATTTTACTTGCTGTTTTCAGCTTTCCCGACTCTGCGGAATTTCGGCAGTTTTTCACTGACCCACTTCATTCCAAAAGCCGCATATGGCAGCATCATTGGAATATAGATGATGGCATATTGCGCCTTTGCTTCAAACAGCGCGTGATACATTGCAGCACCCACCAAAATCAGCGGGAGGATTGCGCGCGCTTCGTCGCGCTCGCTCTTTCGAATGAGTAAGGCGAAAAATCCAAGCGCCATTGCGACGTACACAAACTGCATGAGTTGATTCAAGTAAGCATTTACCGCTTCCCCCGCTTCGCCTGTGCCAAGACTCTTTATAAACTCGGAGACTTCCCCGCTTCTGTCGGCCGCGGCGCTGCTCCAGATCGATTGGAACGCCGGTTCGTTCCATTGGCTTACGATTTTATGATAGAAAAACGAAGCAAAGTAAACCGGTCTGGCAGCGAACGTATCCGCCCTTTCTTTGAAATCGGCTTTGCTTTGTGCAAGCGCCTTGTCATAATCAAAATCGTTATCCCGCAGCAAATTATTCGTATAACCGTTATACCAACCCGCACAAAAACTGGAATCGCGGAATCCCGTCACAAGCCATGCCATCTGTGGGGTGCCTTTTCCAAAAGCCGTATCCGCTCGGTTCTCATAATACTTCTGCGCGAGGGTTGGCAATACGAGCGAAATCGCCGTCATCCCGGCGAGGCAAACAAGGATCGCCCACTTCCGCTCTTTCAGCGCAAAAAAGAGCAGCATCAGTGCTTCCGCAAGTAAAACGATCCAAAAATTCTTCTTGAGCAGAATTGCCACCGCAATCAGTACGGCGGACGCAATCAGCGGTTTCCAGCTTCCGCGGCGAATCGCCCTGCAGGAGAAATACACGCTCCAGATTGCAAGCGCCATTCCCGGCAACGTTCCATAGAGAAACGTACTGAGTAAGGTAGGCTGGATGCAAAGTCCCAGCAGGATTGCCGTCAGCAGTTCGACCCGCGGATCGTCAAACAGTTCTTTCGTTATCTTTAGCATTGCCACCTGCCCCAGAGCGACAAAACCAACATTGAGCAACTGGAACAGCGTCAATTGATTCGAGCCGAAAAGTCTCAGGAACCCCTCGGCGAAAAGCAGATATCCTGTTTGATACGGGTAAATTCGAAAATATTGGGAATCCGCCAGTGACGCGACATCACCGGAAATTAGCTTCTGCGCGGTTGTAATAATCTGTAAAGAATCCGCACCCGGCAATGCTTTTGATGATAACACCCACCAAACACCGATCCCCGCAGAAGCAACTATGCTTGCCATGCCAACCCAGACGACCGTTTTTCGTTTCACCGCAGCGCGCATGATGAGCACCGCTAGTAACACAAAAGCGGCAAGAAGGATAAGATTGAGTATGATATTGTCATTTAAAAACGAAACGTGTTCGCTATTGTCTTTGGAAAAACCGATATCGACATGGCAGGTCTGAACGAGGCTAACCGCCGCTAATAAAGCGAACGCAACAAACGACAGCAGCGCCGTTACCCATTGTGCCGCGTCGGATAACCACGTAAGAAACGATCTTTTCTGACTCATCTCATCTTCTCCCCCGTTAAGCCTTTCTTGATTGGCAGACGTACTTCACTTAGCTTTTTCATACCATATGCCGCATACGGCGCCATCATAGGAACATAAATGACCGCATATTGCGACTTTGCTTCGAACAGCGCATGATAGAGAATCGCTCCGAGTAAAATCAGCGGAATAATCATTCGCTCTTCCCTGCGCTCATCCTTTTTTCGGAAGAACACGAAAAATGCAACCGCCATGGCACCATAAACATATTGCATCAGCTGATTTAAGTACTGCATCACGGCCTTTTCCGCTTCACCCGTACCAATACTTTGAACAAACTCGGAAACCTCGCCGGACCGCGCGCCGGAAGCACTGATCCAAACGGATTCATAGGAAGGTTCGTTCCACTGGCTCACAACCTTATGATAAAAAAACGAAGCGAGATAAATGGGCCGCGATAAAAATATATCGATTCTTTCCTGCGCGTCCGTCTTACACTGCGCCAATGTTTTTTCATAATCGAAATCATTTTGGACAAGCACTTTGTCCGTGTATCCGTTATACCACCCCGCGCACATCATAGAGTCTCTCAGTCCCGTTACAAGCCAGGCCGTCTGCGGCGTGCCTTTTCCTAGGTTCGTTTCCGCGCGAGCTTCATATTGTTTCCGTACGCCATAAGGCAGCAGAAGCGAAACGGCTATCAAAAGCGCTGCGCCGAGAACAAACGCCGGCCGTTTTTTTCGGATAGCATAGATGACCAGAAGAATGCCTGCCGCAATATATACGATTGTAAAATTTAATTTTATCATAACGGCGATTGCGACGCACGCAATGCCCGGAATCAGCCAAATAAAACGCCCCTTCCTGATGGCCAGCGCAACGAACAGGAGCCCCCAGAGGGCAAACGCCATCCCCGGAACCGAACCATAAAGAAACGTGCTCGTCAACATCGGTTGCAGGCATAGGCCAAGCAGAATGGCGGTCAGAAGTTCAATGCGCGTATCATCGAACAAAACGCCGGCTAATAGCAGGATCGCCACATTACCGGCCGCCGCTAAAAGAACATTGACGATTTGGAGTACAAGCGTTTGATCCGTGCCGAGAACCCGCATCAGAATTTCCGTATAAAACATATCCCCCGTTTGAAACGGATATATTTTAAAGTAATTAATTTGAGTAAGATAATGATTGCTGCCCTGTGCAAACTGTCTGGCGGTGTCGTAGATATATCCGGAATCCCAGCTCGGAATCGATTTGGATACGACAACCCACCATATTCCTATAGCAGTCGATAGGAAAAATATTATCCCGCTGACCCATAGAACTGTTTTGCGCTTGATCTGCTTTCGCATCAGAAAAATTGAAATTGCAATGAGAACAACCAAAACAGCAACGTTAAGCAGGATATTGTCGATTAAAAACGAAACATGCTCGTTATTATCCGCTGAAAAGCCAAAGTCTACATGGCACGTTGAGAAGAACCCAACAACCGCAAAGAAGGCAAACGCCAGAAAGGAAACCAACGCAATCAGCCACTGGGCACAATTTGAAATGCCTTCTCCCAATGCGCTCTTTTTTTCTTCCATACGTTCTGCCCCCGTTCGAATCAATTGTGTTTCTGCGCCAGATAAGCGGACACTTCGTCCTTCACGCCTGCGGCAAAATCCAGCGGCGCATAGCCGAAATCACGCGTAGCCTCGTCGTGCGGGTAGGCCCTTGGTTCGACGAGCCGCTGTACTTTTTCCCGGTAATCCACCTTTGTCAGCGTCACAAGATACAACATCCATGCGCCGGTAATGGCAAACCAATACGGAACGGATACGAACCGCGCACATTTTCCAAGGTACCCGGCAATAACGCCAAGCATTTCGCGTAACGTAATCGGTTCCGCACCGGAAAGGATGTAATTTTTCCCTGCAGTCGATTCCGCCAGAAGGACGTCCGCATATGCGCGTCCGAGATCCCGCCGGTGCACAGGCTGCAAGTCAAACCGTGCGCCGGAAACAACCGGCATGATTGGCAAGCGATCCATCATGGCAATAAACTTGCAAACGTTCTCGTCATCCAACCCGCCGTAGATCATGGTGGGTCGCAAAATGGAAAGCTTCACTCCGTTTTCCTGGCAAAGCCGCGTTACTTCCTGATCGATTCTGGCATACTCCGCACCCGCAGACTTATATTTTGAATATACGCCGGTGGTATGCACAACAAGGATCCGGCTAATCCCCGCGCGAATTGCGAGAGGCACCACCCTTGGCGACGTGTCGATCCCTACAATGTGCAGAAGCGTGTCCGCCCCCGCAAACGTGTCCATTAAAAACGCTTCATCGTCCACAGACCCAATGCAAAGCTCGGCCGGCAGTCCACTTTTTCGGATGAATTCACCTTTTTCTTCGGAACGAACCACCGCTCGAAACCGCATCGACTCCAATTCACTTTTTCGTTCTGTCAACCGTTCTATCGCATACCGTCCGGATTTTCCGGTAACGCCTGTGAGCACAACCGTTCGCATTGCAAAAGCCCTTTCGCCTGTTTCGCTCATAATCGAATTATTATACCATATCAAAATGTGAAAACCGATTGGTTTTTACAATAAAACAGAAGCCCGTTTTGCGAGCTTCTGCTTCATAATACTAAAGTGTCTGCTGTTTTAAATAATCCGCGATCTGTTCTTCCTCTTCGCCGCCGGACGACTCCAAACGCTCGCAGAGCGCGGCAGTTCCATATTCGCATCCGGCAAGCAGAGATTCGATCCTGCCGGGAAGCGTTTCATCCATCGCGTCCGAGTAGCAGACCGAAGAAACGATAAAACCGTTTTTCACGTTAAGCAGCAGCTCGAAACAGCCAAACGGCAGCCGATGTTCCAACGAAACATTGAAAGCGGGCGTCGTGCCGAATCTCCAGTCCCAGGAAGCGTATCGCTCCCGAATAGAATCCAGCTCCCGTCCCCTGAGCGAAGAAATGTCCAGATGTTCCGCCACGCCGTATTCGGCTTCAAACGCATCCCGCAGCGCCAGCTTCATCCGTTCAACGGTCAGTTCCGGATTCTTCTGCCCTAGATTCGCAACTCGGCTGACAACGCTCTTGACGCCTTTGGATTCGAGCTTGAGCTGGGATGGCGCAAGATATCGTCCCAGTTTTGAAAAATCTGCGTTGATCAGAATCGTGCCGTGATGAAGCGCTGTTTGATTGGTAAAGCGAAACGCGTTCCCGGAAAATTTTTCTCCCGTTTCCTGTATAACCAGATCGTTTCTTCCGGTATAAGAGGTTTCAATGCCAAACGTTGCAACCGCCTTCTGAATAACCGAAAGCTGACGGGGCAGATCGTATCTCTCACGCAGCAGTAAAAATGTGAAATTCAGATTGCCGAGATCATGAAATACCGCACCGCCGCCGGAAGATCTGCGCGCCAGCTTCCCGCCTTCGCTTTCCAACAGTTCCACCCGGCATTCCCGCCAGGCATTCTGATTTCGGCCTATAACGACGGTATGCTCGTTTTGCCACAGGTAAAACGTTGCCCCGTCACCCTGGCGATCGAAGAGGAGTTCTTCGATCGCCAGGTTTTCGTATGGATCGACACATTCCGTCACCAGAAATCGATTCATCTTGACTCGGTACCTTTCGGAAGATTTCCGTGTGGTTACTTCGTTTTTGCAATGCTCGCTTTCGCGGCTTTGGCAACATTCTCCGGCGTGAAACCGAATTCCTTAAACAGGATGCTGGCTGGCGCGGAAGCGCCATAGTGATCGATGCAAACGGTCTCTCCGTCCAAGCCTACATAACGATCCCAGCTATAAGCGGAACCGGCTTCAACGGCAACACGCGCGCGGACTTTGTTCGGCAGAACGGACTCTTTGTAGGCCGCAGTCTGATCGTCAAACAGATCGAGGCAAGGCATCGAAACAAGCCGGCTCGAAATTCCCTCTGCTTCCAGCAGATCGGCGGCTTTATAGATCAGTTCGACCTCGCTTCCGCTCGCCATCAGGATAACGTCGGGCTTACCACCCTTCGCGTCGCGCAGTATGTAACCGCCCTGATAAGCACCCTCCCCCGTTTCCGCATACTGCGGCAGGTTCTGGCGGGTCAATGCCAGCACAGAGGGCTTTTTCGCTTCAAACGCCATAATATAGCTGGCAGCCGTTTCCTTTGCATCCGCAGGACGGAACACGAGCGTATCCGGCGTTGCACGCAGAGACGCAAGCTGTTCAATCGGTTCGTGGGTGGGCCCGTCTTCGCCAACGCCGATGCTGTCGTGCGTCAGCACAAAAACGACCGGCTGGTGCATGATTGCCGAGAGGCGCAGCGCCGGTTTCAGGTAATCCGCAAACACAAGGAACGTTGCGCAGAACGCGTGAAAACCGCCATACAGCTGAATTCCGTTGCAGATAGCGGCCATTGCAAATTCACGGATTCCAAAGTGGATGTTCGCTCCCAAGCGATTTTCAACCCCGTAAAACCCTTTGCCCTTCAGTTCGGTTTTGTTGGACGGAGCAAGATCCGCACTGCCGCCGAAAAGATTCGGCAGATACTCGGCAAAGATATTGAGCACTTCTCCGCTGACCGCACGAGTGGCCTTGTCTCCGCTCATGCTCCAGAGCCGCTCATCCTTCTTGAGCTCTTCCGGCAGTTTCTTCTCGTGCCACGCAATCCACTTTTTATAGAGGTCCGGATACGCTTTCCGATATTGTTCCATCATCGCGTCATATGCCGCGTGCTGCTTGCTGTAGCCAACCTGCAGTTCGGCAAAATAAGCCTTCACATCCTCCGGCACGGTAAACGGAGCTTCGTTCCAGCCGTAGAACTCGCGCATGGCCTTGATTGCGTCCTCGCCCAGTGGTTCGCCATGCGCGCTTGCCGAGTTTGCCTTCGGCGTGCCGTGCGCAATCTCAGTACGTACAATAATAAGCGAAGGATGTTCCTGATCCGCCTTGGCCGCTTGGATGGCTTTTGCGATCGCCTCCGTATCCTCACCGCTTGCAACATGCTGTACCGTCCAGCCGTACGCTTCAAAACGTTTCCCGACGTCTTCGGTAAACGCAAGATGCGTGCTGCCTTCAATGGTAATCTCGTTACGGTCGTACAGCAGAATCAGCTTTCCTAACCCAAGATGCCCGGCAAGCGACGCCGCTTCCGAAGCCACGCCTTCCATCAGGCACCCATCGCCGGACAGCGCATAGGTATAGTTATCGACGACCGGGAAACCGTCGCGGTTGAACTCGGCGGCCAGCCGGGTTTCCGCCATCGCCATTCCTACCGCCGTGGCAATGCCCTGACCTAGCGGGCCGGTCGTTGTTTCCACACCGGCCGTATGGCCAAATTCCGGATGACCCGGTGTTTTGCTGCCCCACTGGCGGAACCGCATGAGCTCCTCCATCGGCAGATCATAACCAAACAGATGCAAGAGCGAATATTCCAGCATGGAAGCATGCCCCGCCGAAAGAACGAAGCGGTCGCGGCCCGTCCAGCTTGGGTCTTTCGGGTCATGTTTCATCTGCTTCCAAAGGGTAAACGCCATCGGAGCGGAGCCAATCGGCAGGCCGGGATGGCCGCTTTTCGCCTTTTGAACGGCTTCCGCCGCGAGGAAACGGATGTTTGTTATCGCTTTCTGTTCAATTGATTTCATTTATGGAAAGTCCTTTCACAAATTTACAAAAAGATAGCGACAAATATTATATCATATTTGCCGCTATTTCCGAAACCAGGTCAGATTCCGCGCTTGTTCTCGCGAATCTGCTCCAGTTCCGTGAAGTTATGCGTGGAAACGTGCCCTTTCAGCGGCAGGATACGCTCGGAAATCGCGTCCACAATCCACTCCGGCTGCGGGAAGAACGCGTCCTCCAGCTCATGCGCCGGTGTGATCCAGTTTTTCGCGCCAACGACAACCGGCGGCGCGTCAAGATAATCGAACGCGAGCTCCGCGATGTTGCTCGCAAGATTGCGCATAAAGCTGTTGCGCTCGCAGGCGTCTCCGGTCACGACGATGCGGCCTGTTTTCTTGATGCTCTCAATCACAGGTTCATAGTTAAACGGGACAAGCGACCGCGCATCGATGATCTCCGCCGAAACGCCATATTTCTCCTGCAGGATATCCGCCGCTTTCGTCACACGATAGAGCGTTGCGCCGATTGAGAGAATCGTCACGTCCTTGCCTGCGCGCTTGATATCCGGTTCGCCAAACGGAATTTCATATTCCGCTTCCGGAACGCCTTCCTTATGGAAGGTTTCCGCAACGTCGTAAATCCGCTGGCTTTCCAGGAAGATAACCGGATCAGTCCCATTGATGGCGGACTGCATCAGGCCCTTCGCGTCGTACGGCGTAGCCGGGAAAACAACTTTCAGTCCCGGGATATGCGTCATCAATGCGCTCCAATCCTGAGAATGCTGTGCACCGTATTTGGAACCGACGCTCATACGGAGTACAACCGGCATCTTGAGCATGCCCGCGCTCATCGACTGCCACTTGCAAAGCTGGTTGAAGATTTCATCTCCCGCGCGGCCTAAGAAGTCGCAATACATGAGTTCCGCTACCGCTCGTCCGCCGCTCATGGCATAACCGATCGCCGCGCCGACGATCCCCGCTTCCGCAATCGGCGTGTTGAACAGCCGGTGATACGGAATCGCTTCCGTCATTCCACGATAGACCGCAAATGCGCCGCCCCAATCGCGAACATCCTCGCCAAACGCGACCAGTGTGGGATCCTCATAAAACTTGTTGATGATTGGTTCCGCAATTCCATCGCGAAGCTGATAGACACGGTTCTTGCTGACCGGCTTCCCGTCCGCTTCCAGTCCAAACCGTGCTTTTTTTGCGATTTGCTGAACGCGCGGGCATTCCTCTTTCGGCAGCAGCATATCCGGCTTGCGTGTTTCATCGAACGAACGAACCGTCTTGTTGGAGAACATGAGGTTGCCGATATAGTCGTTCTCTGCGCCGAAGATATCGATCCGCGGGGAAACCTTCTCGTCCGTGGCAAGCTTCATGTTTTGCAGCATGTTGCCCTTGACCTGCGCCCAGACCGCATCGAGTTCTTCCTGTGTGGCGATCTTCGCTTCTATCATCTGCTTGCCGAAAGCAAGAATGGAGTCCTGCGCTTCCCAGGCTTCGATCTCCTCTTTGGTCCGGTAGGTACTCGAATCGGACGGGCTGTGTCCGCTGAAACGATAGGTGACCAGATCGAGCAGAACGGGGCCTTCCTTCTTCGCGACCGGAATCTTTCTGCGGTACGCATCGATGACCGCAAGCGGATTGAAGCCGTCCACACGCTCGGCATGCATAGCGGAAGGCATCACGCCGGCCGCAATACGCGCGACCATATCGTAACCCATCGTTTCGCCGCGGGTCTGACCGCCCATTCCGTAAAAGTTATCATTGATATTGTAGATAATTGGCATGCCACCGCCATTTTCGCCCCAGAGGGTGCGAATCTGATCCATAGCGGTTATCATGAGGCCTTCCCAGACCGGGCCGCAGGCAATGGCGCCGTCGCCGATGTTGCAAACAACGATACCGGGCTTCTTGTTGCAGAGTTTATAGAGCGCCGCGCCCGGGGTGATGCTTCCGCTGCCGCCGACAATCGCGTTATTCGGGTAAATACCGAACGGAGTAAAGAACGCGTGCATGGATCCGCCCAGACCCTGGTTGAAACCGTTCTTTCTGGCAAAGGTTTCACACATCATTCCGTAGAGCAAGAAGTTGATCGCAACTTCCTTAACGGTTTTCCCGCTGTCCTTGATCACGGAATACGTACGGCCGCCGAAGAAATCCTGCATGATTTCCATAAGCTTCGCGTCATCCAGAATCTGGATGGAGCGCAGACCTTTGGCAAGGATCTCGCCGTGGCTCCTATGGGATCCGAATGTATAATCGTCCAGCGTAAGTTCATAAGCCGCGCCGACATACGCCGCTTCCTGTCCAATGCCAAGATGCGCCGGGCCGGGGTGGTTGTATTGCACACCACAATACTCATTGGTGGTTTTAATCAGATTGAGCATGGTTTCAAACTCACGGATATAGGCCATATCCCTATAAATGTGAAGAAACTCATCCTTCGTAAAGTTCTTTTTCTCATCCTTTACGGTCTTCTGGTACTGGTTGACCGGAATCGAGGGAAACGACAGTTCTTCGGGCTTCCTGACCACGTTCGGGTCGACATAGAGTTGCTTGGACATCTTTATTCTCCTTTAATCTCTGCGAATAATCTCTGCGAATATTACAAATTTCAATTGTCATCAATACTGGAAAACAGCTTCCCGAATTATCTCGCTGACCGTAGGATGCGGGAAAACGATCTCCTTGACCTCGTCTACCGTCAGTCCCAGCTCGATGAACGTGCCGACCGTGACGATGAATTCGCTTGAATAATTGCTCAGCGCCTGCGCGCCGAGAACTTTCTTTGTCGCGTTGTCCACCACAAGCTTCATGATTCCGTCGCCGCCTTCGTTCTCGGCAAGATACCGCCCGGAGAAACGCATTGGAATCTTAACGCATTTGATGTCGTAGCCCTTCGCTTTCGCGCTCGCTTCTGTTTCGCCCACGCCGGAAAGCTCGGGATTCGTGTAGAGTACACCGGGAATCGCATTGTAACGCATCGTGTCCTTTTTCCCGAGCATCGTATTCACGGCGACCTCCGCTTCGCGGTACGCCGTATGCGCCAGCATCGATTTTCCGTTGACGTCTCCCGCCGCATACACTTCCGGCTGGTTCGTTTTCATGTGCGCGTCGGTCACGATCGCGCCGCGTTCGGTCAGTACGTGAATGCTTTCAAGTCCGATATCCTTTGTGTTGGCCCGGCGTCCGATGGAGAGAAGCACTTTCTCACAGGCAACTTCACCGACCACGCCATCCTTCTCGTATTTCACAGCGTTTGCCGTCACCTCGGTTACTTTTGCGGAAAGCAGGAAGGTTACGCCGCGCTTCTCAAACCCTTTTTGCAGAATGGAGACAAGCTCCGCATCGTTTTCTCCCGCAATATGGTCGAGCATTTCAATAACCGTTACCTTGGTGCCAATCGAAGTAAAGTAACTGGCAAGTTCCAGCCCGATGACACCGCCGCCAATCACGACAAGACTCTTCGGCTGTTCGGTGAGCGCCAGAATTTCGCGGTTCGTGCAGACAAAACCGCTTGCTAGACCTTCCTTTAAACCAGGAATAGGCGGAACCGCAGGGGAAGATCCGGTTGCGATCAGCAGGCGTTTGCCAATGTAAGTCTCGCCGCCTGCTTCCACCGTATATCCATCCGCGCCTCGTCCCGTAATTTTGCCGCGCGCATTGACGAGCGTCACATGGTTTGCCTTCAACGCGGACTGCACGCCGGAAACCAGCGTCTTTACGACCTTATCCTTGCGGGCGATCACCTTTGCGTGATCGATCTTAAGACCTTCTGCTGTAACTCCATACTTGTCGCCATGCGCCGCACCGTCATAAAGCTTGGCGGAATAAAGCAGCGTCTTCGTCGGAATACAGCCTTCGTTCAGGCAAACACCGCCAAAACTGCGCTCCTCGATGCAGAGCACGCTCATGCCGGCGTGTCCGGCACGTTCGCTCGCGAGATATCCGGCGGGACCGCCGCCAAGAACGATTAAATCAAATGACATGGCCGTAACTCCCCCTTCAGCCGATCAAAAGCAGGTCGAAATTTTCCAGCGCGATGACAAGATCTTTCAGGAAGCGGCTTGCCGGCGCGCCGTCCACCGCGCGGTGGTCGTAGGTAAGCGAAAGCCCCATCGCCGGGTACGCCGTAATTTGACCGTCCACCGTACGGATACGCTCCGTAATGCTGCAAACGCCGAGTAACGCAACCTGCGGCGGATTGATGACGGGCGTAAAGCTCTCCACACCGTACAAGCCGACGTTGCTGACTGTGAAAGTACCGTTTTGAAGCAGGTCCGGATTGATGCTGCCTTCTATTGCCGATTTTGCCAGCGCTTTGGATTCTCTGGCGATTTCACCAAGCGTCTTCGTTTCCGCGGCAAAGAGCGTCGGCACCAAAAGTCCGCGCGGGGTGTCCACCGCGATACCAAGATTTACGTGCTTATAGTAACGCATTTTATCGCCGACCAACAGCGCGTTGATTTCCGCATGTTTTACCAGAACCCGCGACGCTGCGAACAAAACGATATCGTTAATCGTTACCTTCGGCAGATCCAGGCTCTCGGGAGCGCTCTTCATGCTCTCACGGAAAACCAGCATTTTCGTGGCGTCAAACGTTGTATTATGCGTCAATTGTGCCATCTCGCTGAGGCTGTCGTGCATGGTCTTCGCAATGACACGACGCAGGTTCGGCATACGGATTTCATCGTATTCCAAAGCATTCGTGACCGTTGGCTGGGCGCTTTCCGCGGCAGGCGCTGCGGCCGCGGACGGAGCAGCGACGTCCGCTTCGGTTACCCTGCCGCCGAGGCCGGTGCCGGTGCGATTCTGCTGCGCAAGCGCAAGCACATCCCTCTCAATCACGCGCCCATGAGGACCCGTGGGTGCCGCCTGAACAGGATCGACTCCCAGCTTTTCAGCCGTGTTCTTCGCACGCGGAGAAACGCCTTCTGCGCGTGCGGCGGTTACTTCTGCGGAAGGGGCTGCCTGTTCGGCAGTCGCAGCCGCCTGTGGCACTTCCGTTGCGGAAGCGGCGGCATTTCCCGCCCCATCGGGCGCGAACTCAGCAAATGATTCCCCCGGCGTTCCAATTACGGCAACATTCAGCAAAACGGGCACGTCGTCATCCGCATGATAAAATACGGCGAGCAGCGTCCCGTCAACTTTCGCTTGTTCTTCAAACGTCGATTTGTCCGTTTCGTAGGAAAACAGGACGTCGCCCACATGGACCTCATCTCCGACCTTTTTCTTCCACTCCGTAATGATGCAGCTTTCAACCGATTGCCCCTGTCGTGGCATAATGACCGGTGTCGCCATAGTGTGCCTCCTTTTGACGATGAAATTTGTTGTTATTTCATTTCTTCTTCAGCGTTATTTTATAACATCGTCTGCTCCGCTGTCAAGAAGAAAACCACCTTAATCGCACATTGCCTGTCTGATCCAGTTCGCATTCCCTTATTACGGAAAAGCAAGAGCCGCTTCACGAATTCAACGCACTTATTTTACGCATGCAATGGAACGAATGCGAATTCTCAGGAAAAATTTCTGCTGTGCGAATGAAAATTGAGGGCTCCGATTCGATTCGATATGATAATTTATCGACCATATTGTAACGAAAAAGCATGCCGGAGTACCGGCATGCTTCATAACAACTAAAATGTTATATTTCGTTATACGTTATGGTTTTCCAGACAAACAATCGAAAGCTTTGGAACATTGACCTCCGCGCAAACCGAATCGCATTTTGCCGTGAAAAGAAAGAACAGCCCCTTCTTTTTCTCCTCGTTCAGGCTCTCAAAATTCCCCTGACCCTTGGATAGGATCACATCCGCCGCATCAAACTCGGCGCGAAACGCGCCGCTTGTGCGTGGCAGCACCGTTCCAGGCGCGCAATCCCCATTATCCAAAATCCGCGCGACCGCGTCCATGCCGACTTCCAGCGCATCCGTTTGGGTAACGTCGTTCAGCACGGCGGACCCTTTCACAACAAACGAAATCTGAACCTTGGGATATTCTCTATGGATCTCTTCGATCAGCAGCTTATCAAAAACAATCTCTCCGGCGTTATCCCCAAGGTACAGCATCGTTTTAGCCTGCGATATCGCTTTTCGCAAAGCTTCGCTGCTATCGCGGGCAAACGGCGCTTTTGCGATCGTGTCAATCTGTTCGTTTTGATCTTCAATCGAAACCGGATGTTCCAGACCGTAGTCGATCAAATTACCGGCGATTGCATATTTCAGCGCGGTTACCAAAGGATCTTTCGCACGCAGAATTTTTTCCCGGGTAACCGGGATCATCTTCATTGCTTCGTGATTGCACTGCGATTTGATGGAGGCATACGGATCCGCCTCGCCGACATGACCCAAAAGAATCTGCCAAAGCTCCCCCATCGATTCGGGCGTACATCCCTCGTAATTCGCCGCGCCGAGATAATCGATGGTATCCCGCATCGCTTCCTGCTTTTTCTGTTCCGATAGCTTGAGCATATCGGATACAGTTCTGACCTGCGCAATAATGCAGGTTACGCATTCCGGTTGAAGTTTCATAACGAGTATTCTAACCGACTCGGCAGCAAATTGCAATGAAATCGAATCGTTCTTACCTCCTCGGCCGCCGCATCTTCACAAGCTCGAGAAACCGAATTTGTGAAGGAAGACCGGACAGTCGCTCTTTTTCAGGGAATCCCGCGTCGAACTTCTCCGCCGCTTTGGCGTCTACTTCGTAGGCATCATCCTCAAAAAAACGTCCGGATCGATTCGCCAACGCCCCGTCCTGCAGTTCAAGCGCCTGCAACGCAATATGATAATCATCGTCCCTCGTTCCAACGTCATACCGCTCCGCCGAAACAAATCCAAACCTCTTGTAGAATTCCGGATCCCCGTAGATCAGTACTGCCGAGTGTCCGGCCTGTTTCGCAACCGCTAGCGAGTGACGAATCAGCGCGGAGCCGATGCCTTTTCCCTGAAATTCCGGCAACACCGAAACCGGGCCGAACGATAACACGGGATAATCCGCCCCGTTGTCTTCGCGGATTACCGCTCGCGTATACAGAATGTTCCCAACCATCCGCCCGTGTAATGTCGCTACGAAATCAAGCTCCGGTAAAAAGCACGCCGATTGGCGGAGCGTGTGTGTCAGATAGTGCTCGTCGCAGCCCGGCACATGATGGTTCCAGAACGCAGCACGCGTAATCTGTTCCACCTCGTCATAATCCTCCGGCGTTTCCAGCCGGATATCCAAATCGCTCTTCATCGCGTCCCTTCCCCCCAAAAATGATCTAGTACATTCTAATTATCTGTTTTATCAAGAAAACAGCCTTACGAGAAAAATACCGCGTGGCTGTTCCTTTTGCAAGCAATTCTTCCGCTTCTGATCAAGCCGGTTCGACCGGGTTTCGCTCTGCCGGGTTCCATTGGCTCTGCGCTTTGCTCCAGCGATGATAGATCGCCGCGGCGACCCACCGCCTTGGCAGCAGTTTCCCCGCAACCGTCAGGACGTTATTCATCGCGCCGGGAATGTAAACGCCGGAACGCCGGAGTGCGCGGTCCACCGTTTTTGAAGCGACGATCTCCAGCGGGTTCGTCGTCGCCCCACCCCAGAATCCCTGCGCCGCAATACCGCACATCGCAGCCTGCGTCGTAACGAGTCCTCCCGGACAAAGTGCGAGAACGCGTACGTTACTCTGCTTCAATTCCTGACTCAGCGCCACGGAAAAGTCAAGCAAGAAACGTTTCGACGCCGCATAAGTTGCCTTGAGCGGCATGGGATACATACTCGCAAGGCTCGAAACGAAGATCAGCGAAAAAGGCTTTCCCTCTCTTCGGCGGCACAATATCGCGTGCGTCATGCGCAGCGTTGCCGTGTTATTCAGCGTTACGATGCGAAGAATGTCCTGCCGGCTTCGCTCAAGGAATCCACCTTCATAGTCCACACCGGCAATGTTAAACAACATGTCAAAACGAATTTCATTTTCATCGATTCGTTTCAGCAGCGTGTCTACGCTTTCATCGTTCGTAATATCGCAGGCGGCGGTCGTAACGCAGGCGCTGAATTGCCGCTCCAAACCGGATTTCAGAGAGAGCAGCCCGCGCTCGTTGATATCCGTCAGGAAAAGCCGATACCCGCGTTTTGCGCACTCTGTGGCCAATGCCCGTCCAAGACCGCCGCTCGCCCCCGTAATCATCACGTTCATACCGCTTTCTCCTTTCCTGCTTCATCCGTATAGGAAATTCCGCAAAGACGTTCGCTGAGCAGAAACAGACGGTCTGCATTTTCCTTCGTCACCTCTCTGCTGATCGTGTTCGGTTTGCAGAGATAATAATAGAGTTGCTGCGGCGCAGGCTCCTGCGTGCTGAGAAACAGAAACGTTTCTGCCGGAATCTCCGGTGAAACTCCATGTTCCTTTCGCAGTTTCCAAACGAGGTCCACCAGTCCTCCCGTATTTTTATTGCCAATATCCGTACATACCAATCCCGGATCGACCGTATAAGCATGCAGGCCGTACTTCGCGTACCGGTCGTTCAGGCCCTTTGCGAACAGAATGTTGCACAGTTTGGATTGTTTGTATGCCAGCAGCGGATGATAACCGTTCCTGAGCATCACGTCGTTCCAGCGAATCTTTGTGCCTTTGTGCGATTCGCTTCCGGTCGTTATCACCCTTCCCTGTGCTTTCAGCAAATAAGGAAGCAGTTCATGCGTCAGGAGGAATCCGGCAAGGTGGTTTAGCGCAAACTGTTGCTCATATCCTTCCTCCGTCGTGGTATACCAGCTTCGCACGCACCCGGCATTGCTGATCAGCACCTCAAGATTCCCTTCGCATTCCTGCGCAAGATAAGAGGAAATTTCGCTTGCGGCGCGAAGAACATCCCTCTGCTGCATAAGATCGGCCAACACGAATTTTACGCTTGCTTTCGGCACGCGAAGCAAAATCTGTTCCGTCGCCTTACGGCAATGGGTTTCGTCCCTTCCAACGCCGATAATACGATAACCGTTCTCCGCCAGTGCACACGCGCTCGCAAGCCCGATGCCGGAAGACGCGCCTGTGATCACAGCCGTTTTCATGATAAACACCTTCTTACAAAATTAATCTCAATCGTTCCCTTTTATGGCGCGACATAACCGAACCACCCGAACGCATGCCAGAACTCCCATGCATTTGCAGATAGCCCAAGGATCGCATAAGCCAGAACAAACGTGATTCCAAACACCATGATTGCCCAGAGGAACACCGTTCGAATCCCCCGCCGGACTTTTGGCTGAAACTGCGGGCTCCACGGCAGCGGCGGAAGCATCCCGTCCGAGAGTACGTTTTTCCGCCAGCGGATACTTGCGCGAATGATCTGAAAAAGGTAAGCCGAACAATAAGAAACGGCTAACGAAAACAGGACTGCCAGCGCAAGAAAACTCACGCCCATTACGGCTGCGCCGCCATACGGCATTGCCGGAAGCAATCCCGCAAAATTCAAGCCGAAAATCAACTCCACGCCGATTGCAGCGCACGCAATCGCTGCGCCTGCGAGCACAAGGATAAAACCGGCGAACAGCAAATCCAGCATGCCCTCCAGCAATCCCAGCAGCACGAGCCAGACCGTCAGGAATATTTTTCTTCCTCCATTTTTCTTCGAATCGCTCTTAACCGCGGCAAACTGCGCGGCAATCGCTTCCGGCGCTCCCAGCTTGGCCGCAATCTCCTCTTCCGAAAATCCGTCCGCGAGTTTAAAGCGAAAATGCTGCTCATATTCGGATGCAATTTCCTCCACATCCGATATCCCAACGTGTTTCAGTTCGCTCTTCAGTTGTGTTAAATATTCCGGTTTTGTCATTTTACTGTCCCTCCAGTATGTTTTCTACCGTGTTTGCAAAAGTAAGATATTCCGCTTTGTCCGAAGCAAAGGTTTGCCTGCCAAGGCTTGTTAAAGAGTAATACTTTCTCGGCGGTCCTCCGCTTTCTTCCGAAAGATAGGTAACAACGAGCCCGTCGCTTTTAAGCTTACGCAGAATGGGATACACCGTACCGTCCGCAATATCGATTCTGCCGGAAAGATATTCGGAAATCTCATAACCGTATCGGTCGCGAACATCCAGCAATGCAAGTACGCAGAGCTCCAAAACGCCCTTTTTATATTGTATGTTCATCGTTTCCTCCCTGTCATGTAAACAGTAGAGCCTTTTGTTTACTATTGCATTATATCTAGTAGTAATCGTTTTGTCAACCGATGAATTGTGACAGGATTGTTAATCCATTCTTACGCGATAGAAAACGATAGAATTCTCTTGCAATCTGCCTGGACCTATTGTATGATCACAGGGATGAGAAGCAAAGACGCTGTCCGTATTTCGGGCTGCGTTTTTTATTTCCCGGCGATCAACGCCCGCCGGGATAGCCCCCCGCCATAAGGGCTTCTCCAATCCCCATACCCAAACCCATGGAAAAACACCCGAGACGATTCGTTCGTTTCGGGTGTTTTCCTTTTCTTCCGGGAGCCGGTTTTTCATTAACGTTCATTATCCCCGTTTTCTGCGGTAAACGTTAATCGATATCCAAATTGATGAAACGTTAAGAAGCAAAGTCGCCGCAGCCACTGCGCTCGATAATCCGGCTATCGAAAGATTCACCTGCGAAAGGGCACGCTTGATCTGTTCGCCTGCCATCATTCCAAGAAAAACAGTTGCTGCAATCAGAACGAAATAAATGATCCTCCCCTTTTCAACGCCAAGCCAAAACATAAACGGCAGATTGACCGCGAGCAGAGCGACGCCAACACAGCCAACCAATAGAATCGTAATCCCCTGCTCCGGCGTAAAAGGAATCTGCTTATACGCCGAAGCAACGAACTCAACTGCAAATATCAATACGCAGGAGATCAAGACACTCAGATATCCCAGTAGATACTTACTCAGAACGAGATCGGCGGACGAATAGGGCATTGTTGCGGCGAGATTATCCCACTTGCTGCGCTCATCATAGGCAAGAGCGGTAATCGGCAGCATCGCCGCATAAACCACAGCCAATCCGGAAAGGCTCATACTTTGAAACAAAGACAGCACAACAATGAAAAACAAGTATAGCTTCATTTGTTTCAGAAGCGTGTAATAGTCCTTAATCAATAAACCTTTCATGCGTTCTCGCCTCCCTTGACAAGGAAAAGGATGATATTTTCCAGCGTCGTGTGTTCCATATTGAGCGAAGCGGGAACACGCTCACGTAAAACCAGAGCATCCACGCCGTATGGATTCTTCCTGACGCCGGCGATCGCCTCCTTCGGCAGCGCTTCCAGATCGCGGCACGAAAGATGCGCAATCGCATACGAATCCAGTAAGCGATCTTTCTCTTCGCAGAGGATCAGTTTCCCCTGATGCAGAAAGGCAATATAGTCGCAGATTTTCTCAAGGTCGCTTACGATGTGGGAAGAAATCAGGATCGAATGCGACTCGTCCCTTGTGAAGTCGTTCAGCATCTCCAAAATATCGTCGCGAATCATTGGGTCCAGCCCGCTGGTCGCTTCGTCCAGAATCAAAAGCTTCGCCTGATGAGAAAGCGCTACGGCAATTGCCAGCTTCATTTTCATGCCGCGGGAAAAATCCTTAAACGGCTTGTTTTCCGGCAGTTCCATCGTCTTGATGAAACGCTCGTATGTCTGCGTTTCCCAGTTGCGAAAGGTACGCTTCATGACGGTTCCAACATTTTTCACCGTCAGCACTTCCGGGAAATAGGCCTCGTCGAGTACTACTCCGATTTCCTCCTTCAAGCCGCGAAACGATGCACTCTCATTGTCTTCACCAAGGATTCGAACCGTTCCGCCGTCGCGCCTGACCGCGTTCATCGCCAATTTGATCATCGTGCTTTTTCCGGCTCCGTTTTCTCCGACCAGCCCCATGATCGTGCCTTTCGGCAGCGCTAAAGTGATTGGCTCAAGCGTAAAGCCGGGATAATTTTTACAGATACCGTTCAGTTCAATTGCGTTTTCATAGTTGATCACAGGTGATATTCCTCCTCAAGAATCACGCGAAACTGTTCCATGACTTCGTTCTCGCTCATGCCGCAGGCAGGCGCAAGGCGAAGGATTTCGCGCATATGCTCTTCGATTTCCTTCAACTTTTCTTCGCGAATGAATTCCATATTTTTCTGCGCAACAAAGCACCCCTTCGCCGCAACGGTATCAATAAAACCGTCCCGCTCCAGTTCCTCATAGGCACGCTTCGTTGTAATGACGCTGATACGCAGGTCCTTTGCCAGCTGCCGTATGGAAGGCAGCGCATCCCCCTCCGCCAGCTCGCCGGCAATAATCGCATTTTTAATTTGGACATAGATCTGCTCGTAGATCGGCAGTTTATCCACATTGCTGATCAGAATATTCAATCGTTGTCCCTCTTTATCTGTATATATTTATTATGCACAGTATACCCATTCGCAGAAAGCCTGTCAAGAGCCGAAACAGCACCGGATTGCCGGACTGCGGATTCCATGATAAGATCGTATCGGTTGAGGTGGTTACTATGAAATTCGAAGAACTCTATAACCAGCTGCTGCGCCGATCTCTCGATGGAGCGGCTCCGGTCGAATTGAATTTGCTTTCGCAGGAAGGATATGATCCGCATCAGCTTTCCTGTCTGCTCGAACCGGGAAAGCACCCGCTCGTCATCCGGACGGGCCCATGCGACTGCAGTGCCGGGCAGAAGGAAGCCTGCCAGCGTGCATGTCCGTTTGATGCGCTCACTCTCGACCGCGAGGGGAATGTCAACGCAGCCGAATCCGGTTGTCTTGGATGCGGCGAGTGCATTGCAAACTGCAACGCAAGGAAGCTGACCGAGAGCCGCGATCTTTTACCAGCGCTTGCCGCCATCCGCAATGCCTCGACACCGGTTTACGCCATGATCGCCCCCGCTTTCGTCAATCAGTATTCCGAGTCGGTCACTCCAGGAAAACTTCGAACGGCCTTTAAGAAAATTGGATTCTCCGGCATGGTCGAAGTCGCACTTTTTGCCGATATTCTGACATTGAAGGAAGCGCTTGAATTCGATTCAAAGATCAATACCGAGCAGGATTATCAGCTGACGAGCTGCTGCTGTCCCATGTGGATCGGGATGATTCGCAAGGTATTCTCACAGTTGATGCCGCATGTGCCTGCCTCCGTTTCCCCCATGGTCGCATGCGGCAGAGCGATTAAAGCGCTGCATCCCGGCGCGGTCACGGTTTTTATCGGGCCATGCCTTGCGAAAAAGGCGGAAGCGCGCGAAGCGGACATTCGCGATTCAACCGATTTTGTTCTGACTTTTCAGGAAATCCAGGATCTGTTCGATTTTGCCGGTATTCATCCCGCTGAACTGGAAGAGGATTCTCACGATCATTCTTCGCGCGCCGGACGTATCTACGCCGGAAGCGGCGGCGTCAGCGAGGCCGTGCGCGCAACGGTGGAGCGAATCAATCCCGGCCGTGAAATTGCGGTCCATACACGTCATGCAGACGGTGTTCCGGCCTGCAAGGTGATGCTGAACGATATTCTGGCCGGCAAAGGCGGCGCAAACTTCTACGAGGGCATGGGGTGCGTTGGCGGCTGCATCGGTGGGCCCCGTTCTCTTGTCTCACGGGAAGACGGTAGGAGGAGCGTTATCCGGTATGGTTCCCAAGCCTCCTATGGTACGCCTGTCGATAATCCGTATGTGATCGCGCTGTTGCACCAGCTGAATCTGGACTCAACCGAGGATTTGCTTGAACACAGCGATCTTTTCGAGCGAAAATTCTGAATTTCTTTTCCGAAAAAAAGTCAGGCAACTCGATTGGAGCAGCCTGACTTTTTTACTTGGTATTTTCTATTCCGCGCTCTATTCTACCACCTGAAATCTTACGTCGACGGAATCTCCCCCGCCTTGAATAAAGATCGTCGGCCGATAATCCAGCGAGGTTCTGCTCCCAACTTTCCATCTCCAGGTTACCAGTCCCTCTCCGTCCGATTGTTTCACGCCGAGGCCATCCGCGGCAGACATCGTTGTTTTATACTGAACGCTGCAGGTATAGTCCTCATTTGGCATTCCTTTTATCTGAATGCTCGCGTATTCACCCCGTCCGACCGTCTCCGTGTAGGACACAATCTCGATCCCATTACTTTGTACGCTCTTCTGCCCCGGCGTTTGCTGTTCCGGTTCCGGTGTGCTGGGCGATTGACGGATGGTTGGCGACGGAGTTGTCTTCGGACTGTCCGTACGGAGTGCATCTTCATTTGGCGTAATCTGCGCAATCACCGCTCCACCCGCCGCTTGATTCACCGCCGCTTTCTCAGGATCCGTACCAATCGGGATCTCTTCCGCCGCCACACTTTGCAGCACGATGCGAACTGGGCTCTCCGCTTCGGTATAAACTTGGTTGTCTCCCGTTCGACCGGTCGATCCGGATATTGAAACGAGGGATAGAATCCATAATCCGATCCCCGATAGTACGGCATAGATTCTTTTCTTTCGATTCATACGCTCCAGGCACAGCGGGTTGATCAGCACCGCGCAGAGCAGCATAAGAAAGCCGGGCAGAACCCCCGCCGCAAAAAGAACCAGCGCAACAACCGCTTGGAAAACGGAGGCTATCCAGAGAGCGATCTTTCGGGATCTTTTCATCAAGCTCCTCCAACTGATTATGCAACTGTTTATTCTAGTATATCATATCATGTGTTTTGAAACAGTCCATCGGTTAAAATTGACGGTTTTTGAATAAGTTCAGTAAGTATGCTTGTGAATTCAAACGGGCTCACGCTTTCCGTTTCTCTTCTTTCGATAAAAAATACCAATTGACAATGTGTGATTTCGTTGTAAATTTGTATTATCCGATCTTGTATTCCATTCTAGTAATCCATCTGGAGCGCATATGAAGCAAAAAATGAAGTACCATTTTGATAACCTTATGTCCCGCGGCACCGGCGTGCTGATCGCAAGCCTTGCGTTGGCAACTCTGGTTATGATTGCCGCCGTCTCCTTCCTTGTTTGGATTACCGATTCCGCCGAAGGGGCGACATTCCCCCAGTTACTTTGGCTTGGTGTTCAGCGATCGCTTGATCCAAGTCTGGTCTGCGGGGATACCGGGTGCGTCATGTTTGTTTTCTCCATGTTTCTTTTCGCGCTCGGAGGCGTTTTCCTTCTCGGTGCGCTGATTGGATTGTTAACGAACGGCATTTCCCGTAAATTAACCTCGTTGCAAAAAGGCCATTCCAGAGTAATCGAATCCGGCCATACCGTAATTCTTGGTTGGTCCAGTCAGATTTTTACGTTTCTAAACGAAATAATCGAAGCGAACAGCAACCGAAAAAGCGCCTGTGTTGTCATCATGAGCCCTGTCGATAAAGCCGATATGGATGAAATCATCCGTCACCGAATTTCCGATACCAAAACAACCCGAATCGTAACAAGAAACGGAAACCCGCTTGATCTGGACGACCTTCAGCTGCTCAGCCTGAACACAGCGCATTCGGTCATCATCAATGAACGGGATGATGCGACCGTCATCAAAGTACTTCTTGCCATTCTCCATACGCCTCGCGCATGCGATCAACTGCATAACATAGTCGGGGTTCTCCAGGAGTCGAGGAACCTTGACGTTGCAAAAATTGTTTCGCGGGGACAGGCGACCCTAATCCAGGAGAATTCCATAATTTCTAAAATAATCGCACAAACTTGCCGGCAGAGCGGCCTTTCCGCCATCTATCTGGAGTTGCTCAATTTTGAAGGAGACGAATTCTATTTTCGCTCCTTTCCGGAACTGGCCGGCAAAACCTATGGAGAAGCACTCTCGAAGTTTGAATCATCCGCCGTGGTTGGATTGAAAAGCAAAAAAAGCATTCGGCTCAATCCGCCGGCGGATACCGTGCTGTTTGCCGGCGATGAGCTGATTGCCATTACTAAGGATGACGATACGTTTCTGCTGGATGGGGCAAACAAGAAAGGGATCGACGAATCGTCTATATCGATCGGTGATTTTTCACCTTCCGGAATCGAGTCCATCCTGATTCTCGGCTGGAACGAAAACGCTCCTCGTATTATTCAGGAGCTCGATCAGTACGAGGCGTCCGGTTCGAATCTTACCGTAGTCAGTCACCTGCCTCTGGCAAGCTCCCAGATGGAGGCTGTCCGACAACAAACGAACCGCCTGTCGATTTCTTTTCTGAATCAGGACATCACCAACCGAAACGTATTGGATGAATTGCTGGAATCGGATTTCCCGCATATCATCCTACTTTCGGACCGTTCCCAGCCGGATATCCAAAAAGCGGACGCAAATACGCTTGTAACGCTGCTGCACCTGCGCGATATTTCGGAAAAAACAGGAAAACAGTTTTCGATCGTCAGCGAAATGCTGGACGTACGCAACAGAAAGCTTGCCGAGATCGCCCACGTGAACGACTTTATCGTTAGTGATACAATCATCAGCCTTTTCATTACCCAGGTTTCGGAAAATAATTCGCTCAACGCGGTTTTTGAAGATGTATTCAACGCGGAAGGATCGGAAATTTACATGAAGCCGATTGAAAATTACGTATGCACGCAGAAACCCGTTAATTTTTATACGGTCGTGGAAGCGGCTCGTCGGAAAGGGGAATCCGCGTTCGGCTACAAGCTCCTTTCCGAAGAAAAGCAAAACATGCCCGGCTGCGGAGTGCATATCAATCCGCGGAAATCTCTTTCTCTGACGTTTGAACCGGGTGACTCCATTATCGTTGCGGCGGAAAAATGATTCCACCCAAACCGTTATTCATTCCTATCGTCTTGTCTTTCATCGCAAATATCTTTCCAGACAAACTGCGACATTTCTTTCCCGGATGCGAACCATCGTTCAACAAAAGCAGATATAGAAACGACCACATTTTACAATTAACGTAAAAAATGAAAACGGAGCCGTTTTTCGGCGGACACCGGAAGAAGTATCCTCTCTGCTCATCTTCCAGGGCACCGCTATACAATCGCTTCCACCCGCATAGTGGGTGTTTTTTATGCCGCTCGCTTCGCTCACACGTCACAGACTGAAGTCCATAATCGCTTCCACCCGTAAAACGGGTGGTTCGCACTAGGGCTATAAGCCCAGGGTGCCGACGCGCGCCTAAAGACGCGGCTTTCACTTAGGTTCAAGCTACTATGTCTCATCTTACTTTACGCCCCTCAAGGGGCGTTTTTA
>JAYFNY010000024.1:0-27936 GCA_034933205.1 Eubacteriales bacterium
TTTCCTTTCCGGCATAGTAGCTTGAACACTTCTATCCTATCGGAAAGGTGATTCTCTTTGTATAACTTTTTACTCCACCCGCATAGCGGGTGGTTTTTTATGTCGCTCGCTTCGCTCGCGCCACAGACTGAAGTCCATAAAGAAAGACCCGCCGGTTCGGCGAGTCTTTGATCGGTAGGGATTGCATTCACATCGGTAACGCGAGACTACTTTTTCGACTGTTTCAATGCTGCGGCGATAAACTCCCGGAAGAGCGGATGCGCACGGTTCGGGCGGCTCTTGAACTCGGGATGGAACTGAACGCCGATGAAGAACGGATGATCGCTCAGCTCCACCGTCTCCACGATTCGATCGTCCGGCGAGGTTCCGGAGAGTACGAGTCCGACGCTGGTGAGCCGGTCGCGATAATCGTTGCTGAACTCATAACGGTGACGGTGACGTTCATGAATCAGCGGCTGCCGATAGCACCGGTAGAGAAGCGTATTTTCGTGTACCTTACAGGGATAACTACCCAAGCGCATCGTTCCGCCCATCTGAATGCCCGCATACTGATCCGGCATAAAATCGATCACCTTATGGGGGCTGTTCTCGTCAAACTCACCGGAATTTGCACCGAAAAGGCCTGCGACATTCCGCGCAAATTCGATAACCGCAATCTGCATTCCCAGGCAGAGCCCTAAATAAGGGATCTTATTCTCCCGCGCATATTTTGCCGTTTGAATCATGCCTTCCACGCCGCGTACACCGAATCCGCCCGGCAGAACGATCCCATCCAAACCGTTCAATTTTTCCGCAACGTTTTTTTGATCGATCGCTTCCGAATCGATCCATTCAATCTCGACAACGGCGCTGTTCTCATATCCCGCGTGACGCATCGCTTCCGCAACGGAAAGATATGCGTCGTGCAGCTTAACATATTTCCCGACTAACCCGATCTTCACGTGATGCTTGCAGTTTTTCGCTCGCTCAAGCATCTCGTTCCACTCCTTCATATTGGGTTGCGGCAGATCGAGCTGAAGCTCGCGGCAAACCACTTCGGAAAAATGGTTCCGCTCCAGCATGATCGGCGCTTCATAGAGCGTCTCCACCGTCAGATTCTCAATCACGCAGTCCGGCTTAACGTTGCAGAACAGCGCGATCTTTCGCTTGATGGATTCGTCCACCGGCCTGTCCACCCGCATTACGATAACGTTCGGTGTAATTCCGGAGGACTGCAGTTCTTTCACGGAGTGCTGCGTTGGCTTTGATTTATGTTCATCCGAGCCGGAGAGATACGGCACGAGGGTAACATGGATGTAAAGGCAATTGCTTGAACCAACTTCATGGCCGACCTGCCGGATCGCTTCCAAAAACGGCTGACTTTCAATATCGCCGATTGTGCCTCCGATTTCGGTAATGACCACGTCGGCGTTTGTCGTATCCGCCACGCTGTAAATGAACCGCTTGATCTCGTTCGTTACGTGCGGAATCACCTGCACCGTTTCGCCAAGGTAAGCTCCGGCGCGCTCGTTCGTAAGAATATTCCAGTAAACTTTTCCTGTGGTCAGGTTGGAAAATCGGTTGAGATCCTCATCGATAAACCGCTCATAGTGTCCCAGGTCGAGGTCGGTCTCCGCGCCGTCCTCCGTTACGAATACTTCGCCATGCTGAAACGGGCTCATCGTTCCCGGGTCAACGTTGATATACGGGTCCAGCTTTTGCGCGGCAACCTTCAGCCCGCGCGCTTTCAGCAAACGCCCAAGAGAAGCCGCCGTAATGCCCTTGCCCAGACCCGATACAACGCCGCCCGTAACAAAAATATACTTCGCCATACAATCTCCCCTCCGTGTATCACTCTCTACATTTTACTTTTATATTGATTCCCGAAACCGGGTTGAAACCTGATTTATTTTGCTGCAGACCAGCTAAATACAAAAGAAAAGCCCCTCTGTTTCAAGGGGCGCAGAACGCGGTGGCTATTCCACCGTAACACTTTTCGCAAGATTTCTTGGTTGATCTACCGGGCATCCTTTCTGAACCGCGAGGTAATAAGCCAGCAACTGCATGGGGATAATCGCGCAGAGCGGGGCAAGTGTCGCATCCATCTGATCGATTTCCCATTGCGTATGCGAGTGCCCTTTCGCACCCTCCCAATGCCCGTTCGTCACAGCAAGTACGTGCGCGCCGCGCACCCTCACTTCTTCCATATTGCTCGCAATCTTTGCCTGAAGATCCGGCTGCGTCGCCAGTGCAACAACAAGCGATCCTTCTTCGATTAAAGCAATCGTACCGTGTTTGAGTTCGCCGGCGGCATATGCTTCGGAATGAATGTAGGAAATTTCCTTTAGTTTGAGCGCCGCTTCCATTGCGAGCGCATAGTCTAATCCGCGGCCAATGAAAAACACATGTTTCACCGCAAACGAGCGGCTTGCAAAGAACTGAACCTGCTCCTTGTTGTCCAATATCTTTTGCATCGCGGCGGGCAATCTGTTCATTTCACGCAAACGTTCCGAAACCGCATCCGCTGTCATTTCACCGCGCTTCTCGGCAAGGTCGAGTGCGCAAAGATACATCACGATAATCTGCGCAAGATAGGTTTTTGTTGCCGCTACGGCGATTTCCGGCCCTGCATAGGTATAAAGAACGCTGTCCGCCTCACGGGAGATCGTGCTTCCCGTAACGTTGCAAACCGCCATCGTATTGCAGCCGATCTCCTTCGCGCGCCGCATTGCGGCGATGGTATCCGCCGTTTCGCCGGACTGACTGATCACAAGGAACGGCTCGCCCGCTTTCAGCAGGGTATCGCTATAACGGAATTCGCTTGCAATATCCACGTCGACGCTGAGCTTGGCCATATGCTCGATCAGCCTTTTCCCAAGCATTCCCGCGTGATAAGCAGTTCCGCAGCTTACAATCGTAAGTCGATCAAAGTGTTTTGCCTGCTCTGCGCTCCATGGGAAACGATCCGATTTGAGCGTATAATCCTTTGTGGAAACATATTGTTCGAAGGTTCTGCGAAACGTTTCCGGTTCCTCGCAGATCTCCTTCATCATGAAATGTTCATAATTGCCTTTTTTGGCAGATTCCACATCCCAGTCGATATGCGTCGGCGTTTTCTGAATTTCAACCCCAAACTCATCGTAATAGGAAATCCCGCTTTTTTGCATAACTGCGATCTGGCGGTCCTGCATGAAGCAAACGTCCCTCGTGTACTCCAAAATCGCCGGAATATCGGAAGCAACCACGCTTTCATTTTGACCATGGCCAAGCACCATCGGGCTATCCTTGCAGGTGCAGTAGATGGTCTCCGGATCGTCCGCAAACAGTATGGCCAGCGCAAAGGATCCTTCTATCAGCGCGACAGCTTGCTTGAGGGCGGAAAGCGGATTCCCACGGTAGAGATATCCCAGAAGCTGCGCCACAACCTCCGTATCGGTTTCGGAAACGAAAACGCAACCGTTTTTCGACAGCATCCCCTTGATTTGCTGATAGTTTTCTATAATTCCGTTATGAACGATGGCAAGCGTCTTTCTTGTATCGGTATGCGGATGCGCATTGACATCGGAGGGTTCCCCGTGGGTCGCCCAACGCGTGTGGCCAATTCCGCACTTTCCGCTCACGGGAGATTGCTCCAGCATCGACTTGAGATTCTCGATTTTGCCTTTGGCCTTTCGAAGGACCAGTTCGCTGCCTTCCCAGACCGCGATGCCTGCGGAATCATACCCGCGATAGGCCAGAGCCGTCAGCCCGTTCATGATAACGGGAACGCAATTCTTTTCGCCGGTGTATCCAACAATACCACACATCTAGCAGGAATTCCCCCTTTGCCAAAAATGAAGCGTCCGATAATAAGCCGCCAACCGCCCACCCATTATCGGACGAAAAATCCTTTGGCTATTATACAAAACCGTCGTAGGGTCAGTCAAGCAAAATTTATTCGGAGCAGACACAACTTCTTGCGCTGCTCCGAATTGTTAGATACATAATATTGTTTCCGCCCGAGCCGGCCGTGTAATCGTTCTACCTGTCGTTTTCAAAGAATCTTTCACCGCAGCCGTAGTGATCAAACACATAATCAATATCCTTATCGCCTCGTCCGGAAAGATTCACAAGGATCGAGCCTTTGTTGTTCTCTCTTGCAAAGCGCATCGCATAAGCAAGCGCATGCGAGCTTTCGATCGCGGGTATGATCCCTTCATAGCGGCTAAGGAAGAAGAATGCTTCCATGGCTTCCTCGTCCGTCACGCTTGTATAATTTACGCGCCCCACATCGTGCATAAACGCGTGTTCAGGCCCTACAGAGGGGTAGTCGAGTCCGCTTGCGATACTGTAGACCGGCAAAGGTTCCCCCGCCGCATCCTGCAGCAGCAGGCTTTCAAATCCATGCAGCACGCCCTTCTTGCCAAAAGTGATCGAAGCGGCGTTGTCCCCGATATTTGTGCCGCGTCCCATAGGCTCGACGCCGACAATATCGACCGGTTCGTCATAAAACGCAGTAAACAGTCCGGCTGCGTTTGAACCGCCGCCAACGCAGGCGCAGACGATATCCGGCAGCAGCCCTGTCATCTCCACAAATTGTTCTTTCGCTTCAATCCCAACCACCATCTGAAAGTCACGCACCATCTTTGGAAACGGATGCGGGCCAACGACGGAACCGATACAGTAGATGGCGTCCTCATATTCATTCAAATACGCCGTAAACGCCGCGTCTACCGCTTCCTTCAGCGTTTTTAATCCATGCGTCGCGGGGATTACGCGTGCGCCCAGCATCTTCATGCGCGTGACATTCGGCGCCTGCTTGGCAATATCGACCTCTCCCATATAAATATCGCAATCCAAACCAAAATACGCGGCTGCGGTCGCCAGTGCCACCCCGTGCTGTCCGGCGCCGGTTTCGGCAATCAGCTTTTTCTTTCCGAGAAACTTCGCCAGCAGTCCCTCTCCCATGCAATGATTCAGTTTGTGTGCGCCAGTGTGGTTAAGGTCCTCGCGTTTCAGATAGATCTGGCACTTCCCCAGCTTTCGGCTGAGTCGTTCCGCGTGATACACAGGGGTCGGTCGGCCCTGAAACTCTTTACGAATCCGTCGCAGTTCGCTGATAAACTGCGCGCTGTGGCAGATCGTTTCATATGCGTCGTCAATCTCTTTGAATGCCGGAACGAGCTGCGGCGGAAGATATGCGCCGCCATATTCGCCGAAACGGCCGTTTTCGTCGGGGTACTGTTTCACATAGTTGGTGAAGTCCTTATACGTCATCATGGTTTTTTCTTCGCCCGCCGTTGGCCGCGGACTTTCGTCCTTTCATTTTTTATATTCTCTTTTTGTGGCAAAGAAAAACGCCCTTGCTTCGGCGCTTATGCCGAAACAAGGACGATGCTCTCGCGGTGCCACCTTGTTTCCCGATCAAATCGGGCTCTCTTTGGAAATGCCAACACATTCCCCGCAATATAACGGTCACGACCCGTCGCAGGATACTGATACCGTTCCCCTGCGCGCTCGGCGGTCCATTTGAACGATCGTTTCCTGCGGGGATTCCACCCTTTCCCGCTCTCTGAGAGGTCGTATTCGCTCGTTATCTCCGCTTCACAGCTTATGAAGGGATTATATATGATCTTACTGTGCACGTCAAGCATGTTTTTTTACGACTCGCTTACGGTCGGATTACGACTCTTGCCTTTCAGACAAGGTGTCCCTTGATCCGCGCTGTCATACGAAATTGAACAAATCATAAAAATGATTACAACCCGGTTGAAAACGCAGTGTGTTATATGCGATAATACACTTAATGAATGATTCGGAATCCAGTTGTGTGGCGGCAACGGAATCGTCTGTTGGAGACGAAGGGGCAAACGTATGAAGAAGGCGCTTCTGTTTCTATTGGGAGTTATGCTGCTGTTTGGTCTGGTTGCCTGCCGCAAGGCGCCGGAAGCAAGCTATGTGGATACGCTTCCCTGTGATCAGGTGGAAGGGTATACTTGGGTTGCCCGCGCAAACCCCGGTGACTCGGGAGAAGTTTACCTGACGCAGACCTATCGCGATGATGAGACCTACGAGCTTCTCGGCGCATCCGGCGTGTTGGAGAATGCGTTTGTCGGTATGCAGCCCGGTGTTGCGACGATCCGGCTCTATTATGTATACCCCGATACGTGGGATGGATCGAACAGCAGCGCGGAAGGTACCGCGTATTATGAATTTCTTGTTTACGAGGATTTAACGATCAGTCTTCTCTATTCCGAAGTCGAGTTCCCGGATTCTTTCTAATAGAACTGTTGTAAAAAACATCAGGGCGTCCCAAGATGGGGCGCCCTGTTACGTTTGCACTTATCGGACGAACAGTCCGTTTTCGTTTCTATCGATCACCAGAGTCGTATCCGGCGCAACATCGCCGGCGATAATCTTACGTGCAAGCAGTGTTTCCACCTTGCTCTGGATATACCGTTTCAGCGGGCGGGCGCCGTAGAGCGGATCGCTGCCGGCTTCCACAATATATTCCTTTGCGGAATCGGTAACGTTCACTTTGAGCTGCTGCTGCGCAAGCCTCTTGCCAAGATCGGCAATCAGCAGATCAACGATCTTAGATAGATCGCTCTTCGTCAGAGGACGATAGAATACGACCTCGTCAAGCCGATTTAAAAACTCCGGACGGAACGACTGTTTCAGCATTTGCAGAACGGTGTTTCGCGCTTCGTCCGAAATGCACCCGTCGTGATCGATCCCTTCCAGGATCACATCCGAGCCAAGGTTGCTCGTCAGAATCAGTATCGCATTCTTAAAATCCACCGTGCGGCCCTGACCATCCGTGATACGGCCGTCGTCCAGAACCTGAAGCAGCACGTTCAGTACATCCGGATGCGCTTTTTCCACTTCGTCGAACAGGACGACCGCATAAGGCTTCCTGCGTACGGCTTCGGTCAGCTGACCGCCTTCATCGTATCCTACATAACCCGGAGGCGCCCCAATGAGACGGCTCACGCTGTATTTTTCCATGTACTCGGACATATCGATGCGCACCATGCTCTTCTCATCGTCAAAGAGCGCCTGTGCCAGCGCCTTGGCCAGTTCCGTTTTACCAACGCCGGTGGGTCCCAGGAACAGGAACGATCCGATCGGACGATTCGGGTCCTGAATGCCCGCGCGGGAACGCAGGATTGCGTCGCTCACACGATCCACCGCCTCGTCCTGCCCGATCACGCGCTGATGCAGGATCTGGGGCAGTCTGAGCAGTTTTTCACGTTCGCCTTCCATAAGCCGCGACACCGGAATTCCCGTCCATCGGGCAACGATACGGGCAATCTCCTCCTCGGTCACGCGATCGTGTAAATAGGTGGTTTCATGCGCGCCGCTCTCGGCAAGTTTTTCTTCGCGTTCGAGCGCTTCGGTCAGTTGCGGCAGCTTCCCGTATTTCAGTTCGGCGGCTTTGTTAAGGTCATAGGCGCTTTCCGCTTTACTGATTTCCGCATTGGTGCGCTCGATCTCTTCACGCAGTTGCTGAACTTTATTGATAGCCTGCTTTTCGTTGTCCCATTTGGCTTTCATCTCATTAAAGCCCGCGCGGAGTTCCGCCAGTTCCTTTTGAATCTCCTCGAGATGCTCCTTGCTCAGCTTATCCGTTTCCTTCTTCAGCGCCGCTTCTTCGATCTCCAACTGCATGATCTTTCGGCTCGCCGCATCCAGCTCGCTGGGCATACTGTCCAGCTCGGTTTTAATCAGCGCGCACGCTTCGTCGACAAGGTCAATCGCTTTGTCCGGCAGGAAACGATCGGAAATATAACGGTGGCTCAGCGTTGCAGCCGCAATCAACGCGGCATCCTGAATCTTGACGCCGTGAAACACCTCGTAGCGTTCTTTGAGCCCGCGAAGGATCGATATCGTATCCTCAACGGTCGGTTCTTCCACCAGAACCGGCTGGAACCGGCGTTCCAGAGCCGCGTCCTTCTCGATATACTGACGATACTCATCCAACGTCGTCGCGCCGATACAATGCAGCTCGCCGCGCGCAAGCATCGGCTTGAGAAGATTGCCCGCATCCATCGCTCCTTCGGTTTTTCCAGCGCCAACAATATTATGGAGTTCATCGATAAACAGGATGATTTTACCGTCGCTGTCCTTTACTTCATTGAGTACCGCTTTTAGCCGCTCTTCAAACTCACCGCGAAATTTTGCGCCGGCAACCAGCGCGCCCATATCCAGCGCGAACACCTTACGATCCTTTAGGTTATCCGGCACGTCGCCGCGCACGATTCGAAGCGCTAGGCCTTCCGCAATGGCGGTTTTACCAACACCTGGCTCGCCGATGAGCACCGGGTTGTTCTTCGTCTTTCGGGATAAAATCCTTACTACACTGCGGATTTCTTCATCCCTGCCAATAACCGGATCAAGCTTTTGGTTCCGCGCCAGTTCGACAAGATCCTGCCCGTACTTATTCAGCACGTCGTAGGTGCCCTCGGGATTATCCGAGTTTACCTTCCGATTTCCGCGTACACTTTTCAGTTGCTCCAGAAACGATTTTTCGTTCACGTTATAACGCGCAAACAGTTTCTTCAGCGCTTCATTGGCTTTTTTCAGCAAGCCGAGGAACAGATGTTCCACCGAAACGTATTGGTCCCCCATTTCTTTTGCGCGCTTCTCCGCTTCGTTCAGCGCGTTATTCAGCTCGGGCGAAACATAGATCTGTTCCGCGCCGGACCCGCCGCTGTACGTAGGCAGCGCGTTCATTTCCCGTTCTGCATCTTCCCGAATCCGTGCCGTTTCCGTCCCGGTTGCGGTAAGGATGCTGCCAATCAAGCCATCCGGTTGCGCTAGAAGAGCGTATAGTAAATGAAGCTGTGAAACTTCCGTGTTCCCCCGCTCGCTTGCCGCCTGCTGCGCGGCCTGAACGGCCTCTATGCTTTTTTGTGTTAATTGATTGACGTTCATACGCGCAATCCCCCTCTACAGTATCGTCCCGCCGCCGCGAATATATTCCACATAGCGTTTTTCCACGCCTGTCACAGCAAAAGCAGGGTCGTTGATATTTTGAAAATATGCCTTCAAGGCGGAATCCAGCAGGTTGATATACCCCGCGATTCCCTCCCCGATTTCTTCGTTTGTCAGCTTACCTTCCTCCTTGAGCCGCAGTTTCCGGAAATATCGGCCATCCTCCATCGCGCATTCCACGCGGCCGATATAAGCCGTTTCTATGCGGGTCCAAAGCTTAAAGAACTGCATCATGGCCAGGACCAACGCGCTGTTTTGGCTTCTGACCGAGACGCGAAGCTCGCCAAGCAGCGGAAGTGCGTTTTTGTAAAGCTCCACGCTGTACCGAACGCTTGGGTTATACTTGTAGTCCAGCGCACTGCGTAAGGAAAACATGGATTCCGAAGGCTGAAGCTGCGGTTCGAAGACTCCGCCCATAAGCATATGCTCAATTGCGGAAAAGACTTCCCGCATACGCTTCTCCGGCGTGATATAGCGAACGGAATCGGCCAGGATCTGATTGATGACCGCCGAGCGGCTGGCGCCGGACTCGTAGGCCAATCGGTCGATTTCCTGCACAATCTCATCGGATAATACGAGCGAATATACGCTCTTGTTCATCTGTCTATCACCTCATGTTCTCTTGCCTTCATTATAACAGTCGATAACAACATTGCAAGCGTTATTATTAATCTCAACGACGATTTTGCATTTTTGTCATGATTTGGCTATACTACTTAAGGAAATTCTCAAAAATACACGAATCGCTGCTTTTCCGAAACAAGGCGGCGAACTTCGGGAGCAAATCAAATGACAAAGTATAATTTTGATGAGATCATTGACCGGACCGGCACCCACAGCATCAAGTATGAAGCCGGGCGACAAACAAACCCCTATCTTCCGCAGGAATATATTCCTCTTTGGGTTGCAGATATGGATTTCGCCGCCGCACCGCCGATTCTTGCGGCCATGCGACGCCGGCTTGACCGCCGCATCTTTGGATACACCGATCTCGGCGACGATTGCCGAAACAGCGTTTGCGGCTGGATGCTCCGCCGATATGGCTGGAATATTTCAGCAGAGCATATCGTGTTCTCCGCAGGCGTGGTACGCGCAATCTACGCCGCTGTCGAACAGATGACCGCCCCTGGCGATGAAGTATGTTTTCTTACCCCGGCGTATCATCCTTTCGACGACGCCGTACGCCGGAACGGACGCGTTCCGCTCTATTCGCGTATGCTGGAAAAGCAAGGACGCTGGGCGATCGATTTCGACGACTTATCCGCAAAGCTCCAACGCAGCGCCTGCAAGCTCTTCATCCATTGCAATCCGCAGAACCCAACCGGACGCGTTTTCACGCGTGAAGAGCTCGAGCGGATCGGCAAGCTTTGTTTCGCAAACGACGTTTCGGTCGTGAGCGACGAAATCCACGCCGACCTGACAAGAATCGGACAGGCCCACCTTCCGATCGCATCCCTCTTCCCCGAAGAAACACGAATCGTCACCTGTACGAGTCCGAGTAAGACCTTCAATCTCGCAGGAAATAATCATTCGCATATTATCATCCCCGATCCTGAACTCCGCCGCAGATGGGTCGCAAGCGGCTGTTGCGGGCATCCCGGCGCGCTGACTGTTGACGCCAGCATGGCCGCATACGATGAGTCGGAGGATTGGCTTGAGGAGCTGCGCGCCTATCTGGACGGCAACTTCGCCATGATGCAGGCACTTTTAGCGGATAAACTTCCAAAAGCAGTCTTTTCTGTCCCGGAGGGAACCTACCTTGGCTTCGTTGATCTTCACGCATTTGGGTTGAGCGAACTGCAGCTTAAGCAATCGATTTCAAGCGCAGGCGTATTCGTTCAGTTTGGTGAAGATTTTGTGGACAATGCGGATTACCGTATGCGTGTGAACATCGCCTGTCCAAGAAGTATCCTCAAAGAGGGGCTGAATCGCATCTGCAGCGCCCTTTCAAACCGTTGATTTCGATCGATGCCGATTCTTTTACCGCCTTCGGGCGGTTTTTTTGTAGAATTCCCGCTCTTAGTGTTCCTGTTCTGGCGTCCGGTTTTTCAGCGCATACCCGCATGCCAGCGGTCCTTGATAATTGGCCGGTAGAGTGGACTCCTTCCGCCGTCGTTCCGTCAGAAAGCCGTTGCTTCTCTTGCATATGTTAATTCTGAAGCGCTTCCGGCACCGTTTGAGCACAAAAAAAAGACGGGCGATCATTCCCGTCCGTCTCTGATTGGATTTCGTTATTTTTTCGCGCCTTTTCGCTCTTCGTCCAATAAAACGAGTTCTGCTACCTGTTCTCCCACGAATCGCTGCCCTTCTTCATTCAAATGCAGGCCGTCTTCGCAGATCATGTTCCTTAAGAAGCCGTTTTTCGCCAGACATCTCTGGCGAATATCCAGCAGTAATATCTGGAATTCCCGCGCAACCTTTTCGATCAGAAGCGAATACATCTCCTGATAGCGGTAGATCTGGTGCACATCGCCAAGCCAATGAAGAATGTTACCGCCGTTCAATTTATCACCAACCAGAAAATGAAAGTAACGTTCCGAATCGATTGGCGGCAGGGTCATCAGCACGGGATGAATCCCACGATCGTAAAGCCAGCGAACCATATTTTGAAGGGATGCCAGAAAAACTTCCGGTGTTGTCGCCGGGTCGTGATGTTCCTCCGGATGTTCCGATATCTCCGCCCAGTTGAAGTTGCAGTCGTTGCCGCCAAACTCGATCAACGCCGTATCGCAAACGATGCCGTTCTCTACGTCGTGCTCCATCATTTCCAGCCCCTGCGGAGCCGTATACCCGAATTTGGCGCGATTGACGATATCAATCCCAAGTTTATCCCGCGCAATATCCACAGCGGTCGTCGGAGAATATCCGTGACGCTTGCGCTGCTCGTTCCAGACAACCCCTTTTGCCAAAGAGTCGCCCCATACTACGACTGTTTCTCTTGCCTGCTCCATATTGACCGGTCCTCATTGCATTTGCTTTATTATAGCAACCTTATTCTCAATTCAATTTCAAATATTGGTGACAAAAAATGTAAATTGTATCCAATTTTCTCGTGCGAATGCTCCGCAAACTTGCAGCGTCTCTTGCCTGGAATCCAAAACGCAGAAGGGACCGCGGTTCGTGTCCGCAGCCCCTTTTTTGCCGGCCCTGGTAGGCCTTACTCCATCGAGTTCAGCTTCTTGTAATATTCGATCTTATCCTTCGCTTCCTTCTCCGCGCGGTCGAAGAGCGAATCTGCCACATCCGGGAACGCCTTCTTCAGCGACGCATAACGGACTTCGCCAAGAATAAAGTCCTGGAAGTTTCCGGTTGGATCCTTGCTGTCCAGCGTGAAGGGGTTCTTTCCTTCTGCAGCGAGATCCGGGTTGTACCGGTACAGCGGCCAGTAGCCCGCTTCAACCGCTTTCTTCTCCTCAATCTGAGAATGGCCCATGTTGATGCCGTGGTTGATGCAGGGTGCATACGCGATAATAAGGCTCGGTCCTTTATAGGCCTCCGCTTCGTTTACCGCTTTGATCAGCTGGTTCGGATTTGCGCCCATGCTGACTTTCGCAACATACACATAGCCGTAGCTCATCGCCATCATTCCAAGATCTTTCTTCTTGGTGCGCTTGCCAGCGGCGGCAAACTTTGCGATAGGACCGGTCGGCGTCGCTTTGCTTGCCTGACCGCCTGTGTTGGAGTACAACTCGGTATCCAGAACGAGAACGTTGATATCCTCATCCATCGCCAGTACATGGTCCAATCCGCCGTAACCAATGTCATACGCCCAGCCGTCGCCGCCGATGACCCACGTGGACTGTTTCACAAGAAGATCCGCGTTGTCCAGCAGTTCGGTCGCCAGTTTACAAGCGTCGCAGTCGCAAACTTTACCATTCTTGAGCCATTCGGCTTCCCAGTCCGTACCGGAGAGGTCCACGCCATCCTTCGCTGCGGCAATCAGGCGATCTGCCGCCTCGCGAGAGCCTGCGGCATCCCCTCTCTTTTCGAGCCAATCCTTTGCGGCGGCGCGGAGTTCTTCGGTCGTATACTCCACCTCAGCAAGACGCGTTACGATATCGACAACACGATTCCTGCGCTGCGTCGTGGCCAGTACCATGCCGTAACCGAATTCCGCGTTGTCCTCAAACAGCGAATTCGACCATGCCGGGCCGCGTCCCTTATCGTTGGTCGTATAGGGGCAGGTCGGCGCGCTGCCGCCATAGATGGAGGAGCAGCCGGTTGCATTGGCAATCACCATACGATCGCCGAAAAGCTGTGTAATCAGCTTGACATACGGTGTTTCGCCGCAGCCCGCGCATGCGCCGCTGAACTCAAAGAGCGGCTTCTTGAACTGGCTGCCCTTCACCGTTGTCGTATTCAGATCAACGTTCTTCTCAGGAAGCTTGGTATAGTAATTCCAGTTCTCTTCTTCTTTTTCAATCGCATCGGCAAGCGGGCGGAATTCCAGCGCTTTTACCTTTGCGGGGCAAACGTCGATGCAGTTGCCGCAGCCAGTGCAATCATACGGGCTGATCTGAATGCGGAACTCGTAGGATTCCAAGCCTTTGCCCTGCGCTTTTTTCGTTTCGAATCCGGCCGGAGCAGCCGCTTTTTCATCGGCAGTCACCAGGACGGGGCGAATAACGGCGTGTGGGCAGGCCAGAGAGCACTGGTTGCACTGGATGCAATTTTCAGGGATCCAGCGCGGAACATCGACCGCGATACCACGTTTTTCATACTTGGTCG
This sequence comes from Eubacteriales bacterium, assembly GCA_034933205.1. Taxonomy (GTDB): domain Bacteria; phylum Bacillota; class Clostridia; order Christensenellales; family CAG-138; genus UBA7703. Next base: position 13,684 of record JAYFNY010000024.1, read on the forward strand.
TTCCGGTCGGCACCGTTCCATCCGGACTCATCTTGGAAACAGGCAGTTTGTCGCCTTCCTGCGCCAGGGTCGGTCCAATGAAGCTCTCGAAGTACGGATCGTCCGTCGTCTTAATGGCAACGGCTCCTTCGGTTGCAGTCGCCCAGGACGCGGGATACTTCACCTCTTCAATAGCGTTAACGCCGAGGTCGATCGCATCCCAGTTCATCTTGACGACGTTGTCGCCCTTCTTGCCGTAGGACTTCTTCGCAGCGGCTTTCATGTACTCCACCGCTTCGTCAACCGGAATCACATTGGCAAGTTTGAAGAACGCGCTCTGCATAATCGTGTTGATGCGCCCGCCCATGCCAACTTCACGCGCAAGCTTGATCGCGTCGATGTTGTAGAAACGAAGTTTCTTTGTCGCAATGGCGCGCTTCATGGAAGCAGGCAGCTCGCATTCCATCTCCGCCAGCGTCCACGGGCTGTTGAGCAGGAAAACGCCGCCTTCGCGAATCCCGTCGGTCACCGCATAACGCGTCACATAGCTCGGGTTATGGCACGCGACGAAATCGGCGTTGTCGATCAGATACGGGCTCTGGATCGGTTTCTTGCCAAAGCGGAGATGGGAAACCGTGAGTCCGCCGGATTTTTTGGAATCGTACGCAAAATAGCCCTGCGCATACAACGGCGTGTGGTCGCCGATGATCTTGATGGAGTTCTTGTTCGCACCGACCGTACCGTCGGACCCGAGGCCAAAGAACTTACACGCAATCGTCCCTTCCGGAGCGGCATTCACCTGCCGGCGAACGGTAAGCGAAGTATGCGTCACATCGTCGATAATGCCAACGGTGAAGTGGTTCTTCGGCTGCTTCTCTTCAAGATTTGCATAGACCGCATCCACCATGGAAGGCGTAAATTCCTTGCTGCCGAGGCCGTAACGACCGCCGACAACCTCGATATCCGTTCTGCCGGTTTCAACAAGAGCGTTGAGCACGTCCTGATAGAGCGGCTCGCCGAGGGAACCGGGTTCCTTTGTACGATCCAGCACGGCAAGGCGCTTAACAGTTTTGGGAAGCGCGCCAACGAACTTGGAAGCGGCGAACGGACGATACAGGCGAACTTTCAGCACACCAAGCTTCGCACCCTGTTTATTGAGATATTCAATCGTCTCCTCCGCCACGTCCGCACCGCTGCCCATCAGAACGATCACGTTCTCCGCATCCGGCGCGCCGACATAATCGAAGAGATTATACTTGCGTCCCGTGATCTTTCCAACTTCCGCCATGTAGTGCTCGACAATGCCGGGAATTGCTTCATAATACTTATTTGCAGCTTCGCGTCCCTGGAAATAGATGTCCGGGTTCTGCGCCGTGCCGCCCTGATGCGGATGTTCCGGATTCAGCGCGCGGGCACGGAACGCCTTGACCGCGTCATAATCGAGCAATTTGCCCATGTCCTCATAATCGATTGTCTCGATCTTCTGGACTTCGTGAGACGTGCGGAAACCGTCAAAGAAATGCAGGAACGGTACGCTGCCCTTAATCGCCGAAAGATGCGCGACGAGCGCAAGGTCCATCACTTCCTGAACGGAGGCGGAGGCCAGCATGGCAAAACCCGTTTGCCGGCAGCTCATCACATCCGAATGATCGCCGAAGATCGAAAGAGCATGCGCAGCGAGCGCACGGGCGCTTACGTGAAACACGCCGGGCAGCAACTCGCCGGATATCTTGTACATATTCGGGATCATGAGAAGAAGTCCCTGGGAAGCGGTGAACGTAGTAGTCAGAGCGCCGGCCTTGAGAGAACCGTGCACAGCGCCGGCCGCGCCGCCTTCGCTCTGCATTTCAGCAATGCGTACGCGCTGACCGAAGAGGTTCGTTCTGCCGTTTGCCGACCAATCGTCCGCAACTTCCGCCATTGGGGAAGACGGTGTGATCGGGTAGATCGCAGCTACGTCCGAGAAAGCGTACGCAACGTGCGACGCGGCGGTATTGCCGTCGATTGTCATGGTTTTTGCCATTTGGTGGATGCCTCCTAAGTGATATGTATGGAATCGGGCTAGCCCTATGATTACCACCCAATATTATATCTTTCCGTTCGGGTACTGTCAATGAAACCGATCTTCCAATCGCGAATGAAATGCAGGAATGACATGCATTTTTGAAAAAATAGGTTGCTTTTGTGCAATATAATTGCAGGATCGCCTGCAGAGAAGTGATAATAATATATACTTTGTTTTTTGCTGGATTATTGGTGCAAAAGTACGTGTTCAGGAGCCGCTGCAACGAAATTTCTTTTCGGTCGCTCGCCTCACCCGGTATCCCTTTACTGCTGACGGACCTCGAACAACTTGCTTTGATATTTTTGAAGCAAGGAGAGCAGCGGAAGCCCGATTACAAAGCAGGCAATCGCCTGCCCCACGGCGACGTAGCCGGCTGCGACCCAATAATTCACGCCAACGTCGTAAACATAAACAAGCAGCGCGCCGACAACCAGCGCGTTTATCACAACCGAAGGAAGCGGCGCAAGGTATTTCGGCGCAATTTTTCGCATCCGATAAGTGGTATATGCCGCCGCGAGCGTTGCCAAACTGCCGAAGACGACGTCGTATGCGGGCGCTCCGGTTAAAAGATTCGCCAGCAGACACCCGATAAACAATCCCGGCACGGCGGAAAACGTAAAGAACGGCAGCACGCAAAGCGCCTCCGAAACGCGGCATTGGATCAGGCCGGAAGAAATCGGCGCAAGAAAGATGGTCAGCAACGCATAAATCGCAGCGATGATCGCGCCGCGCGCCAGTTCGCGCACCGTCATGGTCATTCTTTTCTTTTCCAACGCACTCACTCCTCACAGAATAGAATTCCAATGCAGCGGGCCGTAAAAACATCTTCGGTCGTAGGTCGCTCCCCGTTTGCTTCTCCGCGCCAATCTGCTAAACAACTTGCTAGATGGGCGTGTTTTTGCTATACTGAATTGCTTTATAGCTGGAAAGCGATTGATTTCGCACGTGTTCCGGCGCACTATCTTACCATACCGTGCGTATTCCGCACAAGAACCTGCAAACGGTTGCTTTGGGAGAGCCAAATGGCGCAAGAAACCATCCTTGAACTCGTTAACGTCGGGTTCCAATATATCGGTGCGGAAAAGCCCGCTCTGAAGAATATCAGCCTTTCCATCAAGAAAGGCGAGGTCGTTGCCATCGTCGGCCATAACGGTTCCGGCAAAAGCACGCTATGCAAATTATTCAACGCATTGCTGCTTCCCAATGAAGGAAGTGTAACCGTTGACGGCATGAACACACAGCAAGAAGATCATCTGCTGGAAATTCGACGCCGCGTTGGAATGGTCTTCCAAAACCCGGATAATCAGCTTGTGACCACAATCGTCGAGGAAGACGTCGGCTTTGGGCCAGAGAATCTCGGCGTTCCGCCTTCCGAAATCCGTACTCGCGTCGATGAGGCGCTCGGCGACGTGGAAATGCGCGACTATGCGGAAAAAGCGAGCCATGCTCTCTCCGGCGGGCAGAAACAACGCGTCGCAATCGCCGGCCTGCTCGCCATGCGCCCCGAGGTTCTCGTGCTGGATGAAGCGACCGCGATGCTCGATCCAAGAGGGCGCGAGGAAGTGCTTTCCACCGTTCTCCGCCTCAACCGGGAACGCAATATGACGGTCGTAATGATCACCCAGTTTATGGAAGAGGCGCTTGGCGTCGATCGGGTTTTTGTTCTTGCGGAAGGAAAGCTCGTTATGGAAGGTACGCCGGAAGAGGTTTTCAACGAACGCGCTCTGCTGGAGAAAAGCCGTCTGGAAGCTCCGGCGTTCGTGCAACTTCGGGATGAGCTCATCGCCGCCGGTTTACCGATTCGACAAACGTCAATGACCTGCGATGAAATCGCGGACGACCTTTCGAACCTGTTCTCCAGCGGGAACCTGGACAGCTGATAAGGACCGAAACTATGCCGATCTTGATCGAACAATTAAATCACACGTATCTGCCCGGCAGCGCGCTGGCCTATCCGGCTCTGCATGATGTTTCCTTTACGGTGCACGACGGGGAATTCCTCGGTATTATCGGGCACACCGGGTCCGGGAAGAGTACCTTGATCCAGCATTTTAACGGGCTTCTTTTACCAACGAGCGGCAGTGTGCTGGTCGACGGGCTGGATACGCGGGAAAAGAAACTCCGGAAAAAAATCCGTTCTCTTGTCGGCATGGTGTTTCAATACCCCGAATACCAGCTTTTCGAAGAAACCGTTGAAAAAGACGTTGCATTCGGGCCAAAGAACATGGGACTCGACGAAGACGAGATTCGCGCCTGCGTGTTCGACGCGCTTCGGCTAGTCGGTCTTCCGCCGGAAGATTTTGCCGAAAAATCGCCTTTTGAACTCTCCGGAGGCGAAAAACGCCGTGCGGCGCTCGCCGGCATCCTTGCCATGCGGCCCAAATTTCTGGTGCTCGACGAGCCAATGGCCGGGCTGGATCCTCGCGGACGGCGGGAGATTCTCGCGTTGATCGAATCGCTGCGCAACGATTATGGAACCGGCATTGTTATGGTATCCCACTCGATGGACGACGTCGCTCTGTATTCCGATCGGATCGCCGTGCTCGACCACGGGTCTCTCGCTATGCTCGGCAAACCCGAAGAAGTCTTTGCCCGCGCGGAAGAACTTCTGAATATGGGGCTGAATCTGCCGCAGGCGACAAGGCTTGTTTGTGCCCTGCGAAGCCGCGGCACACCGGTAGCAAAGGATTATTACCGGATGGACGAATTTACGCAGGACCTGATCGCGAGGTGGCACCATGACCGCTAACATCTCCTTAGGTCAGTTTCTGCCCGGCAACAGCTCCGTTCATCGGCTCGACCCTCGCACGAAAATCCTGCTCATGATCGTATATATCGTAATCGTCTTTCTCGTAAAGACGACTTGGATTTTTGCGCTTCCCACCCTGCTGCTGATCGTGATGTTTGCGTTTGCGCAGGTTCCGGCCTCCTATTTCTTTACGTCGCTCAAACCAATGAAATGGCTGCTCGTGTTTATGTTTGTCATCAACCTCTTCGCGACAAACGGAACGATCGTTCTATTTCAATGGAAATTTATCCGATTGACGCAGGAAGCGCTCGAGCAGGCTGTGTTCATTACGCTAAGGCTCGTGCTCCTCGTTGCGGGAACTTCCATCCTGACGCTGACCACCTCGCCTATCGCGCTGACGGACGGGCTCGAAAAGCTGATGGCTCCTCTTCGCAAGCTCCATTTCCCCGCTCATGAACTTGCCATGATGATGACCATCGCGCTGCGGTTCATCCCCACGCTGCTGGAGGAGACCGATCGTATTCAGAAGGCGCAGATGGCGCGCGGCGCCGATTTTGAAAGCGGCAATCTGTTCCAGCGCGCAAAGAGCATGATTCCAATTCTTGTTCCGCTGTTTGTTTCCGCGTTTCGCCGCGCGGACGAGCTGGCGATGGCGATGGAAAGCCGCTGTTACCATGGCGGCGAAGGAAGAACCCGTATGCGTGAACTGCATTTCCATTTGAGTGACCTCTGGGCGTCATTGCTGCTCGCTGTCGTTCTCACCGGTATCGCTGTGCTGGAGAAACTGCCGTTATGAGCCGCCGCATCCGTCTCGTGATTCAATATGAAGGCACGAATTACGTAGGCTGGCAGTTGCAGGAAAACGGCGTTTCGATCCAGCAGCGGCTCAGCGAAGCGGTGCTTGCAATAACGGGCGAGGCCGTCCAGCTGCATGGTTCCGGCCGGACGGACAGCGGTGTGCATGCCCGCGCGCAGGTTGCGCATTTCGATACAAACGCGCGTATGCCGGCGGATAAGTTTGCCATCGCAATGAATACCCGCCTGCCGGCCGATATTCGTGTTTTATACAGTGAAGAAGCTCCGGAAGATTTCCATTCCCGTTTTTCAGCAAAAAACAAAACCTACCGCTATACGGTGCAGACCGGCCCGCATGCAGACGTATTTACGCGTTCTACTGCGCTTCACGTCCATACGCCGCTTGACTTTGACCGAATGAACCGTTCGGCAGCGTTCGCGCTTGGCCAGCACGATTTTTTCGCATTTATGAGCGCAGGCTCCACCCTGGAAAACACGATTCGTACGGTATCGCGCTCCGGCTGGACACAGAACGGTAATTACCTGTTTTATGAAGTGACGGCAAACGGATTCCTTTATAATATGGTACGTATTCTCGTTGGCACAATGCTGGAAATCGGTTTCGGCAAGCGCCCGGAAAACGCAATCTCGCTCGCGTTGGACAGCAGGCTTCGTTCCGACGCGGGCGCAACCGCTCCGCCGCAGGGGCTGATGCTCATGCGCGTGCAATACGAAGGCTTCGATACGGACGAGGTGTTAAGCGGGGTATGATGCAGCGCTCGGATATGGAACAATATATGCGTCTTGCGCTTGAAAATGCGCGTGCGGCATTCGCGTCGGGCGAAGTCCCCGTCGGCGCCATATTGATTCAAAACGGCGAGGTCGTCGCCAGCGCATACAACCGGATGGAACAGCTGGGCGATGCGACCGCGCATGCGGAACTTCTTTGTCTGCGCAGCGCGATGGAGAAGCTGGGTGCGCGATTAACCGACTGCACGCTTTTCGTTACGCTGGAACCCTGCGCCATGTGTGCCGGGGCCTGCGTCAACGCGAAGCTCGGCCGGCTTGTGTATGGCGCGTTCGACGATGCCTGCGGTTGCTGCGGATCCAAAATGGATCTTACCGATCATTGTTTCCTCCACAGTATCGAAGTCTGGGGAGGAATTCTGGAACCCGAATGCAGCCAAATTCTATCGCAGTTCTTTCAGGCCTTACGCTAAACGTTTTGAATCGTCGTTTCGGCTGGTATTTTCGCGATGAAATCATCGGCAGATCCTTTCCGGAAGCTTTTCTGTTCCGCGGCGTCGTGTTATGATACAGGAAACAACCGTTTTAATCGAAACAGGAGGAATGTCGAAATGGAGTTCTTGCGACTTCTGGAAGGTCTTCGCACCCCGTTTTTTAATACGGTATTTCAATTTTTCACGCTCTTCGGGGAAGAAACACTGTTTATGGTGATCGCCATGGCGGTGTTTTGGTGCCTTGACAAGAAAAACGGCTACTTTCTGCTGTATGTATGTTTCCTTGGGAATACGATTAACCAGTTCCTCAAACTCATTTTCGTCATACCGCGTCCATGGATCCTTGAAAAAGATTTTACCATTGTCGAAAGCGCGCGCGCACAGGCGACGGGTTACTCGTTTCCAAGCGGACACACGCAGAACTCAGCAGGGCTTTTTCTGGGAATCGCACGATTCGAGCGTACGCTCTGGGTTCGCATCGTATGTGTCGCAATGACGCTGCTCGTCGGGTTTTCGCGGATGTATCTCGGCGTACATACGCCTGCGGACGTGATTACTTCACTCGGCGTAGCGCTCCTGCTTGTGATGGTAGCGTATCCTCTTTTCTATCGTGCCTGGAATAATCCAAAGTGGTTTGTGCCAATCGTCGGGGTGCTTCTTGCCATAGGAGTCGCCTTGCTGCTTTACGTCGAGCTGGCTCCGCTTCCCGCAAACGCCATTACCGAGTTCTCTGCGGACGGCGCCAAGACGGCTTACACCATGTTTGGCGCATCCGCCGGTCTTGCGTTTGTTCTCTGGATCGAACAGCGGTACATCCGTTTTTCCGTGAAAGCCGTCTGGTGGGCGCAGATTCTGAAGGTCGCACTCGGGCTGCTCCTCGTTATCGCCGTTCGGCTTTTGCTCAAGCAGCCGCTCCTTGCTCTTTGCAGCGGGCATAACGCCGCGCATGCGATTCGTTACTTTCTGATGGTTGTCGTGGGTGGAGCCGTCTGGCCGCTTACCTTCCGCTTTTGGAACAAACTCGGCAAAAAAGCCGCGGCCGCGAACGAATAGAAATGATCCTAGCAAAAAGCGTTCCGTCATTTCAGGCGGAACGCTTTTATAATTTTTCATTCCATACGAATCAGTGAATCAGTCCGCGCAGAATCAGGGCTAGGATCAGCGCAACCGCAACAACCCCCGCATAGACATACCCGATCCTTTTCTTGATTCGCAGATCATTCGTTTTGCTCTCCGTTCTGTTCTTTTCCGGATCTGTGACAACGGCGCTCTCCATTGCGTCCAACGCTCTGTCCAGTACGCTTTTCTTTCTTGCGGCAGAATCCTTCGCTTCCAGAGCCTGCTTCTTCGGCAGGAAAGCCGTATCCATCGGTTCCAGAAGAACAGCCTTTGCTTCTTCGTCGCTGACGGAGGGACATTCCGCGCCGATATCCACGCAAGCCAGCGCATGCCGATAGTCAAAAACAGACTGCAGCCCATATACGCCGCTCTGATGTAGCATCCGCCGGAAAAGATCATAAAATTCAGCAGGAACACTTTCATTTGGCGAGATCTCATCTTCAAACACCGCCAAACCAGTCATCGCCTCGTAAAGTGTTTTGGCAAGCGCGGCTAAATCGAGCCAGGGTTCCGTATCGTCCACCGGATGTCGCGCTCGTAAACCGGCTTTTGCGGCTCCGAACGCAATCAGTTTCACCGTGCCGTCCGTACAGAGAAAAATCGATTTCCCGTTGATGTCATAATGCAGCGAATTCAGGCTGTGCACTACAAGCAAAGCATCCGCCATGGAAGCCGCTATATACATACACTCTCCGGGGGTCAGTCGTCTGCCGCGCAGACGCAGATAGCGTTCGAGCGTGATCCCTTCGAGACGTTCCATGATCGCATACGACGTACCGTTTTCAAAGAACGCAGTATAGACCGTTACAAGATTGCTGCTTCCCTTAGCATCGGTCAGTGCCAGATGCTGGCGATAGAACATTTCCGAACCGAGGTAGAATAGCCCGCCGCACGCCTTATTCTTTGGCAAAAGCGAATGGTTTCCCTCCGCTCTGTCCGCCAATGCATAAGGGAAATACTCCTTTACCACGATTTTTGTACCGGTCTTTGCGTCGTGGCTCGTATAGGTAATACCGTATGTTCCGCGGGCGAGTACGTTGTCTATTGCATACCGTTGATGCAGGAGCGCGCCAACCGGCAGCAGTTCCGCCGGATCAAGCTCCTCCGAGAACCGTTGATTCATTCCGTTTTCTGAGACCCCTTTGCCAAAATATCCCAATAACCCGTTTGATCACCAATCCGCTTCTAACAAGCGGAATCAATACCCAATCGCATTCGCAAATAGCAGCAGTGCGCTCGTGAGCGCGAGCACCGCAAGCTGAATCTTTGCGCTCCATTTAAACCATTTTCCGTAGCTGATACCAACGATACCAAGCGAGATCAGCAGCACCGGGTTCGTTGGATAAAACACATTGGAAAAACCGTCGCCAAACGCATAAGCCAGCACGGAAATCTGCCGCGATATGCCGCTAAGATCGGCAATCGGCGCGATAAGCGGCATAAGAAGAAACGCCTTGGCAGAACCGCTGGAAATAAACAATTCCATTACGAGCGCAAGTACGTAGATCAGCAGGACCACCGCGCCGCTGGCCGCATTCTGCGTTAACTGGACGGTTTGAAACAGGATCGTATCCAGTATCTTCGACTCGACCATCGTATACCGAATCGAATTTGCCATCAAAATCAGGAGTACTGCCGGCAGGATGTTGACCATTCCTTTGCCAAACGCGTTCAGATATCGTTTCGCTCCCATGCCGTAGACAAGCGACGAAATCGTTCCCGCAAAGAGGAAAATCAATGCGATCAGAGGCATAATGATATCCTGCAGCAACGGAACAAAGCTGGAGCAGAGTATCGTGGCAATTCCCGCGCCAAGAATGACGGCGAACCAAACGAGCGCCGCATCCTTTCGTTTTCCCTGCGAATACTCCAGCCGCAGAGAAGCCCAGCGATCGATCATCGCGGGATCATAGATCATGGAACGCTTGGGATCCCGTTCGATTCGCTTTGCGTAAGGGATTAAGAACGCGAGCAGCAGCGCGTAAATCAGCACAAACGTCACAAGCCGCATCCAAATACCGGAGAACATCGGCAAGCCGACCAGCTCCTGCGCCACACCGACCGTAAACGGGTTGCAAACGCCGGTACTGAATCCAAATCCCACCGCAAGCAGGCTCATGCCGAGTCCCACAAGCGCATCCCAGCCAAGGGAATACGCAAGCGCGACGGCTATCGGTACGAGCGGAACGCATTCCTCAAACGATCCGACGAATGCGCCAAGGCACATAAAGAAAAGCGAAACAATCGGCAGCAACAGATATTTCCGGTTTTCCGACATTCGGTAGATACGATTGAACATATAGGACAGGAGGCCGCATTCATCCATCGCGTTGAAAGCGCCGCCAATCACGAGCAGGAAAAGAATGATTGCGATCACCGTAAACGAACCGCTCGATCCCAGCGCGAGGATTGGAGAAAGCAGCCATTTCCAGAACGGAAGACCGCCCGTTACGTTGCGGTATGTTCCGGCAAGAATAGACTCCTTGCCATCCGCGATTACACGCTGATATTCGCCGGCCGGCAGAAGAAACGTCAGCGCATAGGTCAGCACCATCAGTACGAAAAGAATAATCAACGCGGCTGCAAACGAACGCGCACCAATGTTGAAGATTCTCTTGCTCTTCCCTTCTTCCATATCCCATCCTCCGTTTTCCGTTTCCGGTAAAAATTGAAAAACGTCCCCTATATTTGCCTTCGATTTTCCATCGCGTATTCGCGTATTTTAGTAGTATATCATAGCCATTCTCTGGTTACAATTATTCTGCATGCTTATACATACGGAATCAATTGCCGGCCGAACCTTCCGTTATCCGTGCATGAAGAGGAGGATTCTTTCTGTTGCCGCAAGGAAAACGAAGGATTCCCTTTTGCGCATCCTTTTGTTATAATAACGTTGCGTGAGGGAGTAGTTGGCGCGGTCACCCGCCGCGTTCCAAGTCAACATCGTTGCACGACGCGGGGCGTCTGGCTTGGATGAAATAACCAGACTCATGTACGACAGGTGTATGCCGTACATGGGTCTTTTTCTTCTTAAAAGAAATGCCCAACACAGCATACAACCCAGAAATACCTGAAAGGAAGTATGTGTCACATGCAGCAATATCTCATGGCTCCCAAAGAGGTGCTCGGCGCAGTTTCCTCCGATTCACATGGATTGACCGAATCGGAAGCGCGGCAGCGTCTGGAAAGGAGCGGACCGAATCGGCTGGCCGAAGCAAAAAAAACACCGTTGATCGTTCGTTTCCTTTCGCAGATGAAGGATCCCATGATCCTGATTCTTCTTGCGGCGGCGGTTGTCTCCGGCGTTACCGCGGTTTTACAAGGCGAGAGTCTGGCGGACGTAATCATTATCCTCACCGTTGTGATAATCAACGCGGTACTCGGCGTCGTTCAGGAAAGCAAAGCCGAAAAAGCGATTGAAGCGCTGCAAAAAATGTCCGCGGCAACCTGCCGTGTCCTGCGCGACGGCCAGATCGTGCGAATGAAAACCGAAGAACTGGTCGTTGGCGACGTCATTTTGCTGGAAGCGGGCGACGCTGTCCCGGCGGACGGCCGCATTCTGGAGAGCGCCAGCCTGCAAATCGAGGAGGCCGCGCTAACCGGTGAAAGCGTCCCCGTCGGCAAGGTGACGGACGCGCTTTCCCTCGGTCAGGCTAAGGACGTCCCGCTCGGCGATCGAAAGAATATGGCCTATATGGGAAGCACCGTCGTATACGGGCGCGGCAGCGCCGTAATCACCGCTACCGGTATGGATACCGAAATGGGAAAGATTGCCGGAGCGCTCGCGCAGGCCGAAGACGGACAGACGCCGCTGCAGATCAAGCTCTCGCAGCTCTCAAAGATCCTGACCTGGCTCGTGCTTGGCATCTGCGCGGTAATCTTCGCCGTCAATATTCTGCGTTTCCACGGCACAGGCGAGCGCTATATTCTCGATTCGTTCCTGATTGCCGTCAGTCTCGCCGTCGCCGCCATTCCGGAAGGGCTTGCGGCGGTCGTTACCATCGTTCTCTCCATCGGCGTAACCAATATGAGCAAACGAAACGCCATTATCCGGCGTCTCACCGCAGTAGAAACGCTCGGCTGCGCGCAGATTATCTGTTCGGACAAAACCGGCACGCTCACGCAGAATAAGATGACCGTCGTCGAGGACTATGGCGACGACATTCCGCTTCTTGCGAAGGCCATGGCGCTTTGCAGCGATGCGGAGCTGGACGAAGCGAACAATGCCGTCGGCGAACCGACCGAATGCGCGCTGGTCAATTTTGCCTTCACAAAAGGTTTGCACAAATCCTCGCTGAAGGAAGCGGAACCGCGTATTGACGAAGCTCCGTTCGACAGCATGCGAAAGATGATGTCCACCGTCCACCAGACCGTCCGGGGATATGTTCAGTATACGAAAGGCGCCCCGGATGAAGTGCTGAAGAAATGCGCATTCTATCATAAGGATGGAAAAGAGCTGCCCCTTACGGAGGACGTCCGGACGGATATTCTCGCGGCGAACAAAGCCATGGCGGACAAGGCGCTGCGCGTCCTCTGCGGCGCAATGAAGCAGCTGGATGCGAAACCGGCCGATAACTCACCCGCCGCTCTTGAGCACGATTTGGTATTCATTGGCCTTGTCGGTATGATTGACCCAGTTCGTCCGGAAGTGATCGAAGCGATTCAGCAGTGCCGGTCGGCCGGCATCCGCCCGATCATGATTACGGGCGACCACAGGGATACCGCGGTTGCCATTGCGCTGACACTCGGCATCATTCACGATGCTTCCGAAGCGATCACCGGTACGCAGCTGAACGAAATCGATGATGATACGTTTGCCAGAACCGTTGGGAATTATAGCGTATACGCGCGTGTTCAGCCGGAGCACAAAGTACGAATCGTCAATGCCTGGCGGAAAAACGGATATATTACCGCTATGACAGGCGACGGCGTGAACGACGCGCCGAGCATCAAAAGCGCGGATATCGGCATCGGCATGGGTATTACCGGTACCGACGTAACAAAGAACGTAGCCGATATGGTGCTCGCGGACGACAACTTTGCAACCATCGTCAACGCTGTTCAGGAAGGCCGCCGCATTTACGATAACATCCGCAAGTCGATTCAGTTCCTGCTCTCCTCCAATATGAGCGAGGTGCTGAGTATCTTTTTTGCAACCTTGCTGGGGTTTGTGATCCTCAAACCGGTGCATCTGCTCTGGATCAACCTGATTACGGATTCGCTGCCCGCGCTTGCTCTCGGCACCGAAGCCTGCGAACAAAACCTGATGCAGCGTCCTCCGCGCAATCCGAGGGACGGCGTATTCGCCGGCGGCGTTGGATTCGACGTCGCCTACCAGGGGTTCCTCGTGACGCTGCTTACCCTGGCGGCATACTTTATCGGCGAGCGGATTCAAAACGGCGCGTGGGCGATTGTCAACAGCACGGACGGTACGACCATGGCGTTTTTAACGATGAGCATGGCGGAAATCTTCCACAGCTTCAACATGCGCTCCCAGCGGCAAAGCATTTTCGCTATGAATTGCCAGAATAAGTACCTTTGGGGCGCGGCGATCCTCTCGCTTGTGCTCACGCTCGTGGTGCTGTATGTGCCGTTCCTGCGGGAAGCGTTCAGCTTTGAGCACATCAGCGTCCTAGAGTACGCAATCGGGCTTGGGCTTGCGTTATTGATCATCCCGATGGTCGAGGTTGTGAAGGCGATTCAGAGGGCGACTTCGAAAAAGAGAAGGAAATAGAATTCGAAATAGCGATTGTAACGCAAGGAGCGCACCCGCGAGGGTGCGCTCTGTATAGTTTAATAGCTAATAATTATAGGCTAATGTTTCTACATCGGTTTCTTGCATTCGTCCGCAAATTGATAAAACAATTCAAGTTTCTTTCTTGATTCTTCGCAATTTGGAATATACATTTCAGTGAGAAGATAGTAGGACTTTTTACTTCTTACAGTACAATCATCACTTTCATTGAAAATTATCATATTACTTGTAAGCAATTCGACATTGCAAATAAAATCCAGCGCTAGTCTAGCAATTTCTTCGCATTCAGGATCAGTAAGTAGTATCTCATTAGCAGCAAAATCAATCCTGCTTATAAATCCTCTATGCTTTTCTATAGTATTTATTACACAAGGAAAAGATTCAATAGTACCATTAACACTAAGAACAATCTGGTACTGTCAACAAAAGTTCGCAATTAGGGGACTCCGAAGTGCTGATCAAGCAGCGTTCTGAAGCAGTGTTTCCATGGATTGAGGGCTGATGTACGCTTTGGAAACGGACCAGTCTTCGGCATATTCCATCAGGTAGG
>JAYFNY010000025.1:0-44736 GCA_034933205.1 Eubacteriales bacterium
TTTCCTTTCCGGCATAGTAGCTTGAACACTTCTATCCTATCGGAAAGGTGATTCTCTTTGTATAACTTTTTACTCCACCCGCATAGCGGGTGGTTTTTTATGTCGCTCGCTTCGCTCGCGCCACAGACTGAAGTCCATAAACCAGAAAAGAGCCACCCATATCAGTGGCTCTTTGATGATCTCTTATGATCGATTATTCGTCGTCTACCTTCAGCCCTTCGAACAGGGAAGCAAGCGACGTCGTGGTCTCCTGAACAGGAGGCAATTCATAATCGCCATCCTCATTGCGGCGGCGACGATCTCCGCGATCACGGCGATCCGCACTCCCGGAATTGCTGTCACTCTGCGGACGTTCACCCGACGTCGTGCGCGGTGCGCTCTCGCGTTTCTCACGCTGCTGCGACTGCTGCGAGTCGCGCTGCTGCTGTCGCTGTTCCTGACGCTCCGCATACTGGCGGTCACGCTCCGCTTTTTCCGCTTTAAGCTGTTCCGCAAGTTCGGGATCTTCCTCCAACAGGGCCTCTTTACGGCTCAAGCTGATCCGCTTTGCTTCCGGGCTAACCTCCAGTACTTTGCAGCGAACCATATCGCCAACTTTAAGTTCATCCTCAACCTTCGCGATACGATGTACGGAAACCTGCGAAATATGAATCAGACCGTCAATCGTGCTTTCCAGCGCAACAAACGCACCGAACGGTACGATCCGAACAACTTTGCCTTCCACGATAGAGCCAATGGGATACTTCTCAGCGGCTAACGTCCAAGGCTTTGGCTGCAATTGCTTATAACCAAGAGAAACGCGTTCCTTCTCCACATCAACGTTCAGAATCAGAACTTCAATCTCCTGACCAATCGAGAAAACGTCGGACGGGTGCTTTACGCGACCCCAAGCGGCATCCGTTACATGAACGAGGCCGTCAATACCACCAATGTCCACGAACGCGCCAAAATCCGCAATCCTGCGAACAATGCCGTTTACCTTGCTGCCAACGACCAGAGCTTCCCATTTTGCGTGCTTCTCAGCGGCTGCTTCCGCGATAAGGACCTGTTTCTGAGAGGCGACAATGCGTTTCCGCTGGCGGTCCACTTCCAGAACCTTCAGCTTCATTGGCTTGCCAACGAATTCGCTGAGATTTTCAATATATTTTACCGAAACCTGAGAGGCCGGAACAAACGCCCGAATTCCGCTCATGTCCGCAATCAGGCCGCCTTTGACGACTTCCTTGCCGACTGCATCGAAGATCTTTTCTTCGATGTTCTCCTGATTCATGAGCTCGTCCCAGACTTTTTTGCTCTCGACATTTTTGCGGGAGAGAATTACGTTGCCTTCTCCATCGTTCACCTTGATGACTTCGACTTCGATAGCGTCGCCTTCCTTGAAGAGATCCTCCGCTTTCGCATCAGAATCACCCGAAAGCTCGTTCGGGGGAATGACGCCATCCGACTTATAACCAATATTCACGAACACTTCGCCATCGACAACGGAAATAACCGTTCCTTCGACGACCTGTCCATTGTGGATACGGGTCATGGTCTTTTCAAACGCGGTCGCGAAATCAGAGCTGTCCTCATGCTCGACCTTCTCCTGAACCTGCGCTTTCTCTGCGGGTTTGGGCTCTTCCGCAACAGCAGCGGGTTCTTCGGTCGCCTGGGGTGCCTGGGGGACGACGACTTCCTCAGCGGGAGCTGCCGCTTCAATGGTTTCGATCGTCGTTTTTTCCTGTTCGCTCATTACTTGTAGTACCTCCCTAATCATCCGGTCCGGCGTCGATGCGCCCGCAACAATACCTATTATACCATCGGATGGTAATTTATCAAGAAAAAAATTATCTAGTAACTCAATGTTTTCCGTAAAAATACAGTGTTTTTTACAGATTTCGACCAGCTTTTGTGTATTGGCGCTCGACCTCGATCCCAAAACGAGTATACGATCGCTTCTTTCTGCAATTTGTTCCGCCTCGCTCTGGCGGGCGCGGGTGGTGCTGCAGATCGTATCCTTTACCTCAAGGTCAAGCGTGTCTCCCCCTTGGTTGCGCAGCACATATACTATATTTGCGAGTGTTTCTTCCGGCAAAGTCGTTTGCGCTACGATTGTTGCGCGTTGCGCAATTTCGGCGGACTCCACATCCTGCGGTGATTCGAGCACAATGGCATTCTCGCCAGCCCAGCCGCAAATCCCAACGACTTCCGGATGATTCGCCTTTCCGGCAATATAGACCGTCCTTCCTTCCTGCGCGGCCTTCTGAACAATTTGGTGAATCCGCTTCACATAGGGACAGGTCGCGTCGATCAGGAGGATGCCGCGCGCTTCGCACGCGGTATAGACGTTTGGCGGTGCGCCATGCGCACGGATGATGAGCGTATCACCGGCATTCAAGCCATCCAGGCCGTCAACGGAATGAACCCCTTTCCCCGCAAGCTCGCGCACAACGCCTTCGTTATGAATGATATTCCCGTAGGTATATACTGTTCCACGCTCTGCGGCGCATGTTTCCGCCATTTCCACCGCGCGGCGCACTCCGAAGCAGAAACCGCTGTTTTTTGCCAAGAGAATCCGCATTACGGCATCAGCTCCAGTTCGTTTTTGAGTAACTGCATACGATCCCGGATCGCGTCGGTTACCGCGTCTACACCGCGGCCGGCATGCGAATCGGCGATTTCGTTTGCATTCAGCGTTTCGCCAACGACCATCCGAACACGTTTACGTTTTTTCCAGTTCGGATCGGCATAAACCGGAATCACCGGCGCGTTGCAGCGCAGCGCGAGAAACGCGGCGCCTTTTTCAAACGAATCCAGCTCTCCGGTTATCGAACGGCGGCCCTCCGGAAAAATACCGAAGATATGATTGTGTTCCAGAACGGACATCGCCTGCTTCAGGGAAAGCATATCCGCATGCCTCCGATACACCGGAAAAGCAAACAGCTGTTTGAGGAAGAAACGCTTCAAAGTCGAATCAAACAGCTCCTGTTTCGCCATGAAATGCACAGGGCGCGGCGCAACGAGCGCTAGCCGTATAGGGTCGCCAAGTGAAAAGTGATTCGAAATAATGATTGCGCGTCCCGAAAAAAACAGCCTTCCAAAGTTCTTGATATTGGGACGATAGAACAGCCAGAAGAACGGCGTTAATAGAATTTTGAAAAAAATGTAGATCATGCCCTGTCCGCTTCCTTTTGCCGAATCGCGCGAAGAACCGTATCCAGCGTTTCGTCCACCGTCATGTGGCTCGTATCCACAAGAATCGCGTCATTCGCCTGCCGAAGCGGCATATAGGCGCGCGTACTGTCGTTATAGTCCCGCGTAATCAGTTCCGCTAAAACGTGTTCGTACGTTTCGTCCGTGTTTCCTCGCGCTCGTAACTCCAGAAGCCGGCGCTCGGCGCGCACCTCCGGCGTTGCTGTCACAAAAAACTTATGTCTGGTGTGCGGCAGTACGTTTGTCGTAATATCGCGCCCATCCATCACAACATCGTAGTTCCGCCCGACTTCCCTTTGCAGGCTGGCAAGCTTTTCCCTGACGCAGGGATGTGCGCTGACTGCGGACGCCCCCATGGAAAGCTCCGGCGTGCGAAGCTGATCCGTTACGTCCTCCTCTTTGAGCAGAACGCGTTGCCCGCGCTCGTCATACTCCACGCGGATTTCCGCGCCGGGAAGGATCGTTTTCAAAGCCGCTTCGTCATAAACGCTTACGCCAAGCCGCATTGCATGCAGCGCCATAGCGCGATACATCGCGCCCGTATCCAGATAGCGGATCTTCAGCTTTTCGGCGACCGCTTTTGCCAGCGTGGATTTTCCCGCACCGGATGGCCCGTCGATCGCGATATTGAGATGTTCGCCCATACCGTTCTTCTCTCCGTTATTCGTGAATGCTGTCCCCCGCGAGCGCACCGGTCGACCAGGCGATCTGCAGGTTATATCCGCCGGTCGTCGCATCCAGGTCGAGGACCTCTCCGGCGAAGTAGAGCCCATTAACTTTCTTGGATTCCATCGTGGAGGTATTCACTTCCTTCACGCTAACCCCGCCGCGCGTAATAACGGCTTCCTTTAGCCCGCGCGCCGAGGATACCGTCAGCGGGAGTTCTTTCAAAACGCCCACCAGCCGCGCCCTCTGCGCTCTGTCAAACTCACCAACCGGTTTGCTTCCGTCGATCCCGGCAAGCTCCAGCGCGGTTTCCAACAGCCTTGCCGGCAGCAGCGCATGCAGGGCCGTCCTCACCTGTTGCCTAGCCCCCGCCTGCAAATCCCGCAAAATGCGCGCATCCAGCTGTTCGGTTGATAACGCGGGTTTCAGATCGATATACAGCTTCGCTCCCTTGGGTGATTCAGCAATCACGCCGGAAAGCGAAAGCACAAGAGGGCCGCTCACACCGAAATGAGTGAAAAGCAGTTCTCCCAATTCGGAAAAAACTTCTTTTCCGTTTACTTTCGCCGTAAGCGTAACATTCTTCAGCGTTAGTCCCGCAAGCATACGCGGCCATGTCTCCTCGGTTTCCAGCGGGACCAGCGACGCCACCGGATCGAGAACCGTATGCCCGACCGCCTGCGCGAAAACGTATCCGTCTCCGGTGGACCCTGTCTGCGGATACGAAACCCCGCCGGTTGCGACCACTACCGCATCGCACAAAAGCGTTTCCCCGCCGACCCGCACGCCGCAGACCGCATTCTCCCGAATGACGATCTCTTCCACGCGCGAATTGAGACGAACCGTTACTCCGGATTCGCGGACAATCTTTTCCCAGGCACGGATGATATCGCTCGACTTGTCCGACGCGGGAAATACCCTCCCGCCGCGCTCGGTTTTGAGTGGAACACCCGCACGCTCGATCCGCTCCATCAACGCCCGATTATCGAAGTGCGCCAGCGCACTGTATAGAAACTTCGGATTTCGGAGGACATGCGCAAAAAAGGAATCCCAGTCCGCCGTATTCGTTACATTGCAGCGCCCTTTTCCGGTAATATACAGCTTTTTCCCAAGCTTTTCATTCTTCTCGAAAAGCGTAACGGCATGCCCCGCCTCTGCGGCGTAAGCCGCCGCAATCATGCCCGCCGGACCGCCGCCAATCACAAATACGATCATGAACGCTCCTCTTTGAGCGTTTCCGAAAGGTATACGCCTTCCGCGTGCCAGACCTCTTCGAGCTGAGTCAGGTGCTGATACGCTTCATCCTTTCGCGCATGGCCGATCGCTACGATAATTGCATTGATAAGCGACAGCGGCGCGACCAGCGAATCCGCAAACGAAGCCATGTCGCTTCGCGCGCAAAGCGAATAATCCGAAATGCGCGCAACCGGCGAAGTCGGCATATCGGTAAGAGCGATCAAGGTGGCGCCTTTGGACTTTGCATACTTCATGGCGTCCACCGTTCGCGCGCTGTACCGTGGAAAACTGATGCCGAAACACACGTCCGTCGAATCCACTCGAAGCATACGCTCGTGGATATCCTGCACGGCGCCGTTGACAAACATTACATTATCGCAAACATAATCCAGATAGTAGGTCAGAAACTGCGCGAGCGACATTGCGCTGCGTATGCCGAGCACATAGATTCTCCGCGCATGGAGAATCGCATTGATCGCGCCGTCGAAGCTCTCGTTATCAATCATTTCGATCGTTGCGCGAATATTATTCATATCCGAAGTGAGAACCGTTTTGAGCACGTCCTGCTGAGGGATGTTTGCCGCGAGCCGGATTCGCTGAACGCTGGTCAGCCTGTGACGGATCAGATCCTGCAGCGCCTCCTGAAGGGCGGGATATCCGTCCAGACCAAGCATATACGCAAACCGAACCACAGTGGACTCGGAAACGCCGACCTTCTCTCCCAGCTTCGCGGCAGTCATAAACGCCGCGTCGTCATAGGAATTAAAGATATACTCCGCGATGCGCCTCTGCCCCTTTGAAAAGGTCGGGTACTGTTTTTCCATCAGCGAAAACAATGCATCCATTCCGCGATATTCCTCCGGTTTTCGTTGTGTGCGTCCTTTTGCTTTCCTCAGCCGCGTTGATTCAGATCCAGGTTTTGCGCGGCAATCTCCTTCAGCCTCTCCGTACAGGTCAGGTCATAGGTTAAAGGCGTAACGGTCACATATCCCTCGTTCGCCCAGCGAACGTCCACATCCAATCCGTCCGAGCAGGTGGTGCAGCCTCGCGGGGCCCAATAATACTTACGGTCCATAGGATCTTCCCGTTCCACAAACTCCAGCGCATACTGCTGTATGCCAAGCGGAACCGCCTTGATCCCCTTCAGTTCCTCAAAGGGGACGGCGGGCACGTTTACATTGAGCAGCGTACCAAAATCCAGCGGATGTCCGGAAAGATATTGCACGGCCATCGCCGCTACGCGAGCGGCCGTTTCGATGTACTTCCCTTCGTAGGAAAGGCAGGAAACCGCGATGGACTGATATCCCAGCAAAGCGGCTTCATGCGCGGCGGCAACGGTGCCGCTATAGAGCACGTCCGTGCCGAGATTCGGCCCTAAATTGATGCCGGACACCACAAGATCCGGATTCGGCGTAAGATTTCCTAGCGCAAGCCGCACGCAGTCGACAGGAGTTCCGCTGACTGCGAAAGCCTGTACGTTCGGTAGGCCGGCTAATTGCGTCCGTTGTGCCCGAAGCGGGCTGAATAGCGTCATAGCACGGCTGACCGCGCTGCGCTCCCGGTCGGGTGCGGAAACATACACTTCGTGATTTTTGCTTAACTCGGAAGCAAGCGCCCTGATTCCGCTTGCAAAAACTCCATCATCGTTGCTTAAAAGTAATTTCATGCAGGAACTCCGTCACATATATGTAAAGTTATTGTAACACAACCGTCCGTTGAATGCTATAGTCATAATAATGTGCAGGGAACCCTTTGTTCTCCTGCACGCAAGAGCCCATATTCTTTTACTAAAAAGGGTTATCCGGGCGTCAGGATTCCAACAGACTCAATATGGAAACCGCTGGTTCCGTCCACATAGCCATAGCTGAAGATCAGCATAACCGTCGCCACCTGAACGGCAAGAATCGCCAGCAAGGCAAAGAACCATGTTCCGCGGGGAAATCGCTTCCACCCTCGAAAAGCACGGTAAAGCAGGCGGTTGATCAGGATCGTAAGAATGACCGGCGAGAACAGAAGCAGCAGTTGAAGGGCACTTTCCAGTATCGCCTGCAGGCTGCCCGTTTTCAGAATTGACCAATCAAACGCCAGCGCATATCCCAGCATATAGAGCGCAAAGACGGCCAGCAGAACGTTGAGCACGATCAGAGTCAGGAAATAAGCGATAACGCGCCCCGGTCCGTGTCTCGGTCTATCTTCCATCCCGTGGTGCCCTCTGTGGTTCTCCTCCGGTCCATATGGTACCGTCTGTTCCATAACGGCGCTTACCCCTTTCCGCATTGCTTTGTAGTTTCTCCCCATCGCACAGGGATTCTGTTACTCTGTAAACTCGGAACCTCCGCCCGTGTGCATCTCCAGACTCGGTTTGGCTTCCGATTCGAACCGTTCCGCCAGAACCTTCGTCGTCAGGTAAGCGGAGATTGCGTCGATCGCCATCTTATTCTTTCCGCCGCGCATAACGGCAAAGTCCGCATCATTGATATAATTTACGATATATTTCTCGTAGACCGGCTTCACCGTTTCCAGGTATTGCTCGGCAATATTATCGATGGAACGCCCTCGAGCCTTGATATCCCGCTTGATCCGCCGCAGCAGGCAAATATCCACATCGACCTGCAGGTATACTTTCAAAGCCATGCGCTCGCAAAGGCGCTTATCGTAGAACATATGGATCCCTTCCAGTACGAGCACTTCCGGCGGCTGAATCAGTACTTCCGGTGTATCCGCACGAAGGTAACTGACATAATCGTAACCCTTCGTTGTAATTGGCTGCCCGCTTTCCAGCAAGTCGATGTCGCAAAGCAATTCGTCGAAGTCAAAGATAGACGGTTCGTCATAATTCATCTTGATCCGCTCCGAAAACGGCAGATCGGGAAAATTACGATAATAGCAATCCTGGCCAATGATGACGCAACTGCAGGCCAGCGAGTCTTTGATCCGCTTTGCCAGCGTACTTTTCCCGCTGCCGCTTGCGCCGCAAATGCCAACAATAATCATGAAGGTTCACCCCTATGCTCACACAGGTCCATATGAATAATTGAAGACTCGTTCAATTTGTGTTAGTTTATCATGATTTTGCACAGCTGGCAATCCATAAGCGCGTTAAGGAAGCATGCCGGTTTGAATTATACGGCTGAGATCCTTCGGCCGTTCCCGCGTAACACTCTACCGCTATTCATACAGATGGATTGAGCTAAAATAGAAAAGTCAGCTCGAATACCAGAGCTGACAACAGAAGCAAACTTGCTTATTTGATTTCGCAGGTTGCGCCGACTTCTTTTTTCGAAACATAAAATGAGCAAACAATCTAGCTGGTGAAAAAAACCAGCCCGGATAACCGAGCTGGCAAAAGAAACAAACTTGCTTATTTGATTTCGCAGGTTGCGCCGACTTCTTTGAACGAAGCAACGATCTTCTCGGCTTCTTCCTTGTTGACGCCTTCCTTGACCTTGCTGGGTGCGCCGTCGACAACGTCCTTGGCTTCCTTGAGGCCGAGACCGGTGAGTTCGCGGACAACCTTGATAACCTTGATCTTCTCGGCGCCGACTTCCTTGAGGATGACGTCGAATTCGGTCTTCTCTTCGGCTTCTTCGGAAGCAGCGGCGGCGGGGCCTGCAACGGCCACGGCGGTCGCGGCGGCGGATACGCCGAATTCTTCTTCGAGCGCCTTAACGAGCTCGTAAAGTTCCAGAACGGACATCGCTTTCAGATCAGCGATCAATTTTTCCTTATCCATAATTTCCTCCATTAATTTTTGTGCGGATGTTCCGCAAAATTGTCATTTTTTGAGTTTTGCGGATCCCGCTTACGCTTGCTCTCCGCCCTGCTTCTTTGCAATCTCGTTGATGACGATTGCGAACTTGGAAATCGGCGACATCATGGAACCAAGCATACGGGCAATCAATACCTCGCGGCTCGGCATATCTGCAATCGCTTCGACTTCCGTCGCGTTGAGAATGTCCTTCTCGACGATACCGCCCTTGAGTTCACACTTCTTCGCTTTCTTCACAAAAGCTTTCAGGATGCGCGCCGGCGCGGCGAGATCGTCATAACCAAACGCGAATGCACTGGGGCCCTTGAAGATATGCGATTCCTTGGCGTCGATGCCGTTGGTTTCGCACGCGCGTGCCATAATGTGGTTCTTGATAACCGCATACTCCACGCCCGCTTTACGCATTTCCGCACGAAGTTCGGTATCCTCGGCAACGGTGATGCCGCGATAATCGAATACCACGATGCTCTGCGCTCTCTTGATCTTCTCAGCAACAGTTGAAACCTGCTCCGCTTTGCGTTCGATATTCTGAACGTTTGCCATTAGTTGTTTCACCTCCTTGCAACTACATCAAAAAAATCCTTCCGCCCAATACAAGACAGAAGGATAACATACAAAGTATTGTACGTTTCACCTCGGCAGGACTTATACGGTTTCCCGCTGCCGGCTGTCTTGGGCGATCGTTTCCGCAAAAGATATTATCACACCGCTTTCCGCTTGTCAATCCTGACAATATGGGGTGATCCGTCTTTTGCGGCTGGAAAATGCCGCGGGAAAACCGCGTTCACGGTCTTCCCGCAGAAAGCTCTTAGAACTTGAGAGTATTGAACTTGACGCCCGGGCCCATCGTCGCGCTGATGACAACGCTCTTAAGATAAGTTCCCTTCGCGGCGGAAGGCTTGGCCTTCACGATCGCGTCCATCAGGGTGGTGAGGTTCTCCTCAAGCTTTTCAACGCCGAACGACGCTTTGCCGATCGGGCAATGAATGATACTGGTTTTATCGACGCGGTACTCCACCTTACCGGCTTTGATATCCGCAACCGCTTTTGCAACATCCATCGTAACCGTGCCGGACTTCGGGTTCGGCATGAGGCCCTTCGGACCGAGCACGCGGCCGATGCGGCCGACAACACCCATCATGTCGGGGGTTGCAACGCAAACGTCGAAATCAAACCAGTTCTCGGTCTGAATCTTTTTGACGAGATCTTCGTCGCCAACATAATCGGCGCCGGCTTCCTGTGCTTCGCGGGCCTTATCGGCTTTTGCGAATACCAGAACGCGAACCTTCTTGCCCGTGCCGTGCGGAAGAACGACCGCGCCGCGAACCTGCTGATCCGCGTGGCGGGGGTCTACGCCGAGACGTACAGAAGCTTCAATGGTTTCGTCAAACTTCGCCTTCGCCGTGGTTACGACGAGTTCGAGGCCTTCATGCGCATCGTAAAGCTTCTGCGCTTCGATGCTCTTTCTGCTTTCGTTATACTTCTTGCCGTGTTTCATTACTCGTTCCCCCTCAGTCCCCGACGATAACGCCCATGCTGCGGGCGGTACCGGCGATCATGGACATGGCCGTCTCAAGGCTTCCCGCATTCAGGTCGGGCATTTTCAGCTCGGCGATTTCGCGGATCTGCGCCTTCGTGATGGTCGCAACCTTATTCTTGTTCGGTACGCCGGACGCGGTCTCGATTCCGCAAGCCTTCTTGATCAGAACGGCTGCGGGAGGCGTCTTGGTGATAAACGAGAATGAGTGATCCTGATAAACGGTAATGACGACCGGGATAATCAGTCCCGCGGACTTCTGCGTACGTTCGTTGAACTCTTTGCAGAATGCCATGATGTTGACGCCTTGCTGACCGAGCGCCGGACCTACCGGCGGGGCTGGCGTCGCTTTTGCCGCAGGAATCTGCAGCTTTACGTAGCCTTGGATCTTCTTTGCCATTGCTGTTCCCTCCATTATAATTGGTTGTGGTAAGCGGGGTGCCTCCCCCTCCCACGTTTCTATCAACGCAAAGATGCGTTACAGACGTTCTTTTGCCCCGAGGCGGATTGGTTTACAGTCTCTGAACCTGAACGAAATCAAGTTCGACGGGCGTTTCACGCCCAAACATGGAAACCGTGAGTTTGATCTTTTGCCGTTCGGCATCCAGCGCTTCTACGCGGCCAGTGAAGTTTTCCAGCGGTCCGGAAACAACGCGCACCGTTTCGCCCACCTCGATATTCAGAACGATCGGGATACGCTCGACGCCCATCGCCGTGACTTCCTCGTCCGAAAGCGGCACAGGCTTGCTGCCCGGGCCGACAAAGCCGGTCACGCCGCGGGTGTTGCGAACAACATACCACGCGCGAGGATTCATCACGAGATCGACGGATTTGCCGCCGCCCTGCTCCGCCGGACGTTCCTTTTCGACAACGTCCACGAGCATCTTCACCATGACATAACCGGGAAATACTTTCCTCTGAGTAACCTTGCGCTTTCCGTTGGGCAAAATCTCGATGGTTTCCTCCGTGGGATACTTCACCTCAAGGATAATATCCTGAAGACCGGCGTTTTCCACAGATTTTTCAAGGTCTTCCTTGACCTTGTTCTCATACCCGGAATAGGTATGCACCACGTACCATTTTGCTTCCTGCACGCTCATTGCTCCTTACCCGATGTTGATTTTGCTGATTGCGCCAAAGCCGCTCGAGAATGCAAGATCGAGAAGGTAAATGATCAGCGCCATCACGAGAACGAACGCGATGACCGCAGCGGTATAACTGACAAGTTCCTTACCGGAAAGCCAGGTGAGCTTTTTCACTTCACCGATCATTTCACGGAAGAAACGAATCAGGCCGACCTCGTACTTTGCGTCCACCGCAAACACATAGAAAAGCGACAGTACGACCACGACGATTCCTGCAGTCAGCGCGACAGTCCCCATCAAGGCCGTAGCGGTCAGGATGATGATCGCGTAGACAAGCGCAAGCGAGCCGAGCGTCATCAGCGTTTTGCCCTTCTGCTTGAGCAGGGCAAGCGCACCGGACGCCACCAGAAGCAGGCCGAGAAGTACGCTGGCGACTTTCAGCCCGGTTGAAAGCTTATACGTTTCCACCGGCGTTACAAGCTGCAGAATGTTATAAGCGGCAAGGAACAGCCCTCCCGCAATAAGTAGAATGCTCGCAGGAAGAAGAAACTTCTTGGAGATTGCGTTCCAGAGCGTCCTCTTGTGCGTACCGCGCGCGTCGATGGCACCGGCCTTCTTCACCGCGGGCTTTGCATCCTTCTGCTGTACATTGTTATTCTGTGCCATATCGTTCCTCTTTCGCTTTCCGTTATTTGGATTCGCGATGGATGGTGTGCTTGCGGCAGAAACGGCAATACTTGCTGAACTCAAGCCTGTCGGGGTCGTTCTTTTTGTTCTTGAAAGTGTTGTAATTCCGCTGCTTGCACTCCGTGCAGGCCAGGGTGATCTTTACGCGTGCATCTGCTGCCATGGTTAAAACCCTCCATTAATTAGGTCGAAACATCATAAAGCGAGCCCCTTTGCGGGGCACCTTCAAAAGATACCATACCAAAGGGGCCGTGTCAATCGATTCTTTTTTATTTTCCAACTTTTTTATGAAAAATCACGCATCTTTCGCTATTTCCCGGCAACGGTCAGTGAAGAAATCAACACGCTCGGCGAGCCGAAGTAGGCGCCCTGCGGGAGTGCAAAACGAAAATCGTTTCCCACCGCCGAGACGTCCTTCATCATCGCGATGAAATTCCCCGCCACCGTCACTCCGGAAACCGGTCTCGTTACTTTCTTGTTCTCAACAAGATATCCCGCGGCTTTCAGCGAAAAATCGCCGGAGATTGCGTCCACTCCCGCGTGCAGTCCCTCCAGGTCCGTAATGACAAGCCCGTTTGAAAGTTCACTCAGCATCTCTTTATAAGTCAATTCGCCCGGTTCCAGCCGAAATACGGTCGGCGCCACGCCAACCGTGGAAGCGGCGCTTCGGCGGCTTGCGTTTCCGGTACTCGACGTGTTCGCTTTCTTCGCGGTTTTCAGATTGTGCAGCAGTGTCTTGAGTACGCCTTTCTCGATCACCGCTTTCTTGCGGCACGGCGTCCCTTCTCCGTCGAACGCTCGCGGTGCGACGGGATCGAACGGATCGTCCCAGACCGTTATCAGGGGGCTCGCAACCGTCTCGCCTTCCTTCCCCGCCAGCAGGGAACACCCTTTCTGCGCTTCGTCCGCCGAAAACATCGGCGAGAACGCGGAAAGCAGGTCACACATGGCAAACGGTTGCAGCAGCACGCGATAACAGCCGGAAACCACCGGCTTTCCGCCCAGCTTACCGAGCGCATCCGCTACAGCCTCCTTTGCGCATGCCTCCGCATCCGCCGCATCCTTGCCCATTCGGAATGCAAAACCTGTTCGCACTTCGTCCCCCTCCTGCACGGAGGGCATCGCATAGATCACCGATCCGTTCAACGTTTTTTGTGCAAATAATCCCTGTGTATTTTCCATAGTCACGCTGCCTTCGTCGTATGCAGCGGTACAGTAAACAACGCGTTTTACACGCTTATCCTCCTCAAGGCAGAGTGTCTCGAGGCGCTTAGCCAGTTCCGCCCGCTCGAATTCCCCGAGGTCCTTCAGTGCGGAGTCTTCGCGCCGTACCGCCCGATAAGGCTGCTTCGTCTGCATAGGGTGATCGTCCCTGTTCTCGATGCAGACTGCGTTGGCGATCGCATGTTCGACCAGTTGTTCCGGTTCCTCCAGCAACTCCGTATATGCGTAGCCTTCCTGTCCTGCAAAAGAAACGCGAATGGAAATCCCCGATTCGCGGCTGACGCTGTAGCGATCGATCTCGCCGCCGCTTGCGTTTGCCGAGAACGATTCCCCGTTCGTATAATAAAGCTCGCACCCCGAGCATCCTTTTGCTTCGGAATGCTTCCTTGCCAGAATCGAAAACTCGCGGTAAGTCATTCGATCGCGCCTCCCTTTCCGCCAATGGTCATGCCGCTTACGCGAATACGCGGCTGGCCGACGTTGGTCGGCACGGAACCCGAAATGGAACCGCACATGCCGGGCGCCATCCACATCTGCCTGCCGACGCGGTCGATCCCGAGCAGCACCTCACTGCCTCTTCCCACCAGAGTCGCGCCGCGAACCGGCGAAACGATCGCCCCGTTTTTTACCCAATATCCTTCCGCCACGCTGAAATTGAACTCTCCCGTCGACGGGTTGACCGAACCGCCGCCCATCTTTTTTGCATAGAGTCCTTCCGGCATGCTCCGGATCATTTCCTCCTCGTCGTCCGTCCCCTCGCAAATAAAGGTGTTCGTCATGCGGGACGTAGGCGCAAACATATACCCCTGTCTGCGCGAAGAACCGGTACTCGGCAGATTCATTCTGCGCGACCCCAGTTTGTCGATTAAGTAACCCTTGAGGATGCCGTTTTCAATCAGCAGGTTCCGACGCGGCGCACCGCCTTCGTCGTCCACATTCAGCGATCCCCATTCTCCCGCCAGCGTGCCGTCATCCACGGCGCTGACGCAGTCCGCCGCAATCTTCGTGTTCAACTTGCCGCAGAAAACGGAATTATTGCGGCCGACCGCCGTTGCTTCCAGCGAATGTCCGCATGCTTCGTGAAAAATAACGCCGCCGAAACCGCCGTCAATAACAACCGGCAGATTTCCCGCAGGGCATTCCGGCGCATGCAACATCGTCACTGCGGTCAGCGCGGCGATCCTTGCGCTGCTCTCCACATCAATCCTGTCCCGATATGCTTCAAACCCGCGGCAGCAGCCCGGGCCTTCATATCCCGTTTGCGCTTCGCCGTTGCGCATAGCGACCGCCTGCAGATAAACTCTCGTCCGCGGGCGCTCATCCGTCACAAAGACGCCGTCCGTCGAAACGATGGTTACGCGCTGCACCTGGTCAAGATAGCGAACGACCGTCTGCGAAATCTCGGCGGAAACATCCTTCATGGCAAGCGCACCTTCTCGCATCACTCGGATCCGGTCCGCATTCTCAATAGCAGAGAACGGCCTTTCCACAGGCGTTTCCATATTGCGGCGAGCGCGCAACACCGCATCTTCCGACGCCAGTTTCGCTTCTCCGAGCGCGGCTGCCGCGGCGCGGGCAGTTTCCATAATTCCGCGCTCACTGGTATCTGTTCCGCAGGCAAAAGCGCTTTTCGTTCCGCATAAAACGCGAACGCCGGCGCCGCAAATACGCGTATAGTTCGCGGACTCCACCTTGCCGTCGATCATTTCCACGCGATTACTCTCGGTATCTTCCAAAAACAGCTCCGCATAATCCGCGCCGCTTCTCTGCGCTTCACGCAGCGCGGCAAGCGCGGCAGCCTCGCTGATCATCTCTGTTTTTCCGATTCTTTTCGATAAGGCCAATCGTCTCAGACTCCTTTGTTCCTTGCTTGCCGGTTCGCCTCTGCCAGCACTCTACATCATAGGGGAAGCCGTCCGATTCGTCAACCTCCGCGCGTCATCCGGAAGGATCTTTCTTGCGCTGTTGTATCGACAACGGCATATTCCGGTGTTCTCTCATATTTGCCTTCATAATGGAAGCTTACTCTTTCAGAATAAACCGTCTTTTGCGCAAATTTGCAGAATAATTCCGCAATATGTATCTTTACAATCAGGAATCGTGGTGATATATTACTCCGCATGGAAACAGAGCGCAAACAACTCTGGACAAGGGATTTTTCAATCCTTACGCTGGGCACCGTCGTCTCCATGTTTGGAAACGCGGTTGCCGGCTTTGCTATTGGCCTTCTCGTGCTGGATAAAACGGACTCCGTACTCCTTTACGCCCTGTTCATGGTCTGTTACGGTTTGCCGCGTATCGC
The DNA here is from genome assembly GCA_034933205.1 of Eubacteriales bacterium. Classification (GTDB taxonomy): domain Bacteria; phylum Bacillota; class Clostridia; order Christensenellales; family CAG-138; genus UBA7703. The sequence continues at coordinate 15,699 of JAYFNY010000025.1, forward strand.
GCTTCCTATGTTTGCCGGTCCGTTCCTCGACCGCTTCTCGCGGAAACGGATGATTTATTCCCTCGATTTCATTTCGGCCGGCCTGTTTACTTTGTTTTTTATTCTGTTACTGAACGGGTTCTTTAATTACACGGCGTATCTTTTTCTTTCCATGCTGATCGGCTCCATCGACAGCGTGTATTCCGTTGCATACGACAGCTTTTATCCGCTGCTCATCAGCGAGGGAAATTATACCCGCGCATATTCCGTCTCCAGCCTGATCTATCCGCTAAGCAACGCCATTATGGTTCCGATTGCCGGTATCTGCTATAAAACAATCGGTCTGGCTCCTTTGTTTCTTTTTAATGCGGTTACCTTTCTCATCGCCGCTATTTTTGAAACGCAGATTCGTGCAAAGGAGCCCCACACCGAACGCCGGGCGGAGGAACGCTTTGACGGCGCGCAATTTATTCGCGATCTTAAGGATGGTTTCTCCTATCTTCGGCGGGAGCGTGGCCTGAGCGCGGTAACCTGGTTTTTCTTCGTCATGATGCTGACCGGCTCCCTTTGCGTGACGCTTTCCCTGCCGTATTTTAAGGGACTCAACGGCGTGGACGGAGTCATGCAGTACACGTTAGTAATGGGTGCAAATACGATCGGGCGACTGGTCGGCGGCGGCGTACACTACTTTTTCCGTTATCCCGAAGAAAAGAAGTACACGATCGCGCTGATCGTATACGTCGTTATTTCCGTTATCGACGGCGCATACCTGTACTTCCCCTTCTGGGCAATGCTGATCTTTATGTTTCTGGAAGGCAATCTCGGCGTCACCAGTTACAACATTCGCATTTCCAGCACGCAGAGTTATCTGCCGGACGCTATGCGCGGCCGCTTTAACGGTCTCTTTCAGATGCTCAGTATTCTCGGTACGATTACGGGTCAGCTGATCGCCGGACTCGTCGGCGACGTGCTGCCCATCCGGCCGGTCATTGCGGGAGCCATGGCAATCACCCTGCTTTCGGTATTCGTCATCATTGTTCCGAACGGTGAACATGTGAAAAAAATCTACAACGTAAACGCGTAAACCATGCTTCGTTTCGTTCGTCTTTATGGTTTTTTCTGTTATTTCCGGTTATCCATTCGCTCCATTGTTGTTCCCCGAAACAGCGCCGGTGCCGACACTGGCGCTTTTATTGGTTCTGTGCCATAATGGGATGGGTTTTGCGTTCGCTCAGCCCATCCGACAAAATTTCAGCCATTCAGGAGGCGTATTTTTATGTTTGATCCAAGAATTCTTAGACTTGCGGAAGGACTCGTTCACTTTTCCTGTACCGTTCAACCCGGCGAAAACGTGTTGATTGAAAGCATCGGCGGAAACGACGACCTTGCCCGTGCACTGATCAAAGAGGTTTACCGGGCGGGCGGCAATCCGTTTCTCTGGCTCGGCGACAAATCGTTTGAACGCGAACTCGTTATGAACTGCAACCCCGAGCAGTTGAAGTGCCGCGCAAAAGCGGACGCATGTCTGATGGAGCGGATGCAGGCGTTTATCGGCATCCGCGGCGGAACAAACGCCAGCGAAATGTCCGATGTGCCAAGCGAGAAGCTCAACGATTATATGAAGTATTACTGGACGCCCGTCCACGGGGAGATCCGCGTTCCGAAGACGAAGTGGGTCGTGATGCGCTACCCGTCGCCCGGCATGGCGCAGCTGGCGGATATGAGCACGGAGGCGTTTGAAGACTTCTATTTCAACGTCTGCAATCTCGACTACAGCAAGATGGATAAGGCGATGGATTCCTTGAAGACGCTGATGGAGCGCACCGATCGCGTCCGCCTGATTGCAAAGGATACCGACCTGACCTTCTCCATCAAGGGATTGCCCGCAGTCAAATGTGCCGGACGCATGAATATTCCGGACGGTGAAATCTTTACCGCTCCCGTCCGGGAAAGCGTAAACGGCGTTATCACCTATAATACGCCTTCTTTGGAGAGCGGGTTCACCTTTACGGATATTCAGTTCACGTTCAAGGATGGAAAAATTGTTAAGGCGACCGCAAACGATACCGAGCGCGTCAATCAGCAACTGGATATCGACGAAGGCGCGCGCTATGTGGGAGAGTTCGCCATTGGCGTAAATCCCTACATCACGTTCCCGATGAAAGACACGCTGTTCGACGAAAAAATAGCCGGAAGCATTCATTTTACACCTGGCTGCTGTTACGATGACTGCGACAACGGCAACAAATCCAGCCAGCACTGGGACATCGTCCTCATTCAGACGCCGGAATATGGCGGCGGCGAAATCTGGTTCGACGACGTACTCATCCGTAAGGACGGTCGCTTCGTCCTGCCGGAGCTTGAATGCCTCAACCCCGAAAACCTGAAATAAAACCCGATATAAAAGCAGCCTGGCGCATTTGCACCGGGCTGCTGAATCTTATTCGTAAAACATTGGGACGTGAAACCTTATTCTTCCGGTTCAATCAGACCGTAGTTACCGTCCTTGCGTTTATAGAGTACGTTCATCTGATTGGTGTCCGAATTTTGGAAAACATAGAACGAATGGCCGATCATTTCGATTTGGAGCATCGCCTCTTCTTCGTTCATCGGTTTCATCGCAAAGCGTTTTACGCGGACGATCCTGGGCCCCTCCTCCTCCGATTCGTCGAATTCTCCGCCAAACGTCGACTCGATTTCCCGCACTGCGCCGGAACGCAGGCATTTCTCCAGTTTTGTGCGATGGCGGATGATCTGTTTTTCGAGTTTGTCGAGCACATTGTCGATGGAAGCGTACATGTCTCCTGTGATCTCTTCCCCGCGGATCACACCGCCTTCATAGGGGATGGTTACCTCAACAATATGGCGATTTTTTTCAACCGAAAGGGTTACGAAGACCTCGGTGTCCTGCGGAAAATACCGCTCCAGTTTACCGACCTTTTTATTGACGAGCTCGCTGAGGTAATCGGAGATTTCGAGATTCTTACCTGTAATCGAGATACGCATGTTACCACTCCTTCTTCGGCAAATTTCTCTGAACTCTGCCTTGCTTTATTATTCGATACAAAGGTGTCATTTCCCTGCCGCCCTTGTGAACGAATTTGAATTGATTGTATTTTAATAAATCTTTCACCTTCCTTCCGTAATGCAATCACACACAAACCATCCAAACTATGTTATACTGCATGTAACTTGGGGCTGGGACCCCGGTAAAAAGAGCAGCGGAAGATTCCGCTGCTCTTTTTTATCGTATTCGTTTTCCCGCGCCGTAGACCGCGGCAATATTCCTCTCGTCCGACAGGTAAACCGCGCGTTCAAAGCGCTCCTTCACCGTAAGCGGCCTTGCGCTCGGCGGCAAGCTTTCATCGTTGATTACAACCGCATGAAGCGGATTGCCTGCGGCAAACCCGTCCCCGTCGCCAAAATACCGCGCTCCGCCGCTGGTTGCCAGGTAGTACGCCTCTCCCACCGTCAAAAACGGTTCACTGCCCTGCGTCGCTATTGCGCGCGCCTTGGACATGCGCAGGCATCCCGTGATTACCTGCAGCATCGGAAGCTGCGCTCCACCGGCGATATCCGACCCCAACGCGAGCCAGACGCCGCGCTCCTTCATTTGCCGTACGGGTGCAAACCCGCTGCAGATGTTGATATTGGAATCCGGACAATGGACACAAAGAACGTTGTGATCGATCATTGCCTGCTGCTCCGCCGCATCCGAGTGCACGCAGTGCGCCATGATGGTATGATCCTTCCAGAGGCCATACTTGTCGTAAGTTTGCCAGTATTGCCCGCAATCCGGATGCAGTTGCAGGACCAGCTCAATCTCCTTGTTGTTTTCGCTTAAATGTGACTGTACAAACAGCCCTTGCTCCTTTGCAAGCGCGCCGAGCCAACGCATGATCTCATTGGTGCAACTTGGCGTAAAGCGCGGCGTCAGGATCGGTTTAACGTTCTGAAACCGCCCGCAGGCGTTTAGCCAGCGCAGCGTTTCGCGTTTGCTTTCTTCCGTTTGTTCCTGGCATTCACAGCTGTCTCTGTCCATGTTGACTTTCCCGACGAAACCGCCGACGCCGGCTTTCTCGAGTTCTTCCATCAGAATCAGCGTCGCGTCGGTATGAATCGAAGAATAGATGCAAACGCGCGTCGTGCCGTTTTTCACGAGCTCCGCCGCAAGCTTTCGATAGGTCTCCCTGGCAAACGCGTTATCCGAAAAACGAACTTCCGTTTTAAACGTATAGGTTTTCAGCCAGTCCATCAGCGGCAGATCCATTCCCATGCCGAGCATCGGATACTGCGGCGCATGCAGGTGCATATCACAGAATCCCTGCAGGATGAGCCGATCGGAAAAATCCGTTAACGGCGCGTCTTTCATCGCGTCCGGAAGGGTGGAATACACGCCTTCGACCGCCCCGTTTTGTACGGCAAGATACCCGTTCTCCGTGATAACGGGATCGCCGAATGTTTTTGCCTCAATAATATGACCTTTGATGAGTTCCAGCATTCCACTGCTTCCTAACCTGCCATATCCATGGCGAAAGAATTGTGATTTATCCGATGGCTTCGGGTGTTTCTATATTGTGGCCTTTGATGAGTTCCAGCATTCCACTGCTTCCTAACCTGCCATATCCATGGCGAAAGAATTAAGATTTATCCGATGGCTTCAGGTGTGTCCACGTCCTGCAGTTCCTTTTCGTCAGCCGCATCCACGCAGATCAGAAGATCCGGATGCCGTCGTATGACCGCCGCACCTCCGATATCCTCGGAAAGATCCTGCAGTTCCCGAAACAGACGCCCGGGGAATATGGCCGGATTTCCTCGCTTACCTGCGCACGAAAGGGATACGATCTTTTGCGGTTCGAGTTCGAACGCCGCCACGAGCCGCATGACGCTTTCTCTTGCCAGATAGGGCTGATCGGACACGGCGTAAAGGATCCCGTCGAGTCCCGGTTCAATCGACACTGCCCGGTATGTTCCGATGGAAACGCTCGTGCCCACTCCACGGTCGGGGTCCGGGTTGACCGCGACGGAAAATCTGCTTCGGCTCGCCGATTCCGAGATCGCCCTCTCTTCCGCTCGGGTCACGCAGACGCGCGCCGCAAATGGAATGGAAGCGTAAAGACGCAACGCATGGTCGATCATCGGCTCCCCATCCACACTGGCGATTAATTTGCCGCCGCCAAAGCGGCGGCCCGCGCCAGCGGCGAGCAGGACACAGCCGATCTTCACGAGCGGTACCGTACGCCGGTCTTGCGGAAGACGTACCGTCCCTTACCCTCCAGAACCAGTTCTCCGTTCTTCACGATATGTTTGCCGCCCAGCAAAACGTCGGAAACCGATCCCGAGACCTTCATTCCCTCATAGGGGGAGTTGTCGCAGTGATGCGCGTTGGTGCGGAACGAAATCTTGCTCTCCCCTTCCGGATTATAAATCGTAATATCCGCCTCCGCGCCCTCGGCCAATACGCCTCTGTGCGGAGCGATACCGAAGAGCCGCGCGGCGTTCTCGCTCATCAGCGAAGCCATCTGCGGCAGCGTAATCTTGCCGGTTTTGACCGCGTACGTGTAGATCAGCTGCGCTCGGTTCTGAACGCCCGCGCCGCCGTTCGGCGTTTTTGAAAACTCGCCGCCGCCCAGCGCTTTCTGATTCATGAAAAATGAACAGTGGTCTGTCCCGATTACGTCGATTTCGTTTTCGCGCATCGCGGAGAACAACGAGTCCTGATCCGCCTTTTTACGAAGCGGCGGAGACATGATGAATTTTTCCGCATCCGGTTCGGCGTAGCACGAATCGTCCAGCACCAGATACTGCGGGCAGGTTTCCAGATAGACCTCCTGTCCGCGGGCGCGAGCCCGAAGCGCTTCTTCCAGGCCTTCTTTTGTGGAAAGATGCACGACCCAGACGGGCGAATGCGCCAGCTCTCCGATGCGCATCAGCCTTGCCACCGCCTCCGCCTCCACCTCGTTCGGTCTGGAAAGCGGATGCCCCAGCGGCGAGCGGATCCCCGCGCTGTTGAGTTCGTGTATACGTTCGTTCAGGATATCAAAATTCTCACAGTGTACGCCGGCGATGCAGCCAAGCGCCGCCATGTGCTTCAGCGCGGCGTAAATTTCGCCGTCGTTGAGGCGCATCGCGTCGTAAACCATATACATTTTAAAAGAAGTGACGCCCTGCGCGACCATCTGTTCCACTTCCGCCGCGCGCTCGCCGTTCCACTCGGAAATCGCCATGTGAAACCCATAGTTGCAGCTCGATCCCCGCGCTTTTTTCTGCCAGAGTTCGAACGCGTCCTGCATGGTCATGCCGCGATCCTGGGTTGCAAAATCAAGCACGGTGGTCGTACCGCCAAGCGCGGCCGCGCGTGTTCCGGTCACAAAATTGTCCGCCGTAACGGTTACGCCGAGGTCGAGATCGAAATGCGTATGCGTATCGATGAATCCCGCAAAGACGAATTTGCCGCGCGCCTCGATTACCTCGTCCGCGGCCTGTGTTATGCCATGGGAGACCTGTTTGATAAACCCGTTCTCAATCAGGACGTCCGCGATTTCAACGCCCTGCCCTCGTACCACGGTACCGTTTTGTATCAGCGTTTTCATGCAGGCTTGCCTCCTTCAACGTATTCCGCATACCGGCGGTCACGCAGGATTTCCACCTGAAAACCTGCATAACAGACATTCAGACGCAATCTTTCGTTGGATCGAGATTCCCTTCGTTCCCGCAGAAAAACCGCCGAACGCCCGCAAAACGAAATCCGATCCTTGTTATAATCCTATCTTAGCACAGGAAAATCTTCTTGCAAAGTATTTGCATCTAACAATCTTTATGCTATACTAACAAAAAGGTGGGTGAGCAATATGCAAAAGTCACGTCTACGTGCCGCCATCCTGAACGCGGCCGATCGCAACGCTGCTCTGGTCATCAAAAACGCAAAAATCGTAAATGTTTTCACGGAGGAAATCATCGAGGGGGACGTCGCCATGCGCGACGGAATCATCATTGGCGTTGGTTCCTATACCGGGAAAGCCGAGATTGACGCGAAAGGCGGTTACCTTTGCCCCGGCCTGATCGACGGGCATGTGCATATCGAATCCTCCATGGCTCATCCTTCCCGCTTTGCGAATGTGATTCTGGAAAAAGGCACAACCTCCATCATTGCCGATCCGCATGAGATCGCGAACGTTTGCGGTTCGGACGGAATTCAATATATGCTCGATCAAACGGAATGGCTTCCCCTTTCCGTTTTTATTATGGTTCCATCGTGCGTTCCCTGCACCGCGTTTGAAACGAGCGGCGCAAAACTGACGGCGCGCGACCTGGAAGCCTTTATCAACCATCCGCGCGTACTGGGTCTTGGCGAAGTGATGGATTATGTTGCTACCGTGGAAGGCGACGGCGAAATGCTCGATAAGCTGCATCTCTTCCGCCACTATCCGATCGACGGCCACGCGCCGACGCTTACCGGCGACGCGCTGAACGCCTACTGCGTTGCGGGCCCGCACACCGACCACGAATGCATCACCTATGAAGAGGTTCTGGAAAAGCTAAGGAAGGGCCTTCGCATTCACCTACGCCTCGGCTCGGCAAATCGCGGCGTCGAGGAGATCATGAAAAAGATCGCCGAGAACAACCTTCCCACCCGCAGAATGAGCTTCTGCACGGACGATAAGCATCTTGCGGACATCCGTGAGGAAGGCCACATCAACTACATCGTCCGCCGTGCAGTCGCAAACGGAATCTCCCCCATCCATGCAATCCAGATGGCGACGATCAACACCGCCAACACCTACGGGATCCGCCATTACGGTGCGGTTGCGCCGGGCTACCGTGCGGATCTTGTGCTCTTCGATAACCTTACGGATTTTAATCCGCAGTTCGTCATTACGGATGGCAAGCTCTTCGAACCGAGCATGGACACCCATATCAAGCCCGACCCGAAGATCTATAACAGCGTCCATCTTGCGCCGCGCAAGCCGGATGTGTTCCGGATGCCGGTTTCCGGCAAGGCGAATATTATCCGTTTGATCCCGAAAGAACTCGTCACCGCGCTCGACGTGGAGGACGTATACACGGAAAACGGATTGTTCGTCCCGAAAAACGGACTCCTCAAGCTTGCGGTGCTGGAGCGGCACCATGCAAGCGGGCGTGTCGGCCTCGGTATTCTTCGAGGTTTTCATATCAAGGACGGCGCGATCGCCACTACGGTTGGTCATGATTCACATAACCTCGTCGTCGTTGGCGATAACGACGCGGACATGCTCCGGGCGGTGGATGCGCTGGAAGAATGCGGCGGCGGATACGTCGTCGTCAGCAAAGGCGAGGTCATCGCCAAGCTGATCCTCTCCGTTGCAGGCCTCATGAGCGACGCGCCGCTGGAGGTCATTCTCAAGCATCAGCGGGAGCTGCTCGCCGCCGCCGCAAAGCTCGGAATCCATACGGACAGCGACCCCTTTATCACGCTCTCCTTTATCGCCCTGCCGGTCATCCCGGCCGTGCGCCTGACCGATATGGGGCTCTTCGACGTAACGAAAATGGAGTTCTTTCAGAAAATCGCTCAATAGATAAGCGAAGACGAATCCCAAATACTGAAAAGGACAATTCGGTATCGGTCGTTATCCAAAAATAGAATCCAAATGGACAGTGCAGTAAAAGGCTCTTGACTGCTTCTGCAGATCACTTAGTTCTACTAGAAACGCCTGTCTGTGAATAAACGAATCATTATTGATATGTTGTTTATTCTGTGATATTCCGGCAACGTTTTCATGAAAAGCTCCCGTTTGGCTTTTCCATATTGTATGATAACCATGGGTAGTTTTACGCATGCAGCATGTTGGCAACCGCCCGCGGCTGCGAAGCCTCGTAGGTTCGTCGGATGACCGTTCGTTCCGTCCGGCCACGTTTTCTGGGCGCTGCTCGGAAGAACGCTTTCTACGATTTCTCGGTCGGTACGGTTCCGACAGAGATTGTCCGCCGATTTGTAACTGCCAGCGGCAGTCGCTTTGCGTCTGGAACGCGGATTGTTCTGCCTTAACGGCAGTCGCAAGAACAGCATCCAACGGCAGGCCGCACTGCCGCTGTGTTTCCCGGTATATCAAACAGGAGGGTATTATGGTAGTTGGAAAAAGCGTCAAACGTGTAGACGCGATCGACAAGGTAACCGGCCGCGCCCGTTATACGGACGACCTTGCCGACAGAAGCGCGCTTATTGTAAAAATCTATCACTCGACCATTGCGCACGGTATGGTCAAATCCATTGATAAAAGCGGAGCCGAACAGATTCCCGGCGTCGTTAAGGTACTCACATGCTTCGACGTACCGGACCGTCCCTTTCCCACGGCCGGCCATCCCTGGTCGACCGACCCGCATCATCAGGACGTTGCAGACCGTCTGCTGCTCAACCGCCACGTGCGCTATTACGGGGATGATGTCGCCGTTGTAATCGCCGAGGACGAAGTCGCCGCGGAGCAGGGCGTCCGGGCGCTCAAGGTCGAATACGAGGAGTTCCCCTTTGTGCTGGACGTGCAGGAAGCCATGAAGGACGGCGCGCCGCAGCTGCACGAGCGCTTCAAGAATAATATTCTGGCACACACCGGTTACGAGGTCGGTAATTATGAGGAAGCAATCCTCGAACCCGGTCTGATCAAGATCGAAGGCTGGTACGACACGCCAACCGTACAGCACTGCCATATTGAAAACCATATCTGCTTTGCCGAAGAGCAGTTCGGCAAGCTGGTTATTGTCTCCAGCACGCAGATTCCGCATATTGTCCGCCGGATCTGCGGTCAGGCACTCGGGCTTCCCTGGGGGTCCGTAAGGCTTGTTAAACCCTATATCGGCGGCGGATTTGGCAACAAGCAGGACGCGCTGTACGAACCTCTCTGCGGATATTGCTCTCAGCAGGTCGGCGGAAGGCTCGTAAAGCTGGACGTCAGCCGCGAGGAGACCTTCGTGAGCAACCGTGTCCGCCACGCGATTCGCTACCATATCATCACCTACGCCCGTCCGGACGGCCGTTTTGTTGCGCGCCGTATGGAAGCGTTTTCCAATCAGGGCGCATACGCCAGCCACGGCCACGGCATCTGCGCCAAAGGAGCAGGCGCGTTCAAGCAGATCTATGTGGACGATAAAGCCACAAAGGTGGACGCCTATACGATCTTTACCAATCTGCCGGCAGCCGGCGCCATGCGCGCCTACGGTATTCCGCAGGTGTCCTTCGCCATAGAAAGCAGCGTGGAGGATGCGGCTAAGGTGCTTGGCATCGACTCGCTCAAACTCCGGCAGATCAATATGATGCCCGTTGGCTATAAGGATGATTTTTCGAAGAACGTCAATTACTTCGACAGTCTGAATCAGTGTATCGCCAAAGGGAAAGCGTATATGGATTATGACCGCAAGCGCGCGGAATACGCAAACCAGACCGGTCCGATCCGCAGAGGAATCGGCATGGCGATCTTTTGGTACAATACCGCCGTATGGCCCATTTCGCTGGAAGCTTCCAGCTGCCGCATGCTGATGAACCAGGACGGATCGGTTCAGTTCGAAATCGGTGAAACCGAGATCGGTCAGGGAGCGGATACCGCGTTCGCACAGATGGTTGCGGACACGGTCGGAATTCCGTTTGAAAAGGTGCATGTCCTCACCACGCAGGATACGGACATCACTCCGTTCGGCACGGGCGCCTACGCCTCGCGCCAGACTTACGTTGCGGGATTCGCCATTCATAACATCGGGACGCAATTGAAAAACAAGGTGCTTGCATACGCCGAATATATGACCGGAAAACCACTCGATACGCTCGACCTCGTGGACGGTATCGTCATAGAAAAGGAATCGAAGGAGTCGCTCATGACGATCGAAGAGCTCGCGACTTCCGCGCTCTATTCGCTCGATCAGGCGGAGCAGTTCAGTGCCGAGGGCACCACGCAGATCAAGAGCAACGCGTATTCCTTCGGCTGCGGCTTTGCCGAAGTCGAGGTCGATATTCCCATGTGCAAGGTCAAACTGGTCAAGATGATCAACGTTCACGATTGCGGACGCCTGATCAATCCGCAGCTTGCCGAAGCGCAGGTTCACGGCGGCATGAGTATGGCGATCGGTTACGGGATGGGCGAGCAGCTTCTGTTCGATCCGAAGACCGGTAAACCGCTCAACAATAATCTGCTCGATTATAAGCTCTGCACGATGATGGACCACCCGGACCTCAAGGCGGAGTTTGTGGAAAACTTCGAGCCGACCAGTCCGTTTGGAACGAAAGCGCTCGGCGAACCTCCCGCGTGCCCCGGCGCGCCTGCAATTCGCAACGCGATTCTCAACGCGACCGGCGTTGCGCTCAACCAAACGCCTATGACCCCCCATGTCCTCTTTGCCCGTTTCAAAGAGGAAGGCCTGCTGTAAGGAAAGGAGCCGAACAACCATGTATGATTTTTCCGCTTTATACGAAGCGACAAGCGTTCAGAACGCAGTCGAGCTTTTGCGCGATCATCCGAACGCAATCCTCATTGCAGGCGGCAGCGACGTGCTCATCAAAATGCGCGAAGGTAAGCTTGCGGGCGCGGAGCTCGTGAGTATTTACAAGCTCGACGAGCTGCGGGAAGTCACGATAGATCCCGACGGCGCGCTTCGGATCGGTCCCATGACGAGCTTTTCGCACGCAACAAAAAGTCCCGTGCTGCAGAAATACATGCCGGTTCTCGGCGAATCCGCGGATACCGCGGGCGGACCGCAGCTGCGTAACATCGGCACCCTTGGTGGCAACATCTGCAACGGCGTAACCAGCGCGGACACAGCCTCCACTGAAGTCGCTTACGACGCCATACTCGAAATAACGAGCGTAAACGGCACCCGAAAAATGAGCATTCATGACTTCTACAAGGGCCCCGGCAAGGTTGCCCTGGAACATGGGGAGTTGCTCACAGCCATCCTGATCCCGAAAGAGAGCTACGAAAACTGTTACGGTTACTATATGAAATACGCCATGCGAAACGCGATGGACATCGCGACGATCGGCTGTTCCGTCAACGTTGTGCTCAGCGCGGATAAAAAAACGATCCAGCGCGCCCGCATCGCCTACGGCGTCGCCGGTCCTGTTCCGATGCGTACACGTACCGCGGAGGCAGCGCTGGCCGGAAAATCTGTCGGCGAAGAAGCGATCGAAACAATCGGCAGGGAGGTTCTGAACGACGTGAACCCGCGCACAAGCTGGCGTGCAACGGCGGATTTCCGTAAACAGATTATCAGCGAGACCGCCCGTCGCGGCCTGAAAGCGGCGATTGAGCGCGCAGGAGGTGTGTTCTAATGGAAAAGAAGCTGGTAAAATGCAACATCAACGGCAAGGATGTGGAAGCCTATGTGGATGTCCGCGCCTCGCTGACGGATATGCTTCGAAACGATTACCGTCTCACCTCGGTAAAAAAGGGCTGTGAAGTCGGCGAGTGCGGCGCTTGCAACGTCATCATCGACGGCGAATGCTACAACAGTTGTATCTACCTTGCGGTCTGGGCGGAAGGAAAGCATATCCGTACGCTGGAGAGCCTGCTTGGCCCGAACGGCGAACTGAGCGATATTCAGCAGGCTTTTGTGGACGAAGCGGCGGTTCAATGCGGCTTCTGTACGCCGGGCTTCATTATGACAGCCGTCGAAATTCTTGAAACCGGAAAGGAATATACGCGCGACGAACTCAGAAAGCTCCTTTCCGGCCATCTCTGCCGCTGCACCGGGTATGAAAACATTCTGAACGCCGTGGAAAAAACCATGAAGAAACGACTCGGTAAAGCGTAAATATTCATTTGTTTTGAATATTTCAGGGAACAGAGAGCAAGAAATTCAGAAAAATCTGTTTCCTATACAAAAAAAAGCATTGCATTGACCCGATGGTTGAAGTAGCATAAAAAACAAACCATCATCGCCGCCCGAGGCCGCGCAAGACGGTTTCGGGCGGTTTTTGATTCGTTCGAAAGGAAGAAGAAACATGCGTTATTCGGATCTGGACAAAGCGGCTCTTCAGGCGGAGTTCAACCGCGTAAAAGCGGACTACGAAGCCCTTCGCGGCAGCAAGCGAAACCTTAACCTCACCCGCGGCAAACCCGAAACCGCACAGCTTTCGCTATCGGACGAAATGTTCCATACGCTCGACGACGGCAACTTTGTTTGCGACGGCATAGACGCTCGTAATTATGGCGAACTTGCCGGTCTGCCGTCCTGCCGCAAACTCTTTGCGGAGATTCTCGCCTGCAAACCCGAAGAGGTCATACTCGGAAACAACGCAAGCCTGAACCTCATGTACGATCTCCTCGCAAAGGCATATACCCACGGACTGCTCCATAGCGCACGTCCCTGGTCAAAGGAGGAGACGATCAAATTCCTTTGTCCCTTCCCCGGTTACGACCGTCACTTCAACGTGAGCAAGTCCTTCGGCATGCAGTTGATCCCCGTTCCTCTCCATGAGGATGGGCCGGATATGGATCTGGTGGAAGAATTGGTCAGGGATCCCGCGGTCAAGGGAATGTGGTGCGTGCCGAAATACAGCAACCCGGACGGTTATGTGTATCCGCTTTCCACTTGCATGCGCATTGCCGCCCTCAAACCGGCTGCGCCGGATTTCGCGCTGATGTGGGACAATGCCTACTGCATTCACGGTTTTGTTGGGGACGAACCATCTTTCCCGGATATCATCGGCCTCTGTCGCGAGGCTGGCAATCCCGATCTGGTTTATGAATTTGCGTCCACAAGCAAGGTAACCTATGCGGGCGCGGGCGTTTCCTGCATGGCTTCGAGCGTGGATAACATCAAATATGTTCTCGGCCTTATGACCTTCCAGACCATCGGACCAAACAAGGTCAACGAGCTCATGCACGTTCGCTTTTTGAAGGACCGTGAGCACACGCTGGCGCACATGAAAAAACACGCCGCCATTATGAAGCCGAAGTTCGACCTCGTCTGCAGCGCGCTGCAAACGGAAATCGATCCGCTCGGTATTGCGAACTGGCACCGTCCCACGGGCGGCTACTTTGTGAGCGTTAACGTGATGCCCGGCACGGCGAAACGCATCGTGGCGCTTTGCAAGGATGTCGGCGTAGCACTTACGGGAGCAGGCGCCACCTATCCCGGCGGCATAGACCCGCAGGATACCAATTTGCGTATCGCGCCTTCCTACCCCCCGCTGCCCGAAGTGAGACAGGCGATGGAAGTTTTCTGCATCTGCACAAAACTTGCCGCGCTCGAAAAGCTGATGGCATAGAGATCCCCCTGCTCAGAAAACAAAGCACGCCGCTTCCGATGATTCGCCGGAAGCGGCGCGTTTTCATTTGTTTCTTCGTTTTATTATGCCTGGAACGAATCGAAACCCATCTTATGGTAAACCTTTCGGACGGTCTTGCGCGCCGTTGCCTGCGCGCGCTCCGCGCCCTGACGCATAGTGTCGGTCAGGTACGTTTTATCGGCAAGCAGCCGCGCGTACTCGGTCTGGATCGGTTTCAGTGTTTCTACGACCGCCTCGGCAACCTCCGTCTTGAGATCGCCGTAGCCTTTGCCGGAAAAATGCGAAACCGCATCTTCGATCGTGCCGCCGTTGCAGGCGGAATAGATCGAAAGAAGATTATATACGCCCGCGCGTTCCGGATTCGCGGTAATCTCCCCTTCGCTGTCCGTCACCGCGCGCTTGAACTTTTTGATAATCGAATCCGGTTCATCGAGAATCCGGATATACGCGTTCGGGTTCGGGTCGGATTTGCTCATTTTCTTCTCCGGCTCCTGTAGACTCATGATCCGCGCGCCAACCTTCGGAATATACGGCTCCGGAACCACAAAGGTATCGCCGTATGCGTTATTAAAACGAATCGCGATATCGCGCGTCAGCTCTACGTGCTGTTTTTGATCCGCACCGACGGGAATGAAATGCGCCTGATAGATCAGGATGTCCGCCGCCATCAGCACCGGATAGGTAAACAAACCGGCATTGATGTTTTCCGAATAGCGCGCGCTCTTCTCTTTGAACTGCGTCATCCGGGAAAGCTCTCCCATATAGGTGTTGCACATCAGCGCCCAGGTCAGTTGCGTATGCTCGGGCACATGGCTCTGGATAAAGATCGTCGAGCGATTCGGATCGATGCCGCAGGCGAGAAACAACGCATAGGTTTCGATGCTTCGGCGGCGCAGTTCCGTCGCATCCATCTTAACCGTCTGCGCATGCAGGTTCGCAACCATATAATACGCGTTGAATTCATCCTGCATGGCCACAAAGTTTCTCAATGCGCCCAAATAGTTGCCTATGGTCAGAACGCTCGTCGGCTGTATGCCGCTGAGCACCGTTTTTTTCATCGTATCCGCCGTCGTTTCCATCTTTCTTTCTCCCAAGCTGCTTTTTTGATCACAAGCACGCCTTTCGGCGTGCTTGCTGTTTAATAATTCTGAGTAAGAAGTAAGCCGAGTTCTGTCATGTGCGACCATCTATCTAAGGCCAATCGTTGCCGAGAGACTCCAGCGATTCCCGGGAGCGTAGCGAGCCGCTATTAAATGCTCCCATACCAATCTTGCACCGAGTGGGGTTTACAGCGCGTTTCCGTCGCCGGAACGCGGGTGAGCTCTTACCTCGCCTTTCCATCCTTACCCGGAAACCGGGCGGTTTCTTTCTGTTGCACTTTCCCTGGAGTCGCCTCCGCCGGGTATTACCCGGCACCCTGCCCTGCGGTGCTCGGACTTTCCTCACCCGTCGTTAACGGGCGCGGTCGCCTTTCTTACTCAAAAAAATGAATTCGATCCTCTTTTCAAATTAAACAATGCTAATCGTTGGAGGAGAAAAGAATCCTCCCGCAGTTTTCGCATTCCACAATACCGTCCGTCGTTGCGATTTTTTTCAGCATCACCATCGGCAGGGACATATTGCACCCGCCGCACTTGCTGTTTACGATCTTCGCAATCGGCACCGCATGATGCAGCTTCACCTGATTGTAACGCTCCAGCAACGCCGGATCGACCGATTTTGAGAGTTGCTCCAGATTCGCGTCATGCTTCGCCAGTTCGCCGGCGCGGGCTTCACGCTCTTCTTCGCAGGTTACGCGGAGCGTATCGTATTCCTTTTTTGCTTTGCCGGCGGCTCTCACCGTGGTCTGGTATTCTTCCGTCGCTTTTTCGATCTCTCCCAACAGTGCTTTGGTCTCGCGGACTCCCTGCGATACTTCACGGTTCAAACGCTCGATATCGCCCTTCAGTTCCGTCATTTCCTCGGCTGTGCTTTCCTCATCCTGCTTGATCGTTACCAGCTCGGAGCTTTCAACCTCCAGCCGTTCTTCAAGCTTTTCCACCTGGTCGATCATCTTTTTCATCTGCTGCTCGTATGCGTCAATATCCTCCGAAAGCTTGGCGATCACCGTCTGCTGATTTTTCAGCTGCTTATGCAGTTTGTTCAACTGCAGTCTTGCGGGAGTTGAACGAATCTCCAGCTCAACGGCATTTTTTGCTTGCTCCGCTTCCTGGTAGGCCCATAATGCTTCCATCTTTCTCACGGCATTTCCTCCTCAAGGCGCACGAACGGACTCGCGTCCGCGCGCGATAACTGATATTGTACAGTAAAACATTCGTTCTGTAAACGTCGAATCAGCGGTTCCAGCACGATGCGCTCTGTCTCGTAATGTCCCGCAACGATAAGACACAGGCCGAGCGTATTGGCTTCGATCGCATCGGAATGTTTTAGCTCTCCGGTTATAAGTACGTCCGCCCCTTCCATGAGCGCGGGCGCCATCGCGCTTGCCCCGCTCCCGCCGAGCACCCCGACGCGCCGTATCGTTCGCTCCGGGTCTCCGGCCACTTTCGCATTCGTATTCAGCGTTCGCGCAACGCGCCGCGATAACTCGCGCAACGTACAGGGCGTTTTCAGCGCGCCGACACGGCCGACTCCTTCGTCGATCGGCGTGCAGTTTTCCAGGTCGAGCAGCGCACAAAGCGTATCGTTTACGCCGCCGGATGCCGCGTCCAGATTGGTGTGTGCGGAAAACAGCCCGATTCCGTTTCGAATCAGCATACACGCGGCAATCGTATCGGGTTCGGAATAGGCAAGCCGCTTGACCGGATGGAAAAAAAGCGGGTGATGCGTCAGCACAAGATCCGCACCCCAGATAATCGCTTCCTCGGCGACCTCTTTCGTACAATCGAGCGCCACAAGGACCTGACGGATTTCCTCATGGTCCGGTTCGATGTTCAGACCAGGATTGTCAAATTCCATTGCCAGTTCCTGCGGGGCGATCCGCTCCATTGCGGCGGTAAATTCCGAAAGCTTCATAACGTTTTCCCTCTTAATCCAACTTCTGCCAGTTTCGCAGAATCGTTTCCAACTGCTCCGCCTGGCTTTCCAGGGCTGTGGCACGCTGTGTTTTCTGCTTTCTCCGAACACCTTCCAGTAACCGCTCCGCAAGTGGTTTCAGCAGCGATTCACGGCGCAAGAAAGCGGTATAACCGAGAAAAAAACAATCTTCCGGCCACCCCTGCGGAAGCGGTTGACGCGTCCTTTCCGGCGAGCCAATAGAGAAAACCTGATAGTACCGCCCCGCTTCGTAAATAACACGGTCATCCAATACCGGGTAGCGGCGCTCGTACAGCCACCTTCGGATATCTTCCTGCGCGCGCATCGGCTGCAGCACACAGAGCCGCGCGCCTTTCAGCGGAGGAGAGACATCCAGAATGCGCGTCATGAGCGTTCCGCCCATGCCAAGGATCGCGATAGCGTCCGCCTCGCTATCTTTCAGAGGCGCGAGCCCGTCCCCCAGACGTGTCTGGATACGCTCTTCCACGCCGACAAGCTTGGAAAGCCGTTCCGCTTTTCGTAACGACGGCTCGCTGATATCGATTGCGATGCAGCGCTCGGCAAGCTTCCGCTGAACCAGCGCGCAGCTCAGCCGACCGTGATCGCAACCAACGTCGGCCACCACGCGAGAACCGGAAAGCAGTTCCATAGCGCAGGACAGTCTTTCCCGCGGATGTATACTTGACCTGTCACTCTGCATATATTCCTATTATAAAAAACAAACTGTCAAAATGCAAACCGTGCACATGCAGGCTTTGTGGCATTTCTGCAAAACGTGCAGAGTTTAAACATGTTGGCTGAAAAAGCGCCGGGGATTCCGGCGCAGGCAATTCCGTTTAGTCGGCTCATATGGATATCGCCTTTTTCGGCTCCACGCGATCGATTGGACCGCCTCCCAGGCAAACGTCTCCCCGATAGAATACAACCCATTGTCCTGGCGTCACCGCACGCTGCGGCTTGTCGAACGTAACATGCGCTCCCTCGCCGGAAACTGTAACACGAACGCCCTGATCCGGCTGGCGGTAACGGAACTTCGCCGTACACGCAAATTCACTTGCCGGTGGGCCGCCTGCGATCCAGTTGATCCGCTCCGCGTCAAGCGAAAGAGAAAACAGTTCGTCGTGTTCGCCCTGCTGGACGATCAGGAGGTTACGTTTCAGATCTTTGCCAATCACAAACCAGCTTTCGCCGGACCCCTCGCTGCGACCGCCGATCCCGAGACCCTTCCGCTGACCGAGCGTATAATACATCAGCCCGTCGTGCCGCGCGATGACTTTGCCCGTTTCATCTACCATATCGCCCGGCAGCGCAGGCAAGTATTGCATGAGAAACTGTTTAAAATTCCGCTCGCCGATAAAGCAGATCCCGGTCGAATCCTTTTTTGCGGCATTGCTCAGCCCCGCTTCCCGCGCAATTTTCCGAACTTCGCTTTTCCATAGTCCGCCAACGGGAAAGACCACATTTTTCAGCTGCTCCTGCGTCAGCCCGGCAAGAAAATAGGTTTGATCCTTACCGGCGTCAACCGCGCGAAGAAGAGATACGCCGTCCGTTTTGTCAAGCCTTGCATAGTGCCCCGTTGCAAGCATACCCGCTCCTGTGGATACGGCAAAATCGAGAAACGCGCGAAATTTGATTTCACAATTGCAAAGCACATCCGGATTCGGCGTTCGTCCGCGCGAATACTCTTCCAAAAAATAGGAAAATACGCGGTCGCGATACTCCCGCGCAAAATTCACGGTATGATACGGGATCCCAATTGCGAGACAGACGCTTTTCACATCCTCATAATCGCTCGCAGCGGTACACGTGCCCGTTTCTTCATCCTGTTCTTCCCAATTTTTCATAAAAACGCCGACAACATCCAACCCCTGCCGCTTGAGAAGATACGCGGCAACGGCGCTGTCCACGCCGCCGGACATGCCGACGACGACATGCCCGGTATGCAGCTGATCCATAATGCCCGATTTGCTCCGTTTCCGGCCCAGCAAACCGACCGTACCGAACTTACTCGGCCAGTACAGTGGTTAGCATGTAACCTTCATGCTCCAGAACTTCGCCAGCGGTTTTCAGTACGGTGGCAGGCGTCATTTCGGACTTGATCTTCGCATCGTTCATTTCCACGGAAACGACTTCAAAGCCGGATTCCCTGAGGATATTCGTCACTTTGCTTACGCAGTGCTGGCAGCCCATTCCGTCAATTTTCAGCCGATACGTATTCATGGATGATACCTCCTTTTTTTCTTGATACCAACTTATCATAATGCTCTTGTCCGTTCGATGACTTTGTCACAAACCTTTCGTGCGCCTTTGTTCCGGCGAATGCCCCTTTCTTGATTGTATTCGACCAAATCATCGGGATTCCTGCTTTCTGCTGTGTCTTTCGGCCGATACAATACGGTCTCTCGCCTTGACAAACAGACGGATTCCCTGCGATAATATGCGTTGATTGACGACGAAGGAGCATGTTTTTTATGGCAGCAGATTGGAATAAACCTTCCTGGTATACAATGGATCAAATCGTGTCTCTCTGCAAAGGCCGCGGCTTCGTTTACCCCGGCAGCGAAATCTACGGCGGCCTCGCCAACAGTTGGGATTACGGCCCGCTCGGCGTGGAGTTTAAGAATAATATCAAACGCGCCTGGTGGCGTAAATTCGTGCAGGAGTCTCCCTATAACGTAGGGATGGACGCGGCAATTCTAATGAATCCCGAAACCTGGGTCGCCAGCGGTCATGTCGGCGGATTTTCCGATCCGCTTATGGATTGCAAGAGCTGCCGCGCGCGTTTTCGCGCGGACAAGCTGATTGAAGATTATGCGACGGAGAATCAGCTTTCGGACGTTCATCCGGACGGCTGGACGAACGCGCAGATGGAAGCCTTCATTCAGGAAAAGGGGATCGCCTGCCCCGAATGCGGCAAGACCGATTTCACCGGCATCCGCAAGTTTAACCTGATGTTCAAAACCTTTCAGGGAGTGACGGAAGATTCCGCTTCGGAGCTTTATCTTCGCCCCGAAACGGCGCAGGGTATTTTCGTCAATTTCAAAAATGTACTGCGTACGACCCGAAAAAAGCTTCCGTTCGGCATCGCTCAGGTGGGAAAATCCTTCCGAAACGAAATCACGCCGGGAAACTTCATTTTCCGCATCCGTGAATTCGAGCAGATGGAACTGGAGTTTTTCTGTACACCCGGCACCGACCTCGAATGGTACGCCTATTGGAAAAATTACTGCCACAACTTCCTTCTTGCGCTCGGCATGAAGGACGAGCGCATCCGCTTGCGCGAGCACGCAAAAGAGGAGCTTTCCCACTATTCCAAAGGCACGACGGATATCGAGTTTCTCTTCCCCTTCGGCTGGGGCGAGCTTTGGGGTGTCGCCGATCGCACGGATTTCGACCTGAAGAGCCACGCGCAGCACAGCGGTGAAAACTTTGAATACATGGATCCTTACACCAACGAGAAGTATATCCCTTACTGCGTGGAACCTTCGCTCGGCGCGGATCGCGTCGCGCTCGCGTTCCTCTGCAACGCTTACGAGGAGCAGCCGCTGGAGGGCGGAGACGTTCGCACCGTTCTGCATCTGCATCCGGCGCTCGCACCGTTCAAATGCGCCGTGTTGCCTTTGAGTAAGAAGCTGACCGAGCAGGCGCAGGCAGTATATGCGCAGCTTTCCAAGAAATTTATGGTGGACTTCGACGAAACGGGTTCCATCGGAAAGCGTTACCGCCGCGAGGACGAAATCGGCACGCCGTATTGCGTGACCGTGGACTTCGATACCGAAACGGACGGCTGCGTTACCGTTCGCGACCGCGACACGATGGAGCAGGTCCGTCTTCCCATTGGCGAGCTTTCCGCATACATCGAAGCGCGGCTGGATTTTTAATCGCTCACAGCACAGGCCCCCGCGCTTTGTTCGCGGGGGCAGTCTTTTCTCAAGATAAATTCCCCCACAAATCGATCGGGAACCCCTTCGGACGATTGGATGGATCATGGCTGAAATATCCGGCGTTGTCAATTCCATTATTTACCGCAACAACGAAAACGGCTGGACGGTACTCGAACTTGCGCTTGACGAGGGCGAGCGGCTCACCGTGGTCGGCTCTTTACCGCTGGCTTCCGTTGGCGAGCGCATTGAACTCACCGGGAACTATACCTCGCACCCGAAATACGGCAGTCAGTTCAAAGCAGCTAGCTACCGCACCGTTGCGCCCGCGACGCTCACCGCAATCGAGGCTTATCTCGGCAGCGGTTTGATCAAAGGCGTCGGCGCGGCGACTGCGCGCGCCATCGTCGCTGCGTTCGGTATGGATACCCTTCGAATATTGGATGAAGATCCGCTCCGTCTTTCCGAAATTTCCGGTATCGGCCCGAAAAAGCGGGATATGATCCTCGCGAGCTACACGGAAAATCGCAAGATGCGGGATATCCTTCTCGCGCTTGAACCATACGGTGTTACGGTCAATCAGGCGTATAAACTCTACAAAATTTACGGTGAACTCTGTCTGACGCGAATCGAAGAAGATCCTTATCAGATCATTCGGGACGTGGACGGCATCGGATTTATCACTGCGGACAAGATCGCGCAGAACGTTTCCGGTTTTTCATTCGACTCCGAGTCGCGTTTGAGTGCGGGGCTGCTATACGCCCTCAACGCGGCGGCAAACGAATATGGGCACACGTACCTGCCGCGAGGATCCTTGATTCAGTATGCCGCCAAACTTCTCGGTGTGGAACCGGATCGGCTGGAGGATACGCTGAATTCGCTCCTTTCCCGCGGAGACGCCGTCCAGCAGTACGTCGGCGAGACGGAAGCCGTTTTTCTTCCTTTCTACGAACGAATGGAAGTTAACATTGCCGATAAACTTCTCCAGCTTGCGCAGAAACCGATCGAAAACCCATTCTTCGATTTTGCCGCCATCCAATCCGCACAAAAGCTCGAACTTTCCAACCAACAGCGCGGCGCCGTGCTGGCCGCACTCAACGAAGGCGCACTGGTTATCACCGGCGGTCCCGGAACCGGCAAAACAACGATTATTCGCTTTATCACCGCGATCATGGAGGGAATGGGTCTGGACGTCGCGCTCACCGCGCCGACCGGGCGCGCAGCTAAACGAATGAACGATGCAACCGGGCACGATGCGCGAACCATGCACCGCCTCTTAGAGTATGTGCCCGGCGAAGGGTTCCTGCGCAACGCGGACGACCCGCTTTATAGCGACATGGTAATCGTGGACGAAATGTCCATGGTGGACGTCTCCCTCATGAATGCGCTTCTCAAGGCGATCCCTGTTGGAACGCGACTCATCATGGTCGGCGACGCCGATCAGCTCCCTTCCGTGGGCGCAGGGGAAGTCCTGCGCGACATTATCGCGAGCGGCGCGATTCGCGTCGTACGGCTGGACGAAATCTTTCGTCAGGCGCAGAAAAGCATGATCGTAACCAATGCGCACCGCATCAACGAAGGGTTCGCGCCGATTCTCGATCTTCCGGAAACGGATTTTATATTTGAAGATTACGCCTCTCAGGATCGTATCCTCGAGCGTATCATCGAGATGTGTTCCCATCCCGCCGGCATATTATCCACAAACGATCCGCTATTGGATGTTCAGGTACTCGCACCCATGAAAAAGGGCGTGCTTGGCGTATGGAATATCAACGCAAAACTTCAGGCGACCCTCAACCCGCCGGAACCAGGGAAAAAAGAGCATATCAGCGGAGACTCTATTTTTCGTGAAGGCGACCGCGTGATGCAGATGAAAAACAACTATAAAGTCGAATGGAAGCGCCGATTGCCAAATGGAGCCACGGAGGACGGCGCTGGCGCGTTCAATGGCGATCTCGGCACCATTTTTCGCATTCACGAATTGGACCGCTGTATGAACGTTCTCTTCGACGACGACCGCATGGCGACTTTTGATTTTACACAGCTGGATGAAATCGAACTGGCTTATTGCATTTCGATTCACAAAAGTCAGGGCAGCGAGTTTCCGATCGTAATCCTCCCGATGTTTGGCAGCGCATCCCCCATGATGACGCGAAACCTTCTCTACACGGCGGTCACCCGCGCAAAACGCGAGGTTGCCTGCATCGGCCGCCGTGACGCACTGATGAGCATGATTGGAAACAATCGCACCGACCGGCGCTATACCGCGCTCTGTGAGCGTCTCAAGGAACGGAAAGCGCTCGGCATATGAACGCAACCCTGCCAAAACAATTTCTGCGAGATTTCGCCGCTCTCATGATTGAGGCGCTGTATCCCAGCCACGTTGCCTGCGTGCTGTGCAATCAGGAATCGCAGCTCGGCGAAGATGCGCTTTGTCCAGCCTGCGCCGCCTCGCTCAAGCCCTGTGGCGTACGGACTCATCCCTTTCCGCTGGACGGTCTTTCGGCCGCTTACTACTATGAGGGCGGAGTCATCGCCGGCATTCATGCGCTGAAATACAGTAAGCAAACGCGGCTTGCTCCTTTTTTTGCCGGTGCGATAAACATTCCCGCCGACTGGGACTTCGATTGCGTGGTTCCCGTTCCGCTGCACCCGCTGAAAAAGTGGCTCCGAACTTATAATCAAAGCGAATTGATCGCCCGCCCGCTGGCAAGACGCCTTTCCCTTAAAACGGAACCTTCGCTTTTAAAACGCATACGTTTTACCAAAACACAGACCGCATTGAATGAATTTGAACGCGCGAAAAACGTTGCAAAAGCCTTTCGCGCATCTCCTGCCGCCGCCACAAAAAGCATCCTTCTCGTGGACGACGTTACCACAACCTACAGTACGCTGCTCGCCTGCGCCGTCGCGCTGAAGGCAGCCGGTGCGGTTCGCGTATATGCGGTTTGCGCTTGCTGCGCCGCCAAAGAAGGCTGAACAAAAGTAGAAAAATAGACCGTCCGATTGGACGGCCTGTTTGCATATTCTATTTGGCTTTTCAGCCCACTGCGCCCTGCGGTTCCTGTTCTGCGCCCTGGTAGACGCCTTCGTTTTGATAATTCCCGTTAAACGCGATATGTCCGTTGTTCTCCAGCGTCGCACCAGCAAGGTTCTGCAGGCTTCCGCCATCATCCGTAATATCGATTGTACCCTGGTTTACAAGATTGGCATAGTTCTGTAAACCGGATCCGCGCTCGAGCCGGATTTGGCCATTCGAATCGATGCTTACCGTTCCATGATTTTCAATGGTGCTCATGCCGGGCGCAAGTAACCCGCCGGAGAGAATCTCCAGCGTCCCGTTATTCAAAAGCGTCATAGCGCCAAAATCCATGGTTCCCTGGATCTTCAGCGTTCCGTTCACAACGACGCCAGGTTCCTCCTCGGAGCCGAAGAAAACCATGATGAAACCGTCTCCCAGCGTAACGGTTACGCCTTCATCGATCGTCAGAATAAACCCTTCGCGTTCAAACGTCTGCTCTTCCGAAGAAGAAATCTCCATATCCGCGCTGATATGTGCTCTCGTCACGTTGGTATCGTTCAAAGCGGCTACAAGCTCTTCGTAATTCTTTATCTCCGCTCCGGCATCCGCAGGAGAAATCGCGTTCCCATTGCTTGCTTCAATCGCGTCACCGGCGCTCGGTGGCATCAATGTCTGCGCCCCGTCGCCAGGCGTTGCGGCAGGCGCGTTTTTGCAACCAAAGGGGATCAGCGTGAGCAGTAAAACGATGGCTAAGATAAAAATTCGTTTCATGTGGTTTCCTTTCTGTATCTGATGTGCTTATCTTTTGTGCTTCCAGACTATTCCAGTTCACTCGGTAAAAATTTTGTATTGCACAGCCCGTGATAATGGCTTCCACGCTGGACCGTAAGTTTGAGTACACAATAGTCCGGATCCGTAACTCCTCCGGGATAATACATTTCGAACCCGTCGCGCCATAACATCCGCTTCGTCTTTTCATCCGTACAGACTTCAATCACGCCGGTAAATAGCGCTCCCTGATAGTTCTCCGGGTCACAATAGTACACCGAAGCCTTATGATTTTTGCGCAACGCCTCCACTTTTCCGGATGACGTATTCGTGGAAAAATACTGCACAGTAGCGCATTCATGCTCCAGAACCAGCATTGCCCGCACCATTGGAAAGCCTTCCTCATCGATATAGGAAAGAAATGCAGATGTGCACGCCCTGCGCAACGTCCAGATCGCATCGAAAATATCCTTTTCCATTTTGCACTCCTTGCTTATTTCGGAACTCCATCTAGAGAACGATGTAGTGCGGAATGATGTCTTCGAAAAAACCGTCGTCCTTTCGAAAACCACCGGGTATCGTGCCCAAGCGAGTAAAACCCAGTTTCTGATAAAGCCTGAGCGCAGACGTATTACTTGCGACCACCGCATTGAATTGTAAGATACGATATCCCATTTCCTTTGCCTGTTCCATGCAGTGGCGAACGAGTTTCTCTCCGATTCCCTGGCCTCGACGGGAACTCTCCACCGCATAACTTGCGTTACAGATGTGTCCGCATCGCCCTACATTATTCGGATGCAGAATGTACATCCCAACAACTTCCCCGCTTCCGACTTCCCTTGCAACACCGGTAAACGATTGGGAGAGGAAAAACGCTTCCCCGGATCGGGAGTCCAGGCAATCGGTCTGTGGAAATGCCGCGCCTTCCTCAACCACCTGGTTCCAGATATCAATTGTTTTGTTCGCTGTTGCCGTGGTATACGGTTCCACAATAATTTCCGGCATCTCCAACCTCTTCACTGCATTCAATCATTCGGATAAAAAGCAACGCACCTTTACCGTATCCGGATAAAAGTGCGTTACTCGATGGCGGAGGGCCAGGGATTCGAACCCTGGGTCCCTTTCGGGACACGGCATTTCGAGTGCCGCACGATCGACCACTCTGACAACCCTCCATAAGTGTTCGCGCGAAGTTTATTATACTGAAAACTTGTCGGGATTGCAATGTTTTGATTAAAAAAATGGCTTTCTATCCACATTTACTTTGCACCGTGATATACTCGATATAATGATTTCTATGAATGTACCAGCGAAAGCTTTTATTTTGAAAGGAGATCGTTATGTCTGATGATTTTGGAAAAAAGATGGAACGCTTTGGACAGGATGTCTGGAAAAAAACAACGGACACCGTTAGCACAATTGGTAAAAAAACGTCTGAAGCGGTTGGCGTAATTGGTAAAAATGCGGATATCGCCGGGAAAACCCACGATCTGAATGAGCTCTACACACAAATTGGCAAAATTCTTGTGGAGACGCATTCGTCTCAGGCCAGTGAATTATTTCCCGTTCAATTCGAGCAAATCCGCCAACTGAAAAGCGAAATCGACGAGATTGAAGCACAGTTATTGCAGCAGAAGGGATGCCGGAAATGCGCATCGTGCGGTGAGTCAATTTCTTCCGTCGTCGCCTTTTGCCCGAAATGCGGAGCACCGCAACCGAAAGAGAATACTGCGGATTCGAATGGAACCGAGCAGATCTAGCGCAAGGTGTGACGCAATCGATATCCTATAGGAAAGCAGAGAAGTGTTTGAACACTTCTCTGTTTTTTGCACAATTTTAATTCTGTGTTACTCGCCTATGCGTTATTCGTCTTTTCCTTCTTTGCGCAGCAATAATTTGGTACAAGTTCAAGCAGCAAATCCATCAATGCAGGATCGTTCTTCAGCGACGCTTCCATCAGCGCGTTCAGTTTTGCAGGGAACGCTTCACTGTCGATCGGCAGCGGCTGCGTACGGAAAATTCGATTATGGGAAGTCTCGAGAAGGCTCTGCTCCTCTTCATCCAGCGTAAGTTCCTCATACATTTTTTCGCCGGGACGCAGACCGATGATTTCGATCGGCATATCTTCGTTTGGCGTATAACCATAGTAGCGAATCAGTTTCTCTGCTAAATCCATGATTCGCACCGGGGAACCCATGTTGAGCACGTAAATTGCACCGCTTTCCCCAAGAGCACCCGCCTGAAGAACAAGCTGCGCCGCTTCAGGAATGGTCATAAAGTAACGCGTAATATCCGGATGCGTCACCTGAACGGGTCCGCCGGAACGGATTTGGCTTTCGAACAGCGGAATCACGCTGCCATAGGAGCCCAAAACGTTTCCGAAACGAACCGTCATGCATTGCATGGGACTTCTTTTTGCATAATCCTGTACAATCAGCTCGGTCACACGTTTACTTGCGCCCATCACATTTGTCGGATTGACTGCCTTGTCGGTAGATAGCTGGACAAATCGTTTTACGCCGTGTTCGCCCGCGCTGCGAATCACATTATATGTGCCAATCACATTGTTTTTGATCGCTTCCGCCGGGCTATCCTCCATAAGAGGCACGTGTTTATGAGCGGCGCAGTGTACGACAAGATCGGGTGAAAACTCAGCCATCACTTCATCGACCCGCGATTTTTCGCGGACGGAGCCAATACGGACGCTTACGTTCAGCCATGGATATTTGCGTTTGAATTCCATAAGGATTTCATAGGCATTATTTTCGTAGATATCGAAAATTACCAATCTGCTGGGATAAAACATCGCTGTCTGACGGCAGATTTCGGATCCGATCGACCCACCGCCACCCGTAACCAGAACGGTTTTATGTTGAATATATTCGGCGATACTTTCTTTGTCCAGCTTGACTTCCGGCCGGAACAGAATATCGTCTACGCTGATTTCGCGAATATCGCGCATGGTCGGCTGCGTATCCATATCCCTTAGTGGGGACACCATCCGGACACGGCATTTTGTGGATTTACACAAAGCAACCAGCTCAATTTGACGTGCTTCGCTGATCGATGGTATTGCAAGAATGATCTCGCGTATGCCAAGCCGATTCACGATCTCCGGTATTTCAGAAGTTTTTCCAACCACCTTTACGCCACGGATTCTCGTGCCGATCTTTTTTGGATCGTCGTCAACGAAAGCGGCAACATAACTGGATCCTTTCACGATTCCGGCCATGATTTGTGCCTGAACATATTTGCCGAAAAAGCCAGCGCCAACGATCAGAAGCGGAGTTTTTCCGCTATTCTGGCGATTCAGGATCAATCTCCGTGTCCGCTGCAAAGATCGAAACGCATATCGTTCGATAAACAGAAGAGGGATCAGCAGTACGCCCGCAAGAAACAAGGATAGTTTATATTCATTCCCAAACAGAACATTTACGGCAAAAATTAGTCCTGTTCCTACGCCAACAGCCGCTAGAACATAGATGTTCTCCGTGCTGAGGCCCTCCAGCCAGTTCTTGCTATACATACGAAAAGATGCAAATGTCGCGATGTAGATTGTAGTATAAATCAATAACTGCAAATAAGAAAACGCAATAACGCCATTCACGTAAAATGGAAATTGATAGTGGTTTTCTTCCCCGGAGAATGGCAGCCATGTTGCAATAATATAAGAAAGAATAATCAGCACCATATCCGCAACGATCAAAACAATGATACGCGCGATTTGGTCCATATTGATACGGCCTATTTTAAGCTTCATGAAACCCTCACTGTTGTTGCGAACGAAGGATACATTGCTCCTTGTTCGCTTAAGATATTATGATAAGTATAGGAGATTTATCGCAGTTTCGCAAGCTTCGTACGCCCGTATCTTTTTTTGCAAAGGGTAAGTAAGCATAATATTCGATTAAACAGAACATCTATCTGTTGGCTACCTGCTCTGCTCGCCCGTTTCGCAGCCGTCGTTTCGCGTTGCCGCTGAAGCGGCTTGGAAGGCTCCCTTACTCACTGGGCTTACGGCTTGCTTCCTCACCCACAGGGCGCGCTCGGCTCCACCCCACAATCGGAATTCAAATACAGGTGCGCAGAGAATCCCTGCAA
>JAYFNY010000026.1:0-18521 GCA_034933205.1 Eubacteriales bacterium
CAACGCGCGGATGCGTGATGAATTCCTGAATGGCGAACTGTTTCACACCATGTATGAAGTGCAAGTATTGACGCAGCGATGGGTTCGATACTACAATCAGGTCAGACCGCATTCGAGCCTCGGCGGCCGGCCGCCCGCCCCTCAAACAATTGGCCCGGTTGCTGCTTAGAACCCCAGATTTACTAATATTGTTTCTGGCCTAAGAATCGGGGGCAGATCACTGTCTGGGCAAACAAAACTTCGATGAAACTCCACCTTTCTGTACGACAAAATAGTACACCGTGAATTTTGGGACTTCTGCCGATTGGTATCAGTTGTTTATCATGAATCGCTTGATCTCCCGATGGAATATCTCCGAATGGATTATCTCCCGAAGGATGGCTTTTGAATCACTCGCAGTACTACCGGGATTCGGCGATTGATGTTTCGACTCGGGATTCGATTCACGCATGTGCCGGTATGACCTGGACGCTTCGTGAATCAGCTAATGTGAAGGCTTTCGAATGAAGGGAAAATGGGACAACTTCTTTTTCTCAGGAGCTGTAAAAGAACCGATTACCGTCATGGCAGGTTATTTCAATGAATGCTCGGCCAGCCAGGCGGTCGCGCTGGATGCGAGCAAGGCGGCGCCAAGAGGCATCACCGCTTCATTAAAGCACACTTTTTCATCGTGCAGTACGCCGCCTTTATATTTTTCGCTCGCTCCGCCGGCTCCGATCCACACAAAACAGCAGGGAATATGCTGCGTGAGAAGCGAAAAATCCTCGGAAACCGTAGGGATACGCAAATTGATGTTGGTCAGACCAACCGAAGCGCCACATTTCTGGACGAGAGCGGTGACCTCCTTATCGTTGATGCAGGATGGCGCCGAATTCGGAAATTCGACCTGACAGGTGGCGTTAAACGCCTTCGAGGTGTGCTCGGAAATCTCCACGATCCGTTTTTTAATGAACTCCCCGACGTCGGGGCTGAAGCTGCGTACCGTCCCGCCAAGGGCGGCGGTGCTGGGAATTACGTTGAACGCGCTTCCCGCCTGCAGGAAGCCGTTGGAAAGCAGGGCCGTGTCGGAGGCGCAGATTTCACGGGATATAATGGTTTGCAGCGCAAGGCAGATATGGGCGGCGACGTTTATGGGGTCGATTCCCTTCTGCGGCGTGGCTCCATGGGCGCCTTTGCCGAGGATCGTGATCTTGAACCGATCGACTGCGGAACTGACGGGGCCGGATGCGCAGAAGTATTGTCCTGCGTAGAGTTCGCCCGGCAATACGTGAAGGGCCATCCCGGCGTTTACAACCGGGTCCTTCAAAACGCCGTTCTCAATCAGCGTTGCCATGCCGGTGGTGCCCTCTTCGTCGCACTGAAAAACCAGCTTGATCCCACCTTCGAGACGGCTTTCCTGTTCTTTGAGCAGTTTCGCCGCGCCGAGGAGCATGGATGTATGGATATCATGCCCGCAGGCATGCATATTGCCGTTTTTTGAGCAGAAGGTTTCTGCGCTCTGCTCCTGAACCGGCAAAGCGTCCATATCTGCCCGGAGCAGAAACACGTTACCATCCGTTTTGCCAATGGAACCGATAATGCCGCCTTCGGGAACGACACGGTATGAAATCCCAATCGATTCGAGTTCGCGGCAAACGAATTCGATCGTTTTGGGCAGATCTGTGCTCAATTCGGGGGTTTGGTGCAGGAAGCGGCGACAGCCAACCATATACGGGGTCATTGCCTGCGCCTTTTGCGAGTAGTCCATGGAATCCTCCAAAGAAACAAATTTCAATCGATTTAGAGATCGACTTGCAGAATGAAAAGCGAATCCGACTAGCCTGGGTCCTTTTGCACATCGCCATATTATTCTTTACATCCCAACCTGTAAAATATATAATCCATATAAGCTTATATACCCGTATTTCAGGGAATATGTCGCAAAATCGGAAAAAGAGTTATAATAAAAGAGTGAAAAATACGGGGTCGGTACGAGCCGAAAAGTTTGTGGAAACGACTTTTCCATCTGTACGAGAAGAAGCAGGCGACAGATGGAAATGAATGAAAAACAACGAGATTCAAAAGGCAAAAAGAATGCGCGCCCGTGAACGGCCGGTTGGGGGCAACGGGTTATCGGCGCGAAACGGTTGTTCGAACGCAACAAAAGCTTCGGATTCCGATCATAATTCGGGTTTGCCGGCAATGCTCTTCGAACAGCGTACACAGAATCGGAGCCTGCTGGGTTTCATGTTTTTCGGCTGTCTATGTTGCACGTGGATTGTTTGCGCGATACTTACGGGCAGACAATGAAAAAGGAAAAGTATGAATGTACAACATTTGATTTACGTGGTAGAAGTACATAACTGCGGCTCCATCTCAAAGGCTGCGCAAAACCTGTTTATGGCGCAGCCGAATCTGAGCAACGCGATTAAGGAGCTGGAGCACGATATCGGCATTTCCATATTCAAGAGAACGCCCAAGGGAATTGAAACGACCAAGGACGGATTGGAGTTTATTCAATATGCCAGCGAAATCATCGCCCAAATGAACGCGCTGGAAAAATATTACTCGCGTCAAAGCGGGAATCCCATACGGATTTCCATCACCACCATGCGCTCTTCGATTATCTGCGGCAAATTTGTAAAGTACATCAACGATTTTCAGTCGCAGAAGGGCGGGCGGATGTCGTTTCGGATCCATTTCAAGGAAGCCACCAATTTTGATTCGATCAACGACGTGGTGAACGATCAGGCGGACATTGGAATTATCCGCGCGAATGTGTCCAGCTATAATTACTTCTGCCAGCTGGCGGAGTCGAAGCGCTGTACGGTGATTCCCCTCCCGGCGGATCATTATTGCGTGCTGATGTCGAAGCATCATCCGCTGGCCGGCTACCCGATTCTGACGGCGAACCTCCTCAAACCGTATACGGAGATCATTCACGGCGATTTTGAAACGCCGTGGTATCCTTACTCCGATATCTATCACAGCGACCTGGCGGGGCTGACCACGGAGAAACTGATCTTCGTCTACGACAGAGCGTCGCTTCTCGATTTCATACGGTCGGTTCAGGGCGCCTACGCCTGGACGACGTCGACCCATCCGGATATTTTAGATGCATACGAACTTATAGAACTGCCCTGCGAGAAAAACGACATGGAAGGACGCGAAGCGATTATTCTCAAGAAGAACACCTCGCTCGCGCCGGAAACCCGTCAGCTGGTCGAGCAGTTTACCAAACAGATTCTCTGAACCGAGCAAGGTCGTCCTTCAACAGCCGGTATGCCTGTGGCGTTACCGGCTGTTCGCCTATATGAGTATATATGGGAAATATATTTGTGGATCCGGGCATACCGTCTTAAAATAGAATCACAAAGCGAATCCTTTGGAAATTTTATTTTTTGAAAATTATCGAAGCGTTTACCTGCGAATACGTTCTAATTCTTTGCGACAGGATGGAAATCAATCATGGAACACACGTTGAAGATTCTTCGCGATTTATGCCTGACTCCGGCTCCCTCGGGCTTTGAAAAGGAGATCGCGGTCAAGGTGCGGGATTATCTGTCTCCACATTGCGATACGATAGAGACGGATTTTCTGGGAAATGTAATTGGTAAAATCTGCGGTCGGGACGCATCGCTAAAACCGCTGCTGATCAATGCGCATATGGATCGCGTAGGCGTTATCGTTTCGAATATCCTGCCGAACGGATTTTTGAAGATTGAGAAAATCGGCTGGACCAACGATAAGGTGCTGCCGGGATTGACGCTCGCAATTCGTCGGAAGGACCGCCTCGGATGGATCACGGGGGTTGTCGGCACGAAGTGCGCGCATCTTCTAAGCCCGGAAGAGCAGCGCATGTCGCAGCCGATCTCCAGCCTTCTGGTTGACGTAGGCGCGGACAATGCGGAGCAGGCGCGTACGCTTGGCGTTGAAATCGGGGCTCCCTGCGTTTACATGCCGCATTTTTCCGAGCTTCATGACGGGCGCGTCTGCGCGACCGCGCTGGATAATTGCGGGTGTGTCGCCGCGCTCATCGGGATCGCCTGCGAGCTGCATGACAATCGCCCGATGCGGGACGTCTACCTTGCCGGCAACGTTTGGGAGGAATATAATCAGCGCGCCGCGGCCGTTTTAGCGGCAAAGATACGCCCCGTCGCCGTAATCAGCATGGATATGCTTCTGGCCGGGGACACGCCCGATATCGGAGGCAGCTTCTGCGGCTCCGTTGGCCAGGGACCCATGGCTTCCTGCTACAACTTCTGCGATCGTCCGTGCAACGGCACCATCGCCCACGAGGGCTTATATGATTTGGCGGAGAAAGTCGCCGCGGTTCGCCGTACCGGGTTGCAGCGGTACGTCTGCGTCAACAGCCTCGGCGACAACGCATATTCCCAGCTCGCAGGCGACGGCCCCGCCTGCATCGAGATCGGCGCGCCGGTACGGTATGCGCATTCCTCCGGCGAGGTGGCGGACCTTCACGATATCGACGCACTGGAGAGCCTGGTTGCCGGCATGGCGCTGGAAATGGGCCCGGATTTTCAGCAGGCGCGGTTTTAACGTCCGGCGCCGACTGCGCGATTCTGAGCGGCGTCATTCCGGATACCCCGACGTTGTTTGACGAACGGGGGAGATCTGCCGTCGTGATGCGCCGATCGGCCGGTTGCGTTGCGGTAAAGCATTTGCCGTTTCGGAACGGGTACTTGACTGCGGGTCTGCGAGTGTGTAAACTGACAGATAAGAGAGACAGGGATACCCACGCAGAACGCACAACAGGGTGCGTTTTGGGCAATCGGGCCAGGCAACGGTTTTGTTGCTGTGGCCATTTTTATTTTTCGGCATAGGAAGATCCGTACTGCGTTCGATTCACTTTTGGTGCTTGCCGGCCGTTCGGCAGAGGGATTCGTTTGCAGGAACCGCGCGATACGGCAATCTGCAGGCGTTCTCGCGTAAATCGGGGACAAAGCCGGATTCTTATGCGAGCACCATCTCATTTACGCGACGACCCTTTCTAAGGAGGGCACGAAAACGATCCGATCCTTGTGCAAAGAAAAAACGGATCTCGGCGACGCGGATATCGCTTTGCTGGAACAGATGGCGGGGATGCTGCAGTATATTTCGGACTTGAATTGCTGCGATGTGTTTATCGACTGTCTGGATCGCGATAACATGGCTTTTGTTGCGGCGGAATCAAAGCCGCGTTTCTATACAAGCCGTTACAAAGGCAGCGTGCTGGGACAGAGCGCGCTGCGGATCAACGAACCTGCCGTTTATCACGCGTTTGAACGAAAAGTCTCGATTCATGATCTAAAGGCGATGACGCAGGAAAACCTCACGGTGAAACAGGATGCGACGCCAATTGAGAACCGCAGCGGAGAAGTCATTGGCGTGATGATTTGCGAACGGGACGTCAGCAAAGAGGCCAGCCTCGAGCGCCGGCTGGATCTGGCGGAGCGCGAGCGGCAGGAACTGTTCCGGCAGGTCATTGCGGGCACGCCCGGCAAACCGTCGCCGGCGCAGTCTTCCATCTATGCCTGCGAAGCGTATCACCGTATAAAAAACGATTTGCAGATGATCGCGAGCCTGTGCAACGTTCGGATTCGCCAGTCCGCCGAAACGGAAACAAAGCAGAAGCTAAGCGAAATCTCGCAGCAGGTTTCGGCGATTGCGTCGATCTACGAAATACTGACCGTAAGGGAAGGCACAAAAACAAGCGGGACTCTGGCTCTCGACGTTTTACTGGGCGATGTGATCCAGCGCGTCAAAGACCAGGCGATATCGGCGGAAGGGATTTCCATTTCGCTCGCCTGCGACGAGATCATGCTGCGGCCGGAACGCGCAAAAGCGGTTGCGCTGGTGGTGCTTGAGCTGGTCAATAACGCAATTCACCATGCTTTCCCGGATGGGACCGGGACGATCCGAATTTCCATCCACAGCGATTTGAGCCGATGCAGCGCGGTTGTCGAAGACAATGGAATTGGCTTCGTTGAGCCTTCGGCAGGTTCCAAAGGACTGAGTATCGTATCCAGCTTGATCAGCGATAAACTGGATGGCTCGTTTACAATTGCTTCAAGCGCAGGCGGAACGACGGCAACGTTTTATTTTCTGCCGTAGTCGGGCCTCCGGGCGCGAAAATAGAAACGGATCCAACTGAATCTCCGTACAACAGGGTACGGTTGACGGCAAGAAGGCTAGGGCTGGAGAAATCCGCCTTGGCTTTTTTTGTTCAGCGCGGGAACGGCGCACCACGGAGAAGGCGAATGGAATCCATTGTAAGCGTAGGCATCGATATTGGTACGACGACAACACAGGTCGCTTTCTCGCGGCTGTTCTTGGAGGATACGGCCGGATACTTTCGTGTTCCCGACATAGGAATCGTACAGAAGCAGGTTTTTTATTGCGGAACGCCGTGTTTCACGCCGATGGTCGGCGAGTTTGAAATCGACGCGGAAAAAGTTCGGACGATTGTTGAAAACGAGTACCGGATGGCGCGCCAGTATCCAAACACCGTCGCAACCGGCGCAATCATTATTACCGGCGAGGCCGCAAAAAAGCGCAACGCAGCCGCACTGCTCGCCGCCCTTTCGCCTTTGGCGGGGGATTTTGTGGCGGAGACGGCGGGCCCCGACCTGGAAGCGGTGATTGCCGGGAAAGGCAGCGGGGCCGCCACATACAGCAAAAACAACCATTGCCGCATCCTGAATATCGATATTGGCGGCGGCACTTCGAACGCGGCGCTGTTTGAAAACGGAGAGCCCATTTCAACGGGATGCATGGAAGTGGGAGGCCGGCATATCCGCACGGACAGCTCCGGCAGAATCGAAAGCATGACCAAAGCGGCGGAAATAATCTGCGAACGGCGGGGGATTTCGCTGCAGCCGGGCGATATGAATCCGGACGGGATTTCCCGTTTTGTCGCGGTACAGGCGGAGATGCTCGCCATGCTGGCCGGTCTGTCTCCCCGGGATGAACTCTTCCGGGAACTGGTCACTCCCGGCAGTGCGGATTTGGATCTTTCCGGCGGATACGACGGTATCTGCCTTTCCGGAGGCGTCAGCGACGCCGTTTACGGTGCGTTTGCAAGCGGGGACGATTTTCGCTTTGGGGACATTGGCATTCTTCTTGGACGACGCATTGCTCAGAGCGGCCGAATGCAAAGCAAAACGGTCGTACGCCCGGACGAGACGATCCGCGCAACGGTGGTTGGAGCGGGCGCCCACACGGTGCTGGTGTCCGGCAGCACGATTTTTGCGGCGGCAGAATCGCTTCCCCAGCGCAACATTCCGGTTCTGCACCTTTCAAAAGAAGAGTATCACCGGATTGCGGGCGGGGACGCCGGATTGCTTGAGAAACGATTGAAACAGCTGCTTTGCCAGCGGGACGAAGCCTATGCCGCCATTGCGTGTTCGGGCGAGCGCGATCCTTCCTATGAGAAGGTCAGGTCGTTTGCCTCCGCGCTTGTGCAGGGCGCCGATCAAGCGATGCAAAAGGACGCCCCCCTGATTGTGGTTCTGGAAGAGGATATGGCAAAAGCGCTCGGGCAGGCGCTTCATCCGCTGACGAAGCGGAACGTGATTGCGATTGATCGCGTTCGGACACGAGCGAACGACCGCATCGACATTGGCAGGCTGATGATGAACGGGCAGGTCGTTTCGGTCGTGGTCAAGACTCTTGTATTTGGAAGGTAGCAACATGGCTTTTTCGGTTACGCTGCAAAAGAAGACCTTTGCTTTTGATTCGGTCAAGCAGGTTCTGGCATATGCAAACGAAAAGAAATCGGGCGACACGCTCGCCGGTATCGCCGCGCGAAGCGATCTGGAACGCGTTGCCGCAAAGATGGTGCTCGCCGATATGCCCCTTTCCCAATTGCGCGAAAACCCCGTCGTACCCTACGAAACGGACGAAATCACGCGCATGGATCAGGACGCGCTTTCGCTGCCGGTTTACGAACAGATCAAGGGAATGAGCGTCGGCGAAATGCGGGAACATCTGCTTTGTTACGATACGTCGGAAGCGGAAATCCGCCGCCTCTCACGCGGCATGACCGCGGAAATGGTCGCGGCGGTCGCAAAGCTCATGAGTAACCTGGACTTGATTTACTGCGCAAACAAGGTGCGCGTCACCGCGCATTGCAATACGACGATCGGGTTGCGGGGCACGCTGGCCACGCGCCTGCAGCCGAACCATCCCGCGGACGATATCGAAGGCATTACCGCATCGCTTTTTGAAGGCTTGTCCTACGGGTGCGGGGACGCGCTGCTTGGCCTGAACCCGGTGAAAGATTCCGTCGGTTCGCTGACCGAGGTGCTGAAGCGCTTCGATGAAGTGAAGCACCGTTTCGAGATTCCAACGCAGATCTGCGTTCTTGGACATATCAACACGCAAATGGAGGCCGTGCGCCACGGTGCGCCGACAGATTTGATTTTTCAGTCGATTGCCGGCAGCGAGAAAGGAAACGCCGCATTCGGGTTCTGCGCGGATACCGTTCGTGAAGCGCTGGAACTTTTGCGCGTACACGGAACGGGGACAGGGCCGAACGTTTTCTATTTCGAAACGGGACAGGGCAGCGAGCTTTCCAGCGACGCCCATTTCGGAGCCGATCAGCTGACGATGGAAGCGCGCTGCTATGCGTTTGCGCGGCGTTTCTCTCCGTTTATGGTAAACACCGTGGTGGGATTCATTGGGCCGGAGTATCTTTTCGATTCCAAACAGGTGATCCGGGCCGGACTGGAAGATCACTTTATGGCGAAAATGATGGGACTTCCCATGGGATGCGACTGTTGCTACACGAACCACATGGATGCGGATCAGAACGATATTGAGAACCTTGCCGTCCTGCTTGGCGGCGCGGGCGCGAATTATATCCTCTCGGTTCCGGCGGGCGACGATGTGATGCTGAATTACCAGACGAACGCCTATCACGACGTGAACGCGGTTCGTGAAATACTCGGGTTACGGCCGGCCGCCGAATTCGAGCGCTGGCTGGAGCGATATGGCATTATGGAAAACGGACGGCTGACTTCCCGCGCCGGCGACGCTACGATTTTTTTGAGGTGATGGCAATGGATACCGAACAGATCGTGGAACGCATTCTTCGCGAAATTCGGGCCGTTCGCTCGACCGGCGAGGGCATGCCTGCCGCCGCAGTGCCCGAAACGGCTGCTGCGCCCTCTTTCGCGGCTGAATCGGCGGTAACGCAACCATTCTGCGGCAAGGGTGTATTCGATATTGCGCCGGATTCGAAACCCTGCTCCGATTCCGTCCGTTCGGACAAGCTTCGCGCCTGTGACGAGAGCCGGTCGCTCCTTCTGCGGCATATGCAGGACACGACCAGCGCGCGCATCGGAATCGGAAAATGCGGCGCGCGGCTGCGAACCGCAACCATGCTCCAGTTTCGTGCGGACCATGCCGCCGCGAAGGACGCGGTCCTGCTGGATGTGCCGGACACGCTGCTTTCCCAGCTCGGGCTATTCTCCGTGCAAACGCTTTGCTCGGATCATGAAGAGTATCTGGAGAGGCCGGATCTGGGGGCTCAATTCAGTCCCGAAACGCGAAAGCGGATCAGCGAAGAATGCAGCCACAACATGGATGTGCAGATCTATGCCGCCGGAGGTCTTAGCTCAACCGCCATCACGGCGAACCTTGCGAATATTCTGCCCGCGCTGACGGACGGGCTGCGCGCGAGGAACCTGACCGTTGGAACCCCGTTTTTTGTACGCTTTGCGCGTGTGTCGTCGATGGACGAGATCAGCGAGCTGCTTTTACCGAAAGTCATCTGCGTTTTAATCGGCGAGCGACCGGGGCTTGCCACCGCCGAGAGCATGAGCGCATATCTTGCGTATCATGCGACGAAGGGCATGCCGAATTCCAAGAGAACGGTTGTGAGCAATATTCACCGCGGCGGCGTTCCCGCCGTGGAAGCCGGCGCATACATCGCCGAGCTGATTGAAAAAATGATACAGAAGCAAGCGAGCGGCGTCGATTTTGCGAAATAGCCGTGGTTGACCGGGAGGGCGAAGTATGAAAGGCGAACCGATTCCCGTTAAGGTGCTTTCGGTGCGGGTCATTCCGCAGGCGGCGGAAGCGCTGAAGAAGGCGCTTGGCCTAACAAGCAGAGAACGCAGCCTTGGTATCCTGACGACGGACTGCGACGACGCGTCCTATGTGGCGATCGACGCTGCCACGAAGATGGCGGCGGTCCGCGTGGTCTACGCAAAAAGCTTTTACGCCGGCAGCGGCAATGCTTCCACCGAGTTGGCCGGGGAATTTATCGGGATACTGGCGGCGGAATCCCCTTCGGAAATCCGCAGCGGGCTCGACGCCGCACTGGAGTACCTGTCCGAGGGCTGCTGCTTTGAAAGCGCGAACGATGCGGGGACGATCTGCTATTTCGCGCATTGCATCTCCCGCACCGGTTCGTATCTCTCCGGAGTCGCCGGGATACCGGAGGGAACTCCAATGGCCTATCTGATCGCGCCGCCGCTGGAGGCGATGATGGGGATCGACGCCGCGCTGAAGGCGGCGGATGTGGCAATGGCGCGCTTTTATGGCCCGCCGACGGAAACAAACTTTGCCGGAGCCTTGCTTACGGGCGACCAGGCGGCTTGTCTTGCGGCATGCGGCGCGTTTGCCAATATGGTTCGGGACGTTGCGGACGAACCTTGCCGGTATTGAATTCGAAACGGGCAATTGTAATTTGCAAGAATAAAGCGGCGGACATTCGCCGCGCGCGGAGGACAGGATATGACGTTTGATAAAGACTTGCAGTCGATTCAACAGGTGCGCGACTTGATTGCGGCCGCGAAAGCCGCTCAGAAGAGCTACGCAAAGTTCAGCCAGGACCGTATGCGCGACGTTGCGGCGGCCGTGGCGAAAGCCGGAGAGGAAAACGCGGAGCGGCTTGCGAAGATGGCCTGTGAGGAAACGGGTTATGGAGTATGGCAGGATAAGGTGCTGAAGAATCAGCTCGGTTCCCGAACCTGCTTTGAATACTGCAAAAACATGCGACTGGTCGGCGTAATCAGGGAAAGCCCGGAGGAAGGAATCCTGGAAATCGGGGTTCCGGTTGGCGTGATAGCGGCGATTATCCCATCGACCAATCCGACTTCAACGGTGTTGTATAAGTCCATTATTTCCTTGATCGCCGGAAACGGAGTCGTCTTCAGCCCGCATCCGGGCGCGAAAAAGTGTATTCTTGCCACGTTCGAGGTGGTTCGTGAAGCCGCCGAGGCCGCAGGAGCGCCGGCGGGGCTGGTCGGTTGCATTACGGAACCTACCATCGAGTCTTCGCAGGCGCTGATGAAACACCGCGACGTCGGTCTGATTCTGGCAACCGGCGGCGAGGCGATGGTTCGCGCGGCGTACTCCTCCGGCAATCCGGCCATTGGCGTCGGCCCGGGGAACGGTCCGTCCTATATCGAGAAAACGGCGGATATTCCCAAAGCCGTCAAGCACATTATGGATTCAAAGACCTTCGATAACGGTATTATTTGCGCTTCCGAGCAGAGTATTGTGACTGAACGCAGCATTGAACCGCGCGTTGAGGAAGAGCTCAAAAAGCAAGGCGGTTACTTTCTGAACCCGGAAGATTCGGAACGCGTCGGCAAACTTCTTCTGAATGCCGGCGGAAATATGAACCCGCAGATTGTCGGGAAGTCCGCCGTACGCATTGCACAGATGGCGGGCGTCGTCGTTCCGCCGGATACGCGCGTGCTGCTGTCGCGGCAAACGGATGTGGGCCGGAAAAACCCCTATTCAAGAGAAAAGCTTTGTCCCGTCCTCGGTTTCTATGTTGAGGAAAACTGGGAACGCGCCTGCGAACGGTGCATCGCGATTCTGGAGAACGAAGGTGCGGGGCACACGATGACCATTCACTCCCAAAACGATGCCGTGATCCGCGAGTTCGCGCTGCAAAAACCCGTGGGCCGTTTACTGGTCAATACGCTCGGCTCGCTCGGCGGCGTAGGGGCGGTCACGAACCTCGCGCCGGCGTTGACGCTCGGCTGCGGCGCCGTCGGCAGCTCTTCCACGAGCGACAATATCACGCCGAAGAACCTGATTAACATCCGCCGGGTCGCCTACGGGATACGGGAACTGGAAGAACTGCGCGGCGGTTCTCCGCGCGCGGAAAAAGAGCCCGCGCGGGACGAATACGCCGGAATCACGCGCGAACAAATCGAGGAGATTACAAAGCGCGTGCTGGCGAGTCTGAAGAATTAAGCGATTGTACACTGCGCAAAAATCTGCGCGCTGTTCAATATAAATGATAAATGGCATAAAACGGTGTCTTTCAACAAAAATCGAACAGGAGGAAAACAAAAATGGCAACGTTACTCGCACTTGGTATGGTGGAAACAAAAGGGCTCGTCGGTTCGATTGAAGCCGCGGACGCAATGGTGAAGGCGGCAAATGTCAGCCTGATTGGCAAGGTTCACGTTGGCGGCGGTCTGGTGACCGTCATGGTTCGCGGCGATGTCGGCGCGGTGAAGGCCGCGACGGACGCAGGCGCGGCGGCAGCGGCAAAGGTTGGGGAACTGGTCAGCGTGCATGTGATTCCCCGTCCGCACAGCGACGTCGAATTCATCCTGCCCAAACTGGACAACTGCGACGTCCAGTAATCCGCTATGGATATTCTTACGGAGTCGATTCTTAGAAGCAAATGTCCATGCGGCTCCTGCGACTATCCGTATGATCCGGGCACTTTTGTAACGGAGACGGCGCGGCAGTATGCGGCCGAACGCGGCATTCGTCTCGTTGAGCGCGCCTGGGAAGCAATGAGCTGGACCAAGCCGCCGGAAGGGGCGCAGAGCGGCGGGAAGCCGGAAACGATGACGCATCTTCGCGCGGGCGAGCTCGTACCGAAGATGGATCCGCGCATTCGCTTTCGGGGGAAGATGGACAGTTTCCAGGCGGAATTGCTCTGCCGGATGGCATCGGCGGTGGCGGCAGGGAATCAGCGGCTGGCAAGCGATCTTAGCGAGGTGCTTATGCTCTGCCGCTCGATCCTCGGCTCGGAGGTAAAGCAAACCCCTCTGCCGGAATGGACGCTGTTCGGCATGGGGCCGGAAGAGATCCATCGTGCTTCCCACACGCCGCCGCACGTGATCCCGGATGTTCGTATGGGGGAAACGGCCGTTTCGCTGAATCGGCTGCGGGCGCTGTCGCGTGAGCTGGAACTGAGCTGGCTGGAGGCGTATCCGGAAAGCGAACGCCCGGATATTGTGCTGGCACTGAACCGGCTCAGCAGCGCGCTGTATATTCTCTTTCGAAAAGAGGTAAAAACAATATGAATGAAGAAAGCATCCGGACGGTCATCCGCGAGGTGCTTGCCAAAGAGCTGTCCCGCGCGGAAACGCCGCCTGCAGGATCGCAGACGCCGCCTCAAGCGACAAACGGGACGAGCGGGGCGATCCCGCTTGAAGTATCCGCCCGGCATGTGCATCTGACAAAGCAGGCGGTTGAGCAGCTCTTTGGCCCCGGCGCAAAG
The DNA here is from genome assembly GCA_034933205.1 of Eubacteriales bacterium. GTDB lineage: Bacteria > Bacillota > Clostridia > Christensenellales > CAG-138 > UBA7703. The sequence continues at coordinate 13,466 of JAYFNY010000026.1, forward strand.
CTGATCAAAAAGCGGGAACTGAGCCAGCCCGGCGAGTTTTTGAGTGAGCAGCGCGTCCGGCTGATTACAGAGCGCGGCGTACTGGAAAACGTTGCGGTTCTTGGCCCCGAACGCAGTGCGGTTCAGGTGGAGCTTTCGCTTACGGACTGCAAGACGCTGGGCGTGACCGCGCCGGTCAATCTCTCCGGAAATTTATCCGGCGCGGGGGATATTACGATATCCGGAGCCAAAGGCTGTATTTTTGCCGCGGGAAGCGTCATTGCTGCGCGGGCGCACATTCATATGCCGCCGGAGGACGCGAAAAACTATGGATTGAAAGACGGCGAGCACGTGAGCCTGCGCATTTCGAGCGCGCGTCCGCTCGTGCTTGGCGACGTTATGGTCCGCGTTCGCGAAAACTTTAAGCTGGCTTGCCATATTGACGTAGACGAAGCAAACGCCGCGTGCGTCGGGTGCGGTTCGAGCGCATATATTGTCGGCTCCGGCAATCCCGCGCCGGCTCTGTGCGCCGCAGCCAGTCAAACGCCGGAGGGTCACTGCTTCGATGAAAAACTGGTGACGGAGGCAATGGCTGTTTCCGTCCGAAAACACGGCGGCTGCGTCCGAATCCATAAAGGGACGATCGTGACTCCGGCCGCGCGCGACGTTTTTACCAGCATGCAAATGAAGATTGAGATTATCTGAGAGGTAGATATGGAGATTGCATCGGTCGTCGGCCACGTTTGGGCTACAAAAAAGGAAGACACCCTGACCGGCTTCAAGCTGATGGTGGTTCAACCGCTGACCGGCGGCGCGAACTATGTAGCGGCGGATATCGTCGGCGCAGGAATCGGGGAGCGTGTTCTGGTCGTAAACGGCAGCACCGCGCGGCGCGCGCTCGGATCCGATAATTGCGCAATCGACTGCGCAATCGTTGGAATCATCGATTCGCTGGAGGTTGACCGCGAAGCGGCCCGCCGCCACGTTCCGAAAAGCGCCGTGAAAAGCCGGAACGTGAATCCGCTGCCGGGAGAATCAAAGGATAACTGAGGAGAGACGACATGCTGGAGACGGTTGAACGAATCCGCGCGGCCGGACTGGTTGGCATGGGCGGCGCGGGATTTCCTACCCATGCAAAACTGAATGCGAAAATAAGCCATATCATCATCAACGGTATGGAGTGCGAACCCCTGCTTTGCGCGGATCGCTATATCATGCGCCACATGCCGGATTCGCTCGTAACCGCGCTGGTGCGGATAAAAGGCGATCTCGGCGCGGAAAATGCGACCTTCTGCCTGAAGGAGGAGTATACCGAAGAGGCCGCGGCTCTCGAGGGGGCGATCGCGCGCGCGCATGCGCCGGTCGGGATCCACAAAACGGTAAGCTTCTATCCTGCGGGAGACGAGCACGTTGTCGTTTACGAGGTGACGGGCCGCGCGATCCCGCCGATGGATATCCCGCTTTCCGTTGGCTGCGTCGTGATGAATGTCGGCACGCTTCTTGCCGCGTTTGATGCGCTGGAAGGCAGGCCGCTGACGGCGCGATACGTAACGGTGACCGGCGAAGTCCGTTCTCCCGCGATTCTCAAGGTGCCGATCGGGACGTCGTTCGCCGACTGCCTCGGCGCGTGCGGCGGTGTGACGCGCGAAAATGTCGTTATGATTTCCGGCGGGCCGATGATGGGGAAAAGCTGCGATATCGAGGCTGCCGGAAAAACGTTTGTTGGAAAGACTACGAGCGCGATTCTGGTGCTGCCGGGAGAGCGTTATCGGGCTGCTTCTCTGGATATGCGCCAGATAAAACAGCGCGCAAGCGCCGCCTGCATCCAGTGCAGCTACTGCACGCAGCTTTGCCCCCGTTATTTACTGGGGCATCCGCTGGAGCCGCACCGCATCATGCGAAAACTTGCCTACGGAAATTTGGAGGACCTGCTTGACGATCCCGTTCTCCAATCCGCCGCGCTTTGCTCGGAATGCGGCTTGTGTGAGGTCTACGCTTGCCCCATGGGACTGCAGCCGCGCAGCGTGAACGCTTTGATCAAACGGGAAATGGCGAAAGAGAAAATCCGTTTTCCGAAGCCGGTTGAATACAGTCCGCCGCATCCGATGCGGGAAAGCCGCCTTGCGCCGACAAAACGCGTTGCCGCGCGCGTCGGTGTACTGCCTTACGAGGGCGCGCCGCTGGAAAAACTGATATCGCTGGAATCGGAGCGGGTGGAACTTTCCCTGCGGCAGGGCATTGGTGCGCCGTCGGCGCCTCTTGTGTCTGCGGGAACGCGCGTAGTTGCCGGTCAGCTTATCGCAGCCTGCCCGGAGGACAAACTCGGGGCCGACCTTCACGCGTCAATCGACGGGATTGTTCGGGAGGTTGGCGAAAGCATTGTGATTGTGTGGGAGGGTAGCGTATGACGACGATTGGATTTCTGGAAACCAACAGCATTGCCCGCGGCGTCGAAGCGGCGGACGCAATTCTGAAAGCGGCGGATACGGAGCTGATTTCGGCGCGGCCGAGCTGCCCGGGAAAGTACCAGGTTCTGTTTTCCGGCGAAGTGGCGGCGGTGAGCGCCTCGCTGGAAGCCGGGGCGCGAATCGCGGAAGGATACGTTGTGGACAGCGTGGTGATTCCGCGCGTGCACCCGCAGGTCATTCAGGCGATTGGCATGGCCTGCCAGCCCGAAGAAATGCGCGCGCTTGGCGTAATGGAGTTTTTCTCCATTACGGCGGCCGTTTACGCTGCGGATGCGGCCGTGAAAGCGGCGGACGTGCAACTTCTGGATGTCCGGCTCGGTACGGGGATCGGCGGAAAATCGTTTGTGATCTTAACCGGTGAAGTTGCCGCGGTGAACGAATCGATCGACTGCGGCGTGGCGGTTGCAGCCGAGCGCGGTATGGTGTTTGAAAAATGCGTGATTCCAAACCCGCGGCCGGAAATATTCGAAAGCATCTACTAAATCAATTTTGCCGGAGGGGAAACGCCGACGATGGAAGAAAAACAGCGCATTATTCAGGAATATGTGCCGGGCAAACAGGTAACGCTCGCGCATATCATCGCGAACCCGGACGCGAGTCTTTACCGGAAAATCGGCGCGCGTGAAAGTTTGCGCGCGGCGCTTGGAATCCTGACCATTACACCCAGCGAGGCTGCGATTATTGCGGCGGATCTTGCCATAAAAGCGGCGCAGACCGATATTCTTTTTGTGGATCGTTTTTCCGGGTCGCTGGTGATCAGCGGCGACGTTTCAAACGTCGAAGCCGCGATCAAGGAGATACTGAACGTACTACAGGACGGTATGGGGTTCTCCGGGGCGGTCATCACACGAACATGAAACGGTTTATGATCATCGGAAAAACGGGTTGCGGGAAAACATCCCTGTTGCAGCGGCTGCAGGGGCAGGAAATGGTCTACCAAAAAACGCAGACGGTTGAATTCTTCGAAACATTGATTGATACGCCGGGTGAGTATCTGGAGCAAAAGAATCTCTACAGCGCGCTGATCGTAACGGCAACCGATTGCGACGAACTGATCCTCCTGCAGGCGGCGGACGACGAAGATTCCAGCTTTCCACCCAACCTGGACGCTTGCTTCAATCGCCTTGTTACAGGCGTTGTGACAAAAGTCGATCTTACCGATCACGCGGAAGCACGAAACGCGGCCGAAAAGTGCCTTATGGAGGCCGGCGCGTCGCGTATTTTTTTCGTCAGTGCGAAAACGGGTGCCGGGGTGGATGAGCTGCGCTCTTTCCTCTTTGAGAACGAAGAGCCGGGCGTTTCCGGCTGAAAGGCACCGGGAGCGAAGAAAGCGGCGAGAAGCGGCATTTTGCCAGGACTCTGCCGGAATATGACAAACTCTGCGAAATACGGTAGAATGAACGTATCAATCTCGAAGGGACCGAGGATATGATCAAAGCGATCGTTGTGGACGACGAACCGATTATTCGGCTGGATCTCGTTCAGATGCTTGAGGAGTTGGAGATTACGGTAGTCGGCTCCGTGGCGGACGGGTTTGATGCGGTTGAGCTGTGCCGACGCACGCATCCGGACGTTGCGCTGATGGATATCAATATGCCCCTGTTCGACGGATTAGGCGCGGCGGAACAGATTATTTCAAGCCACCTTGCCGGATGTGTGATCATCGTGTCCGGGTATAGCGACCGTGAGAATATCAAGCGGGCGGCGCAAGCCGGTGCGGCGGGGTGGATCGTGAAACCCGTTGAAAAGCAGCAATTGCTTCCTGTTTTGGAAATCGCGCTGTCAGGCGCGCTGCGCATGACAAAGTTATCGGAAGAAAACGCACGGCTCGAACAAAAGCTTGCCGATATGAAACTGATCGACCGCGCGAAGGCGTTGCTGGCGGAACAGCGCGGGGTTTCGGAGCGGGAAGCGTATCGCCAGATTCAGGTTCTGGCCATGGAAAAACGCTGTCCGCTGGTCACGATAGCCAAACGAATCGTAGAGAACGGTTCGGAACGGGAAACCGTGAACAGAGCAAAGGAAGTCCTGATGCGTGAGCGCGGCATGAGCGAATCCGCCGCGTATAAATCGCTTACGGAGACGGCGTCCGTTCAGGGAATTACGCTGGTGAGCGCGGCGAGGGATATTCTGGCCAAAAAGCACAGCTGACGAACGTAGCCGCGAAGAACGGCTGCCGAACCGCCGGTATGGGCTTCTTCGCCTTCGAAGGGCGGGCCTGAAATCCATTTGCGAACTTATTCATCCTGCGCGTCCGCACAAGAAGGTGCGGAAAAGGCAATTGGGCCAATGCGATCAACATCGTATTGGTTTCTTTTTTTGGTGAAAAGACCTGGGAACGGCAGATCTTACTCGGCAATCGCAAACTGGTTCGTGTGAGAAAAACGAGGAACCCGGAGGAGCATTTTTCTTATTTATTAATTAATAATGAGTTGAACTAAAAAGAATGACTGAATGGAGAATGAAACATGAAGTACGATCGGATCTACAATTTCTCGGCAGGCCCGGCGACGATGCCGGTAGAAGTACTGGAAGAAGTTGCAGCGGAAATGCTCAACTACAAAGGCAGCGGCATGTGCGTGATGGAAATGTCGCATCGTTCGAAGGTC
>JAYFNY010000027.1:0-69289 GCA_034933205.1 Eubacteriales bacterium
CGCATTTGGTTACCGCAGCTTCCGGAATTTTCGCACTCGAATCCTCTGCACAACCAACGTTTAAGGGGGCTGTTCGCTCTCGCTCTCAGCTCCCTTGGTTTCTCTTAGTCTACCGCTCACCCCAACTATTGACGGAGAGCCACGATTCTATTAGATTTCCTGAATATGCGTTCCTACTGAGTCGTTTTCAAAAATCAGCTCAATCTGATCAAGCGCAAAGACTCGAATCGGAATTTTCTGTTCTTTGCATAATGTAATCGCCGTAAGGTCGGTAGCCCGCAGGTTCTCCGCAACGACGCGATCGTAGGTAATCCGGCTGTAACGCACGGCATTGGGATCCTTTTTCGGGTCTGCAGAGTAAATTGCGTCCACATTCTTTGCCAGCAAGAGCGCATCCGCTCCGATCTCCGCAGCGCGCAGCGCGGCCGCCGTATCCGTTGAGAAAAACGGGCAACCGCTCCCACAGGCAAAAATAACGATTTTTCCTTCCTCCAGCGCCTTCTTTGCAGAACGGGCAGAGAAAGAATCACAGATCCGTTCCATGTCGATAGCGGATTCTACGACGCATGGCACGTCGGCCTTCTCCAAAGCGTCCTGCAGCGCCAGAGCATTGATCATTGTAGCAAGCATTCCCATGTGGTCGGCACGATTCCGCTCCATGTTTGCCGCGCTTCTGCCGCGAACGATGTTCCCTCCGCCTACAACAACTCCAATTTGCACACCGGTTTGCCAGATCGTTTTCAGATGCATGACCGTTTTGTGGATCGTTTCGTTGCAGATCACGGTGGTTTCCGAGGAAAGTGCCTCCCCGCTGATTTTGAGCAGTACGCGATGATACATATTCTTTCGCTCCTTCCTTGATTTCGGTTCAGGAATAGACTCCGTAAAAAAGGAACACGCTGCCGTGTTCCTTTCGGGCTTTACGCCTTTGTCTGATTCATGACTTCTTCGGCGAAATTGTTCTCACGCTTCTGCAGGCCTTCGCCCATTTCGTAACGGGTAAACCGCTTGATCGTTATCTTCGCTCCGAGGTCTTTGGATGTTTTTTCGAGCACCTGCGTAATGGAAAGGCTGGTGTCCTTTACAAAGAGCTGCTCCAGCAAGCAGATTTCTTTATAGAACTTTTCGATCCTGCCCGTCAGCATCTTTTCGATGACAGCCGCCGGTTTCGGCTTCTCTTCGTTGAGCGCCATGTTGCGGTTGATCTCTTTCTCGTGTTCGAGTTCCTCCGCCGGGACTTCTTCGCGCGTCAGATAGGAAGGACGAGCCGCAGCGACATGCATTGCGATATCGTGAGCGACCTTCTTGAGCTCTTCATTGCCTCTCAGAGAAGCAGGCGCATCGAGATCGATCAATACGCCGATCTTTCCTCCGAGGTGAATATATACGTCAACTACGCCCTCATAACGGGTGAACCGACGAATGCTAATCTTTTCTCCGATTTTTGCGACCATCTCGTTAAGCGTATCGCTTACGGTAAGACCCGGTGCATAGATTGCATCCTGCTTTAACAGGGCATCTACATCCGCGGGATTCTTTTTGCCGACCTGCTCGGCAAGCTTAGAGACAAAATTGTGAAAATCGTCGGTATTCGCGACGAAGTCCGTCTCACAGTTCACTTCAAGGATTACGCCAACGCCGCATTCGTCGCAAACATAACTGCCAACAACACCTTCCGCAGCGATCCGGCTCGCTTTTTTCGCAGCGGCGGCCAGACCCTTTTCGCGCAGATAGTCCTTTGCCTTGTCAAAGTCGCCATCGCACTCGGTAAGCGCCTTTTTGCAATCCATCATTCCAGCCTGCGTCAGCTCACGCAGCGCCATTACATCTTTCGCGGTAAACATGATCTATCCTCCTTTGCGGAACGATTATTCGTTAATTTCTTCTACGGTTTCAGTGGCGGGCGCTTCGACGTCCGTCATCTGCTCACCCTGATGTCCCTCGATCACAGCGTCCGCAATCTTGGCGGTAATGAGCTTGACCGCACGGATCGCGTCATCATTGCCCGGAATCGGGTAATCGACTTCGTCGGGATCGCAGTTTGTATCGATAATGGCGATAATCGGGATCTTGAGCGTACGAGCTTCGGCAACGGCAATATGCTCTTTCCGCGGGTCAACAATAAACAGCGCGCCGGGAAGCTTCTTCATCTCTTTGATGCCGCCAAGGTTCTTTTCCAGCTTTTCCTGCTCACCGCGCAGCTGAATGACTTCCTTCTTGGGGAGAAGATCGAAATCGCCATTGGCTTCCATCTGTTCAATCTGACGTAAACGGGCAATCCTTCCCTGAATGGTCTTGAAGTTGGTAAGCATGCCGCCAAGCCAACGCTGATTGACATAGAACATGTCGCAACGTTTTGCTTCCTGTTCGATGGATTCCTGCGCCTGCTTTTTCGTCCCGACAAAAAGAATCGACTGATTGTTTTCCGCAATGCTGCGTGCAAACGCGTAGGCTTCTTCGATTTTCTTTACCGTTTTTTGAAGATCGATAATGTAGATACCGTTACGCTCCGTGAAGATGTATTCTTTCATCTTCGGGTTCCAACGGCGGGTCTGATGGCCGAAATGTACACCGGCCTCCAACAGTTGTTTCATGGAAATCACAGACATGAGTAATGAACCTCCTCGTTTTATTCTTCCCGATGTTTCCGCTCTTCCGGTAACCCCGTCATGCAGGGCACGAGCCAAAAGAATCCACACCGGTGTGTGATACCTCGCGTATTATAGCATAACCAAATTTGTGGTTGCAAGACAAAATCCAGGAAAATCGCACAGTTTCTGAAAAACACCGCGTTATTTTAATGATAAAAACGCGGCCAGCTTATCATTCTTCGTCCGCATCGTCGCTGTCGTCTGCCATCTCGTCGAACAGTTCGATGAATTCGTTAAATACCTCATCCAGCAGCACCGGATTTTCAATGGTAACGTAGTTCTCACCGCTTTTGTCTTTTACCACTTCCAGCAGCACGACTTCGTCTTCTCCGATGCCTTCCACTTTATCCACGGGAAGGAGCGCCGCATATCGCTTGCCCTCATAATCAAACGTCATGACAAGGTCAAAGCGGATCACATTGTCCTGTTCGTCAACGAGTTCGACAATGGTGCTCTGTTCTTCCATAATAACCCCTTCCGTTTTCACTTTTCTGCTGTTCATGTGTTGCCATGAGCGTCGAGATAACTCTGCAGGATCAGAACCGCCGCGATTTTGTCGATCACCTGCTTGCGCTTATCCCTGCGCATATCTGCCTCCAGCAGAACTCTGCGCGCACTCGCGGTGGTCAACCGCTCGTCCTGAAAGGCGTGATCGCCGTCCCAGAGTCTGAGTACTTCGTCGGCAAACGTACGGGTGATCTCCGCCTGCATTCCATAACTGCCATCCATGTTACGGGGCATTCCAAAGACAATCTTGACCGGTTTATAGCGATCTGCAATTTTCAGGAGATAATCGATGTCCTTCTGCGTATCATCGGAACGGTGATACGTTTCAATGCCCTGCGCAGTAATCCCTAACGGGTCACTAACGGCAATGCCGATCCGCTTTTCGCCGATATCGAACGCGAGTATTCTCAGCATGCGCTATTTACCCTTCACTTCCACGTAGGAACGAACCAGCTCTTCCAGCAATTCGTCACGCTCCATACGAGAGATCAGGTAACGCGCATTCTTATAGCTTGTGATATAAGTTGGGTCACCGGAGAGCAGATATCCGACAATTTGATTGACAGGGTCATAGCCCTTTTCCTGCATCGCTTCATAAACACTTAAAAGCGTTTCTCTGGGAGAATGCTTTTCGCGCGGGCGATCAAATTGCTGGGTATCTCTTCTGTCGTCAGTCATGAAGTTCACCTCAAAGTGATTATAACAAAAATGCGCTCAAACGCATAGCGAATTCTGGATTTCGTGCTGAATTTGCCTTCCGTTCACACTGTGGTTGCGAATTCTTCATACAACCTCTGATTGATACCGTAAATTAAGTATTTTGCGGACTCTGATCGGGACTCCTGGATTACAGCTTTGTAATCACGTATGTCTACCGGTGATATTCGCCGTTTAAAATCTTTTCTGATTCAGAATTGGATAGAAAAAACGCCCGCATTGCTGCGGGCGCAGATGAACGAATCCGTTACTTGATAACTTCCTGTGTCATTTCATTTTCAACGCCGGCTTCATCTACCTGGGCAATCGCACCGCGTGCAAACACCAGTTTTACTTTATCGGGACCGACAAGCAGAATGACGGTGTCTTCTTTAATCGTCGAAATCGTGCCGTAGATGCCGCCGATGGTGCGGACACGGTCGCCTGCTTTCAGGGACGAAAGCATATCTTTTACTTTCTTGTCACGGCGACGCTGAGGAATAATCATGATCGCAAACATTGCGACCATCAGGACGATCAGAAGGCCGTAACTGCTGAAAAAGCTCGAAAGCCCTTCGGTGAAACTGCTGCTCATATTTAAAATACCTATACCCTTCCTGAATTAAAATTAGTGTATCGTATTCCTTAAATCGCGTCAAGCCTTACGATTGTGTCAATTATGCGAATACTGGCGTTTTTTTGTCGTGTAATCACACCAATATGCCTTAAAAAAGAGAACGGTGTCCCGTTCTCTTCATAGCAAACTCGTTTTATGGAAAATAACAGATTTGTTTTTAGAATAATCTGCCGTATCACAGCTCGTTCGCTTACTTCCCGGATTCGGCCTTCTTCTTTTTATAATCTTCAATTGCCGCTTTAACCGCTTCCTCGGCAAGTACGCTGCAGTGGATCTTCTGCGGCGGAAGTCCTTCCAGCGCCTCGACGACGGCCGAGTTTGTCAGCTTCAACGCCTCGTCCACGCTTTTACCTTTGATCATTTCAGTTGCCATGGAGCTGGTAGCAACCGCCGCTCCACAACCGAATGTTTTGAATTTCACGTCCTGAATAATTCCCTGATCGTCAATATCAAGAAACATCTGCATGATATCGCCGCATTTGGCATTGCCAACGGTTCCAACGCCACTGGCATTCTCAATCTCACCGACGTTTCTGGGATTCTTAAAATGATCCATCACTTTTTCGGTATACATATGCTTTCTCCTTGTTCGTTCGATAGCAGTCTTCTATTTCTTCTTGGGATACAGCGGAGACATATCTCTCAGCCGCTGTACGATCTGCGGCAGTAAATCCAGCACATAGTCGATTTCTTCCGCCGTTGTAAACTCCGAAAGGGTCAGCCGGAGCGAACCATGCGCAACTTCATGCGGCAGTCCCATTGCCAGAAGGACGTGCGATGGATCCAGCGAACCGCTCGTACAGGCGGAACCGCTCGAAGCGGCAATTCCGTTGATATCCAGCATCAGTAGGATGGATTCCCCTTCGATATAACGAATGCTGAAATTCACATTGTTCGGCAAGCGTTTCGTCGGGTGTCCATTGAGCTTCACATCCGGAATTCGCTCGGAAATCCCTTGGATCAATTTATCCCGTAATGCGCCTACGCGCTTTGCGTTCTCCTCCATGTGCTCGTTTGCTAGCTTAAGCGCAGCGGCAAGGCCGACGATTCCGGGTACGTTTTCCGTCCCTGCACGACGCTTTTTCTCCTGACCGCCGCCAATAATGAGCGATGGAATGCGCACTCCCTTGCGGATATACAACACGCCTACGCCTTTCGGGCCGTGAAACTTATGCGCTGAAATGGAGAGCATATCGATGTTCATCGCAACCACATCAATCGGTACGTGGCCTGTCGCCTGTACAGCGTCCGTATGGAACAGCACGCCTTTCTCGTGGCAGATCTTTCCGATTTCTGAAATCGGCTCAATTGTACCAACTTCATTGTTGGCGAACATAACGGAAACCAGTACGGTATCGTCCCGGATTGCATCCCTTACCTGTTCCGGCGTAACAAGGCCGTACTCGTCCACAGGCAGAATTGTCAGATCGGCAATTCCCTCGCGTTCCATTGCCTGCAATGTGTACAGGACGGCGTGGTGTTCAATCGCAGTGGTGATAACGTGCTTTCCCTTTTTCCGGTTCGCGGCAACTACGCCGCGCAGCGCCATATTGTCACTTTCGGACCCGCCGCCTGTAAAGACGATTTCATCCGGTTTTGCATTTAAAACCTTTGCTACATCGGCCCTTGCGTCGTTGAGCAGTTTCTCCGCTTCGCGGGCGTACTCGTGCAAGCTAGACGGGTTCCCGTAATATGTTGTAAACGCGGGAATCATCGCGTCGACAACTTCCTGCCGCACCATGGTGGTTGCGGCGTTATCCAGGTATACTCTCCGCATATTGTTTCATGTCCTTTTCTCTATGTTTGGTGTTTCTACTTACACACGTTTTTTACGCAGCAACCCTGCTTGATCTGGCTGATATAATCATCCGCAAGTTCTTGGATCGTTGTCTTTTCCAATACTTCGTTAATACGATTCTGCAGCTTCAGAAACAGTGGCCTTGCCGAACAAGTACACGCGTTGTTGCATCCCTGCTCTTCCGACCCGACGCAGTCGACTACGGCCGTGGAACCTTCCAGTAACGTGAGTACGCGCTGTACGGACAGATCGCCCGGATCACAGGTCAGTTCGTACCCGCCCTGCGCACCGCGTACGGTGTCCACAACGCCGCCCTTCTTCAGCTCTCGCAGAAGCTGTTCCAGATATCCTTCGGACACTCCCTGCTCACCAGCAAGCGTCGGCAAAGAAACCGGACCTGTTCCATATCGAACTGCCAGGTCAATGACTGCTTTCAGCCCATATCTGCTTCGCGTTGAAAGTTTCATTTTCACCATACCCTAGTAAATTGGTTGACTTATGTGCATAGTTTAGCATTTTACTAGGCTATTGTCAAGCGTATCTTTTCATATTACAAGCGTGTTTTCTATCGTAGTAAGCGTATATTTTTATATAACAAAACTTGCCTTTTTTTGTAGTAAGCGTGTTTTTCTTTATAGCAAGCGCATCTTTTTATATAACAAACGTGTCTTTTCTATCATAAGTAAGCGTGTTTTTTCTTTATAGCAAGCGCATCTTCTCTATTGCAACATGTATTTCTTTTTCATTGCAATAACGAATTCTTATTCTCCAGAGCAAGCAGCTGCTGTTTCATTCCGATTCCATATGCATAGCCGGTCATAGAACCATTCGAGCCAAGCACACGGTGACAAGGTACTGCAATCCAAATCGGATTTCGATTGCAGGCCCCGCCCACGGCGCGCGCCGCTTTGGGGTTTCCGATCTCCAGCGCAATTTCCCCGTATGTGCGCGTTTCGCCGTAAGGGATACGAAGGAGCGCCTTCCAAACATTTTGCTGAAACGTCGTTCCCAGCAATCGCATTCGAAACGAAAACACCTTCCTGGTTCCATTGAAATATTCCGTCATTTCGCGCACGGCAACAGCCAGCGTTTCATTCTGCGATAAATCGCATTCCTGCAAACATGAATCCGAATCTTCAGCCGCGTGTAAAGAAATGACGGCGCCATCGCATTCTTCTATTATCATATTACCAAACGGTGTGGCCACGCATGCCCGGTTGCTCTGCGTTTTGTTTTCCTTTTTCCTTTGACCCATATGAATTCCTCCGCCGGTGCAAGCCGTTTCTTTTTATTATAATCGATCTGTGATATACTGACAAACGAAATGGAATATCACAAAGAAAGGACGCCGCACAATGGAAAACGACCGTTCCGACCTGTCATTGGAACCACTTGGGTCCGATGCAGAGAAGCAATCGCAAAGCGAGTCTTTTTCAACGCTCGACTATGTCCGCGAGCTCTATCTGAATTCCGAAGAGCAGAAAAAACTGGAACTTAAAAAAGTTCGTTTGGTTCGCACCGGTGTGATATTTCTTTCCATTATTATGGTAGCAGTGGTCCTTTCCTGCGTATTGATCGTACCCGCCGTACTGAACACGGCAAGCGAAGCGGATAAAGCGCTTGCTTTGGTACAGAAAATCGATGTGGAGACCATAGCGGCGGATGTCGACGCGCTCGTTGTTCAGGCGAATACTACTTTTGTTGAAGTTGGAAACGCCGTTCAGGTTCTGAATAATCTGGACATGAAAACGCTGAACGATACCATAGGCCAGCTGGAGATTGCCGTGGACTCCTTCTCAACGCTGGACGTTGCGACATTAAACACAGCGATCGCCAACCTCAACGCGACCGTTGAACCGCTCGCTCGCCTATTTGGTAAAAAATAAAATTGCCGGTAATTAACGCTGATTTGTTTTCAAGGAGACTTTGATACGCTCATGGCGGAATTGCTTTCGATTCTCTACCTGGTTCTGTTTGCGCTCGCCGGACTCGGGATTTCCCGTTTTCTGTTCTTCCGTGAGCGTCCGCTCCGGCGGATTTGGCTCGGTCTCGTTTTCGGGTATGCCATGTTTCTTTGGTTTCCCGCGTTATTCTCCTTCCTGCTGGGCTTTCATCTGGCCGCGCAACTGCTCGGTCTTGCGTTTGCCTGCGTCATCGGCGGACTATTCTGGTTTTTCTCCAGAAAACGAACCCTGACCATTTCCCCGCTCCGATACGAGCTGCCTTTTTTGATTACCGGTGGTGTCCTCTTTGCGTTTTGTCTCATTTTACTTTCTTCTCATACCATTGTGAATCGCGATGGAGCGCTTTATGTTGGGCAGTCCACATACGGCGATCTTGCGATGCACCTCGGCTTTATCTCCAGCATCGCCGTGCAGGGCACGTTCCCGCCCATGTACTCCATATGTCCGGATAAACCCGTCTGCTATCCATTCCTGTGCGAAAGCGCCGGCGCTACGATCTATTTATTTGGCACAAGCTTACGTTTTGCTGCCATGCTGACAGCCGGCTGGGCATTTCTTCTCGTAATACTTGGGGTGTACTGCTTTTTTGAAGAATGGCTTATGCAGCGGCGCAAAGCGATTTTTGCGATGCTGTTGTTCTTTATTGGCGGCGGTTTTGGGTTCTGGTATTTCTTCGATCTTCTGAAAGACAATCCGGACAATCTAACACGCCTGTTTACCGCGTTTTATGAAACCCCGACCAACTTTGTACCAAACGGCTTACGATGGGTCAATCCCATTGCGGATATGATGATCCCGCAGCGCGCCTTGCTCTTCGGTTGGGCATTGCTTTTCCCGTGCCTATACCTATTACACCGCGCTGCGATTCAGCGCGAAACCGTTGCGTTCCTTCCGCTTGGAATACTCGCGGGTTGCCTTCCGCTGGTCCACACACATTCGTTTCTCGCACTCGGTATTGTAAGCGGGTTCTATTTTCTCCGTTCGCTGATCCGAAAGGAAGGATCGCGCCAATTTCTTGGCTTTCTGTCCTATCTCGGGATTGCGCTTGCGCTCGCCCTGCCGCAGTTGATTCTCTTTACGTTTCAACAATCCGGCAGTTTTCTGAAATTTCACTTTAACTGGGCGAACGAGTCGGATAATTATTTCTGGTTCTATATTAAGAATTTTGGATTGATCGCGTTGCTGGCACCGGTCGCTTTTATCGCGGCAAAGCGGGAGGAGCGCGGTGTTGTAGGCGGTGCTATTCTCATCTGGGGAATTGCAGAGTTTATTCAGTTTCAGCCGAACACATATGATAACAACAAGCTGCTGTTCGTCGCTTTTGCATACGCCTGCGGGCTTGTTGCCAGCTGGCTGATCGACACCAAAGACCGTCTTACGACTTCTGAGGTTTCGAACCGGGCAAGTTTCGCCCTCCTAAGCGTTCTTGTTTGCGTCACCTTATTCCTTTCCGGCGCACTTACGCTGGGACGCGAATACGTCTCTGAATATCAGCTGATCGACAGCGACGAAGTGCTCGCGGCCGAATATGTGGAAGAAAACGCCGCGCCGGACGCAACATTTTTAACCTACAATAATCATAATAATTGTATCGCCGCACTGACGGGACGTAATATTGTTTGCGGTTCCGGGTCATATCTTTTCTTTCACGGGGTCGACTACTCCGCGCGGGAGCAAGCGCTGCCGCTGCTCTACGAGGACCCGTCTACCTATTTCGATTTTCTTTCAAAGCAGTATAACATCGATTACGTGTTTATCGGAGCCAGCGAGCGGTCGAACTATGCGATCGACTATGATTATTTTGCCAGGAACCTCGACGTTTTTTATCAGAATGATTCCGTTGTCATCTATCGTGTCGATTAGCTCGATACCAATCTCCGCATCGAAAAATCGCACTGTTAATCGACGTCGAATCGTTTTCTGATGTTGTAAAGTTAGAACGGCCCAGGGAATCCGATTGGATCGTTCTTTCATGCGCTTCGCGTTTTATGGATTGATACGCGGCAATTCCGTAAGGTTCTTGTTGCGGTACACTAAGTCGGTCCTCTCAATAAATCCATTCTTTTCCCAAAATATATTCCCGTTTTCATTACTGCTAAAAACAACGAGCGCTGCTTTATGGATCCCCTCCTTTTCTAGAGATTCCATTACAGAACCGACCAGCTTTGTTCCGATGCCGCGTTTTCGGAATTTCATCGACACGGCGGCATGATAAATATAACCCCTGCGTCCATCGTGTCCGGCCAAGATGGCTCCTACGATTTCACCAGTCTCTTCGGCCACAAAAGAGGTCGTAGGATTTCTGTTCAGGTAGTTCGCTATTCCTTCACGGGAATCGTCGATCGTGTTGAGACCCATACCGGGCGTACTTTTCCAAAGCCGGTAAACGTTCTCATAATCGGTTATTCTCATCTGTCGAATATTCAGCATTTTGATTCCGTTCCTTTTCTGTATCAGCGGATGTTGTATTCTGTTCTCCGAAAAAGAGAAAACCATCCGATGAACGGACGGTTTTTTGTTACAATCTCAATGAATTCAGTTCTTTCGTTGCAGATAGTTCAGCATGCCGGCAAACAGAACCCCGATACCGGATATAAGCGAAAGAATTGCGCCGGTGATGCGATAACTAGCCGCAGCGCCATTCAGAAAATATTGACACATCATGGTATCCATACTTCCGCCGTTCCTTTGGATTTCAATCTGAGCCGACTTTTGCCCGATTGACGTGGAAGCAAGAACAAGTATCAGCCCAAGCACAAACAGTAATACGAGTACGACCATCAATCCGGCGAACACCTGTTTTTTATCCGGCTTCCGATCCATAAACATCTCTTCCATTAAGCGCTCTCCCTCCTTAATGTATACTGCGCAGTCATGTATTGACTTAATCCAATCCCATCATAAACCGATACACCGGCTTAAGCAATTGGAACCCATCCTTGATCTCATCCGCAATCTCAGGCTTCAAGGTGTTTTTTAAATTCGGCGACGAAAAGCAAAACGACAGTCCCTTCCGATTCAGATATGGCAACACGCCATTTGGAGCATCCGTGAACCGAGGGCGTTTGAACTCGTCCCCTTCTAGAGAAAAACGGGACTGAAACGCCTTATCCTCTACAAGCGAAAGAAACTTTTGCGGTTTTGCAAGAATGCGCGGGCGGATTTCCCGCATCAGCGCCGGATTCGATCCATACATACCCATTCCGTATCCGTAACTTTCGCGTTCGAATTCGGCATACACGACAAAACTTTCGCTGAGCATGCTGCCCGGGCGCCGAAACCCAAGCCAGGCATGGTCGCGATACATCGTTTTATCATGCGAATATCTCGTGTCCCTGCGGATTCGGGAAATCACGCCGGAAGGCCGGATGTTAAAATCAGGATCGATTTCCTGTGCGATTGGAGCCAGCTCAATCGTCAATTGCTTAAGCGGCTCGTACACGTTTTTCTTATACCGTTCGCGGTTTGCTTCAAAAAAGGAAGCTTCGTTATGAAACGCAATCTCCCAGAAGAACTGGTATGTATCTTCATTGAATCCCTGAAACACGCCGTATTACTCCTCGTCGTCGTAGATTTTTTGACTTTTGGAAACACGCGTAACTTTCCTTTTCTCAACCGGTTGTCTTTTTGGCTGCTTTTTGTAGTCAAAAACGCGCGGCGACACCGTATTTGAACGTTTTGCCTGTTCGGAGGAATAATAATCGCCCTTCTCCGCGCTTGCTTTCTCTTTGGGCAACTTATTATCCGTTCCGTTCGAGGTTGACTGTTTCCTGTCCGATATGAATGTTTCTCCCGTACTCCTCCGCTTTATGACGTCCGTTTCCCTTCCGCTCGTCCTCTCGAAATCATCCTGTTTCTCATAAAGCGAATCATACGTCCGCCGCTGCGGCTCTTCCACCACGGCAGGAGGAGGCAATTGAATCGGCGCTCCCGAGTAAGGTTTATCATCCTTCTGCGCAAGCATACGCTGCGTATAACTGATTTCATCCGGATCCGGCTCGCCGGAATACGTCGTTTTCCGCGGCTCCTTTTCCCTCGTGTCATCGAAGTAATCGTCCAGCTCGTCTTCGCTTTGTAGCAATGACGTTTTTGAACGATCCATTATCGTTAAGAAAACGAGTACTATGAATGAAATCACCATCAGTACGGCGAGAATTACCAGCACTTTGGATACGCCGTTCATTAATCCGTCAAAGATCGTCATGTTTCCGCCGCTTGGTTCGGGTGTTGCGGTCTCTGCCTCAGCAGTTTCCGTCCCATACGCAACAGGCATCACGCAACTCGCCAATTCCCGATTCGTGCCGGTTGGATCATAGCCCTTGACGGTAATGGAAAGATTTCGCGGGGATCCCAGCTGAATATCCAGGTCAAAACTTGTTTCTCCAGCAGGCAACGAATCGAAATTCTTGATGACGCCAATGCTGCTTTCCAGTATGGTAATTCCCGTTAATTCGACCGTGCTGTGGTTCGTTATCGTAACGCGCGCGCTTAGTTTTCCGCTCTCGCTTGTCCACGGTGTAACCGTTTCCGCCTGGACAATCACGCTGATCTGCGATTCGTCCACATACGGATAAACCTCGTAGGAATCATCCGGCGAAAGCGTGTAAGGATTCCCAAAAGAGTCCGTTCCACTCAACGTGAATTTAACATTTCGTAGCGGCTCGTTCATGAGTGGAACAACAATATAAGAAAGCGTCGTGCTTTCGTCCGGATCCAGTGAAAATGGGGTTTCATTGACAACGTTCGTCCGTTCATCCGAAATGGTGATCCCACTGATTGCCTGCGTTCCGACGTTTTTGATCTCCAGAGTAAACGTAACCCCGTTTTGCGTCGGTGCCCCAGCGTCTACCTTCATGTCGAGTTCGATACGAACCATGACCAGTTCAAGCGGATCCAGTGCGGAAAATGTTTTCGTTTTTCCGTTAACCGTATATGTGGCAAATGGCGTGCTGCTTACGCTCTCTTCCCCCATCACATAGGTAAAATCGATGGAGTACGAACTGTTCGCCTTCAGCGTATCCAGCTGAAGAACCGGATTGTCGCTGATATTCTCATCGATCAACGTGATGTTCGTCATATCGAACTTCGTCGGATTTTTCACCGTGTAAGTCAATACAATATTGTCGCCAGGTTTCGCGTTTGTAGTGCTTGCTGTCCTTGTTATCGATATAACCGGGTTCTCCGCCTGCTGAACGGTAATAGAAGCGTCCTGATACATTGGCTCCCCGTTTCGAACCCAGGTGACGACAAATGAGATCGGTTTCCCTAATTGAGACTGACTGATATTCAGCGTTACGGCAATATCCCGTACGCTGCCGCTCGGCGGGATCTGCTGATCCTTCATTTCGTAAACAACCGATCCGTTATAGGAGATTGCCACATCCGTCATGGGATAATCGGCGTTATAATTGGCAATTTCAAACAGGAACATCACGGTTCCGGCATCCGGAAGTTCCGATGGGGTCGCAGTAATATTTACCTTTACTTCTTCGGCGTGCGCGGTTGGAAGGAACGCAATCAAGCACAGCAGCGTGAATACGACGCCAACGAAGCCCTTGACTATTGTTTTTTTGATGAACGCATGCCCGAACATGTAATTACCTCAACGAAACTGCTTCGGAATACGGTGATAACACGAAGCCTTCCCTCAAAATTTGGGCAGCGCCGTCCGTACGTTCCGTTACCATTGCAAGAAAATCATCCGACGCTTCGGACGGTAACGTACAATGCAGCGTAACCGTCTCCGCATACTCCGCTTCCGTGGTATACCCATAAGATCGTATAACGGGCTCCAGCGCATGATAACTCGGATAGGAAAGCGCAATCGTCACGCGTTCACACAGGCGCATCGTAAGTACCCCGGCATGTTCAAGCGCAGCCGCTGCCGCTTTGGTATACGCACGCACAAGCCCACCCGTACCCAGAAGTATACCGCCAAAATATCGCACGACAACGCAAAGAACATTTTCCACTTCATTTTGCGCTAAGACATTCAGAATCGGCATGCCCGCCGTACCGGAAGGCTCGCCGTCGTCCGACGAACGCGATACGCGTTCCTTCGAGAGGCGTAAAGCATAACAGTAATGCCTTGCTTCCCAGTGCTGCTTTCGGATTGCCGCGATTTTCTGCTGTGCTTCCTTTTCGTCTGAAACGGGGACGCAATATCCGAGAAAACGAGACTTGCTGATAACTATCTCGCTTTCTCCCGTTCCCTTTACCGTCCGAAAAGGCCTCAGGCCTTGATAATCCTGCAATAGCTTTTCTTCCCTTTTCGAATGATCGCGCCATCGCGCTCAATTTTGGTGGCGTCCAGTATATCGGACACGGTCGAAACTTTTTCGTCGTTTATAAATACGCCGCCGCCTTCAATAAGCCTGCGCGCATCGCTCTTGCTGCTTGCCAGTTTTGCCAGCACAAGAAGATCGGTCACCCGCAGTCCGCTTGCCGAGATATCGTCGCTGGAAAGCACGCAGGTTGGTATTCCGCTTAAGTCCGCGCCATTTGCAAAGAGCGCCTCTGCCGCCGACTGTGCGGCTTTTGCTTCCTCTTCGCCATGCACCTGCGCAGTAAGCGTGTATGCCAGAACTCGTTTCGCTTCGTTGATCTGTTCACCGGGGAGCGATCCAAGCCTTCGAACTTCGTCCATCGGAAGGAAAGTCAAAAGCGAAAGACATTTTTCAACGTCCTGATCGCCAACGTTGCGCCAGTATTGATAGAAATCATAAACGCTGCACTTTTCCTTATCGAGCCAGACCGCGCCTTTCTCGGTTTTCCCCATCTTTTTTCCGTCGCTCGTCGTAAGAAGCGCGGTCGTAAGCGCAAAAGCGGGTTTCTGCTCCTTGCGCCGGATCAGGTCTGCGCCGTTCAGAATATTGCTCCACTGATCATCGCCACCCATTTGCAAAACGCAGCCGTACCGCCGGTTGAGTTCCAAAAAATCATAGCTTTGCATTAGCATATAACTCATTTCGAAGAACGTCAGTCCGCGCTCCATACGTTGTTTATAGCACTCCGCGGTGAGCATGCGATTGACGGAAAAATACACGCCGATATCGCGCATAAAGTCGAGGAAGTTCAGCGGATAGAGCCAATCGCCGTTATAGACAATGGTTGCTTTTCCCTCTCCAAATTCAAGCAGCCGCGACATCTGTTTCTGGAAACAGGAGGCGTTGTAGGCAAGCTGCTCCTTGGACATCAGCGTACGCATATCCGTTTTTCCGGAAGGATCTCCGATAAACGCGGTCCCATTGCCAAGCAGCGCGATTGGGCGATGGCCGGCGCGCTGCATATGCGCCATCGACATCAGAGCGACGTAATGTCCGATATGGAGACTGTCCGCCGTCGGATCAAAGCCAATATAAAACGTGACTTTCTCTTTTCCGAGCAAATCCCGCAGTTCTTCCGGATGAGAGCACTGTTTTAGAAAGCCGCGCTCCTCAAGTATGTCGTATACGTTTCGTTCCATGATGGGTTCCCTCCGTAATATTCATGCGTATTCTTTCATAATTTCATACGCCGCATCTTTCACAATATACCACGAAATAAAAGAAGAAACAATGACGACGCCATTGTTTCCTCTCCTTGACCGTAACGAATTCCTTCTTGTTTTACCCCGACGAATACTGTTAAACAAGCGAAACGGTAAACCGGAATACGGCGTATTCCCCTTCGTTTTTTGCTTCAATCGTTTCGCCAAGGTGGAACAGAATTTCGTGTACGATCGCTAATCCAAGCCCTGTTCCGCCTTCCGTATGCGACGTGTCCGCTTTATAGAAACGTTCGAAAAGATGCGGCAAGTGTTCTTCTGGAATATGCCCCGTATTTTTAACGGATACTTCCGCATGCGACCGATCTTCCGAAATGCGCGTTTCCAGGCGGATTACGCCTTCGTCGGACGCGAATTTGATAGCGTTATCAATCAGAGCAATCAGCACCTGCTCCATTCGATCCCGGTTTGACTTTGCGGTAAGCGGCGCTCTGCAACCCCAGTCGTTGATGATCCGTATCCCGCTGTACGAGGCTACGAGGCTCATCTGCTCCGTGATTTCCGAAAGCAAACCATCCAGATGAAACTCGGAGCGCTCCAGCGCGACCGCTCCCGACTGCAACCGGGAAAGCTCAAGCAAGTCGTTGATCAGCCTTGTTAAGCGCATCGATTCGCGCAGAATGTAGCCATAGTAGCGCGACCGGTCCTCTTCCGCTTTTACCAGTCCGTCGTTCAACGTCTCCGCAAGACTTCGAATCGATGCAATTGGAGTGCGAAGCTCGTGGCTGACGTTTGCCACGTAATCTTTTCTTGTTTGTTCCAGCCGTTCGGCAGCCGTGATATCCTGCGCAACGATAACGGTGCCAGGAGCGACTTCACTTGTTTCCTGCGAAAAGGATACGATAAGGAGCAGCGTGTTTTCGCCGACCGTAAGCGTCATACGCTCCGATTTTCCCGATTGCCGCACTCGTTCACAAAGCGGCAGAACGGGCGCAAGCCGGTCCGGGAGACTTCTTTCTCCGCAAGCTCCCAGCAATTGGCAGGCAGCCTGGTTTTTATAGATCAGTTTGTTATTCGCCTCCAAAGCAATTACGCCCTCGTCGAGGCCGTCCAGTATCATATGCAGGCGATTTCTGGCAAGCGTTAGATCGCTGATATTCCGTTCCAGCTCTTTGGAGAGGCGGTTGAGCGCGGCGCCCAGTTGGCCAATTTCATCGTCCCGACTTTCGTCCGCTCGAATGGAAAAGTTACCGTCCGCCATTGCAGAGGATGCAAGCGTCATGCTTCGAATCGGATTCGTCATTCTTCTCGAAATAAAGTAAGCAGGCAGAATCATCGCAAGAGCCGCGATGATCGAGCTCAAAATCTGCGCACGGACAAAGCTCATCAATGAACTATAGACTTCGAACGATGGCCGCGCCATGAGAATTGCGCCGGTTACTCGCTGCATATTGTCCTGGATTGTAACACCGACTACAACACCGTCCTCGGAACGCCATTGCGTGGAAACCAGTTGTTCACCGGTGGCAATGATTTGCTTGCCATATTCGAGAATCGAATCGCTTACCTGCTCGCTTGTATTGAAGTTATCGGAGGTATACGCAACAAGATTTGCATTTTCGTCAAAAATATAAACTCTTGTCCCTTGCTGTTCTTTCAATGTAAAATCCAAAAATGAATCATAGGACACCTGACCGGATTTCAGCCGCGCAGCAAGACGCGCCATGGATTCTGCGCGCGGCAGCATTTCATCCGCGATCCTTTTCGCATGTACGCTGGCTCCGGTGAGAAGATACACCAATACGCCGATCGTGGAGGTAAGAACGCATCCAAAGATCAGATAGAACAAGAATTTTTCAAAAATAGAACCGCGTTTTTCCGCAATAAAGGTGTGGTCGGCGCGATGCTTTGCCAGTTGTGTTATTTTCATACGATGCGCTTACGCAAGTTTCCCCTACGTTTCCGTCGATCTTTCGTTTACTCGCTGGCGCCGAATTTGTATCCTACGCCATAAACGGTACGGATCCCCCAGCTAAGCCCTTCATCCGGAATCTTCTGCCGGATACGCTTAATCTGGGTGTCTACCGCGCGAGTGTCTCCAAAGTAATCATACCCCCATATCTTGGAGAGGATTTGCTCCCGATCAAACACCCTGCCGGGATGCGAAGCAAGAAGATAAAGGATTTCGACTTCCTTGGGCGTGAAATCGACCTGCTTACCTTTAATCTTGACTTCATAATTCGAAAGGCTGATTTCAAGGTCTTCCAGTCGGATCGTTTTCCCTTCCGTTTCGGGTTCGTTCGAAATCCGGCGGAGCACCGCTTTGATGCGCGCGATCAATTCTCGGGTAGAAAACGGTTTTACAATATAATCGTCGGCTCCGATCTCAAGCCCGACTACACGGTCGATCTCTTCACCTTTCGCGGTGAGCATGATAATCGGTACATTGCTTTTTTGCCGAATTTCTCTACAAGCATCCATGCCGTTCTTCTCCGGCATCATCAGGTCCATCAAAATCAGATCCGGCGCTTCGCTCTCCGCCATTTGAACGGCCTGCACTCCGTTATATGCAGACGCATGTGTAAACCCTTCGCTTTCCAGATATACGCCGAGCGATTCATGTATAATCGGCTGATCGTCGCAAATCAGAATATGTGCTGTTTTCTGCATGGCTTCGCACCTCCCTGTTGAACCTATTATAATATGGGCATTGTCACAATTCAACGCGCCCCGTCAGCTTGTCGTAATTGTACACGTTTCTAACAAAATTGATGAGATTTTCCGATTTCCAGCCACAAATAGCCTTCTTTCCCCCGATGATTTGCAAGTGCATCATCCGGTTTTGATTCGTTGTAAGAAAGTCAGCGGCACACAACATAAGCCGCGGGAATACCGCGGCTTATGATTCATATTTTCGGACTTATCGATATTTTCATTTCGGAAACGATTCGCTTAGCGCTTCTTTGGCCGCTTTTCATGCTGCCGTTTTGGAAGCACTTCATACGGCGCATCCTGCGATGCGTTCCCTTTTTGCGTAAGCGGTCGTAACTCCGGCTCATGGATTACCGTAGACGCGGAGCTCGGGCCAAGCGCAATCGCGTTACTTACATACTTCTTCAGTGTAAAATGGAAACTCGTTCCTTTTCCGACTTCGCTCTCGACAAAAATACTCTCTCCAAGTTTACTTACAATCTGCTTGGCGATGGAAAGCCCTAGCCCTGTTCCTCCTTCGCGCCGCGATTTATCGGTCTTATAGAATCGTTCAAAGATATGCGGCAAATCCTCTGACGAGATCCCGCACCCCGTATCCGCGACCGTAACAAGGATTCGATCCCCTGTCGTTTCCGTCGCACCGATCGTAATGCTGCCGCCTTCCGGCGTATAGTGCATGGCATTATCCAGTAAAATGACAAGTAGTTGTTCTACGCGATCTTCGTCCGTCATCGCAAACGGCACGTCGTTCGCATCCAATACAAGATTAATCCCGTGCTGGGAAGCCTCGTTCAAGTAATTCTGCCTTGTATCCTGCAGTAATTCCTGTAAATTAACCGCCTGCAGTTCCATATGTTCGGTTCCCGACTGCAGACGCGAAAGCTCCAGCATGTCGGTAATCAAGCGGGAAAGGCGTACGACTTCGCGAAGCATGATCCGGTAATAACGCTGCCGTGTTTCTTCGTCCTGAATCATGCCGTCACTCAGCGGCTCCAGTAGTCCGCGTACGGCAGTCAGTGGTGTGCGTAGTTCGTGGCTCACATTCGCCACATAATCTCTTCGCGTCTTTTCGAGTCGTTCAAGATCCGTTACGTCTTTGAATAAGCCCACGACGCCCGTACATTCGCCTTCTTCATCCGTCACGGGAACAATCGTTATCCAAAGCGCGCGGTCGTTTGGCAGGGAGTAGTGTAAACTTGCCGGCTCAAGGCTCTCATAAACCGAACGGAACAACTCCCAGATGGAAGCGTCCGGCACAAGATCCATTGGAACTTTTACTTCAACGGCGCCGAACATCTTCATCAGCGCAGGATTGTAATGCGTAAGGCAGCCGATGTTATCAATCGCGGCAACTCCATCGGTAAAACTTGAGAGCAGCTGATTAAGCTGCCGTTTCTCACTTTGCAGTTGGTAGATGGTTTGCGAAAGATTATCGCACAGCGTATTCAGCGCACGGGCAAGAATGCCGATTTCGCCGGATGCCTTTTCATTGGCGCGAACATCAAACCGGCCTTTGGACATCTCAATCGCCGCATTCGACATGTCATGCAGCGGCTTTGAAACACGATTCGTACTAAACGCCACCAGAATCATAACAACCGGTAAAATCGCTAAAATCGTTCCCGTTAACACATTATTGAGCTGATTGAAGGCCGACTGAATCCGCTTGATCTGCTTAATAATCAGAATCACTCCGGTCACGTTCCCCTCGGTATCCCGAACCGGGATGCCAACAGAAACTGCCGTTTCACCGTTGAGCAGTTCCAGATTGTTGTTTTCCACCGTTTGTCCGCGAAGAACGTTTTGCACCTCGGCTCGGTAATACTCGCCGAAATCCTGAACTTCAACCGTACTTCCCACATTGCGTACGATCAAAATCTTTCCCAGCGCATCCGCGATCAGGATCGCGCTCTCGCTCGAAACGGTCTGCTTTTCGATCAGACGCTGAAAAGCGTCCTCGTTCATATAGCCGTTCTTATATTCCTCGTAAATCTGCCTCGTTACTTCGGCTTCCGGTTCAAGATTCGCCATCTCAATGGAGACATAAGTGTTTTTTCCAACATACGTATAAGCCGCAAGCAAAACAATGTTTGCCAGCAGCAGGGCGATGATCGATACAATTAAAATTCGCCAATAGAATACGCTGCGCATGAATGAAAGCCGTGCTTATTCGGTTTCAAATTTATATCCAACACCATAGATGGTCTTTATACTCCACCCAAGCCCGGTGGAGTCAAGTTTGGCGCGGATTCGTTTGATATGAGTATCGACAGTGCGCGTTTCTCCTGCAAAATCATATCCCCATACGCGGGACAACAGCTGCTCGCGCGTAAAAACCTGTCCCGGATTGGAAGCGAGCATATGCAGAATCTCAATTTCCTTCGGCGTGCAGATAACCGGCTGTCCGCGGAGCGTCACCGTATAGCTCTTCAGATCAATGGTCAGGCCATTGTAGCTAATCACACTCGAATCACTCTTTGGCTGTTCGGTCGCACGTCGAAGCACGGCTTTGATCCGCGCAACCACTTCGCGCGGACTGAAAGGCTTCACGATATAATCGTCCGCGCCCAGTTCCAGCCCGACGATTCGATCGATTTCTTCCCCCTTCGCCGTTAACATCAAAATCGGCAGTTGCGAAGTTTTGCGAATCTCGCGGCAAACCTCAATCCCGCTCATCTTGGGCATCATGATATCCAGCACGCAGAGCACAACTTCGGGTGTGATGCTTTCCAGCGCCGCGGCACCGTCATACGCGTCTACGACTTCAAAGCCCTCCGCTTTAAGATAAATCCCCAGCGCCTCGTGTACGACCTGATCGTCGTCCGCAATCAATACTTTCTGCGCCATAAGCTTGCTCCTTGTAAACCTATTTTATTAACAACTTCTTTTCAGTATACCATAAACCAAGTCATTCCGTACAGTGGCAGCCGTTTCCGCGCAATACTTCTCCGGCAAACTCTGCATCCTGCTCCATAATTTCAATCAGTGACCGATTGTAAATTCCGCTTGCAGGATGATAAAGCGGAATAAACCGTATGACCGATTCATCTGAAACGCGCAAAGTCAATTCCTTTCCATGTGCTTCGCCAATCGCAGGCGCTGGGACATGAAACATCTGGCATACCGCTTTAAGCGGCGTGTTCCCCAGCGTAAGTAGCACGCTCGGACGAATCAGCTCGATCTCCCTTTTCAACAGAGGCAGCGAAGCCTTCACTTCCGCGGGAACAGGCGTCCGATTCCGTATCGTTTTCGCCGAGCGTATTACCGGGCGGTACTTCACGACGTTTGTGATAAAAAGCTCCGAACGATGCACACCGAAAATCAGAATCAGTTCGTCGAGTTGCTTTCCTGCTTTTCCGACAAACGGCCGATTCTGTTTCGTTTCTTCCGCCCCGGGCGCCTCTCCGATCAGGATTGTTCGCGCAGCCGTATTTCCCTCGCCGAACACCGGGAAACCATACTCTCCTTGCGGTTCATCCATTTGCGCCAGCGCGAGCAACCGTTCCCGCTCATCGGCGTAAGCTTTCAAAAGCGATTCCTCGACAGAATTTCCATGTATGCTCTCGATCACTCGTCAGCCCCCGTTATTATCCTGTGTCTGCACCGCCATATTGCTCTGCAGTGTTGTAAAGTCATTGAGCAGGGTTTGGTATTTCGGCTCAATCTCGGAATACTGATAGCCAACCAACGCAACTTCCAGCGCAGCAATATCGTCCTTGAGCTGATCGCTCATCTCCTGCGGAACACCGTTTGCAGTAGCAAGATAATCCGTTACCTGCTGAATCAAATCCTGCGACTGCGTTTTCAGGCTGAAAATTGAAAGCGAGCCGTCGGAATGTACCGTACAGGTCTTCATACTCGCCACAAAATCATCTACCGAAAGCTCGGTCCGGACGGCGGTCGGCAGGGCTTTCAGTAAATATTCATCGTCGAAAGCATACAGCGGATTGTCTGGACGAATCAAGATGTAGCTTACCTGCTGCACCTGATCGGCCGGACAGAATTCGGTTGCCACCGCATTTTCCGCGGAACAGATATTCAGCGTAACATGCATGTCGCAGTATTCCGTCGGCGCTTTATCGGCAAGGAACCAGTCGGTCACCGGTTTATGATCCGGATCATCCTTGCACGCGTCCGTTGCAAGCTTACCGGATACCGGACAAATCGTCCTTTTAACAAGGCCGAGCGACGTAGGATCGTCCTCGATAATCGACTTGTCCTCGAGCCCCTCATGAATCTTTGCCATATAGGCCTGCCATAACGGCGCCGCTTCGTTGCCACCGGAAGACCCCTTTTTCAGCTTATTGATCGGATAGTCGTGCCCGACCCAAAGCGTCGAAACGTAATATGGCGTTACACCGGAAAAATAGACGCTTGCGTAATCGGAGTTCGTGCCCGTTTTCCCGGCAACGGTCATATCGGTGATTTTCGCTTTGGTACCCGTGCCGCTCTTAACGGCATCCGTCATCATATCGATCAAAAGCCAGGCTGTGCTTTCCTGGAAAACCCGATGCGTATCCCTTACTTCGTCCGCATCCAGAATGACGTTCCCGTCCGCATCCAGCACTTTGGTAAATGACAAGGGTTCCAGATACACGCCTTTATTCGCAATCGCGCCATATGCCGCAGCCATCTGGATCGGCGTAAGTCCGGACGTGCCCAAAGCAAGACCGGAACCATCCACATTTACCTTGCTTTCCGTCGCGCCAAGTTCATAGAGATACTGTGCGGAAATCGCCGGTGTAACGTCATCCATCAGGATGTGCGCTGCAGGAACGTTCAGAGAACTCATCAGCGCGCGGCGGAACGTAACCGGACCGTAGCGCGAATCCAGCCCGCCGGAAGGATATCCTTTCTCCGTATTCCAGCCCGTGATCGGACCATCCATGTTATATGTGATGCTGGCGGGTGAATAGCCGAGGTCCAGCGCCGGTCCGTATACAGACAGCGGCTTGATCGAGGAACCCACCTCCGTGTAACTCTGCGACGCGCGGTTGATCCCTTTCCGGACCGTCGGTTCGTCACGGCCGCCAACAACGGCGCGCAGCTCACCGGTACGATAATCGAGCACGACTGCGGCAGCCTGCGGCTCTGCGGTTTCAATAACGGTCCCGTCTTCCTTCGTTTCAACCATAAGCGACTTGGAAGTATCCGCAAGCGACGGATAATTGTCCCATTGGCTCAGCGTAGACTGAACCGTATTTTGCACATTAGGATCAACCGTCGTATAAATATGGTATCCGCCGGTACGCAGTTCGTTTTCAACGGCGCTTCGATTGGCGGACGTATTGCTCAGCCCGCGTTTCTCCAATAGATGCGTCACGACGTCGCTGATGGAATACTCGACAAAATACGCCATATCATACATCTGCTTCTGCTGACTGACTTCCAGAATATTCACTTTTTCCGTCAGCGCGGACTGATATTGTTCCTTCGTGATAAAACCCGCCTGATACATACGCGCAAGCACCTGATTGGTGCGCTCGTCCGTCACTTCCATTTTATCGCGCTGGTACATGTTTTTCCGCGGATCATAACGATACGGAGCTTGCGGCAACCCTGCAAGCATCGCGCATTCACGAACGGTCAGTTCCGACAGTTCCTTGCCAAAGTAATCCCTTGCCGCAGTTTTTACACCGTAATTACTCTCTCCGAGAGGGACGTCGTTGAGATATGCTTCAAGAATATCATCCTTGCTGATGATCGTCTCCAGCTCGAGCGCCATATACGCTTCCTGAATTTTGCGTTTATAGTTTCGCTGGGAACCGAGAATCTTATTTTTAATGAGCTGTTGCGTGATCGTGCTGCCGCCCGAAGAATTACTGTTGCCCAAAATTTCCAGTGCGGCGGAGAACAGACGTTTAAAATCGACTCCGCTGTGTTTATAAAAACGAACGTCTTCAACGGCGATGAATGCGTTCTTAAGCATGTCCGGGATATTCTCAATATCCACCCAGTCGCGGTATTCCACATCCGCGATCGATGTAATGAGATTTCCATTCATATCATACAGATAGCTCGTATAGTCGGATATGGTTAACTGCGCAACGTCAAGCGTAGGCGTTGTTTCAACATACGCCCTTACCACGCCTAAAACAAGCCCCATTCCGATGAAGCAGACAACGATAAACGCAAAAATCGATAGTTTCAGCGACGTAAACAACACCGCCAGGAAAAAAGAACGCGGTTTTTTTCGTTCCGTCAGGAGCGGGACGTTATCTTCGTTGTGAGAATGCCCTTCCGCGGGATCTTTCCCAGACTCGACACGGAAAAACGGATTGCTATATGCCATTCGTATTACACCTCGTTGAAATCGTCGATATTATAGCATAGCGACGCCGCTTACGGCAGGAAAGCCGCAAAAAGTTCATACTTTCCGTCTTATTTGCATTCGAAGCCTATCCTGTCAGCTCACCGTTTCGGCATATTTCACTCATTTCGGAAAAATAAAGCAGTAAAACTCAGCCGGAAAATCGGTAAAAAAGAGTCTTTACAAAATCCGCGGTTTCTACTATAATAGCACATGCGGCTCGGGGCTTTAGCGAAGTTGGCTATCGCGCTACACTGGCAGTGTAGAGATCACCGGTTCGAATCCGGTAAGCTCCACCATAGCAGAACCAAGCGAACTCCGGTTGATTCGATCTACATGATCGGGCCAAAGTTTGTGATGGTTTGCAAAATCTCATAAAGAAAAACCGACAGGTGAGATGCTTGTCGGTTTTTCTTTATGCCGTTTTTCGTTCGATTCTATCGCCAATCGTTATTTATCCGGTGATATCTTAACTAAACGCGGCGCTTTTCTACAATAGTTGGTAAATTCTAACAAAGGAGAAGGGCGATGATAAGAATTTTACTGTCCACGCGCTTAGGCGAAAGGCGCTGGACGCAATCAGACCTTGCCCGAATGACGGGAATCAGACCGACTACGATTAATGAAATGTACCATGAAATCTGCGAAAGGGTGAACCTTGAGCATCTTGACCTCATTTGTGAAGCACTCGGATGCGAGCTATCCGACCTTATCCAAAGAGTGCCGAATTCTGAAAGCAAGATCGAGCATACCCGTGCAGGGAAAGATATACGAAAGCAGTCGCGGTAATGATTCCCATCTCCCCCGTCCTACCGGGCGGGGGTCTTCTCATTCCTTGCCGGAATGTATTCTGTGTCTAGGGCGACCATGAAGTCGCCCGGCTGGCAATGCAGATATGCGCATATCTTTTGAACGGCCTCCGTTGATACCGGCATGTTTTTGCGCATAGTTTTGATGGTTAATGTCGGCAGCCCAACCGTGCGCGCTATCAAGGAATCAGGACGCCCGTAGAACGGCTCGTTTTGGAAGAGGGTTTGAAAAGAAATAATCGTATGTCGGTAGTGGCCCTTGTTTCTAATCTCCGCGTCGATTGCTGACTGCTTGTGATCCATTAAGTCTATCATGCCTCATACCCCCAATTCTTTTTTAAAGCATACTGTCAAACAGAACGGAAATCAAGACAAATGGAGCTCGCCTTTTTGAATGGGCCCAAAACGAAAAAAAACGCCCCCGCTCCAATTAGGAACGGGGGCTCTCAGATGCCGACAGGAGCTGCAGCCGCCCTGTTTCAGACGGATTCACTATGACCCCTTTGCGCGCGCCGGCTTACTTGTTGGTTTTGGGTAGCGCGAGAACCGCGGCCTCGATCATGCCTGCAATGACGCTATCGATCTGCGGGGTGCGCTCAATTTTAGCAACGCCGAGGCATTGATATACAAGATCAATTGCCGTCTTGTTGCGCTCATCTTTTTCGATTTGACTTGCTTTGTACATTTGCTCGGCCGCTTCGGCGCCTTTCTGCGCCCACTCAACAATTTTGTCAATAAGGGTGAGAGTGGGGTTTTCGGGAAGAAGCAGTTGCACGCCGTCGATGGCGGTTTCTACCGTATCAAGCACGGTAGTGGTCGTGGTCAGCGCGTCAGACAAATCGATGCCCTTCTTGACGGCCTTCGGAATGACGATGTAGATCCCGGACACCACGGCTGCTACCGCGCCAAGGATAATTAAGAAAATGTAAATGGGATCCATGATAACTCCTCCTTATATTTTAGTTGTATGCTGAGATGTAATCTTTACCAAGAAGTCTTCGTAGTCCTTTTGAGCTTCCTCTGCGGATTTGATCGCGTCCTCAACGTCGCCGTTGATGTGTTGATGGGTTACTGCTTTGGCCGTTACCAAGGCTAATTTCGTATTTGCATTTGCCTGCTTCATCGACAGGCGTGATTCTTCAGCGCGGACAGCAGCGCGCGCTTCTGTTCGCTTTCGTTCGCGAGTAGTTCGAACTTCAATGATGCAAATGATCACTGCAAAAATGCCCGATATGATTGGGGTAATGTACGCTGCCATCCTTTAATCCTCCGCTTGTTCTTTTAGATTGTATGCATCTTTGTTTATCGACTGTATCTACCTTTATCCGGCCACAAAATCGGCGTCTGCTACGAGCTCATCGTCTAATCCGCTATATGCAGCGGATACGCTCGCAATTGCACTTGTTTTAGAAAGAGCAATCGCCTCCTGCCATGTGGCGCCGCCTGCTTTAACGATTTTCAACACGTTTTCGTTCTTTGCTTTCCATGAGTAGAATGCAACCTCAGTCCCGGCAAGGCCCGCAAATACACCAGCAAGGGCGGCAGCGCCGGAACGACCGGCGAGCCATCCGATAACGCAGGCAATCAATCCGGACAGGCTGACAATCAACACGATAAGCAGAACTTTTTTTGATGTTTCTTTAGGCATATCAACCCACCTCCACAGACACATACTTTGGATTGTTCGTGATGAATCCGCTGCCGCTTGGTGTGGTAACGCAATACCATCCCGTGTCGTCATCGTACTCCTCGATCTCCAGTGACTTCCCTTTGCGCAGGATGAAGATCGTCTTACCGGTCACGGGGAAATCGCGGACGCGGACGCTGCCCAGGATCGAGGTTACAGTTTCGCCCGGCGGGTCTCCATCGTCAGCGGGTGTTCCTTCGCTGCCAGGGTTAGTCGTTCCCGCGGTAGGCCAGTAGCCGAAATGTGTCCAATATAGCTCGCCATTAGTACGCCGTGAAAAATCTGTTTCCACGGTGCCGGAATCTCGTCCAATGCTCTCAGCTACACGACCGTTTCCGATATATAGACCAACATGGGAAATCTTTTTACCGTTGTGTCTAAAACACATGTAGCCAGCCTGTACGGTATCGCGTGTCGCTTTTACGCAGCCGGAGTACAGGCTCGCTGCCGTCATGTCGGTAATAGGTATACCTCCGAGCTTATGCCACTTAATGACAGCCCCGGAGCAGTCTTGGAGCGGGATGTGGGTGATCCCCCTCGCGTTAAGGGCTGAGATGCGGGACATTACCCGCTGAACGTTCTCTTCCTTGGAGTATTGCGCGTCTGCGGTTTCGTGCTTACTCACATAAGAGCTCAAGGCTGAAATTGTAGCCGCATCCTCTCCGTTGCCTCCCCACATGTAAGCTGTAACTCCTACATCGGCTTTAGCAGCGGCGACTATTTTATCGCGCGTCATCTTAATCACCTCCTACTTAAAATCGCGCATTAAAAAGCCGCAGCTTTCGCCGCGGCTTAATGCCTTAAAAAACAACTATTCTCTTGTAAATACTCCCTCGGTTTCTGAAATCTCGACTTTGCTGCTGTCGCGGATCAAAACGTAATCAGCAAGCACCTTTTCTCGAAGAGCGTTATTATTGCAATGGCTCATCATACCAATGTAGCCATTGATCACGCTCATGGCGTACTCCAAATCGAGATCTCCGGAAGCGTAGTGCTTCCGGATATAGTTGAGGTGACGCTTCATGTGCAGCGAGGTGGACCGCCTCAGCTCCATCTTTTCGGGCCAGATCCGCTTGCCGACAAACTCAATGCCGGAATCAGGACGCAGGATTGCGGTCTTGTTGTTGAGGTTGAGCCCAAGCTCGGATTGAAGGAAGTTGCTTAGCTCCCCAAGAATGTCATGCGCTTCTACCTTGCTTGGCGCAAGGAAGATCATATCGTCCATGTACCGCATATAGTACGGAACGTGGAGCTCGCGTTTCATAAACTGATCGGTGCGGTTCATCACCACGTTTGCGGTGGTTTGCGATAGCAGGCTCCCGACCGGCATCCCGATGCCGGGTATCCGTTCGCAAGCTCCGACGTCAACAACGTCAAGCGGCAGCCCGAATGCTTGCCCGTTCCCACGCAGGGCTACATCGAGAAACCACGTCATCTGCGGATCGTCGAGCGGACGCGTTAGCTCCCGCATCTGTACCTCAAATGGGATACGGAAAAAGAACTTTGCCACGTCGCACTTCACGAGTATCCAGGGCGCCGGTTTGCTTTGGACAAGACGGATCCAGTATTGAAGCTGCTTCGCTGCCTTGATTGGACCCTTGCCCTCGATGCTGCCGTAGGAGTGCTCGTAATAGGATTTTTGATAGATTGGGACGAGGGTATTATAGGCCGCGCAGTTTATCACGCGATCCGCAAACGGAAGGGCATAGATGATACGTTTTTTGGGGAAGTATTCGTAAAACTGATGCGCGTGTCCAACCTCGTATGAATGCCATATGAGGTTATTTTGTGCGTCGATCAAGTTCTCCTCGAGATCGGAAGTGTATCGCAGCACCTGGTCCTTAAAGCGCTTCCCTCTCCTCGCGAGCAGATACCCGCCGTAGAGAGTTTCGTAATCGTACATTTGCTCGAAGACATGGCGATGTTTTTCCACTTCCGACCTCAAAGCTGCTGCGCTTTACGCTTTTCCCGGCAGAAGCCGGTACCGAGGGCATACGCAGCTAAGTATTTTTCTCCCTGCTCTCGCAAGGTGCGGGGGCGCGTCCCTTTATCGCCTTGTACTGGAGGCAAGCCCATGAGCTTGCAGCATCTGACTGGGGGCAAAGCGGACCGGAAACCGATGTTGGCGTTCGTGTTGGCGCGATTGTTGTTGAGGTTCAGCGCGAACGGGCCGGCGTTGGACGTGTTGTTGTACGTCCCGCCACGGTTCGGGAACATTGACGCACTCCCTATTGCTTTGCAGCCCTCATCAGACCGCCAAGCATCTTACCGATCTCAACCAGCAGGCCGCTCCAATACTCATACTTTTTGAACGGCAGGAAGGTGAGCTCCTGTGCCAAACGGATATAGCCTTGTAGCGTCGCGAGTTCGACATCCATTTCTTGCAGTGTGGTTTTCTTGTAGTATTTCTTCTCCGTAGAAATGGATAGAGCATACAAAACATGCATCGAATGCTTAATGTCGGCAGCAAGCGCGTAACGCTCGCTTTTGGGAAACTGGGCCAGCGCGGGGTAAGCATAAAGCATCATGTCATATATCTTCTGCTTTGTTTTGAAATCTTCGGGCACAGAGTTCCTCCGTTTGTCACATACATGAGATTATAATTCGGCTGTTCGGACCTCGTATCTGTTCGGGTACAAAATAACGTATTCCGTTAGAACAAAAATCTTTAAAATTTTCGTCCGCTTCGCGGAACAATTGACCCCGCTATCGCGGGGTCAGCAGATCACAGCAACCAGTTTACAGCTTAACAAAAGCGGACCGGAAACCGAAGTAGGCGTTCGTGTTGGCGCGATTGAAGCTGAGGAACAGCGCGAACGGGCCGGCGTTGGACGTGATGTTGTACGTCCCGCCACGGAACGGGACGCGCTCTGATAACATGTCGTTGAGGTAAAAGCGCCCGACGTGATTCAAGGTGCCTTCCGGATGAAGCGCAAGTAGCTTCAAAAGATTCGGAGCGGCGACACCTTCCTGAACCCCAACGTTACTAAAGGCACAGTCTCTCGACACTTCTTGCAGCGTTGCTGTGGTTGAGCCGAGCACCCATTTGGTATCAACCCAAATCCAACGGAGCGCGCCAGTTGTGGTTCCAGTGCCGTTGGGTGCGACAAGCGCTCCATCCGCAGCCGCGATTGCTTTCCAGAGTGCGGACGACGCGCCGGTATCAATGGTCTTGTCCGCAGCGTCGTTATTGGCTATAATCTGGATTTCGCCGCCGATAGCACGCAAGCCCTGGCACCATTCCCATACATTGCCATTCAGATCACAGACGCCGAACGGAGTACCGTCGTGCGTCCATGTGTTCGGCCCGGACCCGGTCAGGGTATGCAGTACTCTCGTCGCGTCCATGCTGCCGGGCCTGCCGACTTCGGATGTAATGTCGCACGCGGCGCCATAGTTGTTGTTCCCGCGGAACGAGAATCCACGCTTACGCGCCAGCAGTGATATAAACGCGAACTCCGCATTTGTGATCATGTGCCAGCCAGTCCCGTTGTTATCGCAAGCGGCTTTGCTGTTGGTGTGGTCGATAGTCGCAGCGGGATCGACGCCGCGAAGCGAAACAGCATACGCCACCAGCGGCGAGCCAATAGAGATAACTTTCGCCTGATATTTTGCGACAAAGATCTCTGGCTTCATCGCATTCGCAACGATAAACGCTGGGTGCGGAAGATCGCCGGTTCCTGAGATCAATTCGGAGCATTTGTACGGCTGCAAGCGCACCATAACGGACGGCAAGCCGCCCGCGCCGAGAAGGACGACATTGCGCCCCTCGGAAAGCTCCTGCACTTTACGGTCATATTCGTTTACTTCGGCGGCGGTCAAAGCGCCACTTTGTAGCACGCGATTTGTGAGTGCAAGCTCAACAGCCTTGATGTCGTTGGTGATTGTACCAACATAGTGTTTTCCTGCCATGAACATTATTCAAGCCCTCCTTCCATCGGTTCGGGTGGCGTGACAGGGATCGGGAACAAATGCGCAAAATTGCGTTTCAAATCACCGGCAAAGAACGGCGCCTCAGAAGTGGCCGCGGTTTCTCCGCCAAGGACTAGCTTTTCGCCGGTGATGATCTCACTCTGATCAGGACGGCGCCATGTTACGGTGAGCAGCGCTCCACCATCCTGCACTTCAGTTGTAAACGTGTAGTAGCACATGATCTACCTCCTAGAATTCCATGACGGACGCTTGTGCGGAGAAGCCCTCGCTGATCGCGTAGATGGGAACGGCGACGGTCGGATCAAACTCAATCTCGAGTACAGATCCAGGCTCTATGGGAAACCCGTTCTGCTGGGTGACAGCGCTGCCGCCCACGCGGATCCGCAAGGCTGTCTCCTCATTCTTGATTAGCATTCGGCGCCTGCTGGCCTTCCGAGACGCACCGGCGAATATCTCCGCCGCGGTGGCCGTGACCGTGGCCACGCCAGTAACCGGTGTGGCAATGATTGTTTTGTTCAGTACGTCTGCACGATTTGGAATCATCGTAGAACTTGCGGCCATACTTATTCCACCTCCTCAAATTCAAAAATCAGATTGCCGCCCTGAGAACGGAATCCATATCTGTACGCCACGTTGTTCTCGTCGAGGAACAGGTGCGGCTTGGCGGCGGAAACGTGAGTTTCAAGATCGGCCGCTTCTGCCTTTTCTGTGTTTAATAGCTCAATGTTGTTAATGAGTGTATTGTGATCTCGGGCCGTAAATACCCTGGCGATCTTTGTGCCCGTGAGCCACTGCTGCGCAGGGCCCTCCCACCCCCGCTCTACAGTGATAACGAGCCCGTTGGCCTCTGTCACAAGAACAGTCTCAGATTGGGAAGCGTCAGACCCAAGCGTGAGCAGAAAGGGGACGGATTGTGGAAATATCGACGCATCGGCGACCGTGATCTCCGTTTGAGCGTTTGTGATATCCCCAGCTATGGTTGTACTGGGACTGTTTGCTTGCGCTTGGTGCATCGCTGCAAGAGTGCTCATTAGTTTTGTCCACCTCCTCTTGAATTAGCGTAAAGCTGATAAACCAAATCGGCCTCAACACGGGTGAGCGTGTCGGGTATGATTTGCACGGTATGCCGGCCCCTAGTCACCTTCCCAGCATCGTCTTTTCCGAGATAAGCAATGATGTTAACCTCGGACAGTGAGCCCCCAAATGCGCCAACGGTGTTCCCATCAACAACGAGTGTTAATGAGCTCGCCGTTGGGCCGCGATAAATGCCATACTCAATTGCATGGGCATGCGCGGGAACGGTGAGCTGATGTGTGTGCGCGGGTATGGAAATATCCACCGTGACTGAGTGCGTGTGGGATCCAATTTTTACTGTGTGCGTGTGATCCAGTGTGTGACTATGCGAGGCGTTTATCCATATGTCGTGTGAATGATTTTGCGCGGCTACAAACGAATGAGTATGATTTGTATACCCATAATAGTAATGCTTATGCCCGCTTGTGCTTCCTGTTAGAATCTGCTCACTAGATGTAGGTGTACCGCTCCCTGCGGTTTTTGATGTAGTCGTTCCGCTTGTTCCAGTATCTCCCCGTATTTGACTAAGAGCCGCCGTCGTAGTCGTAATATTATTAGCGTCAGAGGTCACGGCCTGAGTACCGCCGGCGGAACTCGTCCGTTCCGAAGAAGAAGAATAACCGCCGCCACCCTGGGTCGTTGTAAGGGCTTGGTCAGAGTTCTTTGTCCCCTTGGTATACCCTCGAAACGGCCTTGCATTACAGTCTATGCTGATCTCATTAATGTGCACAACATTTGATGGAATGTAGAACCGAAACTCTGCTGGGTATTCTGGTGAACAGTTGTCATAGAAGTTTTGCATGAACAGAGTGACGGCGCCTTGCGAATATACTTCGGATATGCGCTGCCTATCAGATATGTCGGCAAGTGTTGTTGCTAAATCTTTTGATCTGTTCGCAATCACAATCTTCGCTTCATCTGGTGCGCCGGTTACATTGTCCTTCTCAATAGTGAGGATCCTCGCATACAAGTCTGTACCCTCGTCATCATCAACAACACGAACCAAATCACCAGTTCGGCAGTTTTTGAGGTTTCCAATGTGCGCTGCATCTATGGAGTAGGATACATACGGCTCCTTCGCCTCCTCCAGAATAGCCTTCGCGGCGCTGAAAAGACTGTCCACCATTTGGTATCTCTCGTCCTTCCATACCTTGACTTTGACGCCATATTTGTTTTGCGTATCAGAATCAAGATACTCAACTCCGTTATTAAGCGGCTTAATGTTTAGCTTGTTGACGCCTTCTCCGTACCCGTACGGGTACAAGCGAGTAACGATGCTTGATGGATCAACGTCTTTGATTATGCCGAGCATATTTTTCCTGTATCGGATATCCGCTTTTGGTTGAGGATCGACTGCTCTTAGGGACAGCAGCCACGGTGTCGAAGACGTGTCGAAGTCCCA
This sequence comes from Eubacteriales bacterium, assembly GCA_034933205.1. GTDB lineage: Bacteria > Bacillota > Clostridia > Christensenellales > CAG-138 > UBA7703. The sequence continues at coordinate 33,667 of JAYFNY010000027.1, forward strand.
CTTATATTGCTCCTGGAAAGATTGAGGAACGGAGAAAAGCGCCGCAAGTAAGTTCTCATCCTCCCATCCGTATAGAAACTGATGGTTAAAATCGCAAACGTTCAGGACCCATCTGGTCACCGTTTGTTTATCAAGAATGTAGCGGATGACCTCAGGGGTGAATACCCCCGTATTACCGATTTCATTCCACCCGAGCAAAACATCGTCGATTAGCGTGGCAAGTACGTGCTCACATTCGTATGTGACCTCTCTTCTTTTTGCATTCTTCGTTGTTCGTGATGGCATGATACGAAAGAGGCCAACGTATCTTTGGCCATCGAATATCTCAACATAGTTGAACGGTTTGCAGTGTTTATTCTTTGCATCGCTTAAGGGCAGCGTGAAGGAAGCCGTCCACAGTTGGTTAAGCTCTTCCGCGTACCCAATGTCGTATGCGTTTTGTAGGAACGCAAGTCGCTTTCCGGTAATATGGTCATAGATTGATATGTAATTCACAGGCTCACCACCTTACAGATACCGATCGGCCCAAATTGCAGTAACGGAGAGCTCCCTATCGCTCGCATTGTCATAGAAGCGCAGCTCATTTGACCCGTGGCTCAGCTGAAAAAACGTGCTTCCGGTAACCCAACTATCGACATCAATCTCTCCATCAACTGTAATTTCCAATGTGTCAGTGTCAATTATGAGCATCTCTCCGGGCGCAAGATTGATGCCGTCGAGTGACAGCTCGTCCCCCTCAAGCGTGCGAAGAGAGGTTGCCGTAAGATTGTATTCGCATAGAAGAGTTGTGATACCAAGTCGAGCCATGGCTGCTAGCCGCGCCGCGGTCCCATACTCTTGCGCGCATACCACTAGCCCGATGGGTACTAGAAGACCCATCCGGCCTATCACAAAGCTTGATTCCGACACGATATTGGTGTTGCCGATGTCAACAAGCATTCTGACAGGCGGCACGGTCAGCCCGTACTCGCTCTTTATCGTCGCATACATTGACGCCAGGCCTTGCGCGAAGCGGTTGTATGTCGTTTTATTGTAATTTGTCTTGTTGTACATCGTTCTTCAGCTCCTTATTTGCAGGTGATTTTTAGTTCACCGGCCGCCCAGTAAGGCGTATACCCCTGCAATAGATTTATTGAGGTTGGAAGCGCTTCGTAATACAGTAGATTCCCCCCAGTTGGCGCATCCATAATACCAACATACGCGGCGGTTCCAGCGTTTGAGGAGAGCTGCGGGTATGTTATAGCAGAGGCATTCTGGATCATTGCCGCGTCTCCGCTAATCGCGGGGGCGGTGAAAACAGCAATCTGCCGTTGATAGCCTCCACCGGCTACTTCGGTTCCTGTATTCGCTGCCGTTGGGTTCGTCACGAATAACGCCGCGTAGACGTTCGTAGGATTCCCCACGTTCTGACCTCGCGCCCAGAAGTTCAGGGAGTTTGATTTGACATAATTACTTGCAGGCATTTTTATGACCTCCTTACAATCTGAATCTGGTAATTCTTATGTTCTGAATTGTGGTGTTTCCAGTATTTCTGATATACAACCGCACCGGCGTTGCGGCCGATCCTAAAACAGGAATCACAAGCGGTGTCGACTCGCTGGTGATATCCTTTGTGAGAGATTGTTGCGCAGTATATGCAAACGGCGGTGAGTATCCGAAAGTGAGATCGAACGCGCCATGACGCAGGTGCTTCTCCATAGGAGGTGCGCCCATATAGAAAGCGTCATAGAATTTATCAGGCTCATTATCGAAACATAACTGGCCATCAGCCGACAGCCATAACGCAATCTCTCGCGCCAGTTCTGATATGCTCTTTGTGTCATTCAGGTTTGTGAAGTAGCAACGAAACTCCTCAACCTTGTCAGAGTATGTCTCGTCTGTCTGCATATGAGACCCAGACCTGCCGGGTATCTCTGTATACATTCGCCTTTTCTCCGGGAGTATTTGCCTTGTACTGGGGTCGCACACGATATGATAAACAGAGCTGTGAACGCCCCTATATGTAAAACCAGTCGTTATCATTTACGCTTGCCCCCTTTTCCTTTTTTCTCTCCACGCGAGGTCATTCAATTCAACGGCAATTTTCCGAACGTCTGCCTCCTCTCTAACGACGAGTTTAGAAACATTCACTTCAATTTTTGTGTCTCCCCCGAAGGTCTGATTGTTTTGCACGGTAGTATTGCTCGCGTCCAAAACTGTCCCATAATTATCGGCCCGTTGCTGCGCTCTCAACGCTTCCGCCTGCAACGCTGTCAAAACCATTTCGCCTTTGTGCAGATTGATGTTGAATTCGTCGTACGGAACATAAGATAAGCCCGTCGCTTTACCGCCATTCTTACCAGTTTCGGTTTCCACTTTGACCTTAACCGACACTTTGCGGACGATCTTACCGATTGCTTTGTTGATCTCATCTACAGCAGAGGATACGCCTGAAATATTGGAATTCAATCCGGAAACATACGCGTTGATCGTTTCAACGCCCGCCGTAGTTGCCTCGCCGGACTGGTTGAACTCATCAACCATCGCATTCACGTTGTCAACAATTTTCTGCAATTCACCTTCTGCGGTGGCGTTAGCTTCACTGACATTCGTCTCTAATGCTTCCTTGCCCCTTTGAGTGTCTTCAAACGCGGCGTTCAGTTCGTCGACGTTCGCCCATCCTTCGGAAGCAAGCCCGGCGAGGATCCGCGCGCTCTCCATTGACCCGTTAGAAAGCGCGGCTACTAGGCCCTCGTTTAACCCGTGTTCCGCAGCAGCTTTAATGTTCTCCGCATACTCGTTGAAGAATTGTGTTTGTGATTGTAGCGCAGTGATGACATCATCTGAGGCCACCTGAACAACTTCAACTACACTCAGTAGACCGCCAGCAGTCTGTTCGGCTCCTGCAACCGCCGCTTCGCCCATCTCTTGATACTTCGCAATCAGGTCTTGAACCTGAACCGTCGCTTCTCCTAGATAAGCTATAAGACCTTCTTCGTCCGCAGTAAATGCTTGAACAGATTCGCTTGCGCTGCCGAATGCCCCCGACAACCCGTCGATTGCTTCTACACTCGCGTCAAAGTCTTCAAGAGACTGCTGTGCAGTTTCGGCTCCTTCACCGAGTTCCTCTGCCGCTTCACTGGCATCGTGCCACTCCGTCCAGAGACCCACCGATACAGATGCGCTATCCTCAATCCGCTCATTCAGCAGTTCCAGCTCCGCCTTCTGCTCTTTTGTGAGATCCACGCTCTTTGCTTGCTCGATTCGGGCATTGGCCTGCCTTAGCGTAAGGTTTTCCCAACCGGTGGTCTCTACACCAAGTAGCTCCGCTTTATCTTTGAGAAGGCCCATGCTTGTTTCTATGGAGGCGTTCCATTCTGCTTCAGCCCGAATGGCCTTCTGCTGTTGAACTCCCTGCTCTACAAGCGCATCCGTATACGCCTGTTGGTAGCCGGCTCTCGCCTGCTCGACAGACGAAACAATCTGCAGCTGCTTCCACTGTTCAACCTGGGACTTTAGAGCCTCCGCGCCATTGATTAGCAATCCGTTCTGTTCATCAATGTCGAGGTTGAGCCCAGGAATCAATCCGGCTAGCAAGGCAACAATCTGCTGGTACTCAGCCTGTTCCGCATCCGTAAGTGAAGTCTGGGCTTCAAGCGCAGCTAGTCGATCAATATACTGGCCAGCAACGTCCGCTGCCGCAAGAGTGGCTTCCGTGCTGTCTCTGTATGCGGTTTCAGTGGTCTCCAGTGCTTTCTGAACAGAAGACACTTCTTCCTCAACACCGGCAAGGCCGAGTGCAAGATTTGTCAAAAGCTCGATGTAATGGTTTGTTTTCGGAGAAAGTTTATCCCCGATGGAAATAGCGAGCTCAGTGAACGCGTTCTTCATCACTTCCACTTTGCTTTTCGTGGTGTCATACCGCTTTTCGGCTTCATTCGTCAACGCGACGTTTTCTGAAAAAGAGGAAGTCGACCGATCAACGCAATCCGTAAGTAAATCACCGGCATTTGCCAGGCGAATTGCCGTATCAGATGTACGAACGTTCGTGATTCCCATTTCCTCCAATAGAACTATGGCAGACTTCGAACCGCCCCCCAGCCCTTGGAAGAAAGAATTGAGCGCATCAACCGGACTGCTTTTCCACGAGGCCGCGAAGTCCTCTGCACTCAGGCCCGCTACAGATGCAAACGCTTCAAGATCATCCGATCCTGTCTCGACGGCTACCTGCATATCCTTCATCCATCGAGAAAAAGCCGTGCCGCCTGCATCCGCTTCGAGTCCAACAGACGAAAGAGCCGCGGCAATGCCCATGATCTCCGCGTCCGATAGTCCGGCTTGCTTGCCCGCAGCGGCAAGGCTCATCCCCATATCAACGATTTCTTTTTCAGTGGTCGCTGTCGTGTTGCCAAGAGCAACGATCGAAGAGGCCAGATTTTCAAGCTGAGATGACGAAAGGCCAGTAATGTTGATGAATCTCGCAAGGCTGGTCGCGGCTTCATCTGCAGTCATGTTAGTTGCAACGCCAAGCGCGATCATGACCTCCGTAAAGCCCATGATATCCTCGGTTGCAATGCCCAACTGCCCGGCTGCTTCCGCAACGCTCGCAATATCGTCTGCTGTCGCCGGAATATCAGTCGCCAGTCTGCGTATTTCCTCCGACATGCCACGAAGCTGCGCGGTGGAAGCGTCAACCGTCTTTTCAACACCCGCAAAAGCATCTTCGTATTCAATGGACGCCTCAACACAAGCTTTCAGGCCTTTTGCCAGCTTTCTGAGAACTGCGATGACAGCGGTTAGGGTGAGCGCACCTTTTGCCCAAGAGGCAAACATGCCCTCACTCTTTACTCCCTGTTCTTGCGACGCACTTCCAAGCCCCCGCAGGGCTTCTTTTGTCTCATTGAGTTCTCCTTGATACTGGTTCTGCTTTGCCTGCGCGTTGTTTGTTTCTGTGGTATGCGCTTCGACTGCCGTTTTCGCTTTCTGCTCAGCGGCTTCATACCGATTGATCTCCGCCTGGATCGCCGCAACCTTCTGCCGGTACTCGTCGGTTTCTTTTCCGGCGTCATCCGTGGTGGACTGCAGCTGCTCTAGCTTCTGACGAGCCTCCTCGGATTTCTGCGCCCATTGCTGTTGCGCTTGTTTAGCGATGTCGGTCTGCGTCTTGGACGCCGCAATCTTCTTCTCCAGCTGGGTAATCACGTTGGCGAGCGCCTGCTGCTTCGCTTTCAGCGCATCAATGCTTTCCCCGTTTGCTTTTAAACCCGAATTTGCGAGTTTCAGTTCACTATCCAGCACTTTTAACTCGCTGTTAATATTCTTGAGCGCGGCTTTGTATTGGGATTCACCCTCAACAGCAAACCGCGTTGATACTCTACGTTCAGCCATTTCGATTCCTCCCATATCGAGCCGTGTGTGCCTTGAGCACGGTTGCTATCTCTGCAAGCATTGCATCACGAATGGAGAAACCGACGCCCCCGGCTATCGCAAGATATACGGGCAAAGTCACCCCATTGTTTCCGTTTTTTTTTGTAATTCTAAAAGAACCTCGTCCACCTCGTCGTTTTCGTCGCCTGCGTTCAATCCTCGAGTAATCGCCTTAATAACTTCGCCTTTTGCCGCGACGACATCTGGTAATTTCAAAGTGCGAGCGAAGTATTCAGGAGGCAGGATGGGGCGCTTGTCATATCCGAGGTCACGCCGTATCAACTCTGTTTGCGTGGACAATTCCGACAGCGCCCAGCAAAGCGCATCGAACCCGGGCCTCCCCGTTTCGATAATCGCGTTTGCAAGACCGGCCGGATACTTCTCCTGGCCGGCATAGTGAGCAGCCGCATTGTAAGTAAGTTTCGGGATATTCATTCTAAACGCCTCCAAAAAGTTTGGGAGGGGTTGCCCCCTCCCGTGTTGAGCGCCATTAGAAAATGACGCTGATGGTATGGTCTGCGACCACATTAGACAGCGCGTACTTTCCGTTCGCGATGGACCCGGAAACCTCCACGCCGTTGTCATACAGAGCCGTCACCGTTCCGGTGATCACAAGCTCAAAGGAGCCCTCGTTCGCAACAGGCGTCACTCCTGCCGGGGCAGCGCTTTCACCAACGCCGGCACCGTTCACCTGCACATCGATGTTGTGCCAAGCGACAACGCCAAGCATCGAATCAATGTACGCTTTCGCGGCGGCTTCCGTGTCGAACTCCTTGACTCGCTTCCACGGGCCGAAGTTCGGGGCGGAAATGGTTACCTTCAACGGCTGGTTGCCGAAGCTGACAGACTCGCCTTTGGTCGCGCCGGTTTCGTCCGGTACGCTCGCCTTGCCCTTTGCGAAAAACCATGCGCGAAATTTCTGGACGTTCTGTACGCGCAGCTGCTGATAACCGCCGTACCCGCCGTACGGGGCGTTATCGTCGGTTTTGTGTTGCAGCTCGTCGTTCTCGTACGTTGCGCCGTAGAGCGCCGCCTGGTCTTGGAGACGGATGTTGTCCGTCTCGGCCGTAAACACGGCGGAACTAAATTCGCTGATGTACTCGGCGAGCGCGTCATCAGCGAACAGCTTTCCCTCGCTGTTGGTGATGGCAAGGTTGCTGGAGATCATTTTCCCCAGCACGCGCCCCGCACTATAGGTCGGGACAGAATTCGTGGGCTCAGTGGCGATGGGCGCCCACGCAAGATACTTCAAGCCAATAAGTGCCATGTTATCTCCTCCTCATAGATTGTGTTTTCGCAGGTGGCGGTCAACGGCGTCGAGCGCCACCTTGATAGTCGCCGCTTCGCTTGTCTCGTTTGCAGTAGCGATAAACGGCCTTGCGGGTTGGTTGAGTTTACCAAACTCATTGATGAACGCAACCTCCGTGTTCGGGTTTCCATCGGAATTTGTGCCGGCAAATTGGATTTTTACGGAGCCGCCTGAGACGGATTTTGCAAATGGCGTAACCTCCAGCGACCCAAGTGTCTCTCCTGTACGATGCACCCCCATGGACATGCCGACCTTACGTTGCTCCTCTTTGATGATCTCTCCGCTTTTCGTGCAGATCTCCTCGGAACACTCAGACAGATCCGCCGAAGCGGCATCAAGATCCCGCATCAGCTCAGCCAATCCGTTGATGCTCATGAAAGCCATTAGAGATCACCATCCAGCCATTGGCACTCAAACACGATGTCCTGTGTGGTTACGTCGCTCAGATCGTATTTCGACGGCCATGAGGTGCCAGCATCGAATAATGCCTGTTTTGTCGCTTTCACTCTCGCGACACTGTCCCAATCGAGCGGGCAAACAAAGTGCACGTTCACCATGCACCGCTCGCCGCGCGGCTCATTGTCGGCATGTTCGATGCCGATGGTGTTGATTTGAATCGTGTAATACCGTTCAGGCGATGGTGCGCTCGACGATTCCTTTTCAAACGGAAAAATCTGTACAGGATCGCCGAGCGTTAAAAGGGCATCCCTGATTGCTTTTTCGACAGTCATGCTCTCGCTCGCCTCCTATCGTGCCGCGGTTCTGCGCCTTACCTTTACCTCAAGCCAAACGCGCCTTTCCTCCACATCGTCAATGCTGATGATCTCGTATGGATCGGCATCCGTACCTCGATATACGATCAAGGTCGGAACGATCAACGGCGAGTACCGCATCGTAATGGTTGCGGGTTCCTTGACGTCCAGCTCCATGGCGGTCATGACCTCTGTTCCGTGCGCGTTCACCCACTTGCAGAAAACGGCCTTCCCGGCGCCGAAAACGTTTGTTTCCGTTTCTGTTGGGTAGCCGTTATCGCCCGTTGTCCTCGCCACGCTCTTAAAATACACTGGTGTTCGCAGATCACCTGCATTTGCATACTTGCTCATGCCGGATCACCGCCCTCAGCTTCTACCTCGGCCTCGACCGGATCTTCCGAAGCGTCACGAAGTTGCAACACGAACGAGTTAATCATCGCTCTGGCATTCTTCTCGGCTGTTGCCTGGTAAGAACCAGAAAAAGCCATGCCGCGATTGTCGTAAAACATCGCGGCAAGGCTATAAATGAACAGGTCGTATTGCGCGTTGTTGGAAAACACCGGTACACCAGCGTCCCGCGCCATGGATTTTGCCGCTGCCAGGTACGGCGTAAGGCTCTCAGTATTGTCCGTAGGTAGGTGCAGATAGGAAGCGAGGTCGGAAGTAGAAATAGCCATGCTCCCGACCTCCTTCTGTTACGCCATCGTCAAAGCGTTGGTGTATGCGGACACAGCGCTGTACGTGATCTTGCAGCGGAACTGCACGCCCTCGTCCTGGCTGTTGACCGTCGTCAGAGACGCGGTGTTGTAGCCGGTATAGGCGCTGGTCAGATCGGTCCACGTGCCAGCCTGCAGCGACTGCCACAGATAGGTGACACCAGAGCTCGGGATATTGGCGGTATCGGTGTTGAACACACCAACAGCCGTCAGAACTTCTCCCGCAAGCGCGGAGGCGGTTGCCGGCTTCGCAATGCCGCCAATGATGGCGACAGCAACGATTGCCAGGCGGAAAGCGCTCTTGAGCTTGATCTGATGATCGCCCCAAGCAGTCAACACATACTTGAACGCCCCGGTGTCGATGTCCTTGTCCGCGTCAAGTACGGCGTCAGGATCATAGTTCTGCTTCGCATAGCGGAAGTCGCCGATAACAGGGATGGTGGCGCGGTCGTTGAAGATGACCGGCACGCCGATGACGTCCTGCGGCTTCGCCATGAACAGTTCTCCGGCGCCATTGGCCAGCGTCTGGATATAGGTGTACCAATCCTGCGCCCTCATGATCACCTTCGCGTTGGCACGGAACAGGTCATCGAGGTCGCCAAGAGCCGCCATAATCGCGGCAACGACACTCGCGCCGGTAACGCCCTTGATACCGACCATGTAGAAGCTCATGTGCTGGTGATCTGCATCCGCAGACTTGGCGAAGGCGCGGAGCTTTTCTTTCCGCGCAAGACCGGACCGCAGTTCGTTCTCGACGGTGGACACCAGCGCAGTGTCGGTACCGTAAACAATCGTGTCAGCAACGGTGATCTTGACCTTCGTTTTGAGACGGTTATAGGTCACCATGTCGCTGGTAGCCTGGATCTCCTTCGCGGTTTCGAAGTCCACGACGTCCTCCAGCAGATCGTCATCGTCAATTGCGAACGCAATACGCGGTTCTTCAAGGCCTCTCACGTTCGTGGTCTGCTCGACCTCGCGAAGAGAGTTGCTTTCAAACGGCTCCGTGATGATCTCCGTAGCGACGTTCACCGGGAGCAGGTTGGAACCTGAGCCCATATCAGCGACGCCGGCGGGAATACCGCCCAGACCCTGATAGGACTTGTCAATCAGTTCCTTGCTCTTCGTGGCGATGCCTCTGAAGAGGTCGGCCTTGGCCTTGATCACGTTCTGTTCGGGCGTCCGAGGATCACTGCCGTGTTCTTTGTGGAGGGCGGCCTTCTGCTTGGCCTCCATATCGTCGTGCTGCTTCTGCAGGAGAGACTTCCGAAGATTGACCTCATCAAGCTTCTTCTGCTTCGCGGTGATATCGTCCATGGTGACGGAAGGATCCGCTGCCTTCTCGGCGATGTAGCTGTTAATGGTCTCGATCTCGGCGTCGAGATTGAACAGCTTCTCTTTCATTTCAAACAGAGTCATGGTTTCATTCTCCTTTTCTAATGCTCTTTAGGTTCGCTTTCGCCGCAGCAGCAAGGCTTGCGCGCTTATCTCTTTCTTCATCGCAGATAAACGCTGCCTTAATGGCTGGCAGCAGTGACCTCAGTTCTTTTGCATACTGCGGCAATTCCGCGGCATGCTCGGCCAGAAACTGTAATGCTTCTGGCACGTCCGACACGCTCTTGACCACACCGGCCGAACGCTGCGCCGGTACCGCCACAAACGAAAACTCATATGCGTCAACTGCTTTTTCAAGGTTGCCGACGCAACGTTTCCCGTCGTATTCGTGGCCTTTAATGTGATCGTTCGAGCATTTCTCCGTCCACGTGGCCCAATCGAAAGCGAGACGCTTCCCGCAGATTGAGCAGTTGCATTCGCTCACCTGGCAACCAACAGATACTTCACGGAGAATACCGCCCTCGATCGCGTCAATCATTGGCTTGGTATCTTCGGTGCGAATCATGTAGGCGTCTGCACGGAGAACGGTAAGCGGTTCACCCAGTGCGTTCGACTTCTCTGTTTTCTCCACTTCGGTTCTGTAAATACGGGAGTGTTGTTTCTTGGCCGACCACGAATGATCACTTATGCCCGTTTTCCCCAAGAAAAGCGGCGCCAGTTGATTCAGCGTCTTGTCCGTGAAACGCTCATTGTCCCGATCCACATCGTTGTCGCAGAGAATGAGAGAATAAACGAATACGCCGTCAGGAGTGAGCTCCTTGACGGCGTATCTATTGATCAAAGCAATGTCGGCGGAAGCGTCCGCTCTACCATTACTGATCGACATGTATTTAAGAATTCTGTCCATTTTTTACCCCTTTACCCCACAGGTTCCTCTACAGGCGGTTCCTCAGCTTCGGGCAAGCCAAACTTCGTCCAGGCGCCGGCGGTATCGAGGTAATACTCGCCTCCGTTATCAAGAACGAGGGCTTTACTTCCTTTTGCTGCCTTCCCGTAGTTCTGACCGCCTTCTGTATACTCCCCCGTTGTTGGGAGATCAGCGACATCCGCTTCTCCGTCGGCAAGGAATTCCATGAGTTTTTCCGACCCATCGATCGGAAGCGTCGGATGCCTCCCGTCGCGCATGGTGACGCTTATAAGAAGAACTCCCATCTCACTCACCGGCCTTCGGCTTGCGTTTCTTCGGTTTTGATGCCTCTTCCTGAACCGGGACTTCCTCCTGGATTGATGCCTCTTCCTGAACCGGCGCCTCCTCTTGGGCCGGAGTCTCTTCCGGCTGCACGACTTCATGTGTAGCCTGGATGACCGGCTTGATCACTTTCTCTGCTTTATGATGAACGGAGGCATACGCTTTCGCGGACAGTTCCTTCAATTCACCGAGCTTTGACTTGTCGGGTTTCTCTCGGTGCAACCAGTCTACGAAGTCGCACCACGAATCAAATCCGCACGTCCCGGCTCCTTTGTGCCGGTTGAACAGGTTGATCATGCTTTCCATTCTCGTTCTCCTCCTACGTATTTGGTTTTAGTGCTGTGTTGTCCGGGTGGTTGATAACATACTCCAGTGTCGTGAGATCACGTGCAACGAGCAGCTTACCCCCGTCTTTGTCGGCAGGGAGGTTGTCATCAAACCTCGCTTCGTTTGGCGTCATCCACCCGCCACGGATCGCCTTCTGATGGACGTCTGCCATGGTGTTTGCATCGGCCCGAAGGACGTTCGTCAGGTTCATTTTCAGTTTGAACCCCTTCATTCTGTCCTTCATTGGCACGAGCTTGCGTGTAAACTCCTGCTCGTAAGCTGTGACGATCGGCATCATCGTCAACGTCAGAAACTCCAACATCTGCTCCTCCTGCTTAGAGAAAGGCGTGTCGGTGAAGTCACCGAGCATGTGCGGCGGGATGTTGTAAACCATCGCCACACGAGAGCGGGATATCTTCTCAATATCAAAAATCTTGGAGTCAACGGGCGACATGTTAATGCTTTTCGCCGTAACGCCGGATTCCAACAACAGAATATTCCCACCCGTGTCCTTGTAGGTGTCAAGGAAGTGGTTGATCATCTCTTTCCGCTGCCGCTCGCTTAGATTCGCCGGAGCTTCAAGCACAACCTGGGCGTTGATGCCTTTGTCGAGTTGGCTCTTACTGAACTCCTCGATCTGCGCCTGATAGTTCAGCGTCCCATTCAATACCGAGATCGGATTCACACCGCTGTACCCATTGCTGGAAATAAACGGAATATGCAAAATATGGAAGTTGTGGATGTAATACGTTGCCGACCCCTCCGGATCAACCCTATACCACAGCTCCCGGCTTTCTTTTTCAAACAAAGGTGTTACTCGACTCGGATCCAACGGATACAGGTACGGGTAAAGCCGATCTATGGATGGCACTTTCAACGCGTAGCAATTTCCATATGTGCATCGGCAGGATTCCATTGTCTTGAAAAACTGCGCCGCCGTCATACTGGGATTCGGTTCAAAGCTTACAAGATCGTCCAGCTCTCCCTTCTTTCGGCGCGAGTCTTGATAGAGCATCATCGGCATGGCCGCCAATGCGTTTGCTATCCTACTGACCGCCGCAAAGATAAGCTCCGAATTGTTCAGCGTGTAATCGCCGCGGATCCAATGCGGCCTTCCTGACGAACGGACAATTGTGCGGCGCTCCGGATTCTCGTCTTTCGGTGGAGCTGCCTTGAGCGATCGCCGCACAAACAGCCTTTGAAAAATATTCAAATTTAGGCACCTCCCTATCCGACCCTTATAACGGTCGATACATTTTTATCTTCGGGTATCTGCGCCGCGCTCCGGCGCAAAAGCTCCGTGTGAGCATTGAGAAAACAGGCAAAACCATCTATCTTGCGATATTTGCTCTGCTTTGTCGGCATATACGTGGCCCCCGTGCTGCGTTTGGTCAGCTTCGTGTTGGTCAGATACCAATTGAACAGGCGATTGTTATTGTGAATAACCTTCCCGTCAAGGAACTTCTCCTTCAGATCATCGAGCGGCGCAGTAAGCGTCAGCTCGCCTTGCCGCACAACCTCCATACAAAAACCATCCTGCTGCATCTGCTGGACAAGGTTGAATGCCTTTGCCGGGTCATATCCGATACTTTCAATCCGATACTTCTCCCGCATCCCGCAAAACCAGGCATAAACCATTTCGTACTGGACATACTCGCCCGGTACAACGGTCATCAGCCCTTCGCGCTGCAGTTGCGTCCAATCTAGTTTTTCACTGTTCTGCTTCATTTTCTTTTCGGGAACCCATGAATGCTCCAACACGAACAAGCTCCCGTCGTCCAGGTCAAACTCTAAACACGCCGCGGTGAAGTCCTCGGTAGTCGATAGGTCAAATCCTCCGTAGCAAGAGCGCCCTTCCAAATCCTCCATGCGGTAGGACTTATTATTTTTCAATATTGTCTGCGCGTCGAGAAAACTCATCTCATCAATCGAAGTGAACACGTTCAACTGTTTGTTGATGAAGTTGGCGCGCTCGGCCGGGATCGTTCTACACCGTGACCACTCGTCCAGCAGGTCGTCCATGCTTAACAGTTTCCCCAGTGACGGGTTCGCTTTGCACCAGCAGGAAGAATCGTTCGGATCGTCGTTCTCATCTATCTCATCAATGTACACAAACGTGCGATCAGCCGCCCTCGCGTCGATCGCCCCGTTGTTGTCGAGGATATTACCCCCTAAAACGTAATAGTCCATCAGCGGGCCGTCGATGACCGTTCCCATTGTAGAGATGTAGATTATTAGCGGCTGCTTGCGTTTCTTTGTCTTGCCCTTAATGACGTTGAGCAACTTATAATCGCGATACTCGTGTATTTCATCGAATACCGCCATGTGTACGTTCCGTCCGTCTAGATTGCGACTATCTGACGCCAGTGGCTGGAATTTACTGTTGGTTTTCTCGTAATAGATCCCGTCGCGTGTGACTTTCACGTGCTTGCTCAAAACCGGCGACGCCATGATCTGTGAAGAGCACTCTCCAAACACAATCCGGGCCTGCTCTCGCGTATTCGACAGGGCATAAATTTCCGCGCCGCGCTCCCCATCTTTCGTCAAACCATACCCCGCGTTTCCGGAAATCATGGTGCTCTTGCCATTGCCCTGCCCGACAAGGATAAGCGCCTCACGGAAGCGTCGGTAACCGGTCTTCTTTGACACCCATCCATACATATTCGCTTGTATGAAGCACTGCCACGGCAGCATTTCCATCCGCGTATATGCACCCTTTGTCGGAACAAGAAACCGCTCGATAAAATCAATCGGGCGGTATGCTTTCTCTATGTCGAAAACCCACGGGTATTTCGTTTTGTTAACCGAATCGCTCAGCTCGCGCAGGAATCTCTGGCAGGCTTGGATCCGGCGCTTGCCGGACAAGATTTTCCCTTCCGTAACATCAATCGCGAATTGATACGCCGAGCATGTTCGTATCGCGTTTGGGATTGGCAGCTTTTCTTTCACACTGCTTCCCCCCTTGCTTAGAATAGGTCAAAGCTGTCTTTATCCTCGTCATCATCCTTGAGCGGGTTCACAATGTACCGAATGAGCAGCTGCGCAGTTTTGTCGGCGGCACCTGCCGTCGAATTGTAAGCGTTGATCGCCGGGTTCATGTAAAGATTCCTGCGGCCCTTCACATATTCTTTCTCGACGAGCATCCCCTCAACTTTGATGATCTTTTCCAGCTCGACCAAGTGGCTCAATGTTTCCTTGTATCGCTGGAACGTGGTCAAAAACATGAAGCTGTTCTCCACGCCCTTAGTCTGCGCGCGTTCTAGAATCTCTTTGGCCTGTGCGTTCAAGTCAATTTGCACGGTAGTAGCTTTCTTAGCCATGAAAGCGCCCTCCTTTGCGTTGTTTTCTCCGTCTGGTCGCGATGAAACCTGCACCGTCATAAACATACTACTATTGCGCGTAAGACCCCGAATCCAAAAAACAGTTGCAACGCCTTCGCGGTGTGAAGGATGGAGGCACGCGGTTGTCAATCAACCCCTAAATTGCTTTCAAGGGTAGGGGGGATAGCATCGATCACCGTCTACGCCGTCCCCCGCTGCCCCGCTCACGCCTTGATGACTCTCACCCCAGCAGGCGCCTCAACACGCGCGCGCTTGGTGGCCTCGTGACACTCATGGCATAGAGACATTAGGTTGTCTATGCTTAGCGCAAGATCACGCCGCTGCTCCAACGGTATGATGTGGTGGACCTCGGTCGCTACGGTCACGCGCCCCTGACGCAGGCAGGATTGGCATAGATAGCTGTCTCTTTGCAATGCCAGTTTTCTACACCGTCTCCATGTCCGCCCCATGTAGAACCCCTGCTCCTTGAGGGTGGGGCCTGAAACGCGTCGGTATCCATTGCCGTTATACGCCATGCGCATTCACCCCTCCCGAATGATTTAGCTTTGCCGCGCTGATCGAGGCCCCTTGTCATCCTGTCCAAGGAGCCCCCGCATGTGAAGAGGTTCACTCGACAGCTGCCACCTCTGAATACTTCAACGTAACACCATCACGAATGAGAGCCACAGTATCCGATTCGCCGACCTGCGCAATGTACCGTTTGACGATGACGTCACAGTATTTCTCATCCAGCTCAATCATGTAGCAGATACGACCTGACTGCTCGCAGGCAATCAACGTACTGCCGGACCCGCCGAACGGATCAAGCACAATGCAGTTTGTGAGGCTCGAGTTTACAATAGGGTATGCCAACAGATCAACCGGTTTCATCGTGGGATGGTCTGCATTTTTCTTCTGCTTGTCGAACTCCCATATGGTTGTTTGCTTGCGGTCGGCATACCAATTGTGCTTGCCCTTTTTCTTCCAACCAAACAGGATGGGCTCGTGCTGCCACTGGTATGGAGAACGCCCAAGCACAAGAGACGGCTTTTTCCAGATGCAGCAGCCGGAAAGCTGAAAGCCCGCGTCCGAGAAAGCCCTTCGAAAATTCAGACCTTCTGTATCGGAATGGAACACATAAATAGAGGCATCCTGCGACATCGCTGCTTCAATGTTCGTAAACGCTGAAAGCAGGAAGTTGTAGAACGCCTCTTTGCCCATATTATCGTTTTTGATTTTACCCGCTGATCCCTCATAGTCGACGTTATACGGCGGATCAGTTACCACGAGGTTTGCCAGCTTTCCGTCCATTAAAGCGGTAAAGGGATCCTCTTTCGTGGAATCACCACAGACAAGTCTATGTCTGCCAAGCAGCCACACATCACCCATCTTTGACATAGCGTGCCTTTGCAATTCCGCATCAACATCAAAATCATCGTCCCTGATCGCGTCTTCGAGTGCCTCCATAAATAGATCGTCGATTTCGCAAGGGTCGAATCCGGTGAGGGAAATATCAAAATCCGCGCTTTGTAAATCCATGATAAGCGTGGACAACTTATCTCTATCCCAGTCGCCGCTTATTTTGTTAAGGGCTATGTTGAGAGCCTTTTCTTTTTCGGCGCCCATCTCCACCACCACGCACTCCACTTCGGTGATGCCCATATCAAGCAACACTTTAAGACGTTGGTGACCCCCGACAATATGAGAGGTGGTCTGGTTCCAAATAATTGGTTCTACATACCCGAACTCCTCGAGAGATCGTTTCAATTTTTCGTATTCCGGATCTCCGGGTTTGAGGTCTTTACGCGGATTGTAGTCCGCGGGAATCAGTCGCTCGGGCGCTATCTTTTTTATCAGCAAATGGATCCTCCTTTTCAAGTCCTGGCGCCGAGGCGAAGCGGCGCCTGTACATGACCATGCAAAGGAGAACATGGTCAACGATAACCTCCTTCCATAAAAAATACCCCGCCGAAGCGGGGCAAAGGTTTTGATAAGATTTTACAGTGTCATTTTATCAGCTTCTGTTTGTAAAGTCAATGACAGGTTTTTGACATCAATCGTCGCCGCGCTCAACCCACTGAATTCCGAACAGCAACGCCCCCATTTTTGAACAAGCCACATCGAGATCGCGATATACTGTACGTTCCGCGACGTTCTCCGCCCAAGCAATCTCCCGCACGGTCTTGAGCTCCCCCGAAATACACATGGCATCCAGCACCCGATATCTACGTATCTCTTCCTCGCGCCTTGTCGCATAAGAGATCTGCTCATACTTCTTCAGCATGGTATCGATCTGATCTAGCATGATTGATGAACGAACCTTGGATGTCACAATGGACTCAACGTCAACCTTTCGGTCATCCTCCATCAGCCTGCGGAAGAAATCATAGTCCTCGTCATTGATCTCCGCAAGGGAAGCTATAGCGTCCTCTGCGTGAATCTTTATTTCCCGGTAGTGCATCAGCAGCCGCTTCGTGTCTCGCAGCTTCCTATCGTTTCTGCGCCTGCTCTGCTTCGCTTTCTCGTTCTCGTAAGTTTTGATCGCCGCCTTAGCCCCCAGCTCGGCGGCCTTCTCTGTCGCCACACCAGCCGCGATCGTAGCGACCCGCTCGACAAAAATATCTAGTTCCGGCATGTATATCCCCTCCAGTCATTATACGGGCGCCCAACTATTTCGAGGCAGCATTTGATTTCTCCTGCCTCACGCATCATGCACTCCCGATTTCTGTTTCGAAGCATCTGCACATCGGCCTTGACCGATACGCCGCCTTGACAGTAACGCACTTTAATTTAGCCCTGCACCACCAAGGAAGGTTTGCACCAGGAACGTCGGATGTCGTTTTGCTCAAATGCGCGCAATACACGCATTTATGATTCCGTGTTCGGTATTTTCTCACCGCGTCAGTCATTCTGTCTCCTCCTTCAGTTCATGAAGCCGTTTTTTGATCAGTGACTCGTAGTATTCGACACTCTTTCCAATTTCGGCGGCGTATCGCCGTTCTCGCTTAGCGCCTTTACTCCCACGCCAGTCCGGTAGCATCACCACCAAATCGGATACGTCGATCATGGCAAAATCAAGAAACAGGTACTGTTCATACTCCAGCCCTTCAGGTAGCAGCGTAGGGTTCAGAACCTTGTACCCGATACTCATAAGGACCATCTCTGCATTAATAAACTTTTTCCGAAATTGCGGGTCGCCCGTGATTTTTCCGCTGATGTATGCAAGCATGATTCAACCATCACTCCTCCTCTCGGTTCCCGCTGACTCCGCGCGGCGTGGATGGCACTACATTTTTGTCCACCGCAATGCGGTATCTCCGCAGCGGCTTCATTGTGGTCAGCAGCATAGGCGGCACTCCAGACCCGAGTACGCTCACCCATATCCGGCCAGTGAACAACAGCCTGACCCGCTCCACTAGCGTCGATTTCCAGCAGCAGATCACCCCGCCATCGTATTGGTAGCACGGCAAATCGCCGTTCTCGTTGTTGCTGTTACTTTCCTCGAAAAATACCGCTCTCATTGTGCTCCTCCTTTGCGGTCATTGGTGCTCCTCCTACGGTTAATTTCGATGCGCAATACATTGTTGTTAACCGTTATGCCGTTTACCGGAAACAAACAGAGGTCATCGAACAAATACTCGATATTCGCATACCAGGGTAAGATGCGCCACATAATCCGATCTCCCGTATCAGAGTCTACGATCTCCAATTGCGTCCCGAACTGTACCCGCCCAAGCAATTCTTGTAGATTCATAAAATCACGCCTCCTTTGAAACCATCGAACGCCCCCTTGTCGCTTCCTGCATAGGATAACGATTCCCGCCACGGGCACTTGCACGTTGTGGTTTGTAAATACCAGGTGCACTTATTATTACCGCAATACACGCGCCCATCCTCAGTCTCAACGGAGAATCCGCAACCAGGGCAGGCCGGTAACCTCTTGGACGTTATTTTAACGATTAGCATACGATACCTCGTTTCTGGCGGCCACAATACGCGCCTTTAGACTGTCTATTAGCGCGTCCTGCGTCGCGCTCTTGTCCTGCAAAGCGGCAATCACGTCCTCGTCGCGCCCGCCGGCGGTGATCAGATGATGGATAATAACCTTCTGCGTTTGCCCCTGCCGGTGTAGCCGCTTGTTCGCCTGCTGATAAAGCTCCAAGCTCCAATTCAGCCCAAACCAGATCACGTGGTTTCCGCCATCCTGTAAATTAAGGCCGTACGCGCAGCTGGCCGGATGCGCAAGCAGGATATCGATCTGCCGTGCGTTCCAATCCAATTCATCCTGCGGGCCGGTCAGACGCCGAACGCGGAGGCCGGATTTTTTCAACGCCTCCTCGATGCGGGTCAGGTCGTGCCGGAAGTTGTAGAACACCAACGCCGGCTGCCCGTTTAGCGCCTCGATCAGTTCCGTGAATGCCTCGATCTTGCACCGATGGATCTCAACTGGTGTGCCCTCTGAGTCATATACTGCCCCGTTACAAAGCTGCAGCAGCTTGTTAGACAAGGCGACGGCCGTGCCGACGTCAATCGTGCTCTCGTCCACCTGCAGCAACATTTCGCGTTCCAGCTGCCGGTATTGGCGTTCCGCAGCGGTGTCCAGCACAACGGGAATGTCATCACATATGACGTCCGGCAGCTGCAGGTAATCCTCTGCTTTCATCGAAATGCAGATATCACCGATACGCTCGTGTATTGCCCGATCGGCACCGTCCTTGGGCTTAAACGTAAACACCCGCTGGGCGCTGCGCTTGTCCGGGTGAAAATACCGTTCACGAAATTGCCCAATGTGTTTGCCGAGACGTTCACCGAGATCCAGCAGATAGACCTGCGCCCAGAGATCCATTAACCCGTTTGGCGCTGGCGTGCCGGTCAGTTCAACAAGGCGCTTGATGTGCGGTCGCACCCACGTTAGCGACTTGAACCGCTTTGCCTGGTGGCTCTTGAAGCTGCTGCTCTCGTCAATTGCAACCATGTCAAACGGCCATGCGTTGCGGAAATACTCCACCAGCCAACAAACATTTTCGCGGTTTATGATATAGACATCCGCGGGGGTGTTCAGTGCCCGGATACGCTGCTTCTCGCTGCCCAACGCCAGTGACATACGCAGGTGTCGCAGGTGATCCCACTTTGCCGCCTCCCTTGACCACGTACCTTCGGCGACGCGTTTCGGCGCAATCACTAGCATCTTTGAGACCTCGAAGCGGTCGTATTTCAACGTGTTGAACGCGGTCAGCGTGATCACAGTTTTCCCTAAACCCATCGCGATGAAGAGGCCGAGAAAAGGCGTGTCAAGCACCCGCTGAACGCAGTAATCTTGATATTGGTGGGGCGCGTACTTCATCTCCGCCCGCCCCCTTCCTCAAAACGGATATATTCGTCAACTGCCTCGATGCTGTCGATCACGAAGGCCATGAACCCCAATCCTCGCAGGCGTTCCATCTGCCGAACCTGCAGCGGCGTCGGTTTCTTGCCCGGGGCTTTCATCTCTATGAACGCGATCCGCCCGCTGGGCAAGCATACCAATCTATCGGGCACCCCATCGTTACCGGGAGAAACAAACTTGAACGCAACGCCGCCGAGACGTTTCACCCCGTCCCGAAGTCGCTCCTCGATCACTTTTTCAAGCATAAACAAACCTTTCTATAATACGCGTGCGCGCGTCGCGCACGTAAATCCTATACATTACGCGTATGTGACACGTTAGGCGTATGCGTATTTGTCTAATTCTCATATTTATTACCTCTAAGAGAATATTAGTTACTTTAGTTACATTTGTATAAATCGCAGTGTTTTTGCGGGGTTTTCCTGTAACTAGACTGTAACTGCTTTCCGTTTATTAGTTACGTTGGTTACAATTTTTTGTAACTAGCTTTTGGATGTAACTAGCGCTAGTTACAAAAATCAGGGCTTTCTAATAAATCCTTTTTGAACGCCATAGATCCCGAAACGCAATGATTTATTGCATTTGTCCCATCCTGGTATGTTTGCTAGAATGCCGGTGATCTCGTTCCCGTCCGTGCGCTTCATGTATTTGATGTCTCCACTCAGGCACTCACACCAGATCTCTGCGGCGCACACGCGGTCGCGGGGAACCAGCTCTACGTTTCCCTGCGCGAAGCTGCCAGACCAGTACAGTCGGCGTTCGCTTATTGAACGCTTATCCCAGTCAAGGGGTACCTGTTTTTCCAGGAAGTCACGTACAAGCCCTTCTTTGCTGCTGCTTTCGCGGTGCTCTTCCTGCTGCTCCATTGCAATGCGCTCAGCTTCTCCCGATAAGTACAGCGGCTCGCCCAGTTGCCATGCGGCGTATGCTTCTGCCCAAATCTGGTCAGCTTCTTCCGGCAAGTCGTGGAACACATTCTTAATTGGTTGACGTATGCCGACGTCGACCGGCCAGAACCGCCTGTTGCCCGTACGGTCGCGCAGGAACTCGGCGTCGTTGGTTGTGCCAAAGAACACACAGCGGCGCGGGTACGCGTTCGTACGGCGGCCGTAGGGCTCCCTGTAGATGTCTTCCTGTTGTGAAAGGAACTGCTTGATCGTGGTGATCTCCGAGCGGGTCATGCCGTTGAGCTCGCCGATTTCGTTGATCCAGGTGCCTTGCACCATTTCGCGAGCCTCTTTGCCCTCGAAGGTGCTGAGGCTGTCGGAGTACCAGCGCATGCCCAGCGTGCGCAGCAGCGTACTCTTGCCGATGCCCTGCGGGCCTGTGAGTATGGGCATGTAGTCATATTTCGTGCCCGGCGCCATGGCACGGGCGACGGCAGCTGCTAATGATTTGCGGGCGACCGCGCGAGTGTACAGGTTATCCTCTGCGCCGAGGTAATCGCTCAGTAGAGTATCGAGGCGGCGGACGTTGTCCCACTCGAGTGTGCTGAGGTAATCCTGCACGTCGTTGATCCGGCGTTTGAACGCGCATAGCGCTGTTGCGTCGAGCAGGCGCTCCTTGCCGGTAATGCCATATACCTTCTCGATGTAATGCCGGAGCCCGGCGTCGTCGGTATCTGTCCACTGCCGGCGGGCAACGCGGCTGTCCCAGGGCAGCGCTCCGAGAGTTAGGCCGCGGTTAGCGAACTCGTCAAACACGATCTTGTCGCGCAGCATAGGATCGTGCTCGAGGATGATCAGCACGTTGTCAACGGTTTTCTCCGGCGTGCCGGTGGTCGGGCTGGTCTTGAGCAGACCCATCCAGTTGGCGGGCTCAAGTGCGGCGTCCGTTGGCATCTGCATGCCCGTGAACGCCTCCACGGCCGTCTCATAGCGTTCTGTGTTGAGCAGCGCTGCGACGCCATTGTCGGCGACCGCGAATTGGCACATGGAGGTATAAGACGGCAGGCGATTGGTTGGTGTGCTTGGCTGCGCGTCGTCGTCCTGGTCGCCGAAGCGGTGCAAGCGCACTAAGTCGAACGCATTGACGAGCTTGCCGCTGCACGGGTCGGTAGCGTGGTGGGAGTAGAGGAATTGCCCGTGATCGTAGACCACCGCGCCGCCGGTCGTGCTGCCGCCCACATAGGTATAGCGGTCGGCGATATCCGTCGGGGTATACGCGCCGGGGATCAGCTCGTCCATCGCACGATAGATATCGTATGTGCGGCAGAACGCGCCGACGACGCCGGCTTTGGTGAGCGGGTCGCCCTGCTTTGCAGCGAGGCGCTGCTGCGCCTGATCCGCGCCGGGCACCTGCGGCCATTCGAGGACGTTTCGCCAATCACGGTACATGCCGAGCACACCGTCAACGTCTGCAAACGGTTTGTCTCCAAATGTAAAAACGTATTGGCTGTCCGCGCAGCAGCTGGGCCAGTACATGAGCCGTGACGCTTCGAACGTGGTCGGGTCGCAAAGATCCATCCCGATCAGTGAGGCGAGCTTACGCGCAAGCGGCTCGTATTCGTCTGCCGTACAGGCGCGAGAGAGCGGCAGTAGGATACGCAGACGGGGCCGGGCCTCTTCATGCTTGCGCGTGCTATATATGGCGTAGGCGCAGCCGAGGGCGTCGACGCGGCGCAGTACATCTCCTGTGCCGCCCGCGGCGATGTTGTCAGCATCGATCGTTACGACGTCGCGGCTGGTAACGGCCTTTGCTTTACGGCGGTTACCATGCAGGGTACCTGCTACGAATCCCCCCACATCCTTAAGGTCGTCCTGCTTGGACTTGGGCAGATTGAGGTATGCGGCAAGCGACTCTACGCCACGCGTCGGGGCGCGCAGGCGCTCGACGAGCTCTGACCACTGTAACGTGGACGGCGGCCATTTGGTCGCGCGGCGGCTACCCGCGGTGGAGATGGTGATTTGACGATCGTGTTGCATGTTGACTCCTTAGTTTTTCATGTAAAAGTCAGACACAAAGCCATCCGCCTTGAGCAAGAGGCCGGGCGCCCATGGGATCGGCTCGCCCATGACCGCGCAGACCGTTTCAAGCGACGTATCGGGAGGGGCATCTATTATCACCTCATCATGGACGTGCATCGTGATCGGTAGCCCTAAGGCGTCGAGACGCTGCATAGCGACAGCGAGGCAGTCCCGCGCGGTTGCCTGAACGATATTCTCGACGAGCTTGCCGCCATAGGTTTCAACGGCGGACCATTTTTTCGTAGTCTGATCCATGCCATAGTAGTGCAGGCTGTCGTTGCCCCACTGGTTGGGCGCGAGAAAGGGTCGAACGTAGTAGAGTTTTCGCCCGCTGGGAAGGGTGATCGTGAGAAAGTCCTGCCCGGTGGCGTAGTCGCCTTCACGCGCAAACAGGATGCCACGCGCGCCGCTAGGCCGCCCTGTTTGCATGGTAGTGAGGGCGGCGTTCTCGATGGCATACCATAGATCCACGATTCTCCGGTTGGCACTGCGCCAGCGTTGCACGATTTCGGGCAGTTCGTTTGGGTCGAGCTTCTTCGCGGTATCCATCTTGACTAGCGCGCCGACGCCGCCTTGGTAGCCAAGCGCGAGCTCTGCGACCTTGCCGCGCTGGCGCAATGGGCTGTCTTTGGTGATCTCCTCGAGCGGGACGCCGAACATCTGCGCAGCGCTGGCCTCATAGATCTTGCCGTGTGTCGCGAACACGTCCATGCGCCACTGCTCACCGGCGAGCCATGAGATGACACGGGCTTCGATCGCTGAGAAGTCAGCGACAACAAACACGTTTCTTTCGGAGGGGATGAATGCCGTGCGGATGAGCTGAGAGAGCGTGTCCGGCACGCTGCCATAGAGCAGCTGCAAGGCGGTAGTGTTACGGCCGTCCACGAGCTCGCGGGCAAAGCCTAGCGCGGGCAGGTGGTTCTGCGGGAGATTCTGCACCTGCACGAGCCGCCCCGCCCATCGTCCGGTACGGTTGGCGCCATAGAATTGTAGGAGCCCGCGCACGCGGCTGTCATCACAGACCGCGACGCGCATAGCGGCGTACTTCTTCGTACTCGTCTTTGAGAGCTGTTGCCGGATTTCGAGCACCCTGCGCGCGGCGTCGCTCTCAAGTTCGCCCTTGAGCAGGTCTTTGACCGTTTCCTTTCGTAGATCCGGCACCTCTTCATCGATCTCTTCTTCAAGCCACTTGGTAAGCTGCTGCACGCTCTTTGGGTTCGAGAGCCCTGAAAGCATGATCGCTTCGGCGGTGAGCTCTTTGGTCGCGGCCTCGTCGATCGCCAGCGCGCTGTCGACGAGCTGCGTGTCGACACGAACACCGCGCGCGTTGATGCGCTGATCGAGTTGCCAGAGCCGCTGCTCTTCTTCCGGCACGGGGAAAGCCGACAGGAGACGCTCGATCTCCATCTCAGTGACGACGTCTTGTGCGCAGTAGGATTTGAAGAGCTGCCACTTCTCGGGTTCATGGTGCGGCAGTGTTCGTGTGCGGTTACCGTTGCTTTTGACGGGCTTCTGCGGCACACAGAACGTGCGGATGAGGCTGGAGCCGACGCCCAGCTTGCGTTTATCGATTGGCAGGCCGAGGGCTTCTCCGGTAGCGGACAACCCCGCGGTATAGCCGCAGTAAAGCCCGTGCAGCATGGTGCACTGCCACTGGGAGAGCCAATCTATTGAGATGGCGTCGCTTAGCCCAAGATGCTTGGAGAGGCAAAACCATTCGAATGAGGCGTTATAAGAATGCTTAACCGCGGCGGGGTTCAGAAGCATGGCCATGATCTCCTGTGGGATCGTTTCGCCCTGCGCCAGATCGATAACACAAACCGGAGAGGCGTTAACGCCATACGCAAATAGCAATACCTCGAATGAGGGCGACTGTGCGTAGCGGTAAAGCCCCGCCTTTTTAATGTCTATATCGCTATAGGTTTCAATATCGATGCTGAGGTGCATTTGGATCCTCCAACAAGCGGCGAACAACCGCACTTATTTTGGCGTTCGGATTCTCTTGCTGCAACCGTTCTGCGGCGGTTTGCGGTGAAAGGGTGCCGCCGGGCTTGAACAAACTGTCAAGCACGGCGGCATTCACGTCTCGAAGAGTAAGCATTACCGCGTGAGCGGCTGTCCGGTGATTGGGTCAACCGGTCCAGCGTACTGCTGCGTCGGAGCGCCATACTGCGGTTGGTAAGGAGCGCCATACTGGGGCGCGGCAGTCGGCGGTTGGTAGGGCGCATTGTACTGGGGTTGTGCTGGCGGCGGAGCGTACTGCCCAGGAGCCGCGCTGAACGCTTCTGCGGCGCTCACGCGGCCGTCAAGCGGGTCACCGTCGCGGGTCTTCTGCACGGGACCAAGGCCGCAGCCGACGCCCTTTTTACCGGTGTTGAAGTAGGCGAAGAAATTGAGGTTGACGTTGGCATACATGCCGCTGTAGATCTGCGTGGCGTCGATGATCGGGTTGGTCCCGAGATCGACGACTTCGGGGCGTTGCCTGCTACTTGCGGTCATTACCCAATGCCCTTTACATTCGACTCCATATGCAGAGCCATCTTCTCGCGGGCCGTCTCCATCGTGGATCGGGACGGTGAGCTGCGAAGGACGAATACCGCCCCATTTGCTGGCTGTGCCTTCTTGGGCAGCGGCTTGGATTGCGGCGTCGATGCGTTGCTTGGTTGCCACGTCGCTTTTCGGGATGAGTAGGGTGATACTGTACTTCTCTTCCGCACCAGGCTTGTTTGCGAATGGTTTGAGCAGGTGCTCATAGCTGATGCGGACTTCGTTTGTGGTTACCTGTGTCGGTTTGAATGCCATGATTGATGATCCTCCTGTCATTTAGTCCTGCGGGGCAAACGCCTCCGAGGCTGTCGGGGTTTGCTTGATTGCTTCGCGTTTGTCAGTTTCATCCGCGAGTTTCGGTTTGCCCGGCGGTTTAATGATGAATGGGCCGAGCAGTTTAGCGAATTTCGGTTTGCCGGTTAACGTTTCAACGGCTGTCAAAGTGATCGGTTCTCGCTTGTAGAGTATTGCTTCTTCGTATCCCGCCTCCATCAGCGCTTTAAATGCGGCGTCCACGTCGGCAAATTTACGGTCGCTCCTGCCTTCTACTGCTTTCCAACCAGGCACCGTTTCGCCGTTGAGGATCGCCGCGAGCGCAAATTCTTCTAGATCTTTGACCCATGCTGCGATGGGTGCCGCGCGGCGCAGGATCTCGCCGAGCTCACCGTTTGTGATGAGCGGCGGACGTGCGCCGGCGAAGGCTTCGAGCGCGGTCACCGTGGCGGCGTAGGTCTCATTCCGCATTCGACATTGAGATTTCGCGCGGCAGAAGCGGCACCAGTCGCCCGGGCAATAGTCGCCTTTGCCCTCAAATGCGAGCTGCGCGGCAGGGCTGGCGACGTTTTCAGCCCATTCGCAGAGGGTTTGAACGCTTAAGCTCCATGTGCTTGGATCGCCAAGCCGCGGCTGCACAATTGACATACGCACTTCTGTGACCGGGTACAACATCGCGTAGGCTTCGAGCGCGCCCAGCGCGTACAGCATCATCTGCGGATTGTCTTCCGCGCTTACCGGTACGCCTTTGCCGTATTTGAGGTCGATAATGTGCAGGATGCCGCTGCCGATCACGATGCAGTCACCCGTTCCAAAGCCCTCTGGTGCGACGTGGGAGAAGTCAAGCCTTCGCTCAATTGCGACATGCGGCGGGGCAAGAAACGAATGCACGACGCCCTGGACGAACTCGAGGTATGCGGTCGTGTGCTCGTCCATCTCCGCGGTGTAGTATTTGCTGCTTTGCAGCTCCTTGAGCTCGGCGTTGAACTTCTTCGGCCCCATCGGGGTAAAGTGCTTGCGGAGTTTGAGCTCGCCGATTGCGTGGGCTAGGCGGCCTTCTTCGGCATAGTCGCTGCTGGTCTCCGGCAGGGTTTCCTCCAACCGCGCGGCGGGCGGGCAGTGAATCCACTTGTGAGCTCCGCTTGCGGAGAGCAGCGCGTGTTCTTCGGGGGCGCTCATATGCGCGCCCCCATGCCCCGTAGCGCAGTTGCGAATGCGCCGTACTGCTCTTTGGGCAGCAGCGTGAGTGCCGGTACTTCGAATGAGCGCAAAAGCGCCTGCAGGTCAGCGGTTTTGCCCGCGTCCATGAGCGGGGCTGCTGCGCGCGCGAGATCCTCATACGTATATGCGGGTGCCGCCGCAATCGGCACAACAGCTGCAAAGGGTGTCGCGGAGGGCGGTTCGGGCGCGGGTTGGCTCACCGGGGGGGTGATGGCCATGGGTGTTGGGGCTACGGCCGGCTGTGGCGGGAAGGGTATAACGTTTGATGTGGCAGGTTTCACGCCGCGGTACGCCGCGAGAATCGCAAGCGCCTGCTCGTCGTTGAGATCATCGAATGAGAGATGAATCATGTTGTTTGTCCTCCGATTTCGTAGATTTCGGCGCGAACGCCGCGCTTTTGCATTTTTGCGATCATGCGGCGCAGTTTCGCCGCTGAGGCCTTCAGGCGGTCGGTACGGAAGTAACCGCGTCCCCGGGTATGTTCATTTATAAACGCGTACCCAATGACAGGTGCTTTCGTTTCGACTGCAAAGTTCATCGCCTCCAGTATGGTTCTCGAATACCAAGCTTCTGTGTCTTCGCGGCTATTCATACTTGCTCGCCTCCGATCGGTGTGCCATCGGCAACAAGTGCAAGCTTCCAGTCGCCTGATTGATAGATCGTGCGCTCGATGCAGTTACGATAGGTCGCATTTTCGCTGAGAATAAGCGCCGCCTTGTTTGGCCAATCAAAGTTTGTGGGGCCGATGGTCGAAATAACGGCGGTGCCAGACGCGACGCCGATCTTTGCGTTGTTGTACACATCATCGACGCGGGAGCTGCCTACCATGCGCCCGACGCGGGAGCTGCCTACCATGCGCCCGACGCAGGAGCTGCCTACCATGCGCCCGACGCGGGAGCTGTCCTCCATGCAGCCGACGCAGGAGCTGCCCTCCATGCAGTCGACGCGGGAGCTGCCTACCATGCAGTCGACGCGGGAGCTGCCAGAAAGCGTTGCGTCCTTGCAATCCTTGAGGTAATACCCAGCGCCCTCGGTGAGCGCAAGGCCGTTTACACCGACAAAAATACGATCCTTCGCCCACTCCCCGAGTGCGGCCATAGCGCGCGGCTTGTCGATCTCTTCGGCGTACCAGTCGGGGAAATAGTCCTGGTCGACGCGATACGCCCACTGATCTAGAGGTGTGAAGGGATCATCGTTCGGCGGGGTGATCTCGATCTTGACGAACCCAGGTTGAAGCGCGGTGTCCCGCAGGCCGAGTTCCTCGATCATGCGCGAATGGTTGTCGTAGTCCGGGCAAAATGCCTTGTCTTTTGTGAGTAACAGAGACTTAAAATTACACATGCGGCCCTCCTGTCATTTTTGTGCGCCGCTGTCGTATACGACGTCGCCAGCGCGGTTGTAGATTTTGATAAAGTCCCAGCCATTCAGGCGGTAAAAATCGCAATATAACCCGTCCGTCGGCACCAATCTGTAATACCGATCGCCGGTAACAGTGGCGTAAACCCATGACCGCATAACATAGTCTGCGATTTCGTTGTTTTCTCGCGAGCGGTAAGCGTCTGCATCATAGTCGAGAAATTCATGCGGTTGTGCCAGCACGCTGCGGATCGTGTCCTCAAAGTCGCCACTCTGATCATCAACACGATTCTGGACTAACTCACAAAAGGCGATCTTTGTTCCGCGCGTTGGGCTCGCCGGGCAAATACTCCATAACCCTTTTGAGAGACAACGCGCATCGTCCGTGGGATAATCGTACGTGGGCAATGACGGATGCGGCGTTGGGGTTGGTAGCGCAGGCGGCGGGGTTAACGGGATTTGTGTCGGCGTTGGAGTCGGCACAAGTTCGATCGTGACTACCGCAGCGTCACCTTCCGCCAGCGCGGGCATCGCCCAAAGTAGGATCGTCCAGTAGGTTATTGTGAGCACTGCGATCAGCAGCACCCGATTCCATAGCTTTTTCACGCCTTTTCTCCTTTCGGCATGCCGGGCAGGTCAGAGACCATTGCCCGTCGAAGTTGATGCATAGCCATCCGGCTTCGCGCAGGATAGATTGCATTTCGTTATCCGTTGGAAAATTGATTTGCGGTTGTGCGCCGCAGCTCTCACAGGTCGCGATCATTTGAACGCCTGATTGAGCACGTCCCTGCAGAGCGAAAGGTGACTGTCTGCATAAACGTTGGCGTACCGTACGCCGCCGCCAAGGAACGTGACCGCGACTGTTTCAAGTTCTCCGCGTTGGTTGTACTGGGGTTCGAGAGACAACACGTCCTCGCCGCAGCACATCAGTACCGCTTCAAGCATTGACACGATTTGTTCTTTTGTGATATTCTGACAGTAGTAGATTTCCTGTGCCGGGTTCGACGCGCCAACGTCAACCGGCTTTTTTTGTGCTTCCATTCTGGTTTACCTCCTTTCAGTTGTCTTGTTTGGGGCTCTACTGCCCGATTGTTACCGGCGTTTCAGTAAGGCCGCGTTCCCGCAGCCATTCCTGAAACCGTTCCTCCTCGCCCGGTCGAGCAAACAGCGCTTTGATGCCGTCGCTGACCATCGCCATCATCGACCACTTCTGGCATTCCGGTATGGTCGAGAGTGAAAAATCTACGCTTGCCATATTTTAACCCCGTTATTTCCTAAAATGTCACGTTACGTGTCATTCTTGGTTAAAAAAAAGACCCCCCACAGACACGCCATAGTAATTAGCGAGGGAACGCTTTATCTC
The DNA here is from genome assembly GCA_034933205.1 of Eubacteriales bacterium. Lineage (GTDB taxonomy): Bacteria > Bacillota > Clostridia > Christensenellales > CAG-138 > UBA7703. Next base: position 63,190 of record JAYFNY010000027.1, read on the forward strand.
ATCCCTGGGAACCCTCTTGCCGGTTTCATACATTGCGAGAGCAGATGCGCTAATTCCGTTAGCTGCGGCGACCTCCGTTTGGCTTTTCTCTCCTCGTAAAGCTACGAGTTTAATAGAAAATGTGTTATCCACTTTTTTCTCCTTTCGTCACGATACGTGTCTTTTGATCAGATATTACCAAATTGTTCACACTTTGTCAACACCATTCGTGGCATTTTTATTGATTATATTCACGTTCCGTGATAGCATGTAGCCATAGAAAAAGGAGCGTTTGATATGAATAAGTTTCACCGTAAACTTAAAAACATTCGCAACAGTAGAAAGATCACGCAGGGTGAGCTTGCAAAAGCCCTGGGTGTTTCAAGAAGCACGATTGGGATGTATGAATCAGGCGTGAGAGAACCGAATTTCGAAATGTTAGAGGCAATCGCGGATTATTTCAACATCAACATGAGCGATCTCATTGATTCTGAAAAAGAGGCACCTTCATCTTCGTTTGGTGCGAGTTATGGAACCGCGATATTTCGGAAGAGGCTCGACAAAGAGTTACAACTTATTGACAGGGCGGATACAGATGAAATCGGATTTGATCTTAACCTTGCGTCTTCCATGGCAAGCGGAGAATCGCAAGTAACCCTTGATGACGCTTGTATTATCGCCGATGAGCTTGGCCACTCGCTCGATTATATGGTCGGATTAAAAGACGAAGAGCCTGTCGACAATGGCAAGCTCCTACGATTTATTGAGTTATTCACGGCGCTTTCTGACGAGCGCCAGGTTCAAGCAGAGGATTATCTTCGGTATCTTGCAGCGCTTCCAGCAGAGCAATAAGTTCGTCTTGACGGTTTTCCGGCATAGAAAGAAACAGGGCAGATAGTTCGTCGAGTGAGGACATGACGGTTCTCCTTTACGTATTCTGCCCGGGCTAGTGTTGATTGTAGCACATTGGTTGCTTGTATTTCCATATTTGACAAATTATAACGAAATGGAGTGACAGCATTATGTTCGTCGAACTAAAGTGTCCTGCTTGCGGAGGAGCCTGCGAAATAGACGAAAGCAGGGAGCTAGCATTTTGCCAATACTGCGGGACAAAAATGATTAACGATAAAGCGTCTGTTAGCGTGTCTGGTACCGTGTCCATAGACACAAAGATGCAGATAAAGAATTTGCTAGAAAGAGCTTCTCGCTTTGAAAACGAAGGAGATAATGGGCGAGCTGTAGAGTATTATAACCGCGTGCTCGACATGGACCCCGAGAATGGAGAAGCTGCCGACGGTGAACGTAGGTCACGCGGGATTGTTGTTTTTGACAATGTAGCTATTACCGTGGGTGAAACGTTAAAGCGAAGCGCGGCGATCTATCTCATAGTAGACGAAAACGAAAAATATTCTATTCGCCATGGTGAAGCTGTATCTCTACGCTGCAATGTGGGAGTTCATAGCCTATCTGCATTTACGGCCCTATTACCCGAACGTTCAGAGGCATTTGAGATCAATACTACATACGATGAAAAGGAAATAATCGTAGAGAAAAACCTATTCGGAATAAAAATACTGGTGCGAAATACTGACGAGTGATTACGCATGAGGTGTTCATTTGAAAAAGGTTAAGGACGGAAACGCACTTGCGTCCGGTGATGCGGTAATCTACGCCCGGTATTCCTCTCACTCGCAAAAGGAAGAATCCATTGAGCAGCAGGTTGAGGAATGCAAGGGCTTCGCCGAACGCGAAGGTCTGAACGTAATCGAGATATACTCAGACAAGGCGATCACCGGAAGAAAAGAAACCCGCGCCGCTTACCAGCGCATGATCCGCGACGCCGAAAAGCATAAGTTCGGCGTCATCATAGCGTATAAATCAAACCGCATCGGGCGAAACATGCTTAACGCTCTCCAATTTGAAGAGCGCATGGATCGGCACGGTGTTCGCATCATGTATGTGCGCGAGGAATTTGGGAACACCCCTGCCGGGCGCTTTGCGTTCCGCAGTATGCTCAACCTCAATCAGTTCTACAGCGAGAACATGTCCGAGGACATCATTCGGGGTATGCGCGACAACGCCGTTAATTGCAAGGTGAACAACGGGCGCTTACCCTTCGGATATTGCAAGGGAGCCGACGGAAAGTATGCCGTTGCGCCGGAAGAGGCAGAGGTCATCCGCGCGATCTATACGAAGTTCCTTAACGACGAGAAGTTTGTCGATATCGCTAACGAGCTCAATGCGCGCGGAATTAAAACCCGCCTTAGAGGAACCTGGACCAAGAGCAGCTTCGCATCTATACTAACCAACGAACGATATATCGGCGTTTACTCATGGGCCGATGTCCGTGTCGAGGACGGCATACCACCGATCATAGAGAAGGAAGTGTTTTATCGAGTGCAGGAAAAATTAAAAACTAAGAAAAACGCGCAAGGCCGGCACCGTGAAACTGGCGATTACGTCTTGACGGGCAAGCTGTACTGCGGGAAGTGCGGCGCTCTTATGGTCGGGGTGTCTGGCACAAGCGGAACAGGAGCAATGCATTATTACTATGCATGCCAAACGGTGCGAGGGTCTGGGGATTGCGACAAGAAATACGTCAGACGAGGTTACATAGAGGACGCGGTGATCTTGCATATACGCGGGCTGCTGATGTCGGACGAGAAAATTACTTGGATGGTCGATACGTTCATGGAGTATCAGAAAAACGCGTTTGAGAATCAACAGCTTAAAGCGGCGCAGAAACAGCTCGATCAAATTCAGACGGAGATACAGAACACGGTTGACGCCATCGCTCAGGGAATCTTCACCCGCTCTACAAAAACGAAGCTGGAGGCGCTCGAAACGGAAGAAGATAAGCAGAAGCGCGAGATCGAGATCCTCACTTGCAGCTTAAAACCCCAATCGCGAGAACGGGTGCGCTATTATTTTGAGAAGTTCCGCGACGGCGACTTCACGGATCAAGGATTCAGACGATCACTCGTCAACCAGTTCATTGAAGCGATTTACTTGTACGACGACGAGATGCGGATCACTTTCGGATGTACGGATGACAAAGAACCGCTATCATTCGCGCTCGTATCGGAATCGTCGGGGGCAGTTCGCTTAAGCTCTGGTATGCGCCACCAGTTCAAGAAAGCAGAAGGATATGTCTTTTGCTTTCTTTTTTATACAAATCATGATAGAATTCAATATCGTTTTCTCTTCATTTTCTTTTTGTTTTACTGCAATTGACTTTCTATGAAAATTTCTGTAAGGAGAATCCTATGGATCGTAAACTGATTGCGTTCTGCGGCGCATATTGCGGTGCGTGCGAATGGAAGGACAAGACGGGTTGTAGAGGATGTCAGGAAAGTAAGGGACAACTGTTCTGGGGTGAGTGTGAAAAGGCAAAGTGCTGTATCGAAAAAGGCACCGCGCATTGTGGTGAATGTCCCGATTTGCCCTGTCAAAAGCTACTGGACTTATTCAACGATCCCGAACACGGCGATCAAGGCGCCAGGCTTCGAAATCTGAAGAACTGGGCAGCCGGGAACTATGAATTCGAAGCCCTCGGAAACCTATCGCAGGAAAACGCACGGAACACCTGAGAACGTGTTCCTATAAAAAACAGTCGTCCCCTGCCGGTCAACAGTATTCACGACTATCGGAAAAGAATCTGGATTCAAGCGTTTGCTGCCTTCTCATGCAGTATAGATTCTTTCTGAACAGGAGCGATTATGCTTTCCATTGAACAAAGATTTGAAAGCCTGCTTACTGCAACAACCTCCCTTTCCAGTGTTCGTGCAGTCGGAAAAACCGGTGGAAGCCAGTTACCTGCCGATTCGGAAAGCGATGTTGATCTGTTTGTTTTCTGCGAACGAATCCCGACGAGAAACGCACGCGAAGAGATGCTTTCTTCCCTGATTAGCACGATCACCATTGATCGTCTTGGCGATTTCGAAGACACGCACTGGGGCTTGGTGGATTCCCTCCGTATCGGCAGCCTGGAAGTTTACCTCATGTACTTTACCATCCGCACATTCTCAGACTCACTGGAAGCAATTCTGCGCGGCGATCGGCTGGACCGTGAAGCGAACTACTTTTATCCAACGGGGCGCTGTGCCTCTATCCTCGGTATGCATGTGTTTTATGACCCCGATTGCTATCTGAAAGACTGGAAGCAGCGTCTTGATCGATATCCGGAGTCGCTGGCGCAGGCGCTCATCTCGCACCACGCGGCGCTCATGGACGACGCGGAAGATTTTAGAAGAGCGGTACGACGCGGCGACACGCTGTTTTTCCACGCAACGCTCGATCTTGCAATCGAACATTTTCTGCAGACGCTCTTTGCGCTGAACCACGTTTACTTTCCCAGCCGAAAACGAACGGTTTCTTACATCCAATCGTTCTCGAAAGCTCCAATCAACTGCGATTCACGGCTGCAAAATGTGATAAGACTCGGTGCCAGTTCAAAAACTCTCTTTCAATCCTATGCGTTGTGGAAAAACCTCTGTGCTGAGCTGAATACGCTTCTTTCTGTTTGACAGCCGTTTGCCGAAGCAGAAGCGCGCAGGGCTGCCGCAGCCTTTCAACGATTCATTCAACGTCTTTTCCTGCTCGTCCAGAACGCGAGGCTTCGTGCCCTGTTATGCGCACGGTAGGATTGCAGTTGACTGAGCTGCCGTACTTGCATTTTCTCTTCCTGTTGCAGAACATATAGCAGGCATCCAACCTTTACGAATAAGATGTCGTATCGCTTCGTTTCGGACTGCGCGTCGTAATACGACTTCACCCGTTCTATATCCGTTCGTTCGAGCCCCAGTGTATCGCTGTAAATATAGAGCCAACTCTTCCGGCATGGCTGATATTCACCAAGGAGGCGCGTTTTGTCCTCGATTCGCTCCTGTATACGGGCGATGTGAAGATCGCGTACTTCCTGCGGGAGCACCAGAAACGGTTCCGGAATCTTTTCGTTTCTATTTCGAGGAACTTTTGCGTTAATGCAATCGAAAAGGATATCCTGCTCCACCGCCTCGCCGGGCATATCGGGCCCGAAATGGCGATTCATGTCCGCTTCCTGCTGCGCCCATTGCTCAATGACCGCACGAGTGACTTCGAGACCGACTTCGCGGTGGCTGGACACAAAGTCCGGGCGCTCGCTCTTCTTCAAAAAAGTCGGCCGAAGTTTCATAACAAGATCGACATTCAGTTTGGCGTAGTATTCGACATAAAATTTTGAGAGGTCCACCGAATCTTCTCCATACTTCAACTAATATATATTCTTATAGCATTTGGGGCAGCCAATAGTTTTAAAATCTGCAATTTCTTCCATAAAACCAAACTTGTTCTTTTCTAGAATTGGTAGTCCGTATACGACATGCTGTTCATATTTATTCCCAATAACGTCTTCAAATCTTAATTCAAACGTGATTTGTAGTTCTGGCTCTTTCGGTATAAATGCCTTCCTCGAGAAGTAGCTTTCATATTCATGATTGAATCTTTCTGAGATATCTTCATCATGCAGTCCGAATTCGTGCAGCGTTATGAAGAACGGAGTTTCGCGCTCTTGTAATACTATACTCTCAGTTCCAGTTGGGTATATAGTTTTTTTATACTCTACGATAATTTCTTCAATTCTACAGTTAGTTGCATGTCCCATCCCTACACTTCTCAAAGTGCCTTCTATTATTAGTTCTTTGAAATAGAATCTATTACTTCCTTTTTCCTCAACACCAAGTGGGATATTATGCAAACTGATTTTTATTATTGGGATATTTTTTTCAACAATTCTGTCTTTAACTATAGCAAGATATGGCATAATTGATATTCTCTGATTATCTGATGCTTCTTTTTTCGACCGCTGAATTGTCAATATTACGCCACTAAGTGTGCAAAGGCCCCCTAAGTAACCGCCCCAAAATCCAATCCAGTCATTATCGCTTCTCATCCATTTAAAAACTTGAATATCCATTATCTTTGCAACAGCCAACGGTGTTGTAAGGTACTGTCAACAAAAGTTCGCAATTAGGGGACTCCGAAGTGCTGATCAAGCAGCGTTCTGAAGCAGTGTTTCCATGGATTGAGGGCTGATGTACGCTTTGGAAACGGACCAGTCTTCGGCATATTCCATCAGGTAGGT
>JAYFNY010000028.1:0-4865 GCA_034933205.1 Eubacteriales bacterium
CGCATTTGGTTACCGCAGCTTCCGGAATTTTCGCACTCGAATCCTCTGCACAACCAACGTTTAAGGGGGCTGTTCGCTCTCGCTCTCAGCTCCCTTGGTTTCTCTTAGTCTACCGCTCACCCCAACTATTGACGGAGAGCCGTTCTTTCAATGTCCGTTTTCTGGGGTTCAGTTCACTCGCGGGACGCTTTTTATTCGAAATTACATTTCCATGTTGCTTGCCGTACGCGGGAATGGCAGCACGTCGCGTATGTTCTGCATGCCGGTGAGGTACATGATGATCCGCTCGAACCCGAGTCCATAGCCCGCGTGTTTCACACCGCCGTATTTTCGCAGTTCCAGATACCAGCCATACTGGCCGATATCCATGCCAAGCTCCTGAATCCGCCTCTCAAGCACGTCAAGCCGCTCTTCGCGCTGACTTCCGCCAATAATTTCGCCTACGCCGGGCACAAGCAGATCCACTGCGGCAACCGTCTTTTCGTCGTCGTTGAGACGCATATAAAACGCCTTGAAATCTTTGGGGTAATCCGTTACGAATACCGGGCAATGATAGACCTGCTCGGTGAGGTAACGCTCATGCTCGGTCTGCAGTTCCAGCCCCCAGCCAACGGGATATTTGAACTCTACGCCGCTTTCCAGAAGCTGTTCCACCGCTTTGGTGTAGCTCAACCGCACAAAATCGTTCTTAAGAACATTATCCAGTCGGTCGAGAAGACCGGAGTCGATAAATTTGTTGAAAAACTCCATCTCAGCAGGGCAGCGATCCAGCACCGTTTTTATGATATACTTGATCATCGCCTCGGCAACGTCCATATCGCCCGCCAGATCGCAGAAGGCCATCTCCGGTTCGATCATCCAGAACTCCGCCGCATGGCGCGCCGTGAAGCTGTATTCCGCGCGGAACGTCGGGCCGAACGTATAGATATCCCGAAACGCGAGCGCAAACGCTTCCCCGTACAGCTGGCCGGAAACCGTCAGGTTCGCCGGTTTTCCAAAGAAGTCACCGGAGAAATCGATGTTGCCCTCCTTATCCTTGGGCATATCCTTTAACGGCAGCGTCGTCACCTGGAACATTTCGCCCGCGCCTTCGCAGTCCGACCCTGTAATCAGCGGGGTATGCACGTAAACAAAGCCGTTTTGCTGAAAGAACTCGTGAATCGCCGCAGCAACCACCGAACGCACACGAAATGTCGCCTGAAACGTGTTTGTCCGCGGACGCAGATGCTGAATGGTACGCAGATACTCAAGAGAGTGTCTTTTCTTCTGCAGCGGATAATCGCTCGGGCATTCGCCTTCCATCGCGATCTCTTTTGCGCGAATCTCGAACGGCTGCGGCGCGTCCGGCGTCATGACCAATTCACCCTCCACGGCTATCGCACAGCCAGTCGTTAACCCATTGCCCAAATTTCGGTTGTCGCGCTCATAGACAACCTGAACGGGAGTAAAGCAAGTTCCGTCGGTCAATTCGATAAAACCAAGGGTTTTTCCCTCGCGAACTGTGCGGACCCATCCGCACACCGAAATCGCGCCGACGTACGATTCCGGCGATTTTTGAATCTGAGAAAGTTTGAGCGCCATAGAAATTACCTCTCTTTTTTGAATTTGGGTAGGGTTAAAGCATAGTATACCACATTTTACCGTCGAGAAAAGCCCCAAACACAGGCCAATTTGTTTTAAATTCGTATGAATTGCAAACGATCTTGAAAACCGCTGTACCGTACGCACGATTATGATATACTTTCTTTCGTATCAGGAGGGATCATTATGTACTTTGGATACGGCTCTACGGACAGCATTTATATCATTCTGCTGCTCGTCGTCATGGGTATCAGTTTTTACGCGCAAAACAAGGTTCAAAAAACGTTTCAACGATACGCCGAGATGCCGGTTTCTTCCGGTTTGCGCGCGGAGGAGATCGCGGGACAGCTTCTTAACCGCGCAAACAGCCCTGTGCAGATTACCTCGGTGCAGGGTTCTTTAACCGACCATTTCGATCCTAAAAACGGGGTCGTCGGGCTCAGTACGCAAGTGTACGGTCAAAACAGCATCGCCGCCGTTGCGGTCGCGGCGCACGAAATTGGTCATGTAATGCAGTATCAGGAAGGATACTCGCCGATCCGCCTGCGAAACGCAATCCTGCCCGTTGCCTCCATCGGCTCCTATGCGGCGCCCTGGATCGTAATTCTCGGACTCATGATGGGCAGTTTCAACCTCGCAATGGCAGGCGTCATTCTCTTTGGCGCCATGCTGGTGTTTCAGGTGGTTACGCTGCCGGTCGAGTTCAACGCTTCGTCGCGGGCGCTCCGGATGCTCGAAGAAGGAAACTATATCACCTATGAGGAAAGCGACGGTGCGAAAAAGGTACTCAACGCCGCCGCAATGACCTATGTCTGGGCGGCCGTTGCGTCGCTCATCAGTTTCCTGCGCCTGCTCGCACTGGCGAACCGCTCACGCAGAAACTAACGATACAAGCACCGCCGTTCTTTTTCCCGGACTGTATTCGCCTTCCACGTAGAACGAAGATATCGTCTTCGTTCTTTTTTATGCATTGCGCACATGGTGTTGAAGTGCGGCCCTGTTTCCGATAGAATAAGGAGCAGAGTGCATAAGGAGGAACCAATATGCGTGACGAACGGCTGGATCGCCTTGCCGATCTGCTTTTAACCTACTCTCTCCATCTCCAGGCAGGAGACATGTTTGAAATCAACGGCGGTCTTCCCGCAAAGCCGCTGATCAAAGCGCTGCAAAGAAAAGCGCACGCCATCGGTGCGGTACCGTTTGTAAAACTGACCGACGACGAAATCAGCCGGCTATTCTTCGGCTTTATCGATCCGGAGCATCCGGAAGCGGCAAAGCCTGCGATCGAAGCGCAGCTCGAGTGGGAAACGAAATACTGGGATCATCTCGTAGCACACGTGGATATCGGCGTGGATGAGAACGACGCGGAGCTTTCCGCCGTCGATTCCCGCGCCATGACCTATTATCGCGATTTGCGCCGTCCGCTGCGCGACCGAATCATCGATGAGCGCCGCTGGGTGTACCTGCACTGGCCGACCATGGCGGACGCGCAGAAAGCCGGTATGTGTTACGACGATTTCTTCGACTTTTTCCTCAGTGCCGCCCTTGTGGATTACCAGAAAATGGCAAGGGATATGGAACCCCTTGTCGAACTGATGGAAAAAACAGATCGGGTTCATCTTGTCGGTCCTGGAACCGATCTGACATTTTCCATCAAGGGTATCCCTGTCGTACCCTGTCATGGCGAGCTGAACATTCCGGACGGCGAAGTGTATACCGCGCCCGTACGGGAAAGCGCCAACGGAACGATCCAGTACAATACGCCTGCTATGCGATACGGCAAGCGTTTCGACAACCCTCGCCTTGTCTTCAAAAACGGGCATATCGACGAAGCCGACTGCGACGGGGATGCTGCCGGTTTCAATGAAATGCTGAATGCTGACGAAGGCGCGCGCTACCTCGGCGAGTTTGCAATCGGCGTCAACAACGCCGTGACAAAATCCATCGGGAATACGCTTTACGACGAGAAAATCGGCGGTTCATTCCACCTTACGCCCGGCTGCGCCTATGCCGACGCATTCAATGGCAACAAGTCCCAGCTGCATCTGGATATTGTTTGCATCCAGACGAAGCCTTACGGCGGCGAAATCTGGTTTGACGGAAAGCTGATCCGCAAGGACGGCATTTTCGTCATCGACGCGCTGAAGGGGCTCAATCCATAATCAACGAGCTTCCTCCCGGTTTTCCGAAAGGTCGTGACTCCACCAATGAAACAAAACGCCCGCACATGGGCCCTCGATATCCTTTCCTTTGTCCTTGGCAGCGCAATGGTTGCAGCCGGGCTGGTTTTATTTACCATTCCAAACGACATTGCCCCCGGCGGCGTTTCCGGCCTGGCAACCGCGCTGGCGTATCTCTCGCCGGTATCGGTCGGCGTATGGACGCTCCTCCTGAATATTCCGCTCGTGGCGCTTGCCTGGTGGAAACTCGGGTTCCGGCCGCTGATCAAGACCATTATAGCAACGCTGCTGCTTTCCGGGTTTATCGAACTGTTTCTGCGTATCCTGCCGCCGTACTCCAACAACGTGCTGCTGGCCTCCGTTCTCGGCGGCGTCCTCTGCGGCGCCGGAATGGGAATTATCTTCGTTCGAGGCGCGACAACGGGCGGCACCGATCTGATCAGCCTGCTGTTAAACCGTGTATTCCCGAATGCCTCGGTCGGTTCGCTGCTGTTGATCGTGGACGCAACGGTCGTAGTGTTTGCCGTGCTTGTGTTTCGTAATATTGAAGTCGCGCTGTACTCCATCGTTACCATCTTCGCCACCACGCGAACGATCGACGCGATTATGCAGGGCGTTGACCATGCGAAGGTGATCTATATCGTTACGGAGCGCGGGGATGATATCCTCGCTCTGCTTGCGGACGAACTGGGGCGCGGCGTAACGGTTCTGCAGGGAAGAGGCGGCTATACGCGGAGGGACAAGAATGTCCTCATGCTGGTAACGCACCGAAACTCCTTTGCTCAGACGCTGAAATCAGTGAAAACGATCGACAAGAAGGCGTTTATCTTCGTGACCGACGCAACGGAGGTACACGGAGAAGGGTTTAAGCCAATGGATTGATCCGCAGTTTATACCTGGTCCTTTTCTCTGTTCGAAATCCGGTTCCAATGCAATCAGGATTTGAAAAGAGGTCCCGCGCAAAATGAACTGAACCCCAGAAAACGGACATTGAAAGAAAAGAGCCTCCTATCGTAGGATAAAGCGATAGGAGGTTTTTGTATGGGAAAACAATTTGGGAAAGAAATCATATCACAGGTTTTGGAGCTAAAGAAGCAGGGCTAT
>JAYFNY010000029.1:0-32267 GCA_034933205.1 Eubacteriales bacterium
TCCGTCAGGTTTGTGTTACCATTTTTTTGAGCCATCGTGGGTTCTCCTTTGCTGAATGTCTTCACACCATTCATTCTATCGGAGTCCCGATGGCTTTCCTATGCCTTCTTCCTTTTTGCGAACTTTATTATACGTTATCAACAATCTCATCATATATCGGTATAAGATTATTTAACAATATAAGAAATTTACCTATTACCTCTCCTCTTGAAGCTTGCTCATTCATGTACCTCATACGAGTTTGGAGATAGTCCTTTGTCCATATAGCCTTATACAGGGCTGCTTCATCACACTCTGTTCTGCAAAGCCAATTGTTTTCTACAATATCATTTTCATCATAGTAAAAGAACAGCCGTATTTTTGTGTTATGGCCATACATCATGACAAGACGAGCATTTTCGCAAGCCACTTTTCGTAAAAACTCATCACGATCAAAATATAAGCTATTAATTCTATTTTTCGCGATATATTTTGTTATTGTTGCCTTTGAGGTTATTTCTCGTGAGGTTTCGCAGAATTCAACTCCATTGCCATCACCGATATTTTCTAACGAGTTATAAAGAATACTTTCAGAGTAACCAAGTTGAGTTAATGATTTCAGTATTTCTATTTTAACTGAAGCAGGAATCATTAGTTTCTCTGTAATAATATCTTCTACTCCTTGCTCGCTGCATTGCGAAATAACTCCGTTTGTATACGAGAAACCAAAAAGCAAACCCGTCCCTCCTTGCAGTATTGCTCTTGGATTGGTATATGAGAAGTTATAGTTGTATTGGATTATGATATTATTCTGAAGTGCTGGTATCAGAATCGCCTTATCCTCATCTGTGAAGTCAGTTATTTGCTTTTCTCCTGTGAGAACTTTTGAAAAAGCACGTAACTCTACACCGTCATAAGGAACTCCACTTTCTTTTTTAAAAATATAAACAACGCCATCACTTTGAGCTTGTTCATTAACATTTGAAGCAAAAAATAATGCTGAAAGCGGACTAATAGTCAAATCGCATATACGTGTTGGAGTTCCATAATGCTGTAATTTAAACAGTGCAGGTAATGCTTCTAGACCAGAATCTGCCATTTCCTGTCTTATTTGTTTTATTTCGTCATCCAGTGTTGATGCGTTGTTTCCCCGGAACAATGCTGGAACGATTGGCCAAGCTGAATTAGCTTGACCTCAAAAGTATGCTTTGTTTTTATATTGTTCTGTGTAATTACAATACTCTTCAAAGGTATGGATAGTTGTAGTCTTCATACACTCACCCCCCATAAGCAAGCTAAACAAAAATGCCCCGAAGGGCATTTTTGTTTGAACCAGTTTTTACGCTTTGCCGTCGCAGCCGAGCACGGTCGTGATCTTGTGGGCAACCATGTTCTTGATCGCTTCGCGCGCGGGTTTGAGATACTGACGCGGATCGAAGTGGGACGGATTGTCGTTGAAGTACTTGCGGATCGTCGCCGTCATAGCAAGCCTGAGGTCGCTGTCGATATTGATCTTGCAGACCGCCATGCGCGCCGCTTCACGGAGCATATCTTCCGGAACGCCGATCGCGTCCGGCATGTTTCCGCCGTTTTCGTTGATCATCTTCACGAATTCCGGAATGACGCTGCTTGCGCCGTGAAGAACGATCGGATACCCGGGCAAACGCTTTTCGACTTCCTTGAGGATGTCGAAGCGGAGCTGCGGTTTCGTACCGGGCTTGAATTTATACGCGCCATGGCTCGTGCCAATCGCAATCGCCAGCGAGTCCACGCCGGTGCGCTTTACGAAATCCTGCACCTGGTCGGGATCGGTATAACTGCCTTCCCCCATGGCGACCTTCACATCGTCCTCAACGCCTTCGAGACGACCGAGTTCGCCTTCGACGACCACGCCGTGATCATGCGCATATTCGACGACCTGGCGGGTCAGCTTAACGTTTTCTTCGTAGCCATGGTGCGAACCGTCGATCATAACGGAGGAAAATCCGCCGTCGATGCAACTCTTGCAAAGCTCAAACGTATCGCCATGGTCAAGATGGACGCAGATGGGCAGGTCCGTCTCGATGCAGGCGGCCTCGATCAGTTTCATCAGGTAGGTATGGTTTGCATACTTGCGAGCACCGGAGCTGACCTGCAGGATCAGCGGAGCGTTCAGCTCTTTTGCAGCCTCGGTGATGCCCTGGATGATCTCCATGTTGTTTACGTTGAACGCGCCGATGGCGTAACCGCCGGCATACGCATCCGCAAACATTTTCTTACTGGTTACGATAGGCATATGGTATGTTCTCCTTTTCTTGAGGTTGTCTTGTTCTTTCGATACGTATTCTACCACATGACGCTCAAATTGCAATCAAAACTTGCCTTCCCTTGTGATTCGCCCGGCAACGACAATTGACACAAATCGGAAATGTAAATTGCCTTCGTTACGTAAGTTTACTATAATATCATTTAGGAAGAGACCATTTCCCGCCGTCTTAATCGAGCGGCGGACTATGATTTGGAGGAGATTTCAATGAGTTCACAGGAAAAACGTATGCTTTCGTTAGTGATTCCAGTCTATAACGAGCAGGAAGTTCTCAGAGATTCCTTTACGCGCATGGACGCCGCCATGAAAAGCACCGGCTACAATTACGAGATTATCTATGTTAACGACGGCAGTCGGGACCAAACCCTGCTCCAGCTTCGCGAACTTGCCGCGGAAAACAAGCAGGTAAAAGTGCTCTCGTTCTCCCGCAACTTCGGTCATCAGCTCGCCGTTACCTGCGGGATGGACGCGGCGAAAGGGGACGCACTCATTATCATAGACGTGGATCTTCAGGATCCGCCGGAGCTCATTCCGCAAATGGTAAAAATGTGGGAAGACGGCGCGGATATCGTATACGGCAAACGTCTGAAGCGCAAGGGCGAAACTTTGTTCAAAAAACTCACGGCCGCCATGTATTACCGGCTGCTTTCCTGGATGAGCGCCTACCCGATTCCGCTCGATACGGGGGATTTCCGTCTCATCGGGCGCAATGTTGCCGACCTGTTTTTACAAATGCGCGAGCATAACCGTTTCCTGCGTGGGATGTCCGCGTGGATGGGATTCAACGCCGTACCGATCGAATATGAACGTCAGGAGCGTTTCGCCGGCAAGACAAAGTACACTCTGAAGAAGATGCTCCGCCTTGCAAGCGACGGAATCACCGGTTTTTCGGATAAACCGCTCACCCTGCCCATGCAGTTTGGCATCGGCCTGTGCGCCCTCGCCGGACTTGGCCTGATTGCGCTGATCGTCGTTGCGATCGTTTCCGGCGTCGCCGGCTGGCTCTGGGCTGTGGATGGAATTCTTTTGATTCAGGGACTCACGTTGTTCTTTATGGGACTTCAGGGCATGTATCTGGGTCGCATGTATGATGAGCTCAAAGGGCGTCCCCTCTATATCGTTTCGGAAAAACACAATCTGGACTAACTGCCAACCATCCGCGATCGACCGGAAAATCGATCCTCCAGGAACGATTCAACTCGTTTTGTGAGCCTTGCTAAGAAAGTTTTTTCTTGCGCATAACGGGCGGATATTGTACAATACTGTGGGTTTTAAGAGTAAGTCTTCAACCCATATGAACTCGTATATCAATAAAAGGAGAACATAGATATGGCAATCAAAGTAGGCATCAATGGCTTTGGTCGTATCGGCCGCCTGGTCTTCCGCGCAGCCGCAGCCAACCCCGAAATCGAAGTTGTCGGCGTGAACGATCCGTTCATCGATCTCGACTACATGGTCTACATGCTCCGTTATGACACCGTGCATGGACAGTTCAAAGGCGACATCTCCACCAAGGACGGCAAACTCGTCGTCAACGGTGAAGAGACCGCAGTTTATGCTTGCATGAATGCAAACGAGATTCCCTGGAAGGATTGCGGCGCAGAATACATCGTCGAGTCCACCGGCGTGTTTACCACGGTGGATAAGGCCAGCGCGCATTTTGCGGGCGGCGCCAAGAAGGTCGTTATTTCCGCTCCTTCCGCCGATGCTCCGATGTTCGTTATGGGCGTCAACCAGAACACCTACACCAAGGACATGAAGGTCGTTTCCAACGCGTCCTGCACCACAAACTGCCTTGCGCCTCTGGCGAAGGTCATTCATGATAACTTCGGCATCGTCGAAGGCCTCATGACCACCGTCCACTCCATCACCGCAACGCAGAAGACCGTTGACGGTCCTTCCAAGAAGGACTGGCGCGGCAGCCGTGCGGCGGCGCACAACATTATCCCGAGCTCGACCGGCGCAGCCAAGGCCGTCGGCAAGGTTATCCCCTCCCTCAACGGCAAGCTCACCGGTATGTCCCTCCGCGTTCCGACGCCGGATGTCTCCGTGGTCGACCTCACCTGCCGTCTTGAGAAGCCCGCGACCTATGATCAGATCAAGGCCGTCATGAAGGCTGCTTCCGAAGCGCCCGAGTGGAAAGGCATCATCGGTTACACCGAGGATAAGGTTGTTTCTTCCGATTTCTATTCCGACCCGCGTACCTCCATCTTCGATGCGGACGCCGGCATCAGCCTGAACGATCACTTCGTCAAGCTCGTCGCCTGGTATGACAACGAGTGGGGTTATTCCAACAAAGTCCTCGACCTGATTGCGCACATGGCGAAGGTTGACGCAAAGTAAATTTCTGTGTTTTACAAAAGAGAGCGTTTCGGCGCTCTCTTTCTTATTACGGATTACATGAATCTTCCAGTCAAACCGCCTGTCCCCGATTTTTTCCGCCTGTACAACCCGAATTCATTTTTATGTTCATTGACGGAGTCCGTTGGAAATGTTACATTATTGTTACTTGATAAGTTTTATTTAGGTGAACCTTTTTCTCGAGTTCTACGAGGTTATGATGGGAGTAAATCCGTATGTTTTCCTATAAACGCATTCTTCTGCTTTTGTTCAGCACAGCCGCCGTATGGCTTCTTTCCGCCTGCAGCGCGGTCTCCAGCCATATCGACGCGATAACGAAAGCAATCGTCGGCTATTCGGACTACTATATAGAAGTTCTCAATCTGGAAGATCAGGTAAAGCAAGCATATCAAACGATCGATCCAAACAGCAGCGTGGTGTCCTACACCATCGATGTCAGCATTCCCGACTATACCGCAGACGAATTTCAAAGCGTTGCCTTCACTCCGCCAACCCCCGATTTTTCAACGCAAAGCGCTTCCTCGTATCAAAAAAAAGCGGTGCTGTCGATTCGCCAGGCAATGGAAACATATGCTCTGAACCATACGGGTTCCCGCTCGATTGAACTGCCCGTTGCCTTCGATCTTGTAACCTCAGGCAAAGGTTGGGCTGCGTCCTTAACGAGCAGCAGTAAACTCGAAATACAGCGTACCGTTGAAAATATGATGCTGACCTTATTATCGCGCAACGATTCGTATCAACAGAATTATCGTCTTTCGCTTGCCGCGGACGAATTGCGTTCCCTTCTCGCGGATGCGATGGGCGGGCAGGAATATGCGGATCTCGTTCAAATAACCGATCTGTCACAAACGTCGGATGATACGGTTCTCGCTTCCCTTTCCTACCCCAATCCAACGATTGTTTTCAGTATGCTCAGCAATACTTACGCCGCTTCCTTTAACCAGCCGTTCTATGGCGACGAACTCGTTGTTTCTCTGACTGCCGACGGTTTACGCGAGATTGATACTTCAGCAATCCCCTTAGTCCAGGACCGCGTTAGCATCCGGCTGGATTCCAGTTCGAAGAAATATCAATTTTCGGAAGCAAGTTCGTTGCTTGAGCGAATCGCATCCGCCAAACAGCAGGCGGACGAATCCGCCGCAGCGCAGATTAATTCTCTATGGCGGATTGCACCGGCAGATCTGCCTGCCTCCGGTTCGGTGCTGGAAGGCGAAAGCAGCGGCAATCAGATTATTCTGAACACAGGTACAAGCCTCGGAAAATACTGTTATCTTCGTTTCTATAGTATCTCCGGTGAGGACATCTCCGAGGAGGGGAGTCTGGTGGCCGGTTTATTTTTGGTAAGCGGACAGTCGGCAAAAATACGGCTCCCTTCCGGGTCGTATCGTGTTTCCTGTTATGTTGGTGATAACTGGTATGGCGTTGACCAATTGTTTGGCAAGAATGGAAAAGTATATAATAGTAAGAATGCAATCCGCTCGATGGACGGTTATATCAATACCATTTCGTTCGGATAAAATGATGCGTCTTATGGCGTTTCTTCCTATCGTCACTTAGCGATTCACGGAGGTCTTATGAAACGGATATCTATATGGTTCCCCTTGATTACAGCCGCGTTTATGATGACGGCGGCCTGTTCCTCCCCTACGAAAGAGAACGCCCCGCCAGTAATCGCTGAAACAACAGCCCCCGCCATCCAGACTGCAACGGCTTCTGTGACGCCATCCCCCGTTTTGCCAACGGAGCAGCCTTTGCCATTCTCGGTATCTAGTTCCGGCATCGTTAAAGACGTGATTCAGGATGCTTATGGTGCGCGTGCCGAACAAAAACGGGGCGGCATTCCCAGCCGCTCGTTCCCGCTTGCCTTCTTGGGAGTTCCCGAAAACACGGCATGTCTCGCACTCGCCATGATCGATCCTGACGGCGGAGATTGGGTCCACTGGCTGGCCGTTGACCTGCCTGTCACCGGCCTTTCGGAAAATGCCAGTATTGACCTGGCTTCGGATCTGATTCAAGGGAAAAACGACTTCGGCTTCACGGGCTACGGCGGTCCGACGCCGCCAAGCGGCACACACACCTACATTGTCACAGTATATGCTCTTTCCGGGTCCGTCACACTGGAAAACGGGTTCTCGCTGGAGGAATTCCATCAGGCAATTGACGATAAGATTCTGGAAACCGCCGAGGTCAGAGGTGACTATTCACACGAGCTAAAGTAACACCAACGCTTCTGCCGCCCGTTACGCAGACCAATATTTTATTACTTTCTCCGCAGGCCGAAATCGATAACAAAGGCTTCGCGTTTTTCGCGAAGCCCTTGTTGTCTTTTTTCGTTATTTTAAAGCTAAGAACGCAAAAAGCGGATAATGGTCGGAATATTCCGTCGGAATCGCTCGCGCATTCAATACCGTAATATTTTTGGAAACTATGATATTGTCAATCTGCGACATTTCGATTCGCTGATAGGTGTAGTCGTAAAACTTGGTTTCGCTGGTGTTCACGACATGGTAATTTTTCAAAAAGCCCGCAAACTCCGGCTCTTTTGCGTTGAAATCCCCCGTTAAAATTTTATAGACGTTTTGATCGGCATCCATAATAGCGATTACTTCGGAAAACTGCTTCTTCCGAATGGAGGCCGACTCATAGGAAAAATGCGTGTTATAAACGGAAACGCGCTTCCCGTCGATTACATATTCGACCTTTTGCAGGCAGCGCTGTTCCTTATCCTCGCTGGAAAGAAGCGTCGTTTGCTCGCTCGAAGGTTTATACTTCGAAATCTGTCCGATTCCGTATTTTCCGCCGGAATCATACGCAATGGCTTCGGCAAAGGACGTATACTGCGCGTTACGCGTGCGCACCGAAAGCAGATTATCCGTCTTTTCTTTTTTATTGACGTAGACTTCCTGAACACCCAAAATATCGGGCTTCTGTGCGGCAATCAGCCACCCCTGCATCACCAGGTTATCGTTGCCGCGCTTAATATTCCAGGTTCCAACCGTTAGAACGTCGCGCACCAAATAAATCGAGTAACGAACCTTACCGTTCACCGATATTCGTATTGTCTTGCTGTTTCCGGATTTAATGGTATACTTCGCGCTGGCAATCCCCGTAGATCCTATGCTGATTTTCACGCCTTTGTTTGCGGCGGCATGAATCACGACCTCGCTTTGCGAAGCGGTAAGCACATACCCGTATTCGGTCGGCGAGAATTTCGGTGAGAGCGAACCGCCGGTAACCTCGATGGAAGAAAGCACGTCGTTACCGACGATTGCCGTCAGTTCCATATATTTGGAAGAAATATATCCTGTCGTACCGTTAAAGTCGATGGCATGCCACGCGCCGGAAGCATATGCCTGCGTTACCGTATAGGACTGCCCCTTCTGCGCGGCGCCCAGTTTCTTTGCCTTTGTGGAAGCGTCGGCGCGAACATTGACCTCCGTATCGCAGTTTACAATCGTCCCCGTATAGTTCAGCTGGTAGGATGGCAGCGACGCGTCGATATTAACATACATTCGATTCACATACCCCGTATGCGTACCCGCTTCGACCCGATACCATTCCGAGGAGACATTCGTTTCCAGGACCTTTACAACAGTCCCTTCCGCGAGCCGAGTAATCAGCGTGCCGCCGGAGGAAGCGGTTTTTCGCAGCGCAATATGGTCGCCAACAATCACGCCGGTCGTTATGCCCAGCGCATTCGCATGGCCGGTCGGCATCGCAGCAACCATCAACACCAGAATCAGAACCAGAACCCCGGTAATTCGTTTCTTCATAACCGCTCCTGTGAATAACGCGCAACTTCATGCGTCGATTCCACCTATGAGTTTAGTGAAAATTGGGCGGGAAGACAACCGTCCACCCGCCCAATTCACGAAAACGTTACATTGCGCCAATTTTCCAATCCGTGAAACGAATCCGGGATTACTCTCCCTGATCGTCCGGCCTTGCTTTTACCACGCGATAAACATTCGCCTCATATGGCTGGAGCCCGTCTCCCTGTGCCATATAGTTCGAGTAAATCAATTCCATGTCACCCTTTGTTCTGGGTTGTCGTACGGCGCGCGCCGTGAGATTGATTTCCACATAGAAACGCTCGCCATCATCCGCGCGATAATAACAGAAAACATCGTCTTTTGTTGCCTCGTGCGGCTCAAATCGTCCGTATATCAGCGCCGGATGTGCTTTCCGTAAAGCAATCAGCGTTTGATAAGCGCTCCAAACGGACGTTTCATCCCGCATCTCATCGGCAGCATTACAAGCGTCCTTATCGCCGACGCGGATCCATGGTTCGCATGTGGAAAAGCCCGCGTATTCTTCGCTGGTCCACTGCATCGGCGTTCGCGCATGATCGCGCGAGCCGCACAGCACAGTCCCCCATGCGGTCTCCGGCGTTGCGCCCATTTCGATGAGTTCCTTGTATTTGTTCAGGCTTTCAATATCGCGCATTTCGGAAAGATCGTTAAAATCAACATTGACCGCTCCGAGTTCCTGACCCTGGTAGAGAAAAACCGTTCCTCGCGCAGTAAGAAGTACGACGGCAAGCAATTTCGCAAGCAAATCGCGGAACTCCTCTCGCGGATCAATCTTGCTGACCATACGCGGATTATCATGGTTCTCCACGAAGATGCTCGGCCAGGCAACGTCCGCATAGGATCCTTCGAGCTTGCTGAAACATTTCTTCAGGTGATTCAGATTGTACCGGTAGTTGTCGAACCGGTTCTTCCCGAGGTTTTCCAGATGGTCGAAACTAAACACCGTATTGAGTTCTCCGCGGGCATCCGCCGTAAGAAGCTTGTTCATCTCGGGTCCGGTGCCCGGTGTTTCGCCAACGGTAAACGCATTCTGAAACGCACGGGAACGCAGTTCACGCAAATACTCGTGCAACCGGTTTCCATAAATATAATGTTCGATCCCGGTAAAGCCGAGCAGGCCGCCAAGCGTCTCGTTTCCATCCTCCAGTGTCGTCTTGCTGATATAGTTAATAACATCCAGGCGGAAACCGTCCACGCCCTTTTCACGCCAAAAATCGATAATTTCGCATACATCATCCCTCACGGAAGGATTTTCCCAATTAAGATCGGGCTGTTTTCTGGAAAACAAATGCAGATAATATTCGTCTCGCTCGTCCACTTTCTCCCATGCCGGACCGGAAAAGAAGCTCGCCCAGTTATTTGGCGGCAAGACGCCCTTACCTTTGCGCCAGATATAGTAATCCCCGTGCGGGCCGTTTGGATTTTTTACCGAATCGATAAACCACTCGTGCTCGTCCGACGTATGGTTCACAACCAGATCGAGGATAAGCCGCATATCGCGTTTATGAAGCTCGCTTATCAGCTCCTCCGCATCCGCCATCGAACCGAATTCCCCCATGATGACACGATAATTCCGAACGTCGTATCCGTTGTCGTCATTGGGAGAATCGAAGATTGGCGAAAGCCAAAGCGCGGTTACGCCCAGTGTTTGGAGGTAATCCAGTTTCTCGATGATCCCTCGCAGATCGCCGATGCCGTCGTCGTTGCCGTCCTTGAAGGAGCGGGGATAAACCTGATAAATCACCGCTTCTTTCCACCAAAAGTGTTCATTGGAAGGAATCAGCGGTTTTGTGCCTTCTTCCTGATTGAACAGATCGATCATGGCGTTTAGAATCTGATCCGCGTTTTGTATTGATTTTCCTGCGAATCTTGGAATCGCGGATAATTTCAAACCCTTGACAATCGGATTCAGTATGACCTTTTCGTTTACGCCCGCGTACTGCACAAGTTGAGCGAGCACATCCTGCGCAATGGGGTTTTTCAGAAGCTCGCCAACCTTGGTATCCTTGGTAATCATGACGGTTTCCCTCCGTGCGTTTCCATGGCGAAAATCTACGCCTACGCTTCCACCTATTGTAACGCAACGATGCCGAAGTTGTCCACGGCTTTACGCTTGATCGCTCTGCGGTCCCGCACGTCAATCTTTTTGCGACGCGTATAATTCGAGCCTCTTTTCCGAACGTCTTTAAGTAGCGCAACCATGCTCTTCCGCGAAACGAATCCGAAATCTGCAGGACTGCGGCCCATCAACTCGGCCGACGCCTCCTCCCAGCCATCGATCCTGTGCAGCAGTTTGTTTCGCGCGGTGTCCGTAGAGTATTCGCTTCGATTTCGCGCAATTCCATTGTTCAGCAACGTCAACTGAAAACATTCCGTCCGTGTCCGGCTTTCCCTGTCGGCCCATGCGAGAGCGCATATTGATTCCTGAACGGAAACATTTGAAATAATCTGTCTCTGCTCAATTTTCTCCAACACGAAACCAAACACGAAAAAAGCGGACGAAATCAATCGTCCGCTTTTTGTTTTGAATCCTGTTATTCGCCCGCGGCGACCTCGTAAACGCTGACCTGCCTCTTACCAAGATGCTTGGTTTCAAAGCGAACAACGCCGTCGACTTTCGCAAAGAGCGTATCGTCCTTGCCGATGCCAACGTTGACGCCGGGATGGAAATGCGTTCCGCGCTGACGAACAAGAATATTGCCCGCGAGCACGAACTGACCGTCCGCGCGCTTCGGCCCAAGTCGCTTGGACTCGCTGTCGCGGCCGTTACGGGACGAACCGACGCCTTTTTTATGCGCAAACAGCTGCAGATTCATCTTGAACATATCGTTACACCTCCCTGTGTCGGATTTTAAGGGCTTTGCGATACCCCTCCATGACGGAGGCCAGGCCCGCTTCCATCGTTAAAAACAGAAGCTCCGCCTTTTCCATCTGCTCCCCGCGCGTATCGCCCGCGAGAACGCAGGTCATTCCTTTGGTTTCATCGATCGAAACGGCAAGTTCTCCGCCGTCTTTCAGACCGACGACCTGAACGAGTCCCAGATAACACGTCTGCGTAATCGCGGATATCGCGCTGCAAACAATGTCCTCCCCAGCTTCGCCGCAGTTCGCGTGTCCGGTCGAGGTGAACCCCACCGTACGCCCCTGCCTTTGAAGCATCGTGACCGTTACCATTGCCCTTTACCCAATCGAAAGGATCTCGACCTTGGTGTACGGCTGGCGATGACCACGCTTAGTGCGCGAGTCTTTCTTCGGCTTATACTTGAAAACGACAACCTTCTTGCCCTTGCCGTGTTCAAGCACCTTGCCACGAACCACAACGCCGCTCAAAATGGGCTTACCCACCTTGACACCGCTGTCGTCCGCAACCAGCAACGTTTCAAAATCGACTTCGGCGTTCACGTCGGCTTCGAGTTTTTCCACCAGAACCTGGTCGCCAACCTCTACCTTGTACTGCTTCCCACCGGTTTGAATGATTGCATACACGATAACTGCACCTCCTCATACCAGACTCGCCCGACCGCGGCGGCACGGATGATCCGTGCGCTTAGGTACCGCTCCGGAGCGGCTCACCGCAAAATAATACCACGGCGCGCACCATGTGTCAATGCGCGATTCGCAGTCTTTCCGGCATTTTTCATCCTTCTATCGTATGATCTTGCAATCCCGCTTCGCTTCGGAGACCTTTTTCTCGGAAAGCGGCCGAACCGCGAACTTTTCGACATGAAGCGCGGGATTCGAACGAACATAGTAGGTGCCGCCTTCCTCCGGGGGAAAGAGGCAACCATGCTTCTGCTCCGCTTTTTCCATTGCGGCCACCACGTCCGGATGCGCTTCAATGAGCATCCGTTTGTTGTTGCTGCCTTTAATCACCTGGACGGTCTGCTTGCGGATGCGGTTGATGACCGTTTCCGGCGCGAGCACCTTCGCGTCGCCGTTGCAGTAAGGACAGACCTGCTGCAAGGTATCCGATATGCTCCTGCCGGTCTTTTTTCGCGTCATCTCCACCAGACCCAGATGCGTGAACCCGAATACATGCGATCGCGTATGATCGTCACGCAGAGCGTTTTTCAGCGTATTGAGTACAAGCGTACGATTCGCTTCCTTCTCCATGTCGATAAAATCGATGATAATAATCCCGCCGATGTCGCGCAGGCGAAGTTGTTTTGCAATCTCCTTAGCCGCTTCGCAATTGACGGCGGTAATCGTTTTTTCAAGGTCGTCTTTTCCGACGAATTTTCCCGAATTTACGTCTATGGAAGTCAGCGCTTCCGTGCGGTCGATGATGACATAGCCGCCGTTCTTCAGCCACACTTTTCGCGCAAGCGCCTTTTCGATCTTGCTTTCGGTATCGTACCGGTCAAACAGCGCCTCGCTCTGCTTCAGCAGAATGCGCGGCTTGAGCTTTGGCGCCATCACATCCGCAATCTCGCGGAGTCTGTCGTAGGCCTCCCCGTCGTTGACAAAGACGCGGTCGATATCCTTCATCAGAAGATCGCGCACCGTTCGAAACAGCAGCGACTGCTCTGCGTGCAGCAAAGCCGGCGCTTTTCGGCTCGCAGCGCGCTTTTCAATCTCCGCGTACAGATTGACGATGCTTTCCAAATCTTCGGAGAAGTCCTGTTTCGTCTTTCCTGCCGACGCGGTGCGCACAATCACACCCATACACTTCGGCTTGATTTCGGCCAGAATTTTCCGCAGGCGCTGCCGCTCGTCCTCTTTGTCGATTCTGCGGGAAACGCCAACGTAGTCCATTGTCGGCATCAATACCAGCGTGCGTCCCGCAAGCGTAATATGCGTGGTAACGCGCGCGCCCTTCGTACCGACCGGATCTTTCGCCACCTGCACCATGATAGTCTGTCCGGGCTTGAGCAGATCGCGGATATTTTTCGACTCCGGCACCTGTTCCAGTTCGTCGTCCGGATCATCGGAAAGTACGATGTCCCCCGCATAGAGAAACGCGTTCCTCTCCAGACCGATATCCACAAAAGCGGCCTGCATGCCGGGCAGCACGTTTTGTACCCTGCCGTTGTAAATGTTGCCGACGAGTCGCTGCGTCCCTTCCTGCTCCACATAGAGTTCCACGGGCGAACCGTCCTCGACGACCGCAACACGGGTTGCCACCCCGCTTGCGTCAACCAGGATTTCCTTATTCATTTTTCCTTCTCTTTCCTATTCCGCAGGCAGTCGCGGCAGAAGGCCATCTCCGGTAAAGTACATACGCGTACGATGGAGTGCGTACGACGCATGTGCATCCAAACGTTCGAGCAGCGCGTTGATCAATGCGTCGACCCGCAGCCCGCCATCGGCTTGCAGTTTACCGAGAACACGGAGGGCAGCTTTGTCGCCCTCGACCTGCTCCACGGAGACCCGCAGGATATACGGACGCATATCTACGGGACGTATCCCGCTCTTCGTCCGTTTTTGTACCACGATCTCGCCCGAAAGCATTGCTTCGAGCGTTGCATGCAGCTTCTCTTCGGAAACTGCATCCGAAAAGACGAGTTGGACGTCGTATTCCGCCGCTCTTAGTTTTGCGGAAAGCGAACCAAATCCCTCCGGTGCCACGAACGCATCCGAAATCCAAATGCCTTTCGGCATGGCTTCGTTCGCGCGTTTCATAAAATCTTCGGGAATAACATCCTTGGAAAGCTGGACTTCGAACCATTCGCAGTCGCTGCTCATGCCCGTGGCAGCGGCGGTCGCAAACGAAAACTGCGGATGCGGATTAAATCCGTTCGAATAGAGCAGCGGCAAACCCGCGCGGCGGAACGCACGCTGAAGCGTCCGCTGAATATCGAGATGCGAAATCAGAGCGACTTCGCTCCCCTTATGATAAGCGGCAATCAGTTTCATAACGCGCTCCAAAACATCCGTTACAGTGCTCGCGGCAGTCCGGCGTCGTTTGGCCGCTCATTGCCCGCTCGTACTCACGTTTGAGATAATCCTTTGTAACAAGCATATCGACAAAATCCCATGGTAATGGTTCGTCCAGACCGTATTCACGCTGTGCGTATGCTTCTTCGCTCAAACCGCAATCCGCAAATGCCTGCGACCATGCCTTTGGCTGGAAATGTTCCGTCCAGGCGTCAAACCGGCAACCGAGCTCGTAGGCGCGCAGCAATGCGCCGGAAAGCCGTTCGTCCCCGCGTGAGAAGGCGGCTTCCAGCACCGAGAGAAGCGAATAATGGCAGTTCAGCTCCGCGCCGCGCACGCCTTTTATCGCGCCGCGCAGCAGCTCCTGTTTGCGCCGGATCTCGTCGGCGGCAACCTGCCCGCACCATTGGAACGCGGTAAACGGTTTCGGAACAAATGTGGAAACGCTTACGTTGATGCGTAAACCTTTCCCTCGTTTCTCCTTCGGTAACTGGTAATACTGCCAGCTAACCTTTCGGGCAAGCTCCGCAATTCCCAGTATATCGTCGTCTGTCTCTGTCGGTAGGCCGATCATAAAGTAGAGCTTGACGCTGCTCCAGCCCGCCGAAAATGCATCCTGTGTAGCCCGAAGGATATCCTCCTCCGTCACGTTTTTATTGATCACGTCCCTCAGCCGCTGCGTTCCCGCTTCCGGAGCAAACGTCAGCCCCGCTTTTCGAACGGTCTGCATCACGCTCAAATCGTTTGCCAGCTCCGAGTCCACGCGCAGCGACGGCAACGCAACGGATACCTTACCCGCCTCCATTTCGCGGATAATCTGAGGTACGAGCCTGTGCACCTCCGAATAGTCCCCCGTACTGAGGCTGAGCAACGATACTTCATCGTAACCGGTGCACCCCACCTGTTCGCGGGCAAGCTGCATAACCGTCTCGCTCTTGCGTTCCCGAACAGGCCGGTAAATATATCCCGCCTGACAAAAACGGCAGCCACGCGTACAGCCCCGCATCACTTCGAGCGCCACGCGATCGTGTACGATACCGAGATACGGTACAATCGGCTTTCCAGTAAAAGGAGTTTTGTCCAGATCGCGCACAATCCGGCGCACAACCTTCGTATCCTTTCCTTTCCGCGACGGAACATACACGCCGCGGATCTGGGATATTTCGTTGAAAAGTTCCTCTTTACTCCTGCCTTCCGCTTTTGCGCGGCGCACGGCCCTGACCAGCTCCAGCGTCATTTCCTCACCGTCTCCAATAAGTACGGCATCCATAAACGGCGCGATTGGTGCGGGATTGCACACGCAGGGTCCGCCGCAAATGATCAGCGGATCGTCCTCAGTCCTGTCCTTTGCCAATAAAGGAATCCCCGAAAGATCGAGCATCTGCAGAATATTGGTATAGCACATCTCGTACAGCAGCGAAAAGCCGAGTATATCAAACTCGCCAAGCGGACGCTTTGTCTCGAGTGAGAAGAGCGGCAGTTTTTCTTCGCGAAGCACCTTCTCTAAATCCGGCCATGGCGCAAACGCGCGTTCGCAGGCGACGCCCTCTTCGCTGTTGAGCACGTGATAAAGAATGCGCGATCCAAGATGCGACATGCCGATTTCATACACATCCGGAAACAGCAAACCAAAGCGCAGGTCGGCCTGCTGCTTTACGATGCTGTTCCACTCGCCGCCAATATACCGCGCCGGCTTCTCCACGCGGGATAAGATCTGGTTAAATAACGCCTGATCCAAGTTTACTTCATTCCGTCCTGTCTGTTTTCATCCAATACCTAATATAGTAGTTTATCATATGCGCGTCATCCGGTCAAACAATGTCCGAAGCCCGACACGCGGCTTTCCAATCCGCCGGCACGCTTGTCGTTTGAAAAAAAACGTTCAATTACCGTATGATGTGGTAGAATAGTGTTGCTCGTCCTGTTCGGCCGGGTAAACATAGTGGGAGAATGTTTAATATCGATGAACAAAAGATTACTGCTTCGGAACGGGTTGCTCCATACCATGACCGGCCAGCCTTTTGCCGGTGATATTCTTGTTGAAAACGGAAAAATCGCCGCCGTCGCGCCGTCCATCACAGCCGAAGGCGCGTCCGTCGTTGAGCTGAACGGAAGTTTTGTTCTGCCGGGACTCATCGACGCGCACTGCCATATCGGCATGTGGGAGGACGGCATGGGCGAAGAAGGCGCGGACGGTAATGAGATGACCGATCCGATCACACCGCAGCTACGCGCGATCGATGGACTGAATCCGTTTGATCCGTGTTTCCAGGAAGCGCGCAACGCGGGAATCACCACCGTTGTGACCGGGCCGGGCAGTGCGAACGTGATCGGCGGTCAGTTTGCCGCTCTGAAAACATACGGCCGCAGTATCGAAGAAATGACGCTGAAGGAACCCGTCGCCATGAAGGCCGCAACCGGTGAGAACCCGAAAACCGTATACGCGGAAAAAAAAGTAGCCCCCACAACGCGCATGGCCATCGCGTCGCTGATTCGCTCCACCATGGTGGATGCAATCGAATACCAAAAGGGGATGGCAAAAGACGACGACAAGCCGGACCGCGACATTGCGATGGACGCACTTTTGCCGGTTATCAACCGCGAACTGCCTCTTAAAATCCATGCGCACCGTGCGGACGATATCCTGACGGCGCTTCGTTTAGCCAAGGAATTTCATTTAAAGGTAACCATCGATCACTGCACCGAAGGATATCTGATTACGGACGTACTCAAAGAGCGTCTTTCGGAACTCGGCGCAGGCATCATTATCGGGCCTCTTCTGTCCGAACGCAGCAAAATCGAATTGAAGAACCTCAGCTTTTCCGCGCCTCGTATTCTCGAGGAAGCGGGGATTCCTTTCGCCATGATGACCGATCATCCGGTTATCCCCATTCAGTTTTTACCCGTGCAGGCCGGACTTGCCGTTCGTGAAGGGCTCAGCGAAGAAACGGCTTTTCGCTCCATCACGCGTTATGCCGCAGAAATCGTTGGAATTTCCGATCGCGTCGGCACCATAGAACCCGGTAAAGACGCGGATATCGCCGTATTCGACGGACATCCGTTCGATTTCCGGACGCATTGTGTATTAACGCTTATCAACGGGGCAATCGTACACGATTCGCGTAAGCAGGAGGCATAATCTATGCGTTCGACCTATACTTCCGTATCCCTTTCCAACTTGAAACATAATATTGAACGGATTCGTTCGCGTTCGAATCCCGAAACGAAATACCTCGCTGTTGTAAAGGCAAACGCATACGGTCACGGTATGGAAGCGATTTCCAACTGTGCTCTGGAGAGCGGCGCAGCCTATCTCGGCGTCGCATTCTGCGAGGAGGGCGTTCGTCTCCGTCTCGCGGGAATCACGGCGCCGATCCTTCTGCTTGGCGCAACGGAAGAGGACCACATGGACGACGTGATCCGTCACAAGCTGATTCCGACCGTATTTTCTCTGGAAACGCTTCATCTGTTGCAGACGCACGCGGCGAAGCTTGATATGAACTGCCGGATCCATATCAAGGTGGACACCGGCATGAATCGTATCGGCTTTACAAGCGAAGCGGCGTTTACCGAAGCAATCCTTCTTTTGAAAACTTGCCCCAACCTCGCGCTGGACGGCATGTTTACCCATTTTGCCGTCTCCGAGTTGCCCGATCCTTCCTTTACGCTTCTTCAGATCGACCGTTTTCGCCGCTATATCGCCATTGCGCAAAAAAACGGCCTGAATCCCATTCCGCACGCCAGCAACAGCGCCGCCGCACTGCACTTTCCACAGGCACAATTCGGCATGGTCCGCGGCGGCATTGCGATGTATGGCTGCAATCCGGCCGGTCATCCGATCGAAGGGGACGATTTGCTTCCCGTCCTGAGCTGGCATACGCGCATTACGCATATCAAAACAATTCCTGCCGGCGAAGGCGTCAGTTACGGTCTGAAGTTTGTGACGCCCTGTGAAATGCGGGTCGGAACCGTCGCGGTCGGCTACGGCGACGGATATAAACGCTGTCTCTCCGGAAAGGCGGACGTGCTCATTCGTGGAAAACGAGCGCGTCAGATCGGCACCATCTGCATGGATCAGATGATGATCGACTTAACGAACGTTCCGGATGCGGAAGTAGGCGACGACGTCGTATTGCTCGGTTCGCAGGGTTCGGATGCAATCACCGCGGATGAACTTGCCGAGAAAGCGCAGACGATCAGCTACGAGATTCTCCTGAGTATTTCCGAGCGTGTTCCGCGGGTTTATACGAAGGAATAAACTGCCAATATAGGATCATCCGCCGATATAGAATCACCTGTCAATATGGAAAGACGCCCGCTTTACGGACGTCTTTTTTTCGTTCCTACTTGCTCGCCGTGGGTTAAAACCGTCGGATCGTTTGCTCGATTGCGCCGATCACATCCCGTGCCAGCAGCATTCTCTCCCCGAGCAGTTCCAGTGCGGCGTCGGCCGAAACTCCGAGCAGATATGCGCCTGTAACCGCCGCGTCGTAAGCGGTTAATCCCTGCGCCAGCAAACCGGTTATCAACCCGGACAGCACATCTCCGCTTCCGCCTTTGGCAAGCCCCGCGTTCCCGCTGGCATTCAGCCGCACGGTATTTCCGTTGGACACGCAGGTCGTAGCGCCCTTCAGCAGCAAGATGCAGTTCCATTTCTTTGCATACTTTCGCGCGATACCGATTGGATCGGCCAGAATACTTTCCAGCGATTCTCCGCAGAGCCGCGCCATTTCGGCCGGGTGCGGCGTCAGAATAACATTCGGATGCAGGCATAATAGAAGTTCCGGCGCTTTAGCAAGCTGGTTGAGCGCATCCGCATCCAATACGGCGGGCGTTTTAATCTTGAGTAACTCTTCCAGCAAAGGCAGGATATTCCCCTCTCCCACGCCGCAGCCGACACAGATTGCATTTTGATGTGAAAACAGAGCGGACGCATTCCGGCAGGCCTGCCCATCCCAGACGCCAGTTTCGTTGATCGGTACGGCCATCGCTTCCGGTAGAGCCGAAAACGCCTGCTTTAACGCACCCGGCACCGCGGCGGTCGTGAGTCCCGTACCCGCGCGAAGCGCCGCGCCGGTGCAGAGCAGCGCCGCTCCTGTATACCGTTCCGACCCGACACAAAGCAGCGCCCGCCCGTTGCTGCCCTTATGCGATTGAATCGGTCGCCGCGGTAAAAGCAAAGCCGCATCTTTCCTTGTAAATAGCGCAACATCCGGTTCGCTAAAAACCGAACCCTCTTCTCCAGACAGCGGTTGAACGAATACCTCGCCGCAATATTCTCTCCCAGGGAAGAGCAATTGGCCGCGCTTATAGAATTCAAACGTTACCGTTTCACTTGCGCGGATCGCACAGCCTAATATTCCCCCGCTCGTCGCATCCACGCCGGATGGAAGATCTACCGCTACAACCGGTCTCCTGCTGTTATTGATTTGCTGCACGGCATCTGCATAGATACCATCCAGCGGACGGGAAAGTCCGGTTCCAAACATCGCGTCCACAAGCACCTGAAATTGCTTCAGCAGCGCTTCGCTCAAATTCGGGTGAAACACGATTCCCAAATCCAGCGCGCGCCGATAATTCGTTTTTGCATCCCCCGCGATTTTCGTTGGATCAGCAAGCAATACCCCCGCGCAAACAACTCCGCTTTTCTTGAGCAACCGGAGAAGCGCAAACCCGTCTCCGCCGTTGTTCCCTCCGCCGCAAACAACGAGAACGCTGTTTCCCGGGTACCGTTGCTTCAGAAGGTCCGCTACGCCTCCCGCAGCGCGTTCCATCCAGTCCAGGCTGCTCGCCGTTTTATTTTCAAAACGTTCCCGTTCATAATCCCGCATTTCCTGCGCCGTAACGACCCGTTTCATTCGTCATACTCCTCCGTCGCCTCTACGATTGCCGCCCGCGCATCCTCGTAGGAATACCCGCGGGAAAGCAGTCTTCGAAGGATCATCTCATCGCGTTTTTCCTTTGACAGTTCCTGATATTGCCGGGCATATTTCCCCGCGATCTTGCCCGCGCTGTCCGACTCCGTATCGTCGGAAACAAGCTGCAGCGCCTGTTCGGCGGCATTCCCCTCCACCTCGTGCGCGCGAAGCTGTTCCCGCAGGCGCGCGCGGCTAATCGGCTTTGTCGCAAGCCGCGTCTGAATAAAATCTTCTGCAAACGCCATATCGTTCAGCAAGTTCAGCTCGATCAATCGCTGGATCGTCTCCGCAATCTCGATTTCGCCGTACTCGCAGGCATCAAGATGGCGCTCAACCTCGCGGATCGTTCGTGCCCGGACGCCTAAAAACCGCAGCGCCGCATCCATAGGCGAACGCCCGGTTTGGGATACCGTTTTCGGTTTTGAAAAGCTCTTTCTCATGTGCTTATTCTACCACATTTTCCTATTTTCTGAGACAATCCCTGGCTTTTCGTCGCTATCCGTTCACCCGGAAAACATCGTGCAACAATCTCATGAACATTCTGTAACAATTTTTCCAAAGCGTACTTCTATCGATGCAAACAGACGCGGAATCGGCTAGAATAATGAATAGTATTGTTGAATGCAATCCGCTGTTTTAAAAAGGCTGCTTTTATCCGCGTTCTTTTTTTGAAATGGCGAAAGATATCAGGAGGACGTCCCAATGGAGCAGGATCGGCATCAGCCGAATCAACCGCCACAGCCAACCGATTCGGAGAATTCCCCGGTTGTTATGGAGCCGATCAAAGACCTCGGCCTTCCCCAGAAACCCAAACGCAGCGGTTCGTTGGCCGCTAAGCGAAGGCGCCGCAAACGGCAACAGCGCATGATCATCATTTTGGGCGCCGTCTTTGCGGTCGTTCTTGGTCTTTTCATCGACGTTTTCGTCAGCAACCCGCAGCGTGCCGCCGCGGAAGCCGCCGCGCAGGCCGCCGCGGAAGAGGCGCTGCGCGCACAGCAAGAGCAGGAGAAGCTCGAGTTCGAGCAAATGGCAAACTCCACGGTATTCCTGCAGGGGATCACGGTAAACGGTGTCGCCATCGGCGGAATGACCATGGATGAAGCAAAACTCGCGCTCACCTCCGCCGAGGAGGCCATAACGCCGCAAAAGGAACTGCAGCTCGTTTATGATAACAAGCTTTTTCCTCTTGATCTTTCCAATATCCCCTACTCTCTGAATCTGGACGAAATTCTTGCGGAAGCGTACCGCCTTGGCAAAACCGGCGACTATACGACCATGAAGGCCGAGTCGGAGGATGTTGCCACAAACGGACGTTCCTTTACGCTCACAATCAGCTATGATATGACGATGCTGAAAACGGGCATCGCGCAGATCGCCGCCCAAATCGATACGCCCGCGCAGGATGCGTCCATCAGCGGCGTGGACGCTGAAACGCACACCATTACCATTCAAGACGCGGTTGTCGGAAGAGCGGTCGATCAGGATATGCTGATCGCGTATATTACGGACGCGATTCTGAACGGCGTAAAAACGCCCATCAATATCCCCGTCGCTGAAACCCAGCCAACCGTCGCGAAAAGCGAATTGGAAGGCAAGTACGTTCTGCGCGGAAGCGCAACCACAGATTTCTCCTCCAGCCCAAGCACACGAAAATACAACGTTCGGAAAGGTTGCGGACTGATTAACGGAACGGTCCTTAAGCCGGGAGAAGTATTTTCAACCAACGACACGCTCGGCACGCGCAGCAAAGCCAACGGCTGGAAGGAAGCAAACGCGTATGAAAGCGGCGCGGTCGTTCCGCAGTACGGCGGAGGCGTCTGTCAGCTCTCCACAACGCTTTATAACGCCGCGGTGAAATCCGACCTGGAGATCGTGTATCGTCGCAACCACTCCATGCCTGTTTCCTATATAAAGGAGGGGCTTGACGCTACGATCAATTCGGTTGGGAACGTCATCGACTTCCAGTTCAAGAATAATACCACGAGCGATATCGTCATCTTCGGGTATACGTCGAGCAGCAGCAAACTGACGTTCGAAATCTGGGGCCTGCCTTTTTCTTCCACCGAATATGACGAGATTAAACTAACCAGCGAAAAGGTATCCACCACAAGCGCAAGCGGCGACCCCGTGGAGATTGAGGTTCCGGTGGGTACGGAAAAGGCAGACGGTTCCCTGATGGTGGCAGGTGAAACGTACACCGCCGTTACGCCACGTAAAGGTTATGTGTACCAGTCCTACAAGAACTATTATAAAGACGGTACCCTCGTTAAAAAGGAGAAGCTCGCCGTTTCCACCTATAAAGCGTATCAAGGGGAAATCTGGACCTGCGCCGCCGACGTTACGCCAACACCGGAAGTTACCAGCACGCCCGAAGTATTTACTCCTACGGATACCCCGGTTCCAACCGCCGCGCCAACCGAGGCGCCAACGGCCGAACCCACAACGCCCCCCGCTCCTTAATCCGTACCCTGAAAACAAACCCACCTGAAAGATAAAACGGAGAAGGCACGCCCTTCTCCGTTCTCTTTTCAATCGTCCTGTTCATGCTCCGCGTCATAACGTTCGCGCGAAAGCAGCATTCCTTTCAGCTCACCCGGTGATATCGGAGTCTGTCGCGTGCCCATGCAGGCGCTGCAAGTCGCAAAACATTCCGGGCAAATGCAGCGGCTGCCCAG
The DNA here is from genome assembly GCA_034933205.1 of Eubacteriales bacterium. Lineage (GTDB taxonomy): Bacteria > Bacillota > Clostridia > Christensenellales > CAG-138 > UBA7703. Next base: position 22,928 of record JAYFNY010000029.1, read on the forward strand.
TCCTTTTTCATCCTGAACCATATACGCCCCGCAATTCTGACAGGAACAACGCATAAAAACCGCCTCCTTTCTGCCTCTTTTTATTATACCATATCCGAATCGAAACATCCGTGGAACGCACGATACAAGATTTGATATTTTAGAAAATCATGCTATAATTTCAGCGATATGAGCAAACAAAATGACCTTCCTGCAAAGAGCAGTCGGAATCATCGCCCCATTCTTCGCCGCGGCGCAATTGCCGTACTCGGCTTGTTTCTATTTCTCTTTTTTGCGCCGGTTTCGCATGCGGAGGATACCCTTTTTCCCATCGGCGAATGTTCGGACGACGTGCTCCGCGTTGAAACGCGGCTTTCCGATCTCGGATATAAAAAAGACGCGGTTGATGGCCGCTGGGATCTATCGGATTCGGACTCGCTCGCTTTGTTCGCCTCTCAGAATCAGACGTCAGGATCCACCGTTGAAGAAACGCTTTTTTCGGAAAACGCAGTTCCCGCCTCAGCCTCGGCGAGTTCTGTGTTTGCTTCAGGCAACAGCGGCTTCCTTATGACCTTCGGTTCGTTAATGCCATGGAGCGAAGTGAAAACCAAGCTCCAAACAGGCACTTCCTATAATATTACGAGTTGCTATTCCGGAATCACGCTCCATATGGTTTGCGTTTCGCTTGGCGAACACGCAAAGTTCCGGCCGGAGCTCGACTGGGACAATGCAACACTTCGCGGATTCTTTACTTCAACAAGCAGTTCGGAAAAACAGCCGGTCGTACTCACTCTGGATGGTGTCCTCGTTGCGGCGTCAATCCAGCAAGCCGCCCCCAGCGCAGAGGACGAAGCCCTCCCGGAATACAGCGTTTTCTTTCATGATGCGCTGACCGGCATCAATGACATACCGGACGCAGAGCATGAAACCGTGATCCACGCCGCCGCAAACCAGGGGTAAGCATCCTCTCCGAACATACGCAATCGGAAAACAATGAACCGGATTCGATCGAAAAAACCGCCGCCCATTTCAGGCGGCGGTCCTTGTTTTTTCGGGATCAGACCCCTACGGTCCTCTGGGAAATTCCTTTGATTGCCGAAAGCGCCCAGTCATGGTCGCTCAATGTAACGACCGTATCGCAATACGGGCACTTGCCGGTGTGATTGATATCCAACGGAGCACCGCAGTTGGGACAACTGATCTGCGTGACGCTCGGCTGCGCCAGCGTTTTCTTGTCCTTCTGGCGCGTCAGCTTCCAATCGTATACCATAAACAACTCGCGGGTTGTGCTTCCACTCACAATATTACCCGTGCGGTCGTCCGTGGTATAGTCGGTAATGCGAGTCGAAACTCTCACGACAAGCACATCGTTGTCGCCCTCCACAGCGTAACGTACGATTCGCGTTTCCAGCACGGCGATCCGGTCGACATGGTTCGTTTGCTTTGCGTCGATCAGCGTCTGCAGCTGTCTCGCCATCTGGTTATAGAGCGCATCCGTCATAAACGCACGCATCGGTTCCCATTGCTTGGCCTGCCATGCGTTCTGCATCTGGATATACTGATTTCCAACTTTTTCCAGGAATACCTGCTCGTTGAAGTTCGGGTCTTTTTGCTTCAGCGTATCGATCGGAAGGCCCGGTTCTTCCTGAGCGGCAGTATACGTTGCCGAACCGCCCTGCGATTTACCGGAGCGTATATACCGAAGTACGACAATCGCGACGATGATAATAATGACTACCGTGAACAGGTTTCCGCCCAAACAGCCCAATGAGTCGGAACTCCCATCCGAGTACGACCCATCGTCATAATAGGTGGAGCCGCTGCTCCAGCTCGATCCGGAATCCCAGCTGGAACTTCCCCAGTCGGACCCGCCTCCCCAGGATGAACCGCCCCCGCCCCAGTCGGAACCGCCGGAAAAGTTTCCCGCGTCCGCAAGCGAATACGCGCCGAGCGTCAGGCAGAACACCAAAGCGAAGGCTGTGATCAGCACGCGCGCAAATCGCTTTTTCATATCTCGGAACCCCCTGTTTCTATGATCCAGTATGGATATATCATACCTTATTTTCCAGTGATGGTAAATATGAAATCGTCCTGCCGCGCCACGCTGAAAGATGCAAAACAGGCACGGCGATTGCGCCGTGCCTGTGCGCCGCGTCTGTTTCTCCTCGTTATTTACTCGTTATGCAATAGTTCGAGATACTCGCCTTCCTTCTCCAACCGCTGCACAACACGCTCCACATCGCGGTCCATCGCATCCAGATGCGGCCCGTCCGCCGAATACAGCACGCAAGTGCCGCAGCTCGCGCTCAGGCTCCGGGGCACCGGTGCCAGTCGGGCTTTGACTCCTTCACGCGCGGCAAGCGCCCGCTGCGAACGCATTGCCGAAAGGTGCGTATGGAACGTTGCAATATACTCCGTCATGCTTTTTTCAGTTGAAGGGTATAGTCTCCTTTCCCTTCGCTGACGGAAACGGTATATCCACGCGATACTGCAAAACGAGTCACATTTTCTTTCGCCGCGACTGCGTCAACCAATACGGTCAGTTCGTTTTTTCCGTCTTTCACCGCGCGCTGGGTCAGAACGACCGGCTCCGGGCAGAGAAGCCCTCTTGCATCTACGATATCCATATGTCAAGCCCTTTCTCTGTTGAACAGTCCAAGGATCGTCAGAACGACAAAACCGGCTATCACCGCGATCATGCCATTTGCGGTGGGTCCCTTTGCGGAGGAAGCCAGGCCAAAGTTATGGCAAATCGCCGCGCCAAACGCAAAACCGGTCACGGTAATCGCCGCATCCGTGTTGCCTTCTCCCGTAAGGATCAGCTGGCGAAGCGGGCATCCGCCAAGCAGCACGCTGCCCCAGCCAACAAGCGCCATGCCGAGGAAGTTCCAGAGTCCGTCCGTATGCGCAACCGGCTGATCGGCAAACGACAGATGGAACTTGCCGAGAATGATATTGCCAACAATCGTTGTTACGATGACGGCAAGGAATCCCCAGAGCATTGTAAAGTCTTGAAACATCATAGCATCCCGGTTGCCTGCAACGGTGCAGAAACGTGAACGCTGGCATAGACCGCCAACAATCAAGCCTGCGGCAAGCGAAGCGAGAATCGGCGCGTGAGCGGCGCCTGGGCCGGATTCGCTCGCGGCAAATAAGGAAGGAACAAATGCGGCGAGCGCCATGAGCACCACAACGGCAGCGGGAAGCATGCTCCCCTCCGTCAGGCTCTGCGCGTAGGCACGCTTCAATGTGAAACCGCCGCGCAGCCAAAGCGTACCAACAAAGATCCCCGCGATGAATCCTACCAACCCGACCACCGCGTTCAGATCGCCGCCGCCGACGCGCAGCATCATGCGCAGCGGGCACCCCAGGAACATCAGCGCGCCAATCATCACGATCACCGCGATCACAAACCGTGTCATCGGTGCGGAGCCGCCGCGTGGCTTGAATTCTTTCGCCAGGATGGAAACGATCATCGCACCGAGTATCATGCCTACGATTTCAGGGCGCACGTACTGGACAACGTCCGCGGAGTGCAGCTTCATTGCGCCCGATGTATCCCGAATAAAACAAGCGATACAAAAGCCCATGTTACCGGGATTCCCCAGCGCGGTCAGCACCAACGCGGCGACGCCGATAACGACGCCGGTCAGAATGACCCAAAGATTACGTTTCTTCATTTGTTGCCCCCTATGAATTTCTTTCTGTTTTTCATAACACAAAACCAAACCGGCGAGAATCTCGCTGGATTGCGAACCATTATTTTCTGCGGAACGATGTTGCTTGCTTTTCGCTGACGATAAACTGCCGATCCGACTTGCCAGCCTGGTTTTGTTCGGATATACTGTAACATATGAAATCGTTATATGCAAGCGAGGATAACGAAATGTCCAAAGATTTTTTTGCAGAGAATATGATTTATTTGGATCAGGCGGCTACGTCGCGGCCGAAAGCTGCGAACGTCGGCGAGGCAATGCGGTTTTATATTGAATCGGTTTGTGCAAACATCAATCGCTCGACCTATGCGCCCTCAACCGACGCCGCCCTCCATGTTCTGGAAACGCGTGAAAAACTTTGTGCTCTGTTTGGGCTGGACGACCCGACGCATGCTATCTTTACTCCCGGGCAGACATTTTCTCTGAATATGGTGCTGAAGGGATATCTTCACAGCGGCGACCATGTTCTTGTCAGTGCGCTCGAGCACAACGGCGTCATGCGCCCGCTCACTCAGTTGCTCGATTGCGGAGTATCCTTTGACCGAATTCCGATGCGTGATGACGACTCCCTCGATCTAGACGCCACCGAACGAATGATCCGGCCGAACACGCGGCTGATGCTGCTGACCCATGCTTCGAATGTAAGCGGAACCATTCTTCCCATTGAGCAAGCCGGTGCGCTTTGCCGCACAAAGGGAATCGCTTTCGCCGTGGACGCCGCACAGACGGCAGGGCACGTTCCAATCCATATGGGGCAAATGCAGATCAACGCGCTCTGTATCCCCGGACACAAGGGTCTGCGTGGCCCAAGCGGGATCGGCGCGCTGCTGCTCTCCCCCGCGTTTGCCGGATCGCTGGAACCTTTGATCACCGGTGGAACAGGCAGCGACTCACATACGGAGATACAGCCGCATTATATGCCGGACCGTTTCGAAAGCGGCACCATGAATCTTCCCGGCGTTTACGGCTTGCATGCGGCGCTTTCCGAATTCATGCGTGAAGGGCTTGCCGTACGTCAGGCGCGCGAACAAACGCTTACCCGTCGTTTTTTAGACGGGCTTAGCGCTATCGGCGGCATCCGCATACTTGGAACCCGCGATGCCGACCGCCGCGTAGGCGTCGTTTCGATCGACTGTTCCGAATTGCGCGACAATGCCGAGGTTGCCGACCGTCTTGCCAGCGAATACGGAATCCTGACGCGCTGCGGGCTGCACTGTGCACCGAACGCCCATAAAACATATGGGACTTTTCCGCAGGGGACGGTGCGGTTTTCTTTCAACAGTTCAAATAGCGAACATGAGATTGATGCGGCTCTTGACGCGCTCCGCCAAATATTCGCCTGATTTCGGACAAAAAGCCCGCTGTTACCAGCGGGCCTTTGAAGACACATTTCATTATATCGGGTAGATCATATCAGGTAGATCGATTTCTCTGCTTTCGCAATCACCGTTCCAATTCGCTGCGCACTTGGCACACTCGCGCGAAGATCGCGCTCCAGAGCGTCCGCATCCCCGGGATCGACGGCTATCAGCAAACCGCCGGAAGTCTGAGGATCAAACAACGCGTCCCTTACGGGAAGCGGAAGGTCGTTTTCCTCTACAAACGGTTCGGCGAACGCCCGATTCCGGTATACGCCTGCCGGAAGCAGCCCCATGTTTGCAAATTCCAGCACGCGTGGTAAAAAATCGACCGCCGCTGTTTCAACCCGTGCGGACGTTTCCGACCCCTGCATCATTTCCAGCATATGCCCCATAAGCGAAAATCCCGTTACATCCGTACAGGCGTGAACGCGATAGTTAACCGCACAGTCACGCGCGCCTTTATTCAACGTCGCCATCACCTGAATAACCCGCTCGATTTCTCCCGGCTCCAGCATTTCTGCTTTCTCCGCCGTCGTCAGGATTCCAGCGCCCAGCGGCTTTGTCAGGAACAGAACATCCCCTTCCCGCGCGCCAAGATTCTTATAGAATTTATCCGGATGGACAAATCCCGTTACACAAAGGCCGTACTTTGGCACGTCGTCAAAAATGCTGTGCCCGCCGGTTATAATCGCTCCGGCTTCATACGCCTTACTGTAACCACCGGCAAGAATGGACTGGACCGCGCTTTGCGGCATTTTTTCCGGAATGCAGAGAAGATTGAGCGCTAGCTTGGGTTCGCCGCCCATGGCGTACACATCTGAGAGCGCATTTGCGGCGGCAATCTGCCCGAAAGTAAACGGGTCGTCTACAATGGGCGGAAAAAAGTCAACCGTCTGCACCAGCGCAAGCTCGTTGCTGACGCGATAGACGGACGCGTCGTCCGAACGGTCAAATCCAACAAGAAGATTCGGGTCGGTATGCGTCGGAAGATCGCCAAGCAGCTTTGCCAGCGTACCCGCACCAACCTTCGCCCCGCAACCTGCGCAGCTGGATAGTTTCGTCAGCTTTACCTGCGTTTCCATTCATAGCCTCCTTCCACCAAGCCATGCAGAATCGCCTCCATGGCCCCGCCTCCAACCGCGAGAGCTTTATCGGAAATCATATAGCAATGCGATCTTTCGCATCGTGGATCCACATCTCCGCTTTTCATTCCTTCATAAACGGCAATCCCGTCCGGGAGCAATCCGCGCAGTACACCGGGAATCCGCGTGATGATCGGCTGATCGTCCACGTATGCGCAGATGTCGCCGGCTTGCACTACGTCACCAATCTGCTTCACCCCGCGAAACGCGCCCGCGCATGGCGCCCGCAGCAAACGTTCCAGCGTATAGCCGCCGATATTGCCCGGAATTCCCGTGTCAGGTAACGCGGACCCTTCGTAATAGACGCGGCCCAACGTATGCCCACGCATGGTTTCAACAACCGCGTGGCAATCCACGCCCGCCGTAAACCCGGGGCCAATGCCAATTACAACAGGCGCATCCTCTATGGTAGTGCCCGTGTTCCGCTTCGCCAGTATCGCATCCACAATCGCGGCAGGGCGCAACTTCCGGGCCTCGGCCCCTTCCGGATCAGCCAGCACCGCAATCTGGCGGTTATTCAGAATCTGTATGGCGTCGTCCGCGCTCTTTGCGAATGCGGCGGCTACCGCTTCAACTTTTGTTTCGCCTTTGATAATCGCTTCCGAGAAGCAAATCGTCCGCCGGATTGAGGTTGGGACCGGCAAATCGCTCATAACGACCGAAAATCCGCTTTGATGCAGCCGGAATGCTATACCGGAGGCAATATCCCCTGCCCCGCGTACCCATATCAACATAAAATTTTTACCCATTTTCACGAAATAACCATAGGAATTCACATGCCGACCGAACCAATGACGACCTGCTCGACCCGTTCATGGTTCAGGTGCATCACCGTCTTGATCGCAGCATCCTTCAAACGTTCGTCATCGGCCTTGTTCAGCAGAATGGCAAAGCGCATTTGTCTGGAAACGCCTTTGTGCTGACCGTTATCGTGCGTCAAAACCCAGGCGATATCCGCAGGCGTAATTCTTTGTGATTCATCTGTCTCCAGTAAAGCGGCGTATAATTCCGGACGAAATACCGCCTCGGAAATCATTTTCCCTTCCCCGTCCATTCCGGCAACCGCGATCACCAGTTTTGTTTCAGCAGGAATCACAGGTTCATGTGACGCAGGGGCTTTCAGCGGCAGATGTTTCGAACCGTCGGCCTCGACAATCACGTAATCGGCGAGCGTTTCCATTTCGGAAAACGTTATAATCGGTTGGCAAAGTTTCCCCTGCTCCGTTGGTAAGCCAAGGCAAACAATCCGTTTCTCCCGCAAAACAGTCTCGATTTCAGCTTTTGTTGCTCCACTTACGGTTCGAATCCCGTCCGGTGGAAAGATATGCGTCGTCGTGGTTAAAATGGCGCGCGCGCCTGACTCCACTAATTCCCGCGCCAAACGCAGCATTAAAGTCGTTTTTCCGCCGCCTCCGACGATGGAGGTCACTCCGCGCGGCAATGTAAACGCCTCAGCGTAACAATCCGATTTTGAAAGAATACTCGATCGCATTTTTCGTTCTCCCCGGATGAGAATAACACTTCGCTCGTGCTGCTGTCAAACAGCATTCATACAGGCTTTCAGGGAATTCGGTACCGTTTGGCCAATAATTTGCTGGAAAAAGAAAAACCTGTGCGTAGTTCACACAGGTTTTTTGGTACCCCCTCAGGGATTCGAACCCTGGACACCCTGATTAAGAGTCAGGTGCTCTAGCCAACTGAGCTAAGGAGGCAAAAACGATCTTGCACCTTACAACCGTAATTCATCCAATTTTAATGGCGGCAATCCTGCCGCCATTAAAATTGGAGCGGGAAACGGGGCTCGAACCCGCCACCTCAGCCTTGGCAAGGCTGCGCTCTACCAAATGAGCTATTCCCGCATTTGCCGCAAACGACTGCGGCGGGAAGGTTGGTACCCCCTCAGGGATTCGAACCCTGGACACCCTGATTAAGAGTCAGGTGCTCTAGCCAACTGAGCTAAGGAGGCTCATTGGGACGTTCGGTCCGATACAAATCATCCTGCACAAACCGGAGTCCGTTCAAGCGGATAAAGGAGTCTTGCATGGCTCTCCTCAAACCGCGGCAAAAAGTATTATAGCATGTTTGCCTAGGATGTCAACCTCCATTTAGCAGAATCCACCGTAATAGCAAAAGAATAAACTTGATATCCTTGCATTGATTTTACAGTTTTTTCACGCGCGGCACTTGCAATCTGCAAGCGTTGTTATATCATTTAGAAAGAGTGTTCATTTCGTATTTTTCGGCTCAGCAAGGTCTGTTGTCGAACGAATGCATTCCATCAATATCTCTATCAGGGGGGACATCTTTTTATGGAAACAAAGTATTGTACGAATTGCGGCAAACCGATCGGGCCAACCGAGTTTCGCAGTGCAAACGGCTATTGCGGGGAGTGCGCTGCAAAAAATCCAGGGCCTGCTCAGGCGGGAAAATACTCCGAGAAAGATTGGCTGGTAACGCTTCTCTTCTCCATCTTTCTCGGCTGCCTTGGAATCCATCGTTTTTATGTTGGTAAAATAGGGACTGGCATTCTATGGCTTCTTACGGGCGGATGTCTCGGTATCGGCGCTCTGGTGGATATTATCATGATCGCAACCGAGAATTTTACGGACGAATACAATCTCGTCATCGTTCAGGACTCCAGAAAATATCCGAACCGCGTATACGCTGGCGCCGGACCGCAGCCGGTAAAAAGCGCGCGTAACGAAGCGCTGGATCAGCTTGAGAAGCTGGCCAAACTTCGCGATTCCGGTGCTATTACGCAGGACGAATACGATGCAAAGAAAGCAGAACTGTTAAGCCGGATTTAGGAAATTCCGTTTCAAATCGAAACCGCCTTTACGGGCGGTTTTGTTTGCCTTTGGCCTTGTAGTATATCCTGTTGAATTCCCACAGCAAGGATCCCTTTCCGGCTTTCCCGTTTCGTTCATGATTTAGTCGTCATTCTATGATAAATGCGCGTATTTTTATGTATGGATCTGAAAATGTCATTATTTATAAGAATTTCGATAACGTATAATAAAGTTCGCAAAAAGGAAGAAGGCATAGGAAAGCCATCGGGACTCCGATAGAATGAATGGTGTGAAGACATTCAGCAAAGGAGAACCCACGATGGCTCAAAAAAATGGTAACACAAACCTGACGG
>JAYFNY010000030.1:0-2459 GCA_034933205.1 Eubacteriales bacterium
GCATGAGAAAAAGCAATTTGAGCGTAACATTCGATCAACACGCAGTCAATGTCTAATCTCGCCGACGCAACTGTCCAATTTCACCGACGCAAGTGTCTAACCACGCCGACACACGGTGTCTAACGGCGCCGACATATTCAAGGAACTTCGTCAGCGTCGGTATCTTCGCCATGGCCGCGCCTCACACGTTACCGGGCAGCACTTCGGACGCGAGATCGCCGTAGAGGTATCCAACCGTGCCGTTGAAGTCGATCCGGTACCAGTCCTCGACGACGCCGTAGATGTTGAACACGTCGTCCTTCTTCGCTTTGCCAAGGATCGTGTACTCCATTCCCGGCCCGCTACGCACGTTACACCACTTCCTGATCTCGTCCACGACGATTTTGCCGACCACCTTCAGGTCGCTCGTTTCTTCCGCGGTGACTGCTCCCCCGCCGTCCTCCAGCGCCATGAGCACGTGCCCGCTGCGCAGGTAGACGCCACCGCGCTTGGCCAGCTTATCGGAGCCAATGTGTGCGCTGTCGCTGTAAGACTGGAACTTGCCGGTCGCAAGCAGCTTCGCGCGGAGGTTGCCCGTGTAGCCGTCCGGCTGCAGGTTCAGCCCGGCGAAAATGTAGCAGCTGATCACGAGACTGGAGCAGTCGAAGTCCCCGTGCGCGCCGGACACCACGCCGCCGTTCGCCCTGATCGAGCGGTATCCGTCCCAGCGCTGCGTTTTACCCTGCGAGTAGCCGAACGCGCTGTCGACGCAAATCTGCTCCATGTACCGCGCCGCGCGCTCCGCCATGGCGGAGTCCGTGCATTCGAGGTAGTACTGCCACACGCGTCCGGATTTGTTCTTCGCGTACCAGGTCGCGAGCGCGATCTCTTTGCCCGTCTGGTCGCCCGGCGTTAACCCGATCGTCTTGCCGTTTTCATCCATCACGGCGTGTCCGATCCGAATCGACAACTCAATCACCGTCCTTCTGCGCGCGCGTGCGGGCGCGCTTTTCCGTGGCTCCAATATGCTCGTCGAGCCGCGCCTCCGTCTTTGCCAGCCGCTCGGCGAACGCCATGTTCGTATCCCGCTGGCGCTGCTGTTCGCGCTTGATCTCGTCCGTATTCGACTTGACGTAGCCGAGGTCGGACATGATCTGTCCGAGCTGCCGCCCTTCGGTGGAATCGTCCGCCTGCTTTCCGCGCGAAAACGCCTTGTAGCCGAAGAAAATCGACGCGAGCACGCCGAGGATTCCGAGGTATCCTTCCCAAGTCATTTCTGTTCTCCTTCCAATCAAAAAAGAGCCTTCCGGCTCATGTATGGATTCGTTGGATTACTGCGCCGTAAGTTTGGCGATCTGTGCCTCCAGCGCGGCGATGCGCTCCGCCGGGGTCAAAACCGATTCGCCGTTTCGAGTGAACACGCCGTCCGTGTAGGAGTCCCCGATTGCGACGGGCCGGTCGCCCAGCGCCACGCCGTCCATGCCGTCCGGCAGCGGGCCGACGATCACGTTCACGACGACGCCGGATTCGATGATTGCATAGTCCATACGATCCTCCTTTACGCTGCGCGCTGGTTGCGGATCACAGCAATTCCTGCAATTCCGGATTCGCCGTTTCCGGATTCTGCTACACCGCTGCCGCCACGACCATAATATCCTGTACCATAACTGCCAAAGCCCCAGCCACGTGCAGCTCCTCTGCCGCCGCCTGCGTACAAATCGCTTGTGGATTCGCCAAATTCACGTGTCGTTGTGCCTTGGCCTGTCCCCGCTCCATGATACCCAGACGTACCGTTCGCGCCGTCAGTTCCGCCGTTCCCGGGCGAACCCGATTGTCCAGCGCCCCCGCCACCGCCAGAACCTCCATTGCCACCGGCGTATCCTCCACCATTGCCGCCAGCCGCATAATACAAATTGCTATTTGCAAACCATGTCGTTCCACCACTGCTGGCAGCGCCTCCGCCTGCCCCGACAACTACTGAGTATTGAGTACCGCCCACCAGTACAATACCTTTGTGCGTGACGGTATAGCCTCCGCCGCCTCCGCCCGAGGAATTGTACGATACGCTGTTACCGCCACCACCGCCGCCTCCGACGAGGAATAAGTCGATAGTAGTTGACTTCTCAAGTGTAAGCGTACCGCTAGTCAGAAACTTGATCCGCCAATTGCCATCCCCGTCGTCGAGCAACGTATACGTGCCCGTATACGTGAAAGAAGGCAGCTTATCCTGCGCCGCCGCGCTGGCGTTTGTCCTGCCAATCAGCCCCGCGCCAAACGGAATGAAGAGCTCCCTGCGGGAAACAAAGGTTGCCGTCATATGGCTCGCCTGCGTGATCGCAGCCGTCGCCGCAGCGCCGGGAACGCCCGCAAGGTACCCCGCCGCCAGCGCCGCGAAGATCAGGTACGGGATTCCTCTGTACAAGATCGAAACTTTCTTTTTATTACGCCGCTCCGCACGGTTTCGCTCCAGATTCATCTTT
>JAYFNY010000031.1:0-4324 GCA_034933205.1 Eubacteriales bacterium
TTTCCGGCATAGTAGCTTGAACACTTCTATCCTATCGGAAAGGTGATTCTCTTTGTATAACTTTTTACTCCACCCGCATAGCGGGTGGTTTTTTATGTCGCTCGCTTCGCTCGCGCCACAGACTGAAGTCCATAAGCAAAGAAACGCCCGACGAATCAGGCGTTTCTTTTCTATTTGGCGGAGAAGGTGGGATTTGAACCCACGCACCGGTTACCCCAGTCTACTCCCTTAGCAGGGGAGCCCCTTATAGCCACTTGGGTACTTCTCCGTATTCATTTTTGATGCTGGCGGAGAGAGAGGGATTTGAACCCCCGGTGCCTTTCAGCATCACCAGTTTTCAAGACTGGCTCCATAAACCACTCGGACATCTCTCCAGAAACGCACCTAGAGAAGTATAGCAAATTCATTCGAGGATTGTCAACGCCTGAATCGCTATTGAAATCACTCTATGTTTTGACTAAATTGTGAAACCATATCCGAAACTGAACCAATTCATTGCAACCGTCAGATGAATCTCATATAATGAACGCGTAACTTTCCAATGACAAAGCGGTATGAACCGGAGGGATATCCAAATTATGAAAAAAGGCATGATCGTCGCTGCGCTGCTTTTTACGATGCTGTTTTTCTTTGGCGGTTGCAAGACGACTTCCACTACGATACTCAACACGGAAGACAAACTGTTTTATGGCGGCAGTCAAATCGAAACCACTGTCCGGGAACTCACCGTTGACGGAGGAACGACTTCCGCGCGCATCCGTTTTCTCAATCTCGGCACGGAAGAGTTGAGTTCGCTGGAAGCGCAGGTGGAATTCGTCGATTCTAAGGGAGACACCATCGCAACAAGCATCATTTCAAAAACATATGAAACGCCCGTCGCCGTTGGGGACAGCGTAAGTGAAACGGCATCGTGCGACAGTGACAGCAGGATCAAAGGCGTTTATGTTACGGAATACGTTCCGGAATCCTGATCCTCTACCCTCGGATCGTCCTGCCCGCGAAACGCCGCATTTGTATCAATGTTTGCTTTTCTTGCCTGAGAATGCTGCAACTTACGCGGAATCCGATAGCGCTTGCCATCCTTCACGAAGTTTGCGCCTGTCTGTTTAAAGTGGAACGGTACGTTCGATCGGATGCACTGCGCGCGAATATCGAGCACCCAATCATAATCGCATGTTCGCGCAGACTCGCCAGACTCGCCGCCGACGGTAACGCCTTCCACCCAGTCTCCTAAATACTGTGAAAGATCGATCCGTTCCAAAAGCGGCTCGCAAACGATCGATTTATACCGAATCTTCGCCTGCCGGAAGACCGGCAGCCGCTCGTCCGCTTTTGCCTGATTCTCCACCGTACAGCAGATCGAAACGTTTGGATACCCTTCCCCCCAGTCCTCCGGAAGGCAATCTGCAAAGCGCGTGATGCGTTTGGTAATAAAGAGAAAATCGCAGTCCGACCGTTGCCGTATCATACGCCAGGCCTCTTTCCTCCATTCGTCCGCATCCTCCAGAAGAAAGTCGGATGTAAAGCAAGTCCAGATCATCGTTCCGGACGGGATCTTATAGGAACCGTCCCGTGCGTGCGCAATAGGAAGATAAAAACCAGCTGTTTTTTGAACGACGCTTGCATCCTTGCCATGTTTGTCGTCCATGCGGTAAACATAGCAGTTCAGACAACCCGGCGACGTTTTGTGACAACCGTGCCAAGGGTTCCAGTTTTCCCCTTCGGAATAGCGGAGCGGCTTACGATTCATTCGATCCCTTCTCTTATACGGCACTTTGCGTTTGTTTTTCCGCCGCTTTGGTTCACATTTGGTTTCATTGACAATGGTATCACTCGTACAGTATAATCGGCAAGCTGAAAGGAGGTTGGGCCATGAATGAATTCTTACAGTCGATCGAAGTCTTTGCAATGGGCTCATCCGTCTGGGTGTATCTCTTTATCTTCTTCGGAAAGATATTGGAAGTGTCTTTCGGAACGCTGCGCATCGTGTTAATCAACCGCGGCGAACGTACCGTCGGTTCACTGATTGCTATCATTGAGATTACACTTTGGTTAGTCGTTGCCAGCAGCGTTCTGACCGGTTTTCGTGAAGACTATCTCAAAGGTGTCTTTTACGCGCTTGCATTTGCGTTTGGTAATTATATCGGCTCCTGGCTTGACGAGTTGCTTGCGTTCGGACTCAGTTCCATGCAGGTGGTCCTGCCGGACCTGGCGTCTGCGAAAGAAGCGGAGGCATGCCTTCGTGAAAAAGGATTTGGCATCACTTCGCTGGACGTGCACGGCCGCGACGACGACCGCAGCATGTTGCTTATGACGATGCAGAGAAAACGTTTGCCGGAAGCTATCGCCATATTGGAAAAGCACTGCAACGGCGCCGTTGTGACGGTAACCGATATTAAAGCGCAGAAAGGCGGTTATCTGGAACGCTCCGCAAAAGGCGGGCAGCTTCGCATAGGAAAATAACGAGAAAGCCACTCGGTACTTTACAAGAAAGAGCGCGTTTTTCGCGCTCTTTTCATAACTGGACTTTTCGAATCTTATTCGATCGTTTCAATTTTAATCAGACTCGTGTTTCCGGAAACTCCGTTGACATACCCGCCGGTAATGATGATATGATCCCCCGTTTCCAGGCCGAATATTTTTTTTGCCGTTTGCGTAGCATGATAGAAAAGCACGTCCGTCGAACTGAACATGCCGCTCATCACCGGGATAACGCCCCAGCTCAGAGCAAGCTTATACCATACTTTTTTGCTTGTCGTAAGTCCAATGATATCCACTGGAGGACGAAATCGCGAAATCATTCGGGCCGTCATTCCCGTTAGCGTACAGGCGACGATCCCGTCCGCATGCAGATCGATTGCCATGCCGCAGGTTGCATGCGAGATCGCATCGACCGTGTTTTTGATATGAAACTCCGTGATGCGAAACCGCTTGTCATAATGAATATGCTTTTCCGTCTCCTCGGCGATTTTCGCCATGGTCTTAACCGATTCGACCGGATATTTTCCCGCCGCTGTTTCGCCGGAAAGCATCACGGCGCTCGTTCCGTCATACACCGCGTTTGCCACGTCCGAAATTTCCGCGCGCGTTGGACGCGGATTATGAATCATGGACTCCAGCATCTCGGTAGCGGTAATCACGCGTTTTCCCAATAAGCGGCACTCCGTTACCAGATATTTTTGAATATACGGCAGTTCTTCAAACGGAATTTCAACGCCGAGATCGCCACGGCCAATCATGATTCCTTCGCACTCTTCGCAGATTTCTTTGATATGATCGATCCCCGTGCGATTCTCAATTTTTGCGATTACGGCAATATCCTCTCCGCCATTTGCTGTAAGAAACACCTTTAGATCGATCAGATTCTGTTTTGAGGCTACGAACGAAGCGGCGATATAATCCACATCGTTCTCAATTCCGAATAGCAGGTCGGCTTTATCCTGCTCGCTCAGATACTCCTGTTGAATCGTTTTGTTCGGGAAGCTCATGCTTTTCCGATCGGAAAGTTCGCCTCCGCAAATCACTGTACAGATTGCATCCGTTTCGGTCAGCTCTTTCACCTCAAAAATCAGCAATCCGTTATTCACAAGAATCCTGTCGCCCGCATTCAGAGAACAGATCAGCCCGCTGAAATTAACGGCCACCCGGTCCTTTGTCCCAACAACATCCTCCGTCGTAAAAGCGAAAGTGTCCCCTTCTTCCAGTGTAATTTTCCCGTCCCGAAATGTCTTGATCCGGAATTCCGGGCCTTTTGTGTCGAGCATGATGGCTATTGGCATATCCAGATCGGCGCGAACCTTCTTGATCCGTTCGATTCGGCTTTTCTGTTCTTCGTGCGTGCCATGTGAAAAATTCAGCCTCGCCGTGTTCATGCCCGCAAGGCACATAGCGGTTATCGTTTCTTCCGTTTCACACGCCGGACCTATTGTACAGACGATTTTTGTTTTTCGCATACGATATCCTTTCTACCGCTATTCCTTTGTATTTTTTATCATACTACCGGCATTTCTTAACTGCAATGGACGAATTGTCAATTTTTCATGACGCGTAAATCGCTTTTTCCACTCAGGAAGCCTTCGACCGGGAATCTGTTATTATCCCATCGTCCGCTTTTTTACAGTTCATATCGATTGAATCCCAGTATTCCCCGTATTCGAGACCAGTGCCTTCTTCCAGTCGGCAGAAATCGCTTCCACCCGTAAAACGGGTGGTTCGCACTAGGGCTATAAGCCCAGGGTGCCGACGCGCGCCTAAAGACGCGGCTTTCACTTAGGTTCAAGCTACTATGTCTCATCTTACTTTACGCCCCTCAAGGGGCGTTTTT
>JAYFNY010000032.1:0-3629 GCA_034933205.1 Eubacteriales bacterium
TTTTCCGGCTGTGCCGGTTCATCCGGCGCAACGGATCGCCCGTTAGGGCGGTTTCCTTGTGCTCTTTTCCGCCCGTAAGGCAGAAGGCCGAAAGGAAAAGAGCGGTTGTCCCGTCAAAAAACGAGTTTTTTGACGGTCTCACGGCCCGCCGTTGGCGGTCGGGCCGCTCATGAAAGAGGAAGATGTCAGGATTTCAGGGCGCGGTCCAGAACGGCTTTCACATCCGCTTTTTCCGCGTGTCCTTCGTGCAGTTTCTCCTGCCCCATATAGAAGCAGGGGACATACCAGTAGTCGTACTTTGCCGCAAGCGCTTTATCGGCGGACTCATCGACTCGCTCGATTTCGATTCCCTGATAGCGGCTGTCTTCCGCACAGAGTTCTTCGATGCAACGCGCGGCAAGCCGGCAATGGGGGCAGCTGGGCAGATAAAAGTAGGTTAGTTTCGACATGGTGGTCATCCTCCGTTCTCCAATTTAAACTTCGTTTTTAAACTTCGATTTTGAATTTCGATTCCGCAGACGGTACGCGATCAAGCGCTTTGTAAATCCGCAATAACATGTCCGGCGGAAGCGCTTCGGCACGAACGCCCGCGTTTTGGCCGAGCAAGGCGAGTTGGTCCGGTAAGCGAGGGTCCTTGCCAAGCGCGTTGTGCAGCGTTTTTCGCCGCATAGAGAACGCGCGTTTCAGAAACGACAGGAAGGCGGCTGGGGAATCGCACGATTCGCCGTTTCGCTCCAACCGGACCACAACGGAGTCTACTTCCGGTTGCGGCTGAAAACAGCTTCTTGGCACCTGCAAAACCTCGTTTGTACGGTAGAAACATTCGGTTGCAACCGCCACGGGACCGTAAACGCGATCGCGAGGGCCTGCAAAAAAACGTTGGGCAGCTTCTTTCTGAACCATCAGGGTCATGCTTTGCGGAAGAAGCGAGAGCAGTAATAACACAATAGGCGTCGTGACGTAATACGGAAGGTTACCGATCGCATGCCACGGTTCGCCGCCCATCAGCGTTGGAAGATCCGCATTCAATATGTCCGCGTGCAATAACGTGAGCCGTTCTCCGAAACGCTCCTGCAAAACTTCGCAGAGGCGACCGTCCTTTTCAACCGCGGCAAGGTAACCTGCATGCTGAAGAAGTCCTTCCGTTAAGGCGCCCGACCCGGGGCCGATTTCAAGCACGCGCTTCCCTTCAATTTGAGCCGCGTCGAGAATTCGATCGATAACGTCCTTGCTGGACAGAAAATTCTGACCGAGCGCTTTGTTCGGGACGAAACCGGAGGGAAGGATGGGGCTCGTTTCTCTGTCGATCATCATACTACGTATCATAGACTGGATGGTGTTAAAAAGAAAGTAAGAAAGTTACACAGCTCTGTAAACAACAAATTTGCAGGTGAAAACGTAATGAATTTTCCGCATAGGAGTGTTGAATGTTTCACAAATCCTGTGCGATAATAAAACTAAAATAGACAAACGTTGTTTTTCAGGATTTTGCCTCTCCAGGCATTTGTTAACTTACCGCTTTGACTGGAGCGGATCGAAAGGAAGAAAGTATTCATGTCCAAATACCTGCTTGCCCTTGACCAGGGCACGACGAGTTCGCGCGCGATCCTTTTCGACCTTGCTGGGAAAATCGTTTCCAGTGCGCAATACGAGTTCCGGCAGATCTATCCTGGCGCCGGTTATGTTGAGCACGATCCGTTTGATATTCTCGAAACGCAGAAACAGGCCGCGGCGGACGTGCTGAGGCGGACAAATATTCAGCCGGGCGAGATTGCCGCCGTTGGCGTAACCAATCAGCGTGAAACCACCATCGTGTGGGACAAAACGACCGGAAAACCTGTTTACAACGCGATTGTTTGGCAATGCCGCCGGACTGCGCCGCTCTGCGAAACGCTGATTGCCGAAGGCTGGAGCGATTATGTGCAGAAAACCACCGGCCTTTTGATTGACGCTTATTTCTCCGGCACGAAAATCCGCTATATACTGGACCACATTGAAAACGGGCAGACGCGCGCGGAAAACGGAGAATTGCTCTTCGGAACGGTGGATACCTGGCTGATCTGGAATCTTACCGGCGAGCATGTGACGGATTATTCCAACGCGTCGCGTACGATGCTTTTTAATATCCATACGCTCGAGTATGACGATCAATTGCTAAAACGGCTCAATATTCCCCGCTGTATGCTGCCGAAGGCGCTTCCGTCGAGCCATGTGTACGGCGTCATTCAGCCGCACATCCTTGATTTGGAGGTTTTGGGCGATGTGCCGCTGGCCGGCGCTGCCGGAGACCAGCAGGCGGCGCTGTTCGGACAGGCTTGCTTTGAAAAAGGAATGGCGAAATGCACGTATGGAACGGGTGGATTCCTGATGATGAATACGGGTACCGAACCGATCGCCAGCCAGAACCGGCTGCTTACCACGATTGCCTGGGGAGTGAACGGTCGCGTGGAGTATGCTCTGGAAGGAAGCATTTTCAACGCGGGAAGCTCGATCAAATGGCTTCGCGACGATCTGGGGCTGGTCTCCAGTGCACGCGAGGTCGACGTGCTGGCCGAATCCGTACCGGATGCGGGCGGGGCATACTTTGTTTCCGCTTTCACGGGCCTTGGCGCACCGCATTGGGATATGTATGCGCGCGGAGCCATGCTGGGGCTTACACGCGGCACGACCAAGGCGCATATCGCGCGTGCCGTGCTGGAAGGGATTGCTTACCAGGTGCGCGATCTCGCCATAACAATGGAAAAGGACGCCGGAATCCCGCTTTCGGAACTCAAGGTGGACGGCGGCGCCTCGGTTTCCAATATTATGATGCAGATACAGTCGGACCTTCTCAATACGCGGGTCAATCGCCCCAGATGCGTGGAATCCACGGCGCTGGGTGCGGCTTGTCTCGCCGGTTTGGCGACAGGCGTTTTCCAGAGTACGGCGGACATCGCGGCAAAGTGGGAAAGCGAGCGTATTTTCGTGCCGAAAATCGATGAGGCGGAGCGCGAAAAGCGGCTTTCCGGATGGCGGCGCGCTTTGGAGCGCGCAAAAGGCTGGGAAGAAAAATAAAGACGTCAGAAAGGTTTCGATCGAGGCCTTTTACTTCCGGCGGGCTGTATTTTGGGTTGAAATGCCCGCCGGAATACATGATCTGGGATGTTGACTTTTTACTGCAAAGCCTATAGAATAGTGGATGCTATCGTGGCGGAGCGTGGGTAACGCATGCCCGTTTCACGGTGCATTTTATGCGCGGATTCCTGCGACTTTGGCATGCGTAGTCCGTTCGTAAACCTTTCGTCGGGCGCGCCTTGGCGAAAGGGGGATGCTCTCAGCGCGCGGGTGTAGCTCAGTGGCAGAGCTCCAGCTTCCCAAGCTGGCTATGTGGGTTCGATTCCCATCACCCGCTCCAGCATCCGATTCAACGGTGCACAAAATATTTTGCCCGCTGCCGTTACAAATTCCGCATGCGGGTAACAACAGATGATTTAGGAGGAATGGTTGTAATGGCAAAGGCAAAATTCGAACGCAACAAGCCGCACGTGAACATTGGCACGATCGGCCACGTTGACCACGGCAAGACGACGCTGACGGCGGCGATCACGATGGCGCTGGCGCAGCAGGGCGAAGCGAAAGCGATGCGGTAC
>JAYFNY010000033.1:0-62533 GCA_034933205.1 Eubacteriales bacterium
CCTACCTGATGGAATATGCCGAAGACTGGTCCGTTTCCAAAGCGTACATCAGCCCTCAATCCATGGAAACACTGCTTCAGAACGCTGCTTGATCAGCACTTCGGAGTCCCCTAATTGCGAACTTTTGTTGACAGTACCAGAATTTCTGAATGCCAAAGCGAATGATAACTCATTATTTTAGTGTTTATAATCGATTCAAGAAAGCTGCCAAGGCATTCGAGCGTACCCGAATGCATGCAATACCGCCGTACATCATGAAACTGATTGAACAAACCAAGGCATGGCAGGATGGGAAAGGCTATAGCGAGCTGCGCTCCGGCAAGGCCGTCACAAACCGCTTCCAGTGCGTCATCACAAACGCCGGGCTGCCCCACATGCGCTTTCACGACCTGCGCCACCTAAACGCCTCCGTAATGGTCGCGCTTGGTGTACCGGACCTGTACGCCATGGAGCGAGGCGGCTGGAAAACGAAGAGCACGCTCAACCGCGTCTACCGGCATACCTTCTCCGCGGAACGCCAAGCGGTCGATCAGAAGATCGATTCGTACTTCGAGAGCCTTTTATTATAAGTATTTCAAATATGGACTCTTGTTTCACTCTTCGATATAATGAGTAAAGAGATTTTTGGAGGGGTGTTAACATGACCCTAATACGAATTTCAAAAGAAGAATTAGCTGAACACTTACTGGCGCAATTACAGTTCCTTAAATCCTCATGTCTTTCTTATGATGCCGGACAACATTTGGAAGCTATTAGAATTGCCACAGCCTTAAGAATACTTTTCCATACAACATGTAAATCTGAATCAATTCTCTCACAACTAGAAATTCAGAATATTGTTAATATGCTCGATACATCCCTTGAAAATTCTCCAACAAATCTATTATCTTATACAGGTTTGCTTTTTACGAGAGTAACAACTGGTAGTGGAATAACTTATATACCTCTTCTTGACGATAGCTTCTTCTTTGGGCGTAAAAATTTACCCTTTAAAAAATGGTGGTCAGAAGTAGTAATTCTTGATGATAAAAAACATGTATTCACAAGAAGGGACATTGTCCTACACGTTGCTGATCAAGATGGAGGTGCTCATGTTGACCCTCAAATTGATAAAAAGTACTATGATTTAAAAAAGGAAAATACTCTTGGTCTCTATTATTCTGATGATTACCATACAGATGAACCGCCAGTTAATAATCCGATCTTCCCATCATTGCGTCAAATAGCATATGAAGTGATCGCAACATTTGAAGAATACTTTGGATGCGAAATATCCAAGATTCAAAAAATTGATCTGAATACGCTGTTAAATATATAGCTGTTTTGGTTATATCTTAATTGAGGTACTATAATACTTTACTGCAATTCTTCAACGTTTTTACATATCTTAAGAAGCGTTCGTGTGATATTTCGTGTGATATTTTTTTGCCGGATGCTGCATTTCATTGCTTTTTGGAAGCACAAAGTGCTAAATAATGCGGTCATGTGGGGTAAAAAGTGCCTGATTTTACGCGAAAAACCCGCCAAGTGGCGGGTTTCTGTCGTTTTGGAGCAGGTAACGGGACTCGAACCCGTGATCTCAGCTTGGAAGGCTAATGTGTTACCGCTACACTATACCTGCATACGGTGATCTGGGAAATAAGGATCCCATTCGTAAGCAGGCAGCCGAATGTCTGCTTATGAATGGAGCGGGAAACGGGGCTCGAACCCGCCACCTCAGCCTTGGCAAGGCTGCGCTCTACCAAATGAGCTATTCCCGCGTAAAGCCGAATCCGCAAGCTCTGGTGCGGGCGAAGGGACTTGAACCCATACGCCTTTTGGGCACCAGAACCTAAATCTGGCGCGTCTGCCAATTCCGCCACACCCGCACAGGTCTATTCATCGGCAGTCAAATCATTGGTGACCCGTCGGAGATTTGAACTCCGGACACCCTGATTAAAAGTCAGGTGCTCTGCCAGCTGAGCTAACGGGTCAAAATAAATGGCTGGGGTGGCAGGATTTGAACCTACGAATGCCAGAGTCAAAGTCTGGTGCCTTACCGCTTGGCTACACCCCATAGTACGCTAATCGGTAAAATGGGGTGAGTAGTGGGATTCGAACCCACGACCTCCTGGGCCACAACCAGGCACTCTAACCAGCTGAGCTATACCCACCATACCTGAAAAGCCGAAGACAAACCACGACTCTTCCAAAGAACAAACCAACTTGCCCGACGCCCCGACCTTGTATACGCGCCGGGGTGCCGTGCAGCTTGGCGCGCCTGCAGGGATTCGAACCCGGGACCTACGGCTTAGAAGGCCGTTGCTCTATCCAACTGAGCTACAGGCGCAGGGCAGCGAGTTCCGAAGACTAATTATAGCGGCGGGGGCGTATAATGTCAATGGAAAACGGGAAAAAGTTCTCTCATATTTCCCGCCCGAAATCGGCCGCCAAACAAAACAGAATGTCCGTTCAGGCGTTCTTTCCGCAGCAGTTTTTATACTTTTTACCACTGCCGCAGGGGCATGGATCATTGCGACCAACATGCGCCTCGCGAACAAAAATGCCGCTTTGACGGTAGTTTTTCGCAATTTCTTTTTGCTTCTCTTCGCTTAGGATCGGCTCCCACTCCGGGAGCGTATACAGCCAGTTTGCTTTTGCTTTATGCATATTATAAAACAGCTTTTCAAAATCAATTTGCAAAGCAAGGCTGTTTCATCCGTAAGATTCTCCAAATCGGCTTCCGCCGTCAGACTTGTATTGATTCCGTCCAGAAACCCTGCAAACTCGATGTTGCTCATATCATACCGTGCTGCAAGTTCCGCCTGCGTACCGGAAAGCTTCCCGGTTTTCTCCGAAAGAATCGCGCGATATGCCTCCGTTTCTTTTGCAAAATACGCGTTCCAAAACGCTTCGTGCTCCGCGGGCTGCCGCTCGGTTTCCACCAGTTTTTGCCATTCTTCATAAGGTTTCATGTCTTGTTATTCTCCCCGTCGATTGTTTCTTTTATATGATTGTTCCATAGAATCAGCGCGCCTTCGCCCGTATCGGAATAATAGCGGGGACGAAAACCGTTCTGCAAAAATCCTAGGCTGGTATATAGATTCTGCGCAACCGTATTGCTTTCGCGAACCTCAAGCGTCATTTTTTCCGCGCCGTACTTCATTGCATGCTGCATCATCGCAAGCATAAGGCGCTTCCCACAGCCTTTGCCTCTTCGTTCCGGCATGACTGCAACGTTCGTCACATGTGCTTCCTCAAAAAGCACCCACATGCCGCCATACCCGCAAATGACTCCGTCGACTTCCATGACAAGATAATGCGCAACATCGTTTCGAAGTTCCCCCAGTATCGCAAGTTTGGACCAGGGCGAACGAAAGCAGGTGCATTCGACCTCATGCACGCGATTTACATCTTTCTTCTGCATCGGACGGAAAACTTCCTGTTCCATGCGTTTACGCCTTCTCCTGTGGTTTCTTTAGCCGCTCCGCCTGCGAAGGACGAAGGTACAGCGGTTCCGCTTCACTTGCCGCCGCAGAGAGTTTCTTCAGCGCAGTGCGGCCGATATATTCGGCTCTCGGATATGTTCTTTCCTCTGCCGCCAGATCACCGATCAGGATCGCGTCTTTCGGAACCTTCGACAACCATGCTTCCGTCTCCACCGCACAAGGCTCGATTAAGGGTTCCCCCGCCTGATACAGAGCAGCATAGGCGTTGCCGTTTCTCGCGTCAATCAAAGTGCATACCGGTCTGTCCGGCTCGCCGCTTGCCTCATAGAGCGCACGCAGTGCGTCGACCGCTACGATTTTTCGATTCAGCGCAAACGCCATGGCGTTCACCAGACTCACGCCAATGCGCACGCCGGTGAACGAACCCGGTCCGATATCAACTGCAAACAGATCCACATCCGATATCGAAACGCCGCTCTGTTCCAAAAGGAAATCGATCATCGGCATTACGGTTTCCGCATGTTTTTTCGCCGGATCCGCTTCCCGTTCGGTAATCAATACCCCCTCACGAAACAACGCGGCGGTCGCGAGCTGCGAAGTCGTGTCAACCGCAAGCAGGATCATAATTCTCGTACCACGCTTTCATACGCTTTCCCGAACGGAATAAGTTCAATCCGCCGCGAGTCCTCCCCGCTGCCGGTTATCTTGATCTCCAGCCGTTCCTTCGGCAGAGCCTGCGGCACACGCTCCGACCATTCCAATACGACAAGAGCGTTTTGCGCAAGGTATTCTTCAAATCCAACGGCGAAAAGCTCCTCCTCATCCGCAAGGCGATACGCATCAAAATGGATGATTCTCGGTTCCGTCTGATACTCGTGCACCAGCGTGAACGTCGGCGAGCGGACTTCGCTCGTGCCGCACTCCGCGCCAATACCGCGCACCAGCGCCGTTTTTCCCGCTCCAAGGTCTCCGTAGAGCGCAAGAAACGACGGAACCGGCAGCGCTCTGGCCAGCCGCCGTCCAAGTTGTTCAGTTTCCAGTTCGGTCTTGCAGACGATCGTCTTCACGGTTTCGCCTCTAATTATAAATGCCTTGTTCCAGCAACTCCCGGGAAAAGTCTCCAAACCGGTCTTCGGCGATCGCCCGGCGCACGTCTTCCATAAGCCGCAATGTGAACCGCAGATTGTGCATGGTTAACAGCTGCGCGCCGAGGATCTCCTTTTCCTTCACGAGATGCCTTAAGTACGCGCGCGTAAAATTTCGGCAGCAATAGCAATCGCATTCTTCTTCCAGAGGCGAAAAATCATGCTCGTATTTTGCATTTTTCAGCGTCATTCGGCCGTGGCGGGTCAGGGCCATGCCGTTTCTGCCTGCGCGCGTCTGCAGGACGCAATCGAACATATCGATCCCGCGCAGCACGCCTTCCAGCAAGCAGTCCGGGCTGCCGACACCCATGAGATAACGCGGCTTATTCTCCGGCATATACGGCATCATGGTTTCCAGCATTTCGTACATCACGTGTTTCGGCTCGCCAACGCTTAACCCGCCAATCCCGTATCCGGGAAAACCCATCGAGGTTATCGTCTTTGCGCTCTGAATCCGAAGGTCGCCAAACATCCCGCCCTGCACAATTCCAAACAGCGCCTGATCGGGCCTTGTATGTGCGTTTTGACAGCGTTCCGCCCAGCGATGCGTACGTTCCATGGCCGCAATGGTGTATTTCCGGTCGGAGGGAAACGGCGCGCACTCGTCGAAGCACATCGCAATATCCGCTCCAAGGGACTGCTCGATCTCCATAACCGATTCCGGAGTGAAGAAATGGCGACTTCCATCGATGTGGGATCGAAACATGACGCCGTCTTCTTTAATATCGTTGATTTTCGCAAGTGAAAACACCTGAAAACCGCCGCTGTCGGTCAGAATCGGGCGATCCCATCGCATGAACCGATGCAAACCGCCCGCTTCCTCGACCAGTTTATGTCCCGGCCGCAGATACAGATGGTAGGTGTTCCCCAGAATAATATTCGCGTTCACATCCAGCAGGTCGCGCGGCATCATGGCTTTGACCGTCGCCTGCGTGCCAACCGGCATAAAAATAGGCGTATCAATATCACCGTGCGGCGTATGGAGTACGCCAAGGCGCGCACCACTTTGTTTGCAGGTGTGTTTCAACTCAAATAGAAATGGATAGCGCTCTGCCAAATCGGACTCCCCCATACGTGTTCCGTCGACTCTTTCCAATTAAATAATTCTCTTACAGAATCAGCATTGCATCCCCAAAGCTGAAAAAGCGGTAACGCTCCCGAATCGCATGCTCGTAGCAGCGCAGCGCTTCCTCTCTTCCCATGAATGCGGAAACCAGCATCAGAAGCGTTGACTCCGGCAAATGGAAATTGGTAATCAACGCATCCACCGCCTGAAAGCGATAACCGGGAGTGATATAGATCCCGGTCCAATCCTTCCGCGCGTGGACGACGCCGTCCTCGCCGGATATGCTCTCCAGCGTCCGGCAGCTTGTGGTTCCCACGGCAAAAATCCTCCCGCCGTTCGAACGCGCGCGATTAATTCTCTCCGCCGCTTCCGGTGTGACCTCGTAGTACTCGTGGTGCATAACGTGGTCCTCGATGTTTTCCTCCGAAACGGGGCGAAACGTTCCGAGACCTACGTGCAGCAATACATCCACAATATCCGTACCGCTTTTCGATATTTTACCGAGCAGTTCCTTTGTAAAATGCAAGCCTGCGGTCGGCGCGGCCGCGGATCCATTCGTTACGGCATACACCGTTTGATAGCGGGTCTTGTCTTCCAACCGCTCTGTGATGTACGGCGGAAGCGGCATCTGACCCGCGCGGTCGAGCACTTCTTCGAAAATCCCGTCGTACTGCAGCTCAATTTGCTTTCCGCCTTCCGCATCGGTATCGCCCAGTACACGAACGGCAAGCTCGTCGTTGACCCGGTACTCCCGCCCGACAGTCGCCCGCCGCGCAGGCCGCGCAAGGCACTCCCAGGTCTTGTCACCCGTTCTTTTAAGAAGAAGAAACTCCATGCTTCCGCCGGTGTCTTCGCGGTGTGCAAAGAGCCTTGCCGGAATGACGCGCGTATTATTCCGAACCAAGACGTCCTTCGGCGAAAGAAACCGGGTAATATCGGAAAAAATGCAATCCTCTATACTCCGATCCGCGCGATGATAAACAAGAAGGCGCGACGATGCGCGATCCGCAATGGGCGTCTGCGCTATAAGTTCCTTCGGCAAATCATAATGGAAATCACTTGTGTGCATGGAACCGATCCCGTTTCTCAGCGTATCCTCTGTTTTTGGCGTCAAAGCCGGATGCGCTGACCGATGTATTATAACGGAAAGTACGAACCAATGCAAGTTTACGCGGTAACGTGTGTTTCTACCTTGGCCGGAGGATCCGTTTTTACCAGCATCGCGCTTGATTCTTTGCCGGTTCGGATTTTACCGGGATTTGATCTTCCCTATATTTTCATCAAACATTGTTCCAGTATTCTTGAGCCATGAGAAAGAATGAAAAAGGAGAAATGATCATGATGAAGAAACTCTTTGCAGTGCTTGTCGCCCTGGCGATGGTAGCGGGTCTGGCGGCCTGCGCAAGTACACCGGCTGCAGCCGAAGCGACCAAAGCTCCTGCCGCGGCGGCTACCGATGCCCCTTCGGAAGCGACGGAAGCGCCGGCCACTTTTGAAAAAGACATCGTCGTCGTCTCCCGTGAAGACGGCAGCGGCACACGCGGCGCGTTCATCGAACTCGTGGGAGTCGAGCAGAAGGATGCGAGCGGCAACAAAGTTGACAATACGACCATCGACGCGGAAATCGTAAACAGCACCTCGGTCGTAACGCAAACCGTCACCGGAAACGACGCGGCAATCGGCTACATCTCCCTTGGTTCCCTGAACGATACGGTCAAGGCACTCGAAATCGACGGAGCGGCGCCTACGGTTGAGAACATTAAAAATGGCACCTACAAGGTTGCCCGTCCGTTCAATATCGTAATGAAAAACGCTCTCTCCGAACCTGCTCAGGCGTTTGTGGATTTCATCCTCAGCGCGGAAGGTCAGCAAGTCGTTGCGGATAACCATTACATCCCGCTGGACAACGCCCCCGCGTTCACCGGCAGCACCGTTTCCGGCAAGGTCGTCGTGGCCGGCAGCTCTTCCGTTACACCGGTAATGGAAAAACTGAAAGAGGCTTATATGGCCGTCAACCCCAACGCGGAAATCGAAATCCAGATGAGCGATTCCAGCACCGGCGTTAACTCCGCCATCGACGGAACCTGCGACTTCGGCATGGCTTCCCGTGA
The DNA here is from genome assembly GCA_034933205.1 of Eubacteriales bacterium. Taxonomy (GTDB): domain Bacteria; phylum Bacillota; class Clostridia; order Christensenellales; family CAG-138; genus UBA7703. The sequence continues at coordinate 7,751 of JAYFNY010000033.1, forward strand.
ACTCAAGGACAGCGAAGTGGAGAAGGGCGCGACCTCGACCGTTATCGCTATGGACGGCATCGCGATCATCGTCAACCTGAATAACCCGGTAACCGCTCTTACAAGCGAGCAGGTTCGCTCAATCTACGTAGGCGAAACCACCAACTGGGCGGACGTGCAGTAATCAAGATTACAAATGGAGCGAATTTGATGAACAGCAAAAACTCCCCGGCGCGTGAAAGCGCAGCGGGACGGAAAAATCAAATGCGGGAAGGCGCGGCGAGAATTCTCTTTCTCGCCGCCGCCTGCGTCAGTATTTTAGCGGTGCTGCTGATTACGTTTTTTCTCCTTGCAAGCGGCGTTCCGGCTATTGCGAAGATTGGCGTGTTCCAATTCCTGTTCGGCACGGTTTGGAAGCCGGGCAACGATGTCTATGGAATACTCCCAATGATTCTCGGCAGTTTCTGCGTTACTGCCGGCGCGCTGATCCTCGGCGTACCGACCGGCGTCCTGACGGCGCTTTTTCTCTCCCGATTTGCTTCCAAAAAAATGGCCCGGCTGTTAAAACCCGCGGTTCAGCTTCTGGCGGGTATTCCGTCGGTCGTATACGGTTTCTTCGGACTCGTCGTCATTGTTCCGCTGCTGGGCGGACGCGGCAGTATTCTGGCCGCAAGCGTCGTTCTTGCCGTGATGATCTTACCCACCATCATCACAGTCTCGGAAAGTTCGCTCAACGCCGTGGAATCCTCCTATTACGAAGGAGCTCTGGCGCTTGGCGCGACGCATGAACGCTCGGTATTTTCCATTGTGCTTCCCGCGGCAAAATCCGGCGTTACAGCCGCGGTCATCCTCGGCGTCGGCCGCGCGATCGGCGAGGCTATGGCGGTTATTATGGTCGCCGGCAATCAACCGCGCATGCCGCAGGGAATCCTGAAGGGCGTGCGCACGCTCACAACCAACATCGTAATGGAAATGGGGTACTCCGCCGACCTTCATCGCGAAGCGCTGATTGCAACCGGCGTCGTCCTGTTTGTGTTTATTTTGATCATTAACTATCTCTTTTCTCTTACGAAACGGAGGAAGCAGTCATGAAACGCCAAAAGATCACCGCGCGTATCCTCCGAATATTGGTCTATGCCGCCGCATGCATTACTGTTGGCGCACTGCTCTTCGTTGTCGGCTATATTCTATACAAGGGGGTCCCGCATCTTTCGCTCAAGCTTTTTGAGTGGCGTTATACGACGGAGAACCTCTCCTTGATGCCGGCGCTGCTGAATACGATCCTGATGACGTTGCTTTCATTGGTGATCGCCGTTCCTCTTGGCGTATTTGCCGCGATCTACCTTGTCGAATATGCGCGGCGAGGCAGCAGGATCGTCCGTATCGTTCGTATGAACGCAGAAACGCTTGCCGGTATTCCCTCCATTGTGTATGGTTTATTCGGGATGCTGTTCTTCGTAGGATATCTCAAACTTGGTTTTTCCATGCTTTCCGGTGCGTTGACGCTGTCCATTATGATTCTTCCGGTCATCCTTCGCACCTCGGAAGAAGCGCTGATCAGTGTTCCGGACAGCTATCGTGAAGGAAGTTTCGGGCTTGGAGCAGGAAGGCTGCGCACCGTGTTTCGCGTGGTTCTGCCGGACGCGGTCCCAGGCATCCTGGCGGGCGTCATTCTCGGAGTAGGCCGTATCGTCGGGGAAACAGCGGCTCTGATTTATACGGCCGGCACGTCTTCAGATACGGTTTCCGGTATCCTGCAGTCGGCGCGCACACTGTCCGTACATATGTATGCGCTGTCGCAGGAAGGGCTCTATATCGACCAGACCTATGCGACGGCGGTCGTGCTGCTGTTTATCGTGATTGGTATCAACGCGTTTTCGGCCGCGCTCGCCAGAAAGGTTGGGCGTGTCAAATGAATCAAAACCCATTTATAACTATAAAATCGGCAGGCGCGCCCTGCGTCTGGACGGGGACGACATATGAATAAGTTTGAAATCGACAATCTGGATCTTTTTTACGGCCAGCTGCATGCGCTCAAGGATGTGGAACTCAAGGTTCCCGAGCGGCAGATCACCGCGTTTATCGGCCCGAGCGGATGCGGAAAAAGCACGCTTCTGCGCACGCTGAACCGCATGAACGATCTCGTGGAAGGGTGCAGGATAACCGGCACTGTTCTGCTGGACGGGCAGGATATTTATAAAGGTAATCTGGACACAACAACCCTGCGAAAGCGCGTAGGAATGGTGTTTCAGAAACCGAATCCTTTCCCGATGAGCGTTTACGACAACGTTGCTTTCGGCCCCCGGACGCATGGCGTTCGCGGGAAAGCCCGCATGGACGACATTGTGGAACGCTCGCTCCGCGATGCGGCTATTTGGGACGAACTGAAGGATCGGCTCCGGAAGGATGCTCTCGGGCTCAGCGGCGGTCAGCAGCAGCGACTCTGTATTGCGCGCGCGCTTGCCGTGGAGCCGGAAGTTCTGCTGATGGACGAACCGACCAGCGCGCTGGACCCGATTTCCACCAACCGTATCGAAGACCTCTGCGTGACGCTGCGGGAAAAATATACTATAATAATCGTAACGCACAATATGCAGCAAGCGGCGCGCATTTCGGATCATACCGCCTTTTTCCTGCTCGGAGAGGTCATCGAGTACGGCGAAACGGAAAAACTTTTCAGTATTCCGAGGGATAAACGAACAGAAGACTATATCACCGGGAGGTTCGGATAATGCGAATCACTTTTGAAGAACAGCTGCGTCTGCTCAATACCGAACTGTTGGAAATGGGCGCCCTGATCGAGCACGCAATACAGGCCGCCAGCGAGGCGCTAATCAAACAGGATGTGGAAGCCGCCAATCATGCCATAACCTTCGACCGCGAGGTGGATCAAAAGGAACGGGATATTGAATCGCTCTGCCTCAAGCTCCTGCTTCAGCAGCAGCCCGTCGCGAAAGACCTTCGCCTGATTTCTGCCGCGCTGAAGATGATTACGGATATGGAGCGCATTGGCGATCAGGCTTCGGATATTTCCGGCATCGTAATCTACCTTGCCGGCAAACCGTATATCAAGTCGCTGGAGCATCTTCCGCAGATGGCCGAAGCGTCCATTCGTATGGTATCCGGCAGCATCGATGCGTTTATTAACAAGGATCTCACGCTCGCGCGGCAGATCATTGATATGGACGATGTAATAGACGATCTGTTTGATACGATTAAAGGCGAGCTGATCGATTTGATTTCCCGCGATCCGCAAAACGGAGAACAGGCGGTCGACCTTTTAATGATTGCCAAATACTTTGAGCGAATCGGAGATCACGCGCAGAACATTGCCGAATGGGCGGAGTACTCCATTACCGGCGTACACAAAGGTGCGGAGCTTTAACACTTCCGCCCGAATCTGCCGCATATTACATTTGATGATATTGCGGTGTATTTCCCCGCTATTGAGAGGATGAAGCAAATGATCTATTATGTTGAAGACGATGCGAATATCCGTGAACTCGTCGTTTATACGCTGAACCAAACCGGGCTCTCCGCGCGTGGGTTTTCCGATTCCGCCGCGTTTTTTACCGCGCTGCAGGAAGAAAAGCCCTCGTTGATCCTGCTGGATATTATGCTTCCGAAAGAGGACGGGCTCTCGATTCTAAAAAAAATACGCGCTTCGGCGTCCACTTCTTCGCTTCCGGTCATGATGATCACGGCGAAATCAGCCGAATATGACAAGGTTGCCGGCCTCGATCTGGGCGCCGATGATTATATTGCAAAACCCTTCGGCATGGCCGAACTGGTTGCCCGCGTCAAAGCGCTGCTTCGGCGCAGCGGAATGAAATCGGCAGCGGATCAACTGGTCTACGGCGATTTAACCGTAGATATTTCCAAGCATACCGTGTCTGTCGGGAAAGCCGGCATCGAACTTACCTACAAGGAATTCTCTCTTCTTGTCCACCTGATGGAATCCGCAGGCCGTGCGTTCTCACGTGAACAGCTTCTCAGCAGCGTCTGGGGATATGATTATGAGGGCGGCACGCGTACCGTGGACGTACATGTGCAAACGCTCCGAACCAAGCTCGGCGCATGCGGCGCATATATTGAAACCGTTCGCGGCGTTGGATACCGTTTCTGCGAATAAGTCTGGCGTAAACGTGATTTCGTCCCTGTTCCGGGAATGTGATCGGAGATTAACCTATGAAACGACGAATCTTCTGGAATATCTTTCTTTCCTCGCTCATTGCGGCTCTGCTGCTCGGCGGAGTCATTCTTACCGCGCAATATCGCGTGTTCGAGCGGCTTGTCTTCTCCGAATTAGCCGGAGAATGCGCCTATATCGAGGCCGGTCTGTCTTTTGCCGGAGAGGAAGATGCCTATCTTTCCAGTCTGCCGGGTAAAGACCGGGTTTCGCTGATCAATTCCGATGGAACGGTGGTTTTCGACACGGCTTCCGCTCTTTCGAATCTGGAGAATCATTCCGACCGGCCGGAGTTTATCGCCGCTTTGAAGGACGGCACGGGAACAAGCTCCCGTTTTTCCGATACGCAGATGATCCGGAATTATTACTATGCCAAGCAGCTGTCGGACGGGCGTGTCCTGCGAGTTGCGAACTCGCAGCAAAGCGTATTGGGAATACTGAACGAATTATTGCCCACCATGCTTCTGGTATTATTTGCCATAACGCTGATCGCCGTGTTCTTCTCCCGTTATGCGGCCAAGACCATCGTCCAGCCGATCAACGCGCTCGATATGAGCAATCCGTTGTCAAATGTCACATACGATGAATTGGCGCCGCTCTTAACCAGCATGGAACGGCAAAGACGCGAAATCGCAAGCCGTATGGCCGCGCTCTCCGAAAAGCAGCGCGAATTCACAGCGGTCGCCGAAAATATGCGCGAAGGGTTGATCCTTTTGGATAACAACGACCGCATGATCGCAATCAACTCCAGTGCGGCAAATACCTTTGGTGTGGAAGTAAAAAGCGTACTCGGCGCCCACATTCTGATGCTGAACCGCAGCGTCGCTTTACAGCAGTCGCTGGAACAGGCAAAAAAGCAAGGCTCCGGCTCCTCGATCCTGAGCAAAGGCGCCAGCACCTACCAGATTCTGGCCAGTACCGTTATGGACAATGCTAGCCCGGCCGGGACGGTTATCCTGGTTCTCGATATTTCGGATCGTGCCGCGGCGGAGCAGATGCGCAGAGAGTTTTCCGCCAATGTTTCGCACGAATTGAAAACGCCGCTCACCTCAATCCTCGGTTATGCGGAAATCATGCGCGACGGCGTCGCAAAGCCCGAAGACACAAAGCGATTCGCGGCAAAAATCCACGAGGAAGCGCAGTCTCTGATGTCCCTGATCGACGATATCATCCGTCTCTCCCAGCTGGATGAAAAAGCCCCTCTGCCCGAGCTGATGCCCGTTGATCTCAAGCAGATCTGCACAGACGTTTGCCAGCGGCTGCGCCCGCATGCCGAGCGTTCCGGCGTTTCGCTCGTAACAAATCTCGAGCCTGCCTGGGTCCGCGGTATTCCAAAGATGCTTGAAGAAATTGTGCAGAACCTGGTTGACAATGCCATTAAGTACAATACGACGAACGGCAGCGTAGGCGTTACGTTGCGAACCTCCGGCGATAAGGTCTTTCTTGCCGTGTCCGATACCGGTATCGGCATTCCGGAAGAACATCTCTCGCGTGTGTTTGAGCGGTTCTATCGCGTGGATCGCAGTCGTAACAAGCAGATTGCCGGTACGGGCCTTGGGCTTTCCATTGTCAAACATTCCGCCGATACGCTCGGCGCGACCGTAAATCTTGAGAGCAAGGTCGGAATCGGCACCACCATCACGGTAACGTTTTCTTCCCTGAATTAGCAAACCTTGCAGAATAAACCGACGAAAAAACTTCCCGTTTCTTCGTTAAAGCAGGACCCGTTTCCTTCTTCGGAACGGGTCCTGTTCGATTTTCAGATGTAATTATCATTGCCGGATTCAATCGCGGCTACTCCCCCTCCGCCATCCAATACCCGACGCCGATCTCCGTCCGGATAAATTTCGGAGCAGCTGGATTCTCTTCCAATTTCCGCCGAATATTCGCCATATTGACGCGCAGTACCTGATGATCCTGCGTAGTATTGGGTCCCCAGACGCGTTTCATAATGACGTCATACGTCATCACCCGCCCGGAGTTGCGGCTAAGCATCTCCACAATTCGATATTCAATCTGCGTCAAATGCACATCTGAACCGTTCATCAGCACCCGTCGCTTATCGTAATCCACCGTCAGCGCTCCCAACTGAAACCGGCCGCTCAACATCGCGCCTTCGTGGTTCTCCTTCGCCTTGGCGTGTCTGAGCGCCGTTTTCAGGCGAGCAAGCAGTTCCCCTGTGGAAAAGGGTTTCGTAATGTAATCGTCGGCGCCGAGATCAAACGACGTTACTTTATCGCGTTCGTGGATCCGCGCAGAAACGACAAGGATCGGAACGTCGGACCATTCCCGGATCGAGGCAATCACACGCTGACCGTCGATATCGGGTAACCCTAAGTCCAGAATAACCGCATCCGGGCAGCGCGACGAAATCATCATGAGCGCTTCTTTTCCATTGGCGGCTTTTTCGGCTTCATACCCGTTTGCACATAGGATTGCGGTTAAGAATCCCGTGATCGCGGGCTCGTCCTCAACAATCAGAATGCGATAATTATGATCCACAACCGTATTCCTCAAGCGGCAAAAGCAGCGTTGCAACCAACCCGCCGTTCGCGCTGTTTTCCAGTTTTAAACTCCCGCCATGCGCAGATGCAATTGCCGAACAAACCGATAACCCGATCCCGACGTTGCGATAAGAATCCGTTTGCGGACGCGTCTCTCCAATTTTTCCTTTCAGAATTCGGGCGATCTGCTCCTTCTTCATGCCACAGCCATCATCCGAAACACGAATCTTTGCGTTTGTCCCCGCCCGCGTAGCCACCATTTCCACCCTTGTTGCATTCACCGCATGCTGAGCCGCGTTCTGCAGTAGGTTCAGCAAAAGCTGCTGAATCAGCATCGCATCCATCGGGCAGATCAGCAGCTCCTCGGGCACCGTAACGTGTACGTGCAAAGTGGAACACCGCGTTCCGAACTTTTCCGCAGCGGCAGCCAGGACCTCTTCAACCGCTTCGGGCGATTTCGTAATCCGGGTGCTGCCTTCCTTGGAAAAGCGCGTAACGGAAAGAAGATTCTCCACCATTCGCTGAAGCCACAGCGCTTCCTTTTCGATACTGTCGTGCAATGCCTGTTTTTGTTCGGCAGTCAGGTCGTCTCCACTTTCGCTGAGCGCCGAGTTCGCGCCAATAATCGAGGTGAGCGGCGTTCGAAAGTCGTGCGAAACCGCGCGGAGAAGATCGCCCCTAAGACGTTCTTTCTCCGTTTCCACTTTTTCCTGTTCCTGGCGCTTCATACGGGTTGTCAGCGCGCATGTCAAAGTGGAAACCGTGAGCAAAGTAACCATGGTGATCGGATATCCCGGCATTGAGAAATTGAACGCAAAGAATGGATAGGTGAAAAAGAAATTTACCGTCAGCACACCATATACGGAAGCGGCTATTCCATAAAAATATCCGTCCGTCATCCGGGAGATAATAAAGACCGCCAGGATAAAAATCATGGACACGTATGCGTCGCTGTGCGTAATATCGTCGAGCTGATCCAGCAAAAGGCTCAATCCTGTCACCGCAGACAGGATCGCTATGGTAATTACAATGTTTTTTAGAATGCATTTTATCCGATTCGCCATGTTTACAGCTTTCCTGACCGCGCAGCCTTTCATCCCCAACATTGTAGCATATCCGCTTCCGCTTTTATATGGCAACGCCGCCTGACAATTCTGCCGGCGGCGTCAATATGAAAGGCTTGTTTAGCGAACTCATTTTTTCTTTTTCTTGTCGATCGCTTCCATCAGGAAATACACGACTCCGCAGACAACGACAATTACCGCAAAGGTTACCGCTAATGCCATACAATACAACCTCCTCGATTTACTTACCGTTATCGTAATCAAAAAGTGAACCGGCTTCAATCGTTTCCACCGATTCTTTATATGGCCTTTATACCGCAGCCATTTCTTTTATGGATTCTTAACGCGATGTCTGTTTGTGATTTCAAGTCGCCGTCCGTACCTTTTTTTCAGCAAGAAAATTCGATTCCTGTACATTAAAAATGAAGCAATCGGCTGCAAAAATCAACACTTGTTGCATGACCGGAAAACGTCACATTTGATATATTGACAAATGGTTTCGTAAGAGTTACAACATGCCTGCAAGCATTTTTGTTTGTGATTTTTTATTGTGAAAGCGATGTGATTGTAAATGGAAAATCAGTCCGATGAAGTGCCTCTTGCACCAATCGAAGTCGGCGTTGTTTTTAACCTGAAACACGCCGAGCTCAGTCGTTCCGCCGCAGCGGACGATCAAGCGGAATACGACAGCATGGATACGGTGCTCGCCATAGAGCAGGCCATTCAGCGGCTTGGCTGCCGCACGATTCTGATGGAAGCAGACGAGACTCTGCCCGAGCAGCTGAGGCAGCATCGACCGGATATTATTTTTAACATTGCCGAAGGGCGCGGCGGGCGCGCAAGAGAAGCGCAAGTTCCCGCTTTGTTATCCCTTTTTGATATACCCTACACCGGATCGGACGAGACGGCGCTTTGTATTGCGTTGGACAAAGCCCTGACGAAACGGCTGCTGGCAACCTACCAGATCCCGACGCCACGGTACCGTGTATTTGAACCGGGTCAAACTATTCGTACCGCCGGACTGAAATACCCTGTAATCGTTAAACCCAATGCGGAAGGATCGAGCAAAGGTATTCCGGACGTCTGCATTGCGGAAAGCGCCGCCGAACTAAAAACGCTCGTGGAAAAAAGCCTGTCGCTCTATGGCGGTTCCGTACTCGCCGAAGAGTTTATACACGGCCGTGAATTCACCGTAGGCCTGCTTGGAAACGGCGGGTCGGTTCAGGTGTTTCCGCCGATGGAAATCATCTATCACGATTCCCCGATTTCCGGATACAACGTTTATAACATTACTGTAAAAAAAGAATATACAAAGTACGTTTCCTACCGCTGCCCCGCCGAGATTGCGCCCGATTTGGAAAATGAGATGATTCGTCTTTCCAAGAAAGCGTTTTGCGCGCTGGGCTGCCGGGATTTCGCGCGTGCGGATTTTCGCATCGACGAGCAGGGTCACGTTTTCTTTATTGAGATCAATCCGCTGCCCGGACTCGCTCCACATTACAGCGACTATCCGATGCTTGCGGAATTCAGCGGCGTCGCTTACGACGATCTTGTTGGCAGCGTCCTTCGCGCAGGTGCCGTTCGTTGCGGCGTCAGTCTTTAGCAGGGTGGTGACGCAGCAATGGAAGAACGCTGGAATGATTGGAAATGGCAATTTGCTCACCGGATTACGAGTGTTGAGCAGCTAAGCAAGGTTCTCCCTCTCTCGGAAGAGGAAAAGTCCGACATCAAAACCTGCCTCGGCACGTTCCGAATGGCGATTACTCCCTACTATGCCTCCCTGATTGATCCAAACGACCCGGATGATCCGATCCGCAAGCAGTCCGTCCCTTCGATTCTGGAAACCCGGCCGGATGCGAACGATCTTGCCGATCCGCTGGGTGAAACGGAGGACAGCCCTGTTCCTTACGTGGTGCATCGTTATCCGGATCGCGTTTTGCTGCTGGTTACCATGCAGTGCTCCATGTACTGTCGGCACTGTACACGCCGCAGGGTCGTTGGAGAAGAGGATCGGCCGATCAGTGAAGACGCTTTGCAAAAAGCCGTCTCCTATATCCGCATGCATGGAGAGATCCGCGACGTGCTGATCTCCGGCGGCGATCCGCTGACAATGTCGACCGCCAAGCTGGAGCATATCATCGCGTCCCTGCGTGCCATCGAGCACGTGGAAATCATCCGCATCGGAACACGGGTCCCCGTTGTTATGCCGATGCGAATCACGGCCGAACTGACGGACATGCTGAAAAAATACCATCCGATTTGGATTAATACGCACTTTAACCATCCGAAAGAACTGACGCCGGATGCCGCGCGCGCTTGCGCCGCAATTGTGGACGCCGGAATCCCGCTCGGCAATCAGACCGTTCTGCTACGAGGGATCAATGACAACGCGGAAACCATGAAGCGGCTTCTGCTTGGCCTCGTTAAAATGCGCGTACGCCCTTATTATCTCTACCAGTGCGACCTGAGCTGCGGAATCGGCCATTTTCGTACGCGCGTTGAAGTTGGTATCGCTATCATGCACCAGCTCACCGGCAACATTTCCGGTTATGCGCTGCCGAAATATGTCATCGATGCGCCGGGCGGCGGCGGAAAGATCCCTGTCGGTTATGAGTATGTCATAAAAAAAGACGATCAGGAGGTCGTTTTGGAGAATTACAAGGGAATTCGCTATCGTTATCCGCAACCAGCCGAGTGACTGCGCCAGCCGACGATATCAAGCAGGCTTCTCTATGAAAAAGATCGACCTTCAAGGTCGATCTCAGTCTGTCAAAAAAGTTTCTAGGATTGTTAAAGGCCGTAGCCCTTAACCCGTTTTTTCCGGCTGTGCCGGTTCATCCGGCGCAACGGATCGCCCGTTAGGGCGGTTTCCTTGTGCTCTTTTCCGCCCGTAAGGCAGAAGGCCGAAAGGAAAAGAGCGGTTGTCCCGTCAAAAAACGAGTTTTTTGACGGTCTCGGGCGGAAGAAATTCCGCTTATTTTTGTGTTATACTATTCCCAATAGAATTTCACGTCCAAAAGCAGAATTCAGTGCAAATCAAATTTTCCCATCTTGCGGAGGTAAACATGGAACAGTTTGACGTTCTGATTGTCGGCGCGGCGACCGCGGGCAGCTATTTTGCGCGCAGGATTGCCGAAGCGGGACACAGCGTGCTCGTCCTCGACAAGTTGACGCAGGAAACTCTCGGGCACAGGCTCGATATTTTCCACGTAGTAAAAGCCGATTTTGCGCGTTTCGGCATTCCTCTTCCGGAACCGGACGACGACCTCGCCTTCGAATTCTCCGGCGGAACCACATTTTCCGCCTTCGATCGCTACCCAAAGGACTCCCCCGCAACGGTCGCGGGCATGCATATGCCGCGTTATATTGCCCGCCTGAATCGCTGGGCAAGCAATGCAGGCGTCACCTTCCGTTACGGCGCGGCTTTTGTCGATTTTCTCTTCGACGGGAAAGGACGTATTTACGGCGCAGTCTATGAACAAAACGGCGAGCGACACGAAGTAGAAGCCAGGCTCGTGGCAGACTGCACCGGCATCCCTTCCGTTGCGCGGCGCAAACTTCCGGATGATTACGGTGTGGAAAACTTCGAAATCACCGACACGGATAAGTTTTATGTCACCCTGCGCTACGTAACCTATCTGGATCCGAAGGACTATGTGCAGGCGACGCGCGGCTGGACTTACTATAAAACTTGGGAAGCACCGGAGGGCAACGCAGACAGCGCCATCCTCGGCGTGGGCGCGAACTTTTCGTACGACGAAGGAGAAAAAGTATTTGCTGCGTTTGAAAAAGCAGTTTCGCTGCCTCGCTACACGATCAAGCGAATCGAACGCGGAACAACGCCATACCGCCGCCCGCCGTATTCCTTTGTTGCGGACGGGTTTCTCGTCTCCGGCGACGCAGCCTGTCTGACCAAGCCTTCCGCGGGCGAGGGCGTCACGGCAAGCATGGTGCAGCTCGAAATCGCAGCGGAGGTCGTGAACCGCCTGCTCGAAGAGGGCGGATACCTGACCCGTGCGCGGCTCTGGCCAATCAATAAGCGATATGTTGAAGCGCAGGGCAAGGCGTTTGCGGGACAACTCGCGACATTAATCGGGGCGATGTCCTCCACGGCCAAGGAGAACGATTTCTTCTTTCAGCACGACGTGATCTTCAGTAACAAAACGTTTGCCGCACTTGGTAAAGGTGAGCCTCTGACCTTCTCTTCCGGGGAGCTGGTTCGGATGGCGGTGGTCATGCTCGGCGGGGTGCTCACTGGAAGGCTGCGCATATCCACCATCCGTTCGCTGCTGAACGGCATGAAAAACGGCGGGCGGGCGGAAGCGCTCTACGCGGAATATCCTTCCGATGAAGAAGGCTACGACGACTGGGTTTTGCGCGCGGACGCGTTCTGGAAGGAATGCGGAAGTATGGCGGAGAATGCGGTAAAATAAGACTGGCGCAATAAGCGTTGGGATATTCGGGAATGTTTTCTTGTTTTTGCAGGATGTGTTAACGGAAATGCGGTTTTAGTTATGGCTGCGCAAGGCGACTTGGGAGTAATTACTTCCTACAGGGGTTATGGCGGGACAACGTCCGCACATGCAGGGTTAACAGCTTCTCAGGTAGTTGAGAAATTCAATCTTTTCGAAGAGTGGCATCATTCTATGCAAGAGTATCGGGAATGGTAGTTGACCTGAGTAAAACGCCGCCGAGGTTTTTTCTTGCCTGCGGAATGTATTGCGCATTTGCGGCGTTTATCCCGTACATTCTCGCCGGACTGTTGATATGGGGCTTCTATTTCAAGCGGCACCCGGAATACACAAAAGAAACAGCGTTCCGCTATCCTCTTCCAGCTCCCAAGAAATAAGTACCGCAGAATAGTCCCCCGCAATGATTCGCAGCGGAGTTTTTTTGCGCGAAAAATCCTCTTGCATCCGCTCTTCTTCGTGTTATAATTGAATCATCCATTCATTGATTAACTTATAAAGCTTATTTACCTCTACGAATTAACGACCAAAGGAAACCGAATATGCGAAACAAGCAGGACGAAACCGTCATTCTCGACGCAGCGCTCAAGGTGTTTTCCCGCTACGGCTACAAAAAGTCCACGCTGGAGGACATCGCGGGTGAGCTCGGCATGACCAACACCGCGATGTACGCCTACGCTTCCAGTAAGCGCGACCTCTACGAGCAGACCGTTCGTTACGTCATGAAACACTGGCAGTCCAGCGTACAGCAGGCGGTTGAAGAAAAAACCACAGCGTGCGCCAAAATGAGCGCGCTTTGCGAGAGCGCGCTGTATTACCTTGCAAAGGATGTCGAATTCTGCGCCCTGCTTCGAAACGATCCCTCTATTTTTCCGATGTTCCCAACCGTAGACCCCTACGAGGAGATCAACCGCGACTCCGTGCGCATGATCGAATATATCCTGGTATTTGGCCGCAAGACGGGTGAATTTCGAGCCGTGGACGCGCAGGCAGTGAGCGAGGTGCTCTTCTCCATCTACAAGAACTTCATCATCCATACCTATATCAACAGTGAGGAAGATTATACGAGCCGCTATCTGCCGATCACGATGGAGTTGATTCTTACCGGAATTCAAAAGGGCTGACGCACCCGCCCTTGCAGTTATGAACAAACATCCATTTCCTTTTTTCGATCAAAGCATAATTCCATCCGCACATTGAGAGAATCCTTCTCTCCCTATAAAACACCAAATCTGAAAGGAGCGACACATCACTATGGTTCAGTATCTCTCGGAAGAATGGCGCGCCGAGGTAGAAAAGCGGCTGAAAGAGCAGCTTACCCCGGAGAAAATGAACAACCTCTCTTCCTCTATGAACAATCTCTATCTCAACTGTCCGGACGGAAAATCGCACTACTTTTTCGTCGGCTTTGCCGATGGCAAGGTGGACAGCGTTCAGGTTGGCGAAGGCGAAGGGCCCAAGGCGGAATTCGTCATCTCTGGCGACTATGAAACCTTCGCCAAGATCAGCCGCGCCGAACTTGGCTCACAAAAAGCTCTGATGGGCGGCTTGCTGAAGCTAAAAGGCAATATGGTCAAGGCGTTGAAGCTCGCATCTCTGAGCGACCGGCTCAACAAGATCATTGCCACCATCGAGACCGGGTTTTAAGGAGGATGCGCCATGTTTGACAAATCAAGCCCGTATTATATCGACTTTCCCGGACGAATCAAAGCGGTTCAGGCGGAAATGGCGAAGGAAAAGATCGACCTCTACCTGGGTTCGCGCCTGCGCACCATGAGTTGGACGACAGATGCTTTTTTCCCGTGGCGCAGCTTTATCGTAATTCCGGCGGACGGACTGCCAACGGCATTCACGTTCGTCATCGACGCGGCGCGCGCGGCGGACGACAGCTGGCTGGACGAGGATCACGTCATGGGGTTCGCCCCCATGGGAGGGCAGGATCAGATCACGCAGATCTCCGATCTTATTAAAGAGTACCTGCCGCACGGCGGACGCGTCGGTGTGGAAGCCGGTATGTCGAACTACCTGCCGGAAGGATACCTCACCTATTACGAGTACAAGGCATTTGAAGCGGCTCTGCCGGACTGCACGCTCGTTAACGCGCATCCCATAATCGACCGTCTGCAGATGATCAAGGACCTCGGTACGATCAACCGTTTCCGTGAAGCTTCCCGCATCGTGGACATCGGACACGAAACGGTGCTCGCAGCCATCCGAAACGGCGGCTGGAAAGGCATGACCGAAACGGAGATCGGCGGCCTCGCGGGTTACGCCATGCGCAAAGCAGGCAGTACGTTTGAATGGTCCTTCACCGGCGGAAACGAAATCGCTGCCGGTTATCGTACCGGTCTGGCTGGCGGCGCCTGCACCCCGGCCACGGCGAAAAAGGTGGAAGCCGGCGAACCGCTGATGGTGGATATTCACGCTCTGTTTGCTCTCGCCTGCGGCGACCACAGCCATAACTATCTCATTGCGCCCGCAAGCGACCGCCAGCTCTGGCATGCGAAAAACTTTGTGGATATCGTCGACCTGACGCTGAAAACCTATCGTGCCGGCATCACACCCTCTTCGCTGGCCGCCGAAATGATGGACTTTGCGGAATCGCGCGGGTTTGCTGATTTCATGGTTCCCGGTTTTGAGCACGGCATCGGCATGCTGGGCGACGAGTGGAGGATTGGCCGTCACGACGGCCCGTTCCCTTACTGGACGGATCCCGACCATGAATACCTCGAAAACGAGGTGCTGATCTGCGCCATGCAGTATGCCTGCCCGGATGAGAATATCGGCTTCCGCTATGAAAATCCGATTCTCCTGAGTAAAAACGGCTGCGAATATATGAGCAAGTTCCCTCTGGCCGTCGAAGTAATCGAATAAACCATTCCCTCAACCACGATCCGAAAACAAGAGAGCCGCTTTTGCGACTCTCTTGTTCAGTCTGTCAAAAAAGTTTCTAGGATTGTTAAGGGCCGTAGCCCTTAACCCGTTTATTCCGGCTGTGCCGGTTCATCCGGCGCAACGGAGCGCCCGTTAGGGCGGGTTCCTTGTGCTCTTTTCCGCCCGTAAGGCAGAAGGCCGAAAGGAAAAGAGCGGTTGTCCCGTCAAAAAACGAGTTTTTTGACGGTCTCAACAAGAGAGCCGCTTTTGCGACTCTCTTGTTTTATCAAAGACAATTCGTTCTCCGCCGAAACATCCATTCGTTATCGTGTTGCGTTTATTCACGCGGCCGCGCGCAGGAAGCGCGTCGAACCAGTTCGGGACGAAACACCTCGGTATAGGGCGCCCGGATCTGTTTTCGCATCAGTTTCAGAAGAGCCTGCGCCGTATGCCTCCCCATCACTTCCTTTGGATGCGATATCGTGGTCAGCTGCGGTTCGCTCGTCGTGGCAAGGTACGAATCGTCAAATCCGATGAGCGAAACCTGTTCCGGCACCGATATTCCGTGCCTTTTGAGGTAACGCAAACACCGAATCGCGATTTCGTCGTTATAACCAAACACTCCCGTTACGCCTCTGTTACGAACGGCATCCAGCAATTCGGCCTCCAGCGATTCTCCGCACCCAAGAACGATCGGCTCTTCCATTTGAAATTCCTGCACTGCCTTGCAAAACCCCTGATATCGTTGCAGAGCGTCACAGCAATTCGCGCGGTAAGCGACAGCGCAGCGCCTGTGTCCATAGGCGGCGAAGTGCTCGGCAACGCGTACGCCACCCGCGAATTCGTCCAGCACAACATAGGAAACATCCGCATTTTCGAGCCTGCTGTCGATCATTATGCAGGGAATACCGCGGTTTCGAAACGCGGCAAGACAAGCCAGTAAACGCGCGCGCGTTTCAGGCAGAAGATCCACCTGCGTCAGCTGAAAGATAACGCCCGAACTATTTTTCAGCAGAATTTGTTCCAGTTGCGCACAAAGGCTCTCTGCGTTGGAATTCGTATCGCTGATGATAAAATTGCAGCTGTTTCCCGTGAGAACCTCGGAAATGCCTTTTACATAATAAGTCGGGATAAAGTAAGTGTTCCCCATGTCGAGAATGGCCTCGATATTGAGATAGTTTACTTCTCCCGCGGCTTTGCAGAACGTCCCCTTGCCCTGCGCCTTTTCCAGATACCCGGATTCCACAAGCTGACCAAGCGCGCTTCGTACCGTCAACCGGCCTACACCATATTCCTCAACCATCTCCGACTCGCTCTTGAGCTTATCGCCGGGTCTGATTTCACCGGCAATCATTTTTGCCTTGAGCACATCCGCCAACTGCGCATACAACGGAATGGCGCTGGTTTTGTCAAGCATGACCATCTACCCCCAGATATGTTGCAGATAACATTCTTTATTACAACAGAATAACTGTATGATATATATCGTTATCTATCATTAAACAATAGAACACTTATTCTGTCAATCTGGAATTTTTCGCTTTTCTATTGACATTTTCGACCATCCGTGGCACGATATGGCTTGTAAGGGTGCGTTTGGCACCTTTTGTAGTTATTATAACATATCTGCATATAAGTTCGCAACTAGTTTCGAAACCTTGTCACGATACCGCCCGGTGCGAGACGATCCAAGCATTGTTTCTGGAAGAATTTCTCCGTTTATCGAATCGTTCCGCCTGTAACGCAATTGCGCAGCCGAATCCATCATCCCACGCCGTTTCCCGTGTCAAACCACCACGCAAACCGGCAGATCGCTTCTCCTCTTTTTTTCTACGATTAAGCCGAGATCCCCCTTGTCGCCCCCTCACAATGGAATCAAGGGCAAGCGCCCTTCCTTCAAATATATCAGTAAAGGATGGAACAGGAATGAAGTTACAGATGAAAAAAACCATTGCTCTTCTTCTCGCCGTCGTTCTGATGCTTGGCACCGTAGCCACGCTTTCCGGCTGCGCCAAGAAAGCCGATTCCAACAAGCTCACGATTTGGATCAACGGCAAGGACAGTTACATCGGACCCAGCGAGCAAAAACTCTCGCAGGATCAATGGTACATCTCCCAGGCGATCAAGCGCTTTGAAGACGCGAACCCCGGCGTAACGGTCGAATTGGTCGTTTCCGCAGACGGCGAGACTGCCCACCAAACGTTCAAGGCCGATGCAATGGCCGGCACCGCGCCGGATATTGCGAACCTCTGGACCGGGCAAAACATCTTCTCTATGGAGGACGTCATCCTTGACATCTCCAGCCTGATCCCGGCGGAAGACAAAACCAACATCTCCGGTTGGGATTCCGTTACCTCGCCTGCTACCGGAGCCATTCTCGGTTACCCGACAAGCGACAATCAGATCTGCTTCTTCATTTACAACAAGCAGATCATCAAGGATTGCGGCCTCGATTTTGACAACAATCCGCCGCGCACCATCGAAGCGTTCAACGCCGCCTGCCAGACCATCAAGGACAAGGGATATCAGCCCATCGCCTCGGACGAGAGCTTCCCGTGGTTTGGCTGCTATGTCGTCGGTTACTGGTGGGCGCAGCAGTCCGGCATGGATCGCATCCTCTCCAACTGCAAAGGCGAAACCAAATTTGCGGACGATCAGGGCCTGCTTTCCGCGCTGGATTATTACCGCTCGACCATCGTCAACGGCTACCTGAACGAGGATGCCGTTACCTCCGCCGATTCCTGGAATAAGTTCTGCCAGGGTACGGTTGCCATGATGCCGCAGGTCTCCTCCGTCGTCTCCGACGCGGAAACCGCTCTCGGAGCGGAGAACGTCGGCGTGATGCTCCCGCCGGATTTTGACGGAGCGCAGATCACGAATAAAACCATCGGTGGTCCTGGTCAGTGCCTCGTAATCTCCAAGGATTGCAAAAACCCTGAACTCGCGGTGAAGTTCCTCTCCTTCCTCAACAGTCGGGACGAAGTCCTCAAATTCCTCCAAGTCCAGTCCAAGGTTCCGACCCGTCTGGATATCACCGCAGCCGACCTCGGTCTGGCGGAAGGTTCCGCTTCCGCTAAGCTCTTCGACTGGGCGGATAAGACCGTATACTGGGTGGATAACTCCCTCTACACAAACGTTGTCGGCGACTTCTACAATCTGTTGCCGCTCGTACTCGCCGGCAAGATGACCCCCGCGGACTTTGCCGCGGACCTGGACAGCAAAGTCGTTAAGTAAACCGACTCGATTGCCAATCTATCCGGCTCCAGGGGCGGGTGACCGCCCTTGGAGCATATCAAAGGAGACATCGCCATGGCAAATAAACTCGGCTCCGGCACAGCCACGCTCCCCCGTCCGGGAGATATGCAGCGGAAACGTACGCGCATTGCGTATCTTTCCCTGCTGCCCGTTCTGTTGATTTTACTTCTCGTCAAGGCCTACCCGATCCTTGCCACGATTTATCGCAGCTTTACAAATTGGGACGGCCTGTATAAAAGCGACTTCGTAGGATTTGCAAATTACAAGGAATTCTTCGGCTCCGGGCTGTTTATGACGTTGTTTAAAAATAACCTCGTGCTGCTGCTGAGCGTGCCGCTGCAGGTCATTATCGGCCTGATCGTAGCGGTGCTGCTCTACGAGCAGGTCCCCGGCTGGCGCGCATTCCGTGCGATCTATTATATCCCGCAGATTATCTCTCTCGTTATCCTTGGTTATCTCTTCCGCTCCATGTTCGCCCTTGACGGCCCCGTCAACAAAGTGCTCGAGGCGCTTGGTCTCGGTGCTTCCGCGCGTGAATGGATGGGCGACGGTTCGACCGCTTTACCCATTATGGTTGGCTGTATCACTTGGTATTCCATCGGCTGGCAAACTATCGTGATTCTCGGCGGTATGTCGTCGATCGATCCGAGCGTATTCGAAGCGGCGAAACTGGATGGCGCAAATTTCTTCCAGCGCACGTTCAAAATCGTGCTGCCGATGATTACAAGCGTAATCACTTACTGTGTCGTCATGGCGGTGGTTTGGACGTTTACGAGTCTGTTCTCGCTGATCTATTCCATGACGGGCGGCGGTCCCGGTTACGAAACCATGACGCTGGATTATATGATCTACGAAAAATCCTTTGTCACCGGCAGCCAGCTCGGCATGGCCTGCACCATCTCGGTCGTGCTGTTCGTCATCGTCATGATCATCACGGCGGCGGAGATGAAGCTCTCCGATCTCGCCGAGAAGAAATGGGGTTGATGTTATGGCTGGAACCAGTATGAGAAAATCAAGAAAAATCGGCCGGACCATCGGGCGCGCCATCATCTTTCTCGTCCTGTTGATCCTGGCGATCTCGTTCCTTTATCCGCTCTACTATATGCTGATCAACTCGCTGAAATCGCTGGCCGGTTACTATGTCAATCCTTTCGGCCTGCCGAAAGAGCAGCTGCAGTGGCAGAATTTTGCGACTATGATCAGCCAGTTTAAAATTTTAGAGCTCTTCGGCAACAGCTTTATTATTTCGTTCTTCACCGTGGTCGGTCTGGTCGTCTTCGGAACTCTTGCGGCCTACTCGTTTGCCAAAGTAGAGTTCCGGGGGAAAAGCGGCATCTATCTTGCCATCCTGGCAACGCTCTTCGTTCCCGCCCAGGTAACGATGATCCCCATGTACATCAGCTTTGCGAAGGTCGGCCTCGTGGATAATTATCTCGGTGTGATCATCGCCTATTGGGCAATGTTCCTGCCGGAAACCATCATGCTCATGACTGCAAACTTCAAGGGGATTCCAAACGAGCTGATCGAAGCGGCAACGATCGACGGCTGCGGATACCTCGGGCGGCTGCGGCACGTGGTCATGCCGGTCGGCTGGCCAGCGATCTCGCTGACGATCATCTTCTTCTTTATCAGCAGCTGGAACGATCTCTTCACGCCCATGGTACTGCTCAAAAGCATGGATAAGCGCACGGTCATGGTTGCGCTCTCCTCGCTGATCGGCCGCTATACCGGCGATCCGCCGTTTCAGTACGCGGGCCTTCTCATGAGTGCAATCCCCGCTCTTGTGGTATACGCCATCTTCCAAAAGAGCATTGTGAAGGGAATGAGCATGGGCGCAATCAAATAATCGTGCTACAATCATACGGCATACGAAAGATATTTCGGAGGATCAAACAGAAATGAACAAACCAAAACTCGGACTGTTGGGATTGATGACCGACGGCTACGAACCAATTTTCCCTGGTATCACCGCGCGGCAGGAAGCCTACGCGCGTGAGCTCGTCTCGCTCTTTTCCGGCGTTGCGGATGTTGATTTCCCCGGTGCGGGACTCAACCGAAAGGTTATTGAGGAAAAGGTTCGTTACTTCAACGAGAAACAGTACGACGGTATCCTGATCGTACTGCTGGCATACAGTCATGCCGTCTACCTGCAGCATGCGCTCAAGGACAACCGCCTGCCCATCGCGCTTGCGGTGATCCAGCCGGATTCCACCGTCAAGGACGAATTCGTGGAGCTCGATCTGACGGTCAACCAGGGAATTCACGGCGCGCAGGACAACGCGAATATGATCGTGCGCAGCGGTTTTAACTGTCAGTTCTTCGCGGGCGAGCGGCACGATCCGCGCCTCATACGCTTCGTCGAGGATTTTGCGCGCGCGGCGCAAACCTACCGTGCGCTTCGCACGATGAAGGTCGGCGTGCTCAGCCGCATGTGCGGTATGGGCGACATTCTGGTAGACGATATGGCGTTTTACCGGAATATCGGCATCGAAATTTGCAACGACACGGTCGGTTCGGTTTATTCCCGCATGCAGGACGTCAAAAAGTCCGAAATCGACGCTCAGATCGAGAAGGACCACGCAACGTTCGTTATGGATCCGAAACTCAGTTATGAAAGCCACGCGGAAGCCGTAAAAATGTACCTCGGCCTCAAACGCTGGCTTACCGACAAGGGGTTTGGCGCGTTTACCGCGCAGTTCGATATCTTCGGAGACGACAAGCGCTTTTATCAACTGCCCCTCTACGCGGCTTCCCAGTTGATGGCGGACGGATTCGGTTACGCCGCGGAGGGCGATTTCGTTTGCGCTTCGATGGTCGCCGCGGCACATATGCTGGGCGATGGCGGCGGAAACTTTACCGAAATGTATATGATGGATTTCGAGAAGGACGCCATCTGTTTCTGCCATGCGGGAGAAGGTAACTGGGCAACGCATCGCAAGGATGTGAAGCCTCGCCTGATCGATCGTTACCTTGGCGAAGGCGGCCTGGCAAATCCTCCGACCATCATGTTTACGCCTGAAGTCGGGCGTTCCACGCTGACCTCGCTTGCGCCGATGAGCGGCGAACATTTCCGTCTTGTTGCCGCCACAGGCGACATTTTGCCCAAGAACGATCTGATCGGCTGCGAAATGCCGTATATCTTCTGGCGGCCGGACAGCGGCGTGACCACCTGCGTGGAAAACTGGCTCCGTGCCGGCGGAACGCATCATGAGGTCATCAGCCTTGGCGACGTAGCAAACCGTTGGAAGATGCTCTGCGACCTCTGGGGCGTTGAGTTTGTCAAAGCGTAACGTGCCTCGCCTGTCAACAAGCGGCAAGGCAAACCGGAGGTGCTTTTTGGATTACTTTCTGACCTTTGATATCGGCACAACGTCCGTGAAAACCTGCGTGTTCGATCAGGAACTGTGCATGCGCGGGCATGCCAACGGCGAATACCGGCTCCTTACGGAAAAGCCGGGATTCGTCGAACTGGAGCCGGATTCCTATTTTCAGGCAATCCTTGACGGCGCCCGAAAGGCAATTGCCAACGCGAAGATCAACGCAACGGATATCGTTGCAATTTCCTGTTCCACGCAGGGAGAAACCTTGATTCCTGTTTCGCGCGACGGATCGCCCCTTCACAATGCAATCGTATGGCTCGACGAACGCGCCGCCGCACAGGCGGTGCGCCTGGGCGAGCGCTTTCCAGCCGAACGGTTCTATCGGGAAACCGGCCTGCCGGAGCTCAACGGCTACACGCCGATTGCGAAACTTCTCTGGCTCAAGGAGAACAAACCCAAACTCTACGAAAACACCTGGAAATTTCTGCTGCTGGAGGACTATATTCTCTTCCGGCTGACGGGCAAATGCGTTACGGAAAAAGCGCTCGCCACCAGTACAGGCTGGTTTCAGCTCTCCTCGGACGGTTACTGGACGGAGATGCTCGACGCAGCGGGAATCGACGCAAAGAAGCTGCCGGAGTTGCTGGAATGCGGCGCCGTTGTACCCGCCGACGTGCTGCCCGAAGTCCGTGGCATCCTCGGCCTTTCCGAGCGGGTACGGGTCGTAACAGGCGCCATGGATCAAACTGCCGGTGCTATCGGTGCAGGCAATCTTGCGCCGGGTCTCATCACGGAAACCACGGGAACCGCGCTCTGCCTTGTTGCCACGCTGGAAAAGCCTGATCTGAACCACCCGTCCCGAGTTACGGTTTACCGTCACTTTGCGCCAAACCGTTATCTCATGATCACCATCAGTATGACGGCCGGCATGTTCCTCAAGTGGTTCAAGGATAACTTCTGCGAACTCGAATCGCAAAAGGCCGAGTCGGGCGGGCGCTCCGTTTACGCGCTGTTCGACGAGATCGTGGCCGCGACCCCGCCCGGCGCAAACGGGCTGATCGCCTATCCCTATCTCAACGGGAGCCTTCAGCCGCATAATAACCCCAACGTGCGCGGCGTCTTTTTTGGCGCGGGACTGGACTCGAAAAAGGAGCATTTCCTGCGCGCCATCTTTGAAGGCGTGGCCTTCATGCTGCGCGAGAACATGGAGCTCATCGAGGAAGTCAACCATATTTCCGTCGGCGAGATCCGTACGCTTGGTGGCGGTTCCAAAAGCGCCGTCTGGCGGCAGATCAAAGCGGACGTCACGCAAAAGCCGATCGCTGCGCTGGCGGAAAGCGAGTGTGCTTCGCTCGGCGTTGCCATTCTCGCCGCAGTAGCGCTGGGCTATTTCTCCAGTGTGGAGGAAGCCGCGCGCGGAGCCAACGCCGAGACGGACAAGTGTTCTCCAAATTCCGACCTCGCGTCGCTCTACGAGCACATGTATCGAACCTACAATGCACTCTATGACCGGCTTGAGCCGCTCTTTTAAGGCAGGGAACTATGAAATATTCCGAATCCAAACCGTATATCGGCAATCGGGAACAGCTGTTTTCCGTGCGGGAATCCCGCCTGATCGGCGGACGCTCGGACGGCGTACACGTTGTGGAGATCCAAAACGGCGGCAACCTGACGCTCACCGTGGCGGTCGACCGCTGCATGGACATCCCCGTTCTGCGTTACAAAGGCAGATGCGTCAATTACGTTACCTGCAATTCAATCTCCCATCCGGCCTACTATGAAGTAACCGGCGAGGGCTGGAGCGAAGCATTCTCCGGCGGATTTCTGTATACCTGCGGACTAAGCAACACCGGTCTTCGCAGCGGCACGGACTGGGATACGCAAAAGGAACACGGCTGTATAGCAAACCGTCCGGCCGAACACCTGAACCTTCTTGAGACCGAAACGGACGACGGCCCAGCCGTCGAATTGATCGGCACCATGAAGGAAGGCATGCTCGCCGGAACGAACCTTACCCTGACACGCAGCATCCGCGTTTCCTACCGCCAGGACGTCGTCGAAATAACGGACGTTGTGAAAAACGAAGGCTTCCGCCGCGTTCCGCAGCCGATCCTCTATCACTGCAATATGGGGTTTCCTCTGTTACAGCCGGACTCGCGATTCTTCATTCCCCACAGCGAGGTACGCCCGCGGACGCCGTTCGCTAAACAGCAGATGAATCGTCTGGATGAAATTCTCCCGCCGCAGGACGCGATGGAAGAAGCGTGCTACTACTATACGCCCATACCGGACGAAACCCGGTGGACGACCGCCGTGCTGGAGAATCCACGGGAGAAAATCCGCCTGCGTTTATCGTTCGATACATCTACGCTGAGCCACTTCGTGCAGTGGAAAAACTTCGTCAAGGGCGAGTACGTAATGGGACTCGAGCCAGCCAACGCCCCCATCGACGGACGCGAAGACGCAACCGCCCGTAACGAGTTGCCCTATCTTGGCGGCGGCGAATCGCGCACCTACCGGCTGCGCTTTGAACTGGACGAAGGAGAAACCGTATAAAGCGGGCCATCCCCGCTTTTTCTTTTTCCAAAGCGTTCCGTATGATATGCTGTATGGAATATATGTGCCGAGATTCTGTGAAAGGTGGCGGGAGACCGGTCCCGCCGGGTGTCTTTCTATGAGCGAATCACCGTTCCGTCCGGATAGCCCGTTGATGCGCGCGCTTGGCCATGTCGGCGACCTTGCGCTGATGAATATTCTCTTTGTATTCTGCTCCGTCCCCATCGTTACGCTCGGCGCTTCCGCTACAGCGCTTTATACGGTAATGTTCCAGATGGTGCGTGGGGAAGACCGTCGGATCGTGAAGACATTTTTTGCCTCATTCTCGCGCAATTTCTGGCAGGCAACACTTTTAACGCTGATCTTTCTGGCCATCGGAGCGGGATTATATGTCGATCTTCGCGTCATGCAGGCAAATCCCGGCGCATTCCCGCTTGTGCTTCGCGTCGGCGCGGGACTCGTAGCACTCTTTGCCGCTATCACTCTTCCCTATTCGTTTGCTCTGCAGGCGCGCTTCGAAAATCGTATGACGCATACGCTAAAAAACGCTTTTCTTCTCGCCGTAACTCACCCGCTGACCTCTTTGGTGACCGCGGCTCTGACGCTTTTACCGCTGTGTCTGGCTGTTTTTGCTACCTACTATGCACTGCTGAGCAGCGTCTTCTGGTTCCTCTTCGGTTTCTCGCTCATCTTCGCAGCAAACAGCTTTCTGCTGGAGCGGATACTGAAATCGTTGCCCCCCTCCGTACCGGAGTCAAACAACGATCCGAAAAAAATGTAAAGACCCATGCTTGATTCGTAAAAAGCGGAGGACGTTTGAACTGTGTCCCCGCTTTTTTGGTTTCGCATTTTCGAATCAACCGTTCCCGAAGCGTCTTCCCTATTCCCAAATCCATCCAAATAATAAATATCGCTTCGCCCATTGTGCAAACGTAAAGGATACCTTGACTTCGCATGCGTCGGATGCAAGCCCATCCCCGGTCTTACAATAGATCGCCGCTTTCCCTCTGCCAACGGCTGTTACGAGTCCGCTTTGATCCACATTTGCGACGGCTTCATCCGAACTTGACCAGGACAATGAACCGTTTGTCGCCTCCGCTGGCTGAATTGCAGCCGTCAATTGGCAAGATTCGCCGTAGGCCAAGCTGAGTTCGTTCTCGCTTAGCTTGCAGGAAACGGAAGCGATCTGTTTGGGAATCGGCTCCTCGGCAAGTACTTCTCCGCAAACCGAGCAAACCTGCCGGCGAAGCCCCTCGCTCGTATAGGTCGGCGGAGTTACGACGTTCCAGTCCCCCGGAATATGCGCCGGCCGCGTATAGTCGTCCGTATAACGATAGCCTGTTTTTTCGTTTGTATAGGTTGTGTAACCAAATTCCGTACAGGTCGGCGGCGTCACAACGGAGTTGTACACGGGGTTTTCATCCATATCCGGAAGCAGGATTGTCGTATAGTCCTTGCTCTCATGGCTGTCGAAGCGCGTCGTTACGTTCTTTGCGACCACCAGCGCATCATTTTGCGTTTCCCCGACATAAGGTTTACAGTAAGCGCGGCGATCCTCCACATTTTCGAAAAAGGAAACAGACGCGTCCACCGTACAATTCTTGACATATCCATGGTGCACGTGATTTTTCGGGTTCACGTCGCTGAGTCCTACCAACCCGCCGTTATGAACGTATCCCTGCACGGAAGTAAACGCAGCCATTCGAACGCTGCAGCCCGCAACGTCCGCAAATCCATTGGCAAGCACCCCGCCAAGATATTCTTCGCAGGTGTCTTCCGCGCCGACGGCAACGATCGTGATCTCCGCATCGACCCGGCAATCCGTAATCAGCCCGTAACCGAATCCCACGATACCGCCCGCGCCGCATTGACGGCTCGTCGCCTCAACCTTGTATCGACCCTGCACCGAGCAGTTTTCAATCGTTCCATCCTGAAGAATCCCCGCGATCCCCGCTAGAAATACCGGACGATCGGTAACGAGGTTCCCTTTGGCGTTCAGCAGGTTCAGGTTTCGGACGGTACCGCCTTTGACTACGGAAAACAGCGCGGCAAACACCGTTTCGTAACCGCGGTGCCGACCGTCGTAGGTAGTCGCGGTTTCGTCGCCCACGCGGGTAATCGACAGGTTGAATATCGTATGTCCGTCGCCGTCAAACGTTCCGCGAAGCATGACCGGCTTCCAATCCACGCCCTTCATGTCGATATCCGCCGTGAGGATATAGTCCCTGCCCGGATCCTTTGCGATTGCCGCAAGGCCATCCGCATCCGTAATTTCAACAGGCTTCCCCTCGTTTTCCGCGAGTGCGGAAAACGCCGGAAGCAGTAATATACAAATCAGCGTCACTACGCAGAGAATTCGTCTCTTCATTGTCTTTGAAAACTGCCCTTTCGTTCATCAGAAAGTATATCTGCCCGCTCCGGCCAGAGGTAGCCCTTCGTTTCTGCCCGATCGATTCGACCTCCGGTCGCCCATCTTACCGCGCTCTTTGGCCGGTTTCGGTTTTTCCGGCGTGCCGTTTGCGTTACCGCTGCGTCTGCGGCGACGCTGCGCCGTCCTTCTCCAAAGAAACAATCAGTTTTGAAAGAACCGCTCCGATAACAGCCGCCATCGTCAGGGAAAGCACCCCGAGAGGAATTGCCGTTGCCTGATCGAACAGAAACTCAAAATAACACAGGAACGAAGCAGTCGCCCCCGCCGCAGGTAAATACCAGTCTTTCGGATGCCGCGCCAAGTAAGCGGCACCCATTACGTCCGCCGCAAAAAAGTACCGTTCGTGCATGTGCGGCAAGAAAAACGGAAGGATCAACAGCGAAAGATAGGCCGCGTCAAGCAGCCGCGATGCATCGAGCTTGTCCCTTCGTAGATACAGATAACCTGTAAGCGCCACGGTTACAGCCCCCGCCGCCAGAATACCCGCGCGGGCGAAGGAGGCAAGCCCGGTTTCCGGCGCAAAAAATCCGAAGATTGTCGGCGCGTTCATATGCAGCCATTCATAATATTCCGATTGCTTATAATAAATCGAGATCGTCTCCAAGAACGGCCTTCCGGCGAGCACAGCCGGCAGCAAAACAATGAGAAACGCAGCGAAAAATACCCAAGCGTCCCGAAAGCGAATCCTGCCGGTAAGCAGCAGTGCCAACGCAACCGGCAGAAAGAAAACCGTTTGCAACTTGAAGGAAAACGCAAGCGCAAAGAGAAGAAAGGAAAGCCTGCTCTTGCGCTTGAGGCCGCAATACACCGCCAGGAAACCCAGCGCGGTATAGACGGCATCGCATTGACCCCATGCGGAACCGTTTAATATCACGCTCGGCAGGATCAGCGCGGCAAACAGCGAGGTAACCTGCGCAATCCGTTTCTTCGTCGTCAGGGAAACCAGCAGCATGACCGCCACGGCACCCACAGCCTCAAACGCAATGGAAAAAAGCTTGATCCAGTATAACTCGCCCGCGGCGGGAACAGTCTTCGCAATCAGGAAAAGAAAATAGAAATACGGGACGTTGTAATCCCCGATCGTTTGCCCGAGCGAACTTGCTCCCGGCATGAGACGAATGGTCGCCGTCCACTCCCGGAGACAATCGATATAATCCTTGGATTCATAGGACATCAGCGGAAAGCGAATCCAAAGCATAACCGCAAGGAGAACCAGCAGAACCCCGAAAATGTCCGCCCGGAACGCGGCTCTGATCTGCCGAAGCAGCATCCAACCCAGGAAGAGATAAAGAATCCCCCAGGCAAGCGCGCGCACGGCAAGTCCCGCCGTACCTTGCCAAATTCCGTCCAGCAAAGCACTGCCTGCCATAAAAAGAAGGCCTGCCCCGATCAGAAGCCAGTTTCCCTGCTTTCCGGAATCCTTTCGGATCGATTCCAGCACATTCATTCGCCTATTCTCCCTTCACGAGGCCGCAGGCAGAGCGACATCCGCCGATTGCCCTTCGGCTTCCTTCAGTGTAGTGACCGACACCACGTTGCGTCAAGACTCCAAAAAAGAAAAACCGGAACGTGATTGCCCGGTCTTCGATCGATTTCCGTTTTCCTTCCGCTCCGGCGTGAGGCGTAATCGGTCTTCCGCATATCTGTATCCTTCTTTATATCTATTCGATATATTGTACCGATATTCCACGGGCTGCGAAAGGAAATGTCGTTCAAAATCAAAACCGCCCGAAACGGGCGATTTTGCTAAATTTCCTGCTGTACAGGAAACCAAACATCCGGCTATAACGGCGAATCGCCGGCTATTTCGCCGCATTTGCCGCAACGGCGATCGCGTCCCAAACGCCCGAAAACGGCGGAGCATAGCCAAAGTCCGCATACCCAAGCTCCTCCGTGGTCATATCACGGTCGATCGCCACGGCAATGGGATCGATTCGAAGCGCCGTCTCCCGCTCACCCATCAGCTGGGCGCCGAGCAGGACATGGTTATCCTCGCGATAGCAGAGTTTCAGCGCAATTTCGCAGGCGTTTGGATAATAATGCGGATGCGAATGGGCGCGGACGCTCACGCTCTTGCAGGCGATGCCCGCTTGCTTTGCCTCCGTTTCCGTAATACCGGTTTTTGCGAATTCGAGATTCATACAGCGCAGCATAACGGAACCCAGTGCTCTGTCGTAAGAAACCGGCTTGCCGCAAGCGCTGTCTCCAGCGAGCCGACCCAGCTTATTGGCATAGGTGCCAAGCGGCAGATAGACGGATTTTTGCAGCAATTTATGCCAGACTCCCGCGCAATCCCCCGCGGCAAATACATCCGGTTCGCTCGTTCTCATCGAGGTATCCACCGCGATTGCACCGTTTTGCATCCTGTTCAGCCCCTCGGCAAACGACGTGTTGGGCGTCACGCCAACGGAAACAATCACCACGTCCGCCTCGTACTCGCCATGGTCGGTCGTAATCCGTTCAACGGTATCCTCGCCGGAAAACCAAGCCACGCGCTCGCCAAGATTTACACATACGTTGTGATTGGCCAATTCGCCCAGAGCCGCGGAAGCAAACTCTTCGTCGAACCCGGGCAATAACTGGCCCGTCGCTTCGAGAATGCGAAGATTCCTAACTTTTTGCAGAATGCAGGCTTCGGCTAACTCCAGTCCGATCGCTCCGCCGCCAATAATCACCACATTACCATGCGTGCGTTTGATCGCCGCACGAATCTGCGCCGCATCCTGCGGCGTTTTTAACGTGAATATATTGGCGAGCTCTTCGCCCGGCACATGCAGTTTTTTCGGCGACGCTCCACTGGCGATCAGCAGACGATCGTAGCCGGCAAAGAACGTGTTTCCGGAAGAATCCCGGCCATGCACCGTTTTCTTTTTGAAATCAATCCGCTCTACCGTATGTCCAAGGCGCATGAGAATGCCGGCTTTTTCAAAGTCTTCCACCGAGCGGATCCTGACCAGATCAAGGTCGTTATTCAGCCCAGCAATATAGAAAGGCAACCCGCATGCGCCATAAGAGACTTCGAATGACTGCTCCAATACGGTGACCTCGCAGTCCGGCATTCTGCGTTTCACGCGTGATGCCGCGCTCATTCCGGCAGCGTTTGCACCGATGACCACGAATTTCATAGCCGCGCCTCCTTGATTCCTGTTTGAGCCGATCTTAACCCAACTCTTTCTTTTATTTTACCACAGCAATACTACAAACAACATCTTGAACGAATCCACCAGGCTCAAACGTGCTATCATATGGGTGAACATGATTGGTTTCACGCAAAACAACCCAATGCACACGGAGGTATTTCCTATGAAAAGCAAACTGCTCGACCAAAACCGCATCCTTGCGCTGCGTCTGGAAGCCGGCGAGGAAATCGTCGGCTGCATCCTATCCGCCGCAAAAGAATATCGCATTCCTTCCGGCACCATCAGCGGAATCGGCGCGGTCCGCTCCGCGGAAATCGGCCTTTTCGATCCAAACGAACGTCAATACCACAAAACCACGCTCACGCAGCCTCTGGAAATCGCAAACCTTGCTGGCAACCTTACCACGAAGGACGGCGAGCCCTACGCGCACCTTCATATTGTACTTGGAGATATCCAGGGCCGCACATACGGCGGACATCTCTCCAGCGGCGTAATCAGCGCAACGGCGGAAATTTTTATCCAAATTTCCCCGGACGCTATTCCACGCGCTTTCTCGGATGAAATCGGTTTAAACCTGATGGTTCTCTGATTCAGCCTTCCATGCGCAAACGTCCCCGGCTAAAGCGCCGGGGACGTTTTTTCTCCCGTTTCAGGAGAGGAAGAGCGCCAGATCGTCTTCGACCGTTCCGATCCCGGCGATTCCAAAGTTTTCCACCAGCACCTTCGTTACATTCGGCGAAAGGAACCCGGGTAAAGTCGGCCCGAGGTGAATCTTCTTGACGCCAAGCGAGAGCAGCGCCAGAAGAACGATGACCGCCTTCTGTTCGTACCACGCAATGTTAAACACCAGCGGCAGCTCGTTTACGCTGCCGAGTGCAAACGCTTCCGCAAGCTTCTGCGCAATCACCACGAGCGAATAGCTGTCGTTGCACTGCCCCGCATCCAGAACGCGCGGAATCCCGTTGATATCGCCCAGATCAAGTTTGTTATAGCGGTACTTTGCGCAGCCCGCCGTCAATATGACCGCGTCTTTGGGCAGTTTTTCGGCAAACTCCGTATAGTATTCGCGGCTCCTCATCCGTCCGTCGCATCCGGCCATCACAAAAAACTTGCGGATCGCGCCGCTCTTCACCGCGTCCACTACCTTGTCTGCCAATGAAAGCACCTGTGCGTGCGCGAAGCCGTTCACAAGTTCTCCATGTTCAATTTCCTGCGGCGCAGGCAGTTTTTTCGCCATCGCAATCAACTCGGAAAAGTCCTTTTTTCCATCGATATCCGGCAGAATATGTTTGCACCCAGGAAATCCCGCCGCTCCGGTCGTAAAAATCCGTGCGCGGATCTCTTCGCTCTTCGGCGGGACGATACAGTTCGTGGTGAACAGAATCGGACCGCGGAACGTTTCGAATTCGGTAAGCTGCTTCCACCAGGCGTTTCCGTAGTTCCCGACAAAGTTCCCGTATTTCTTAAACGCCGGATACGCGTGCGCCGGCAGCATTTCCCCGTGAGTGTAAACGTCCACGCCCGTGCCTTTCGTCTGCTCCAGCAACTGCTCCAAGTCGACCAGATCATGACCGGAAATCAGAATCGCCGGATTCTTCCGCACACCAAGATTCACCCTTGTAATCTCCGGATTCCCGAACCGTGCGGTATTCGCTTCGTCGAGCAGGGCCATCGCTTTCACCCCATAGGAACCGGTTTTCAGCACCAATCCGGTCAGCGCATCCGCTGAAAGGGATTCGTCCAGTGTCGCCGCCAGCGCTTCGTAGAGGAAAGCGCTGATCTCGTCGTTCTTCCTGCCCAGATTTCTTGCGTGTTCGGCATAGGCCGCCATTCCTTTCAACCCATAAACCGTAAGCTCGCGAAGGCTGCGCACATCTTCGCTCCGCGTGGCGAGTACGCCGACCAGCGACGCTTTCGCCAGCATGTCCGTACGGTTGTTTACCGAAAATACAGCCGCGTCGTGATAGGAAACGCCCTCTTTTTTCAGGCCATCGCGCAGAACCAGCATCTTGCCGATCTGGCGCTCCAGCGCGTTGCTGTCGAAATTTGCGTTGGTGATGGTCATAAACAGGCTTGTAAACATTTCACCGTTCAGCGAATCCAGTTTTGCGGCGTCAAGACGCTCCTTGACGACGATACTGGAGATTCCCTTGAGCGTATAGATCAGCAGGTCCATCAATTTTGCAGTTTCTTCCGTTTTCCCGCAAACACCGCGCACTGTGCACCCTTTCCCGCCTGCCGTCTCCTGGCACTGAAAGCAAAACATACTCATGAACTTTTCCTCCTGATCGTGATTTCCCTGCAGAACGTTCCAGTTTTCTTACGTACGTCCCATGTCGCTTGTCATTACGGTCAGTATAGCGTTGTTTTTTCAGTTTCTCCGTTCTTTTTACAACACACAGAATTCGATTTGCGTTTTTTTATCCGTTGAAATGACGTCCGGCTGCGCTCTTTTTACCAGAATAACGCGTAACAGAATTGCTCTTCTCTCTGATAGATAGGCGGATTCTACTTCTACTATACTACATTATTAGTAGTTCTCACCAGCAATTATTTTAAATCAGAATGGTTAACCAAAAAACCGGGGAGAGAAGCCCCGGTTTCGTCTGTAGAACATAGAAACAAAAAACCAGGGAGAGAAGTCCCCGGTTCCGCCTGTCATTTTTTACGGCTCAGCCGGAACATCAAAATCCCACTCTTCCAGATTTGCTCGAATCTGCCGCAGCGGCGAATAGTCCGTAATCGGATTGTTCGACAGAAACAGACGATGTAATTGAGTCATTCCGGTCAACGCAGAGACATCCGTAATCTGATTTGCCTGCAGATCGAGATAGATCAGATTCGTCAGTCCCGAAAGCGGCGAGATATCCGAAATCAGATTACTTCTGAGCGTCAGCGCCTGCAGATTTGTCAACTTCGCAAGCGGAGTCACGTCGCTTAGCTTTTCACCGCCAAATACCGTCAGGCTCTTCAGATTCGGCATATTCGCGACGATGGACAGATCGTCGATCACAAGTCCGCCAAGCTGAAGCGATTCGAGTTTGGTCATCCCCGCAAGCGGGCTGATATCGATCGGCGCTGCGGGATCGTCCGCATTCAATACGGCATAACCCAAGCCAAGATACGTCAAATTCGTAAAGTATTTCAGCGCATCCAAGCTGTGGATATACGGCTGGTCGGGGTCAACGCCCTGCATCTGAAAATCCAGTTCGGTGGCGCCCTGCGCATCCGCAACCGTAATATCGCCGGTTGGTTTTTTCAGCGCGTCCCGAATCAGCCCCTCCAGCACATCGTCATTGAATACGATAACCTCGCTCGTATCCGCGACAGGCGTCTCCAGCGGTTTTGTTGTTTCAATGCTATCAACCTCCGACGGAGTCGTCTGAACCGGCTCCACCGGCGCGGCGCAGGCAAAGAGCATTACTGAGAGCAGTGCTGCCGCCGCACAGTAAATCCATTTTTTCATCTTTCGTTTTCCTCCGGTTCTGCGGTGTTGTCTCTTCCGAACACCAGGTGATCTTTTTCTCAACGCGTATTATATCACCGAATGATCCGATGGTTGGTAGCGGAGCATAAACGTCACAATACGTTTCCGATTGCGTTCAAACTTTTTTTCTGTTTCGTCTCTTTGCGACACTTCTCCGAAATTCTGTTGCTTACAAATAATTTGCCCTGTATCCCATTTATTAATGTCCCATCTGACGCATCGTAAAAGGCGCCGTGACCATCCTTTCGCAATTCCTTCCATATCCGTACGTTCCCACCGTTGCAGGCTCGGATTCGATCGTACCAATCAGGTAATGCTTGCTTCGCTTGACAAATTCTGTCGCTTCTACGATACTGACGGTATATTTGCAGACGTTCCGTTCGCTAGATTACGAATGAATCGATAAGAACCGAACGACCTGAAAAGGTTTGACAATCTTACGCGAGAATGTGCTGGCATTGTTGCGTGAAAGCCCGGTTTATGAAGCTATCCCTACAGAGCGTTGTCGCCGCGCCGGGATCAACCGTAATACATTTTATTCGCACAGCGCCAGCCCCGAGAGCTTTCCGGAGAGCATAGAAGAAGAGCTGAATTTCCATGCACGAATTCGCTGGATCAGCTTGCCGCAGAACAAAGCGCATCCGTTCTATTAGCGGGAATCTGTGTTCCCATTACGAATATCACGACTTGAACTGAGTTCTGCTCCCGAGAAACGGGGACGCAAATTTTCCAAAACGGCTCGCCGACCGGACTCGCAACCAAAATTACCTGCGTGCAGGCCGAGCGAACGCCGCTTTGCAGGAGACACCCGATCTCCGCTTCGCAAACGGCAGCGCGGCGGTGATCCGCGAGTGGGTGCGGCAAGGCATGCCCCCGCCGCCGCAGCTGGCCGCTGAGCCGCTTGAGCGAATGACCCGCAGCGGCTGGAACGGTTTTCCGCGTTCGTCCTCGCGTGTGGATCGAAATACATCCCGAAAAAACAACCGGAAACGAAAGGATCCAGAATGAATAAACCTGTCGTACTCGTTATCGATGGCCAGGGCGGCCGGATTGGCAAACTGCTGGTAGAGCAGTTCGCCGCCCGTGCCGACCGTTGTGAAGTTGTGGCAGTCGGCACCAACAGCATTGCCACCAGCGCAATGATGAAGGCCGGCGCCGTCCGCGGCGGCACCGGAGAAAACGCCGTAATCGTCAACTGCCGGAGCGCGGACTTCATCGTTGGTGCGCTCGGTATCGTTATCGCCGATTCCATGATGGGCGAAATCTCCCCCGCTATGGCGACCGCAATCGGGCAGAGCTCCGCCGTGCGGTTGCTCGTTCCTCTAAACCTCTGCAACAGTTATGTCGCAGGTTTGGGTCCATATGCGATCAAGGACCTGATTTCGCTGGCACTCAACGAGTTCGATCGCCGGATTGCCGAAAACGCGAAGGATTGAGCGTTTTCATCCCGATCCACCTTGACAACAGCGTTCCAATTTTTTACAATAGCGGGGTAAAGTCCGTCACGAAGGCGGACGGGAACCTCGAATCTCCGTCGTTTAATACAGCCACGAAGGCGTATGACCCGGCCAAGCCGGCGCCAGCCCAAGTGGCTGTTTTCTTATGCAAAATCGCAAAGGAGTTTACCCATGAACTATCGTTTTTCTATGTCCAATACCAAACGACTGATCCTCGCAGGCCTCTGCGTTGCGCTCGGTATCGTCCTGCCGGTTGCGTTCCACTCGGTCGCCAACGCGGGCAGCATCTTCCTGCCCATGCATATTCCCGTTCTGCTCTGCGGGCTGATCTGCGGCTGGCCATTCGGTCTTGCCTGTGGAATTCTAACGCCTCTGCTTTCCAGCGTGATCACTGGCATGCCGCCCATGGCATATCTGCCGAGTATGCTTTGTGAACTCGCCGTTTACGGCTTTGTCTCCGGCATGATGATGCGCCATGTCAAAACCGGGCGCTTACTCGCCGATCTCTACATTTCACTGATCAGCGCCATGCTTCTTGGCCGTCTTGTCTACGGCCTGCTGAACGCGTTGATCTTCCGTGCCGGGGAGTATTCCATCGCCATGTGGACGACCGCCGCATTCATCACCGCTCTGCCCGGTATTCTGATCCAACTCGCGGTGATCCCCGTTCTTGTTTTGTCGCTTCAAAAAGCGAAATTGATAACCGAATAACGAATGTAAGAAGACGGCGGCGTGCAAATCCGATTGCACGCCGCCGTTCGAATGATAGACTTACCCATTCAGCGCCCGTTTCTGTTCGGCGAGAAAGACTTTTTGCTGCGCGGTATCGCTCGTTAGAAACTCATAAACCAGATACTCGGGATCGATCCGTTCCACCAGTTCCCGAACGCCGTCACAGATAAACGGCAAATGACGGTCAATTGCAAACGCATGCGTCAGCATTTGTCGCGCTCTCTCGCGATAGGTTGCTCCCAACGCCGGCGGACGTTCGCGCGCCGCCTTCGCATATGCGCCCGTAATCGATTGGTGCAGATGCACGCCATTGATCCGTTTCGAGAGGCCTCCCAGCCGATCCAGCACGGCGCTGATGTACCCAAGACCTTCCTGCTGCGAAGCGATATCCTCGTTCGTATGAAACAGGTGACCGGTATCCAGCATAAGACCTGCATTTTCATAGGGCACGCCTTCGAGCAGACGACGTGTCATTTCCGGATCGGTTAGCGTTAGTCCCGGCTGCCAGAGATTCTCGAGCAGCAGTTTCGGGCGATATCGCATGCCGGAAAGCACTTCGGAAAGTAACTCGCATGTCGCATCGATCACCTCCGCGCTCGTATGCCGGTAACGTCCGGATATCGCCTCGTTGATCCCCGCGTCGGAGACATGAAAAACAGCGTACTCTGCGCCGTACTCTTCCGCTTTGCGAAAGTCTTCGCGAAAGCGCTCTACAAGCACGTGCTTCGTCGTACCGCCGTAAACGTTTTCACATTCTTCCAAAGACCCGAACTCGCCAATGAGCGCCGCTTCATCGCCCCGGTAAAAATCAAGCCAGTACGGAAAATAGATCATATGCTGACCAACGACAAGATCCTTTGGCACAATCCCGCGAGGATCCTCATCGCAGGCCAACAATTCCACCCCGTCGAGCCCGAATTCTTCGATCAGGGAAATCAAATCTTGTTGAGTCGAAAACCGGTCCAGGTCATATGGGCTTGTCGTAAGGTTAACGAGCGTTTTCACGATTCCAGTTCGCAGCCGACCATCTCGCTGCTGACGCCTTTCTCGCCGAAAAGCGTATAGTTTGAAAACACCCTTTTCTCTCTCCACTTCGCTTCATCAATGGTAATTCGGTATCCGCCGCAGTTGAGAACATACCATGTATGGTATGGCACGTCGGATCCGGAAAACGCGGTCATGATCGCCATGATCACACCGCCATGAACGGCGAACCCAACCGCATGCGCTCCGCGGGAGATCGCGTCCTCCATCGCCCCCGCAAACGCCGCTGCTGCGCGGCTCGCAAAATCCGGAATACCTTCCCCGTTTGGACAGCGATCGGCGCAGCCGCCCGCCACCCATTCGCGGTAAGCGGCGTCGTTCTCCATTTCCTGCGCGGTGCGCCCTTCAAAATCGCCAAAGTCCATCTCGCGCAAATCGTTGATCGTTATCCTTTCGGCGTTTGGAAAACAGATTTCGGCGGTCTGGCGCGCGCGCAGCATCGGGCTGGAGTAAACCAATCGGATATCGGGATAGTGCCCAGCCGACTCCGCCTCGTGAACGCCCTCCGCGCAAAGCGGATCATCCGTTCTGCCGTTATAACGGCCTTCCAGGTTTCCAGCCGTTTTTCCGTGCCGCAGCAATACGATGGACAACATACTTTTCACTCCTTGATTACCACCGGAATGCCGCAAACCATCCGCACGACGCGGCTCGCATGCGCCGCCAGCTGAATGCAGAGCCTTCCGGTTGTTTCCCGTGCCTGCCGGTCCCGCGCGTCGAGCGGTACAATTCCGCTGCCGACCTCGTTGCAAACCACCATTTCCTTATCAAGGAGTACGTCGAGCAGTTCCGGCGCACGATCTGGATTGTCAAACACGATGTTTTGTAGATTATACAATACTTTTCGTTCGTCCAGCACGCCGTTTGCGATATCCTTATCGGAATACCCCAAAGATTTTACATACTCCCATTTCCCGCTGCCGGCGCCACCAATCAATAGAATCATATCCACCACACCTTCTGCAGGATAACAAGAAAAGCAAGCAGGATAAGTTCGCTCACCTGCACCAGAAACCCCGCCAGATCGCCGCTCATTCCGCCGAACTGCCGTTTTGCCATGCGCCAGACAAGCCAGCCGCAAGCCACGGCTGCCAGCACGACGACTAACCCCGCCAGCGGCGAAACCGCAAGCATAGCAAGACTGGCAAGGCAAAACCAGATCCCGAGAACCTGTTTTGCCGGGCGTTCCGCCGCCGCATCCCGCATGGCGGTAAGCAGACCCGCCCCTCCCGCATCGGAGGCGATCGAAACATACCCGGCAACCGAGCGGCTGAGCACGGGAACGAAAAAGAGCAGAAAAATGATCTGATCATCATAAACGAGTTCCGTACCCAGCGCAAAATAAGTAATCAGGTAGGTTGAAACGCCAATCACGGCAAACGCGCCGAGATGCGGATCCTTTAAGATTTCACGTTTTCGTTCCGGCTCCGCGCGGCTCGACAACGCGTCCACCGTATCGCAAAATCCATCGAGATGGATCCCGCCGGTATAGAGTATGGGCAGCAGAAAGATGCCAAGAGAAAACAAAACCGAATCCAGGGAAAGCCATTTGGCCAATGCGTACCAACCCGCAAGCAGGATTCCAAGCAGCAGCCCGACAAGCGGAAAACATGCCAGCGTATCCTTCCTGTTCTCCGGTTTCCATTCCACGCGCGGCATAGGCACGCGTGAGAACATGGCAAACGCGGTCGCAATGGAACGCAGCAGATTCTTCATAAAACAGGTAATTCCCCTTTCCGCGCGAGTGGGATGCCGCAGACCAGCTCTACGACCAGATCGAACCGCTCCGCAAGCGCGCGATTGATCCGCCCGAGCGTTTCTATATAAAACGCGGTATTCTCCGCATAAACGCCCCCGTCGCTCCCCACTTCATTCGTTACGACAATCAGCGTCTCACAAGCTTTTTCCAGCGTGGCAAGATCCATAAGGATTTTCTCAAACACGTCCCGTTTGTTCCCAACCTCATCGAACATTTCGTTGGCGAGCAGGTTGCACATGCACTCCAGCAGCACCGTTCCCCGCGCGGGGAACACGAGCCCGCCTACGTCCTCCTGCCGCTCGATCGTCGTAAAATCCGCCGATTCGCGCTGCACTCGGTGGCGGCGAATTTTGAGAAGGCACTCGCCGTCGTACGGCCGCATGGTCGCGACATAATAACGCGGCGCGGGAAGCGCGCGGCAGAGACGCTCGGCATAGGTGCTTTTCCCCGAACCGGAACCGCCTGTCAACAGAATTCGCATGATCCCGTTCCTTTACATGCCAATATCGGCAAACGTCATCAGGTCATTATACACCGCAAGCGCCAGATCCAGCAGCGGCAGCAGCGCAACCGCACCTGTGCCCTCACCAAGGCGCATACCGGCGTGAATCGGCGGCTCGGCGCCGAGCGCATCCAGCACGGCCCTGCTTGCCGGTTCGGCGGATTTATGGCTGAACAGCAGATATTTCGAAACGGCGGGACAGATCCGGCAGGCAAGCAGCGCGGCCGTCGCACTGATAAACCCGTCCACAAGAACGGGTATGCGGCAGAGCGCTCCCCCAAGATAAAGCCCGATCATTCCCGCGATATCAAACCCGCCAAGCTTCTGCAGCACATCCACAGGGTCGCCCGGGTCCGGGCTGTTAATCGCAATCGCCCGTTCGACCGCGGCCACCTTTCGTTTGAGCCCCGCGTCATCCAGTCCGGCGCCGACCCCTGTCATCTCAGCCGGACTTCTGTCCAGCAGAACGGAAGCAACGGCGCTGGAAGTCGTTGTGTTCCCAATGCCCATTTCGCCGGTCGCCAGAATTTGATATCCCTGTTTGTGACAGGACTTCGCCAATTCGACCCCGGTTTCGATCGCCTGGAACGCCTGCTCCCGCGTCATGGCGGGTTCGCGCGTGATATCTTTCGTACCGTCGCCGACTCTTCTTTCGAGCAGGCCCGGCTCGTTAACACGTCGGAACATGCCCATGTCCACGGCGATGCTTTCCGCGCCCGCCCGTTTTGCCATGATGCAAACGGAGGAACGCTTTTGCGCAATGAATTTCGCCATCACCGCCGTGATTTCCGGCGGCGTGGAAGCAACGCCCTGCGCCGTTACGCCGTTGTCCGCACAGAGCACAAGCACTGCGCGCCGGTCGATTTTTGGAAATTCGGTTCCCTGCGCACCCGCAAGCGCAACCACAGCGCGCTCAAGCAGCCCCAGGCTTCCAACCGGTTTCGCGAGACTATCCCAGCGCAACTGCGCTTTTTTCGCCGCCTCTTCATCGAAAAGAGGAACGGATTTCACCAGCAATTCCAGCTCCACAGCTAATCCTCCGACCACTGTTTATAAAGGTTTCGCATCCATTCGGAAACATCCATATGATACGCCTGATCGAGATATTTCGGCGAAAATACATTATCCATCGCTCCGTCTGCAACGACCCGT
The DNA here is from genome assembly GCA_034933205.1 of Eubacteriales bacterium. Lineage (GTDB taxonomy): Bacteria > Bacillota > Clostridia > Christensenellales > CAG-138 > UBA7703. The sequence goes on from JAYFNY010000033.1 coordinate 47,665, forward strand.
CCCCCGTCGAGCAGCAGCGTGCGCGTGCCGTACGCCTTTGCGAGGCTGAGATCGTGCACAACGGAAACAACGGCTCTGCCCGGCGTTTTCAGCCACTCGGCAATCAGCTCGAACGTCTGTTTTTGATACACAAGATCGAGATGATTCGTCGGCTCGTCCAGAAGCAGCACGCGGGGATTCTGCGCGAAAAGCTGTGCCAGAAACGTACGCTGCAATTCCCCGCCGGAAAGCGTCAGCACATTCTGCCCAGCGAAGCGCGTCATCCCCGTAAGCTCCAACGCGCGCGAAACCATTTTCTCGTCCTCCGGATCCCTGCCGGCAAACAATCCTCTCGAATACGCATACCGCCCCAAACGAACGACCGAGGCAACTGTGAATCCATAGCCCACCGTATGGGACTGCGCCAAGACGCCGATGTTTTTCGCAAGATCGTTCGCACGGCAGCGGCGAATGTCGCGCTCCAGGAACCGAACGTCGCCCGTATAGGACGTCCCGCCGGAAACCGCATTGAGAATCGTGCTTTTCCCCGCGCCGTTTGGGCCAATGATCATGAGCCACTCGCCTTCCGTAAGCGAAAAGCTCACATGATCTACAATCGTGAGCGCGCCGTAACGCACCGTCAAGTTCTTCACGCTCAGCAGGGTCATATGCGCACCCTCCTTGAACGATAAAAAATCACGATAAAAAGAAATGCGCCGACGAACGACGTTACCACGCCAATGGGAAGTTCTATGGGATTGAGCAGAATCCGCGCGACAAGGTCCGCCAGCATAAGGAACACCGCCCCGCCAAAGAGCGACGCCGGCAGCAGCCGCTTATGATCCGGACCGACGATCATACGTACCATATGCGGCGTAACGAGGCCGACAAAGCCGATCGTCCCGCCGATGGACACGCAGACGCCGATGAGCGCGCTCACCGCAATCAGCAAAACAAGTTTGACACGGCGAACAGGCACGCCGATCTGGCGGGCGTTTTCCTCGCTGATGGCAAATGCGTTGAGTTCGCGCGAATAACGCAAAATTACTCCTCCAAAGAGAATCAATGCCACAAGGAGCACGAGCGCGTTTTGCATGCTCGCGCCTAAGAGCGATCCCATCGTCCAGAACGTGATTTGCTTGACGTGATCGGATGCAAACGTAATGATAAGCGCAAGAATACTGGATACAAACATGGAATAGATCACACCGATGAGAATGATCGTATTCGTGGACATGGAGTAGTCGATCCTGTACGCAAGAGAAAGAATAATAAGAAGGGAAAGAAACGCAAACAGAATCGCCATCACCATCGTACCTGCAAACGGAATCTGCGGAATGGTGATGCCGAACGCAATGGCAATGACCGCCCCGAGGGACGCGCCGCTCGAAACACCGAGCGTGCTGCCATCCGCCAGAGGGTTCTTCAGGAGCCCCTGCATCGCCCCGCCGCAGATCGAAAGGGCTGCGCCGGTGAGCGCAACGCAAAGCACGCGCGGCAGGCGCACGGAAAGAATGATCGGCGCCGAAACGCCGTCCGGCATCGGCAGCCCCCAAATTGCGCTCCAGATGACCTTAACCGTCTCTTTCAGCGGCAGAGGCACGCTCCCGACGCAGACGCAGAGTACCATGGTCGCGAGCGTCGCCGCGGCAAAGAGGACGAGTTCCGCCACGGTAAACCCGTCCTTCCCGCCGCCATAGGATCCGGACGGGGAGGACGGCGGCGCGCCCCCCCGTTCCGTATCTTGCTTACGCGGCATTCGGTTTGTCCACAGTCGCCAACACAAAATCGAAAAGCGCTTTCGCACCGTCCGCAAGTCTCGGGCCGGGACGCGAAAGCTCATTGTTGGGAAGGTTGAGGATATCGCCGTTCTTCACGGCGGTGACTTCCTGCCAGCCTGCGCGGGAAATGATTTCTTCATCCGGCTTGGGGCCCTCGCCATAATACATGGCAATGGTCACAATGATATCCGGGTTGGCCGCAAGCACCTGTTCCTCGGAAACCTCCGCCCAGCCCGCAACATCTGAAAAGATATTTTTCAGCCCCAGCATCGTTGCGATTTCGTCCATAAATGTGCCGGAACCCGCCGTCCAAAGGCCGTATTGCAGCGGTGACACCTCAAAGTAAACGCTCTTGCCCTCCAGTTCGCCCGCATGCGCCGAAAGATCGGCAAATGTTGTTTTCATGGTTTCCGTCACGGCAGCCGCCTCCTGCGAATGTTCCGTCAGCGCACCGATCATGGCGATCGCGTCGTAAACACCGTCGATATTCTGCGCGTCAGAAACAACAACTTTGATCCCTGCCGCTTCCAGCTGGGCAACCTGCTCCTCGGTCTGCGCCATGGTTGCCATGAGCAGCACCTGCGGCTTCAGGGCGATGATCTGCTCCAGATTCGTCTCCGCACCGGACTGTACGGCGGGAACATCCAGAACCTCCGCCGGATAATCGCAGAATTCGCCTCGGCCTACGAGCAGATCGCCCGCGCCGACAGCGTAAAGCACCTCGCAGTCCGCCGCGCTGAGCGCTACAATTCGTGTGGCGGGCTCGCTGAGCGTGATTTCACGCCCTGTCATATCCGTCACGGTGATTCCCGCAGGCGACTGCACCGGTTCGGCGGACGCCGCGAGAGCGGTGGGTTCGGCGGAGGATTCCTGCGTCGCAGCAGGCGCGCAGGCAAAGGACAGCGACAGCAAGAACAGCGCCGCCAGGATCAGGGAGAATCGTTTCTTTGGTAACATGTTGGTCTTCGACCCCTTTCAAAATGATATTCTTTCATGAATAGCCTTGAGAGGAGCGCAATAAAAAATTGCTCCGCTCTTTGAGGAGAGGGAGCAAGGAACGTCTCGCGTAATCTCGGCGCGAAAATAGCTTCACTCCACCCCAGGAGTATTGTCATATGCAACCAGGTCTCCCGGCTTGGCTTCATTCTACTTGGACGCCTTCCCACGGGGAATCCGCAGTGGCTTTGCTCGTCCGTTCGTCGGCTTCACGGTTACTGGGGTAGCTCGGAATTCACATCCGCATTCCCTTGGCGGAATCACCCGCCAGCGCTTATGGGCGCAGAGGCATACGCTATTCACTTGCTAACAGTATAGCCGCATACCGGCGGTATCGTCAACGCCGCTCTTTGGTATAGTGCGCCGTTTTTTGTTCCATTCCCGATTTATTCCCATTTTCGCGAGAAACTTCTCATTTTTTGCGGTTTATGATACCATATTCAGGGATCAGAATGGGGGAAGCAATATGAAAACGGTACTTCAGCATTGTCGTATCTACGACGGAACCGGCGCAGAGCCGTTTATCGGCGATCTCCTGATCGAAGGAGACAACATACGCGAGGTTGGGTCTTCCCTCGCGATCGATGACGCAAAAACGATCGATCTGACCGGTAAGAGCGTATCCTCCGGTTTTTTCGACGCGCACTCGCATAACGACTGGTTTGCGGCAAAGCGCGACCCCAGGCCCTATTTCGAACCGTTCGTTCGTCAGGGCATCACCTCGTTTATCACGGGCAACTGCGGCCTCTCCATGACAGGTTTTACGCCGGACAGCCCGTATATCGATAAAATCGGAGCGGGACTGTTTCACCGGAACGACCTGACGGGTACGTACCCCGATATCGATTCGCTCTTTTCCGCGATCGACGGCAGCACGCCGCTCAACATCGCTTCGCTTTGCGGCCACTGCTCCGCGCGAGCGAGCGTAACGGGTTACGCCAATCGCTCCCTGACGCCGGACGAAGAGTCCGCCATGCTCGGTATCCTCGAAGAAAACCTGAAGCAGGGCGCCTGCGGCATCTCGCTGGGGCTCATGTACGAGCCGGGTCTTTACGCGCCTAAGGAAGAACTGCGAAAAGTCGCCGAACTCTGCGCCCGCTATGATCGTCCCCTTACGGTGCACCCGCGCGCCAATTCCGCGGTCTCCATGGCATACCCCGAGTTGCTCGGCAGACCGCACCTGTTGCGCGCGCTGGACGAACTGGAGGAAGTCACGCGCGGCCTTTCCGTAAAGTTGCAGTATTCCCACGCCATTTTCGTTGGCAAGAGCTCCTTTCGGTGTAAGGATGAGCTGTTGGAAATCATCGAGCGCATGCGCAAAAACGGCGTAGACGCCATGTTTGATATCTATGCGGAGGAGCTCGGCGTTTCGGTCATCACCGTGATTATGCCCACCTGGTATCAGGCGCTCAGCACTGCCGAAAAGCACAGGTTCGCCAATAAGTTCCGGTTCCGCGTTCTTGCGAACGCTTCCATCGTTTTACTCGGCTTCGGCTTTCACGATATTCAGATTGCCTACGTCGGCCCGGGATACGAAAATTTCGAGGGAAGAACCGTCCATGAAATCGCGAAGGAACAACGAACGAACGATCTGGACGCTTATCTCATGCTCTGTGAAAAGAGCAACTTTGCCGGCCGCGTCAACATGGGGCCCTACAGCACGCCGGAAATCATCTCGCAGCTGTCGAAACACGACAACGTTCTCTATATGACGGACGCCTGGGTCGAGGAACACGGCGTGCAGAATCCCGCGATTTACGATTGTTTCCCGAAGTTTCTGCACCTTTCCCTGAACGGCAGAGGCGATACGATGCCCCGCACGATCCGGAAGATGACCGGCGCCGTGGCGGACCGCTTTTCCATTTCCAAACGCGGGTATGTCCGTCCGGGTTACTTCGCCGACCTGACCGTTTTTGACGAGACAACGCTGAAAAATATGTCGCCTGACCAGTCAAAGGCTTTCGGCATTGAACGCGTCTTTGTCAACGGCAAGCCCGTACTGACGGACAATGTGCTTGACGAAGCCGCTTTTACCTGTGCCGGACGCGCACTTCGCGCATAAGAATCCGTTTCCCTGCTCGTTTATCCTTTCCCCGCGCGTCAAAGGAGGGTCGCATGAATAACCTGCTCCAGTTAAAATACGCAGTCGAAGTAGAAAAAACCGGCTCCATCAGCAAAGCGGCTGAAAATCTCTATATGAATCAGCCAAACCTGAGCAAATCTATCCGTGAGCTCGAAGACGATATCGGCATTGCCATTTTCGACCGCACGGCCAAGGGTGTCGTTCCCACCGAGAAAGGGCGCGAATTTCTGGGATATGCGCGCAGTATCCTTGCTCAGGTCGCGGAAATGGAGGCGCTTTATAAACCCACGGACGATCGGAAAATTCGTTTTGCGGTCTGCGCGCCACGCGCCAGCTATGTTTCCCACGCGCTGACCGACCTGATCCATTCGCTCGGGCCGGATACCGATTTCAGTATCGATTACCGGGAAGCCGGCGCGATGCGCACGATTAAGCAGGTGGCAAACGGCGTCGATCAGCTCGGTATCATCCGCTATCAAGCGATTTATGAATCAAACTTCATCAACGCGTTGACCGAGCGCTCGCTGCAATACGAACCCATTTGGGAATTCTCCGTGGTTGCGCTGTTCAGCAAACGTCACCCGCTTTCCACAGCGGACGCCGTCAACGAGGAAAGCCTTTCTCCCTATGCGGAAATCCTTTACGGCGACGGCGCGATCCCCTCTCTGCCCGTGAACCTTGCGCGTGAGATTGCGCAGGCGGCCGAAGCAAAAAACACGATTATCGTTTACGAGCGCGCCAGTCAGCTCGAACTGCTCAGCCGTCTCGAAGCCGCGTACGCGCTCACATCCCCTATGCCGCAGGACGTGCTCGACCGTTTCGGATTGGTGCAGAAGCGCTGCGATACGGCGGATAATTCCTATCGTGACGCGTTGATTTTTCGCGCGGAATATCACATGAAACGGCTGGACCGACTATTTATTGAAAAGCTGCGCGAGGCGGCAAAGCGCGTAATCCATAACTGACGCCCGCCGCCTGATTGGCAAACGATTCTTAAAAGCACCGCAAGGCTAGACAGAAACAGACAAAGCACACCCGTAATCCCGGCTATGCCGGGATTTTTTTGATCGAACATGCGCTTACCTCGCCGCCATATAGATATTGCTATATCGATATTAATATACTGATATTCCTGATTTCTGTCTTCCAACCTCCCGGTTTTTTTCGTATTCTAGAGACAGAAAGAAGGAGCATGGCGCAATCAGCCTCACTTGCGACGGCGGGCAGGCCGTCCGAACGAGAGATATTGACCGTTCGCTCCGGTTTCTCCGGTCAAAGTGCTTTGGCATCGTCCAATCACCAAGCCGGCCGATACTCCCGCAAATGGCGAATTCGATGCAGTACGATCGAATTCAGCGCGGGAGATCGATTCTTTTGAAATCGCCGGCACGCCGGAACAAACCAGCCGTTCCAGCGCGCTTCCGAAAGAACAAGAGGTTAAAGAGGAGATGGAGCGCATGAAGAAGCAGAATGTCAGAATCCCGATCGAGAGCGTAGAAACCATGGAAGCCGCTTTCCGGCGTATCCGCGAGGCGCAGAAACAGTATGCCACCTATACGCAGGAGCAGGTGGACGCAATCTTTCTTGCCGCCGCAACCGCCGCAAACAAAGCACGGATTCCGCTGGCGAAGCTCGCCGTGGAGGAAACCGGCATGGGCGTTGTGGAGGATAAGGTTATCAAAAACCACTACGCTTCCGAATACATCTACAATGCGTACCGCAACACGAAAACCTGCGGCGTCATCGAGGAGGACAAGGCCTACGGCATTGTCCGTATTGCCGAACCTGTCGGCATCATCGCGGCGGTCATCCCAACGACGAATCCAACTTCCACCGCAATCTTTAAAACGCTGCTTGCGCTGAAAACGCGCAACGGTATTCTCATCAGTCCGCACCCGCGCGCAAAGCGGTCTACAATTGAAGCCGCACGTATCGTTCTCGACGCGGCGGTTGCCGCGGGCGCGCCGGAAGGAATTATCGACTGGGTTGATTCCCCAAGTCTGGAGCTGACGAACCTCGCCATGAAGGAAGCGGACCTGATCCTGGCCACCGGCGGCCCCGGCATGGTCAAGGCGGCGTACAGCAGCGGTAAACCAGCCGTCGGCGTCGGCAGCGGGAATACGCCCGCAATTATCGACGACACGGCGGACATACTTCTCGCGGTCAACTCGATTATTCACAGCAAAACCTTTGACAACGGTATGATCTGCGCATCCGAGCAGAGCGTTATTGTACTCGGCAGTGTTTACGATCGGGTAAAATCGGAGTTTGCCGCACGCGGCTGCTACCTGCTGAAAAAGGACGAAATCGACAAGGTTCGAAAGACGATTCTGATCAACGGCGCACTCAACGCCAAGATCGTCGGCCAGTCGGCCTATACCATCGCGAAGCTCGCGGGCATCACCGTACCGGAATCGGCGAAGATTCTGATCGGCGAAGTTGAAAGCGTGGAACTCTCCGAAGAATTCGCGCACGAGAAACTTTCCCCTGTTCTCGCAATGTACCGTGCCGGCACCTTCGACGAAGCGCTCGACAAAGCGGAAAAGCTGATCGCGGACGGCGGCTACGGCCACACGTCAAGCGTTTACCTCAACGCGGTCACCGAGCGGGAAAAGCTCGCGAAATATGCCGCTCGTATGAAGACCTGCCGTATTCTCGTCAATACCCCGTCCTCCCACGGCGGCATCGGCGACCTGTATAACTTCAAGCTCACGCCTTCCCTTACGCTCGGCTGCGGAAGCTGGGGCGGCAACTCGGTTTCCGAGAACGTTGGCGTCAAGCACCTGATCAATATTAAAACCGTCGCCGAGAGGAGAGAGAATATGCTTTGGTTCCGCACCCCGGAAAAGGTATACTTCAAAAAGGGAAGCCTGCCGGTCGCCCTGGACGAACTGAAAACCGTTATGGGCAAGAAACGCGCGTTTCTCGTGACGGATACGTTTCTCTATCAAAACGGCTACACGAAACCCATTACCGATAAACTGGACGAAATGGGCATCGTTCACGAAACCTTCTTCAACGTCCTGCCGGACCCGACGCTCGCCTGCGCGCGGGAAGGCACGAAACAGATGTCCAGCTTCCAGCCGGACGTGATACTCGCGCTGGGCGGCGGCTCCGCCATGGACGCGGCCAAGATCATGTGGGTGCTCTACGAACATCCGGAAGCGGACTTTATGGATATGGCGATGCGCTTCTCCGATATCCGCAAACGCGTCTATACCTTCCCCAAAATGGGTGAAAAAGCCTACTTCATCGCGATCCCGACCTCTGCCGGCACAGGCAGCGAGGTGACCCCGTTTGCCGTCATCACAGACGAAACAACCGGTGTGAAATATCCTCTGGCGGACTATGAACTCCTACCGGATATGGCGATCGTGGACGCGGATATGATGATGAGCGCGCCGAAGGGACTCACCGCGGCGAGCGGAATCGACGCGGTCACGCACGATTTGGAGGCCTATGCTTCCATGCTCGCGACGGATTATACGGACGGCACGGCGCTCCGCTCTCTGAAAATGATCTTCGAGTACCTGCCCCGCGCCTACGACAACGGCCCGAACGATCCTGTCGCGCGTGAAAAAATGGGCAACGCCGCCACCATGGCCGGCATGGCGTTTGCCAACGCGTTTCTGGGCGTTTGCCACAGCATGGCGCATAAACTCGGCGCTTTCCATCATCTGCCGCATGGCATCGCCAATGCGCTGATGATCGACGAGGTGCTGCGTTTCAACGCGGCGGAGGTCCCGGTCAAGATGGGTACCTTCCCGCAGTACGATCACCCGCATACCCTCTCGCGTTACGCGGAAGTTGCCGACGCGCTTGGATTGAAGGGCAAAACGGACGAAGAGAAACTCGAATCGCTCATTTCCGCGCTGGATACGCTTAAGGAGCGTGTCGGCATCAAGAAAACAATCCGCGATTACGGGGTTCAGGAAGCGGACTTTCTCGCCCGGCTGGACGAGATGACCGAGCAGGCCTTCGACGACCAGTGCACCGGCGCAAACCCGCGCTATCCGCTCATGAGCGAAATCAAGCAGATGTATCGCAACGCTTACTATGGCACGCACAAAACCGTTTGATGGGAGGACGATGAAAATGGACCTTTCGAATGTAATCGCATTCCGCTCCAACAAAACGATCTATCGCGACGGCGACACCGTCGTCAAGGTCTTTGGCGAGGACTTTAAAAAAGCCGACGTACTCAACGAGGCGCTCAATCACGCTCGCGTGGAGGAAACCTTACTGCACATTCCGAAGCTCTACGGCGTAGGTATGACCGACGAGAAATGGTATATCATGACGGAATACATTCCCGGAAAGACGCTTGCCGACCTGATGGCGGAAAACCCGGAAAAAAAGGCGCTATACCTGGAGCAGTTTGTCGACCTGCAGCTGACCATGCACCGCCAGCTCTGTCCGTTACTGCCAAGACTAAGGGACAAGATGGACCGCAAAATTATCCAGACCGAACTTCCGACGGCGACCAAATACGATCTTCATACCCGTCTGGAAGCGATGCCGCGGCATAATAAGCTTTGCCACGGGGATTTTAACCCGACGAATATCATCATCCGGGACGACGGCACGCCGTTTATCCTCGACTGGTCACACGCGACCCAAGGCAACGCCTCCGCGGATGCGGCACGCACCTTCCTGCTGTTTTCCCTTGCTGGCGACGGCGAAACTGCCGAAGCATACCTCAAACTCTTCTGTGATAAGAGCGGTACTCCACGTCAGTACGTGCAAAAATGGATCCCCATCGTGGCGGCAAGCCAGTCCGTGAAAGGCAAACCGGAGGAGCGCGAGCTGCTCTACAAGTGGGTCGACGTGGTCGACTACGAATAATATCATCCTAGAATACCAGTTTCCCAGATAAAGCCGGTCGGCTGCCCGCCTCTTGTGAGCGCTGGCAGTCGGCCGGTTGTGTTTTCTCCGCCAATGCGATATGATAATTGCCAGCGAATTTTGCCGGACACGGTCCGAACTTCTCAGGAGGGTACCTCATATGCCGGAACTTACCGTCGGCGTGCGCGGCACGCGGGAAATCCCCGTTACAAACGATAACACAGCCAAGGCGCTCGGCAGCGGTGGACTTGACGTTTTTGCCACTCCAGCAATGGTCGCTCTCCTGGAGTTCTGCGCCGCGCAGAGTGTGCTCCCGTTTTTACCGGAAGGCAGTTCCACCGTCGGAACCAAACTCGATATCCGGCATCTTGCAGCGACGCCCGTCGGTATGCAAGTCCGCTGTGAAACGGTATTGATCGAAATTGACCGTCGGCGGCTCGTGTTCTCCTGCAAGGCATACGACGACGCCGGACTGATCGGCGAGGGAACGCAGGAACGCTTTGTCGTAAACGACGCCGTGTTCATGGAAAAAGCCGCACAGAAAATGCGCGGATAATTCGCTCCTTCGAAACATCGTATCGTGTTTTTCGGATCGGCCTGCCGGCTTCCTTTTCGCAGGCTGTTCGTTCTTTTCTTCAGCCGAGCAAGTCCCTGTTCCTTACCGTCTGCCCGTTTTCATGAAGTTTAAACAGATTTCGACAGAATTCGACTTACTAATATAGCCGGTTCTTCACACGTAAATTGACAGGCTGTTTTCTGCGCGATACAATAAGCGCAGTCAGTCGATCCGAACCATTTCTCAAAGAATTATCATGAAGAACACAATCGGGAGGTATTGTCATGCTCATTGGAGACGAGAGTCTGAAACCCCTTGCGGACGCCGCAAAGGCAGCCGTGCGCGACCCCAGCAATTTTAACTGGACGTTCATCGCTCTTCTCGCGTTCGTCGTAATGATCTATGTGGATGAGATCTCAAAAAAGAACTATAAAGCCGTCGCCGCCGCGCTGATGCTCTACAGCGTGCACTGGTTGTACGAGATCGTAAACGCCGTGATCTGCCACTTTACGGGATACGCACTCTGGACGGTGTCGCCCGAAAGCACTTCCTTTATTCTGCTCATTGGCGTTAGCTGGGAACTCTCCATGATGTTTGCGGTTGCAGGCTTTACGTCCAAGCTTCTGCCAAAGGACAAAAATCTTCGGATTCTCGGTATTAACAACCGTATCGTTTTCGCCATCGGCAGCGCTCTGTTTTTCTCGCTTGTGGAAATGTTCCTTGCCTGGACGCCCGCGTTTATCTGGGTCTATCCGTGGTGGGGTGCGCTCCCGGTGTTCATCACGGTATACATTCCGTTCTTCCTTGCCTCCTACCTGATCTACGACAAGGAACCCGCCACACAGAAAAAGTGGATTATCTCTCTGGTATGCCTCAACATCGTGTTACTCGCGGTGCTCATTCCGTTCGGTATCATCTGATGCGGCGGATTCTCCCGTTTCTCTGTGTCATGTTGGCCATTGGTCTGTACGCCTGCGCTCCCGCCACGCCGCCGGATGACGCGGCGCCAACGGACGATATTATAACGCCGTCTCCTTCTCCGTTGGCGACGCAGACGCCCTCCATTTTCCCCGTCTTGATCGACGTAACGCTTTACCTGCCGGAGGATTCCGGCGAAGGTCTTGTCGCCGTAACCGCGCAGGCGGAGGATTCTCCGCAGGGACTGATCACCGCGCTCGTTGCGGCGGGTGCGCTTCCAGAAGTCAATTATGGGCGGAACATTACGCTTTCTGTAGAAAACGAAACCCTGACCTACGATGGGACGGAGAAAAGCGGCGTATTTGTGCACCTCGACCTCTCGGACGCGTTCGCACAATCGATAAAGCAAAGCGATGTCGCTAAGGAACGGCTTATCCTGCAGAGTCTCGCCAATACGTTTCTCACGCGGTACGGCGCGGACGGATTTCTTCTTTCCATCGAAGGAACGGATCTGGAGACGACAACGCAGCGCTACAACCGCCCGCTCTCCTTCGACGAGCTTGCGCCGACCCTGTCCACCGACCCTGCGACCACGAAGTAAAAAACATTACCTGGTAAGGCAGGCCGCACCATTCGTGCGGCCCGCTTTTTCATTCTCTTCCCTGCGACAGTTTCGTGACTGCATCCGCTTCACTGGAAACAAAAAATACGTGGTTTCCCTGATTGCTTTCGTAAATAAAATCTCGTAGCGGTTTGCTCGTATAGCGCGAATAATCACCTACGATTGCGAGCTTAACCTGATAGTTGACGAATTTCTGAAGAATTTCGCCTGCCAAACCGGAACTTAACACAAAAAATCGTTCGTCGATCGCAGCCTTTGGCAGAATCATCCGATCCGTATTTGCTTCGTAACGAATCGTCGCCATCAGATCCAGCGCTGACGAAACATCCGAAATCAGTACTTCGTCGCTTTCCACGCGGGCAATCGTTCCCGTATCTGTGCGAATTTCTGTAATTTTCATGATTCTTCTCCCTCCCGATCAAGTGGAAAATGGATCAGCGCGCGCAGATCCTCCGGCAATTCCGACTGTAAACAGATTGTCTTCCCCGTGATCGGATGTGTCAACGTTAACTCGGCGGAGTGCAGCGCAGGCCGTAAAATGAGCGACCGGTCCTCTACACCGTACAGCCAATCCCCCGCAAGCGGATATCCGATCGCTGACAAATGCACTCTGAGCTGGTGCGTTCGCCCCGTCGATGGTACAAGCCGCAGCAGCGTGAATCGGTCGTTGACAAGCAGCGTCTCGTAACTCGTGTGCGCGGCCTGTCCGTCCGAACGAATCATCCGCTTATAAGTCGAGCCTTCCGCCATACCGATGGCAAGATCAATCGTGCCGGCGGGCGGATCGACGCGCCCGACCGCCACGCCAAGATACACGCGTCGATATTGTTCGGTATGCATCTGCCGCCGGAGACGTTCGTGGATATACCCGCTCTTCGCAAACGCCATGAGTCCCGACGTCCCGCGGTCGAGGCGACTGACCGGATGCGGGCTGACGTTTCCGCCAAGATAATCGCAGACCGCGTTTTCCAGCGTCAGTTCCCCGGGATCACGCGTGGACTGATGCACGGCGATCCCCGCAGGTTTCTCCAGAATCAGCAGATCCTCATCCTCAAACCGTATCTTCAGAGGGTATGCCATCGGTACAATATGTCCGTCCGGCTCATCTCCGATTTCGATTACCAGCTCATCCCCCGGTTTGACCCGCGCGGTTACGTAGCACCGGACTCCGTTGAGAAGAATGCCGGCGGTCCGGCGCTTCAAACGTGAAATAAACGCATCCGAACAAGCCAGTTCGCGGTGAAGAAGACTCTGCACCGTCCTGTCGTTGTCGGCAGGTTCTATTTTCAGCGAAAGCGTACGCATGCCTCCGGTTTCTCCCCCTGTCGCCGATTTCGCGGATATGGCGCAATCTGTTTTGTATCATAACATAATCTCAACGCGCAGAACATTCGCCGGCCGTTTTTGACGAAAAAGGCGCAAAAAAGCCGCTTCCATCCATCGAATTGTTGATTTTCTGGATCATTTTGCAGAATCTATTTTCAAAATGGAATCGTATCCTTTATACTGAAATCAGGGTAGCGGAGCGTAACCCGAAACAAATTGAAAAAGGAGACGTCAATATGGATATTGTCAATATAACAAACACAAATTTCCGGAACGAGGTGCTTGAATCCGATAAAAAGGTACTCGTCGATTTCTGGGCGCCTTGGTGCGGACCTTGCCGCATGGTATCCCCTATCGTAGACGAAATCGCAGCAGAGAGCTCCTCCGTCAAGGTCTGCAAAGTCAATATCGACGAGCAGCCGCAGCTTGCCAGCCAGTATGGTGTAATGAGTATCCCGACGCTGCTGGTCTTTCAGGACGGCAACGTGATCGACAAAGCCGTAGGCGCACGCAACAAAGCATTTATTCTGCAGATGCTGGAAGGCTAAATCGAAGGCGTTTATCCGCTCCCCCGCGTTCCTCTTCGGGCGCGGGGGAGTTTGCGTTTGAACAGACGCCCCATGAAGCGCCGCGATCAAACCTCCTGATCACTCGTAGACCGACTCGACCGAGACGACGCCGCTCATCGTGGAGAGCCCTTCCATCATTCTGGAGAGGTTGTCGCGATCCGGCAGCGAAAGGTGAACATAGACATGCCTCTTGAGATTCTGCGTATCGATGGCGAAGCTAAACTCGTCGATAATACATCCCATGTTCTCCAAGTCCTTCTGAAGGTTCACAATACTCTGACCTTCCATCGACAATACGATCTGCAGCACAAGCCGGTTCGCTTTTCTGCGGCGGTTATGCGCCATGGAACGAAGCACCCTCAATACGATGAGAATAAGCCCCGTCGTCGCAATCGCCAGAACATAGTTCCCGCATCCCGCCGCGATACCCACGCAGGAAACGCACCAGAGACTGCTCGCAGTCGTCAGGCCGCGAACGCTGATGCCTTCTTTGATAATAGTTCCGGCGCAAAGAAAGCCGATACCGCTGACGACCTGCGCACCAAGACGCGCAGGATCGATGTTGGAGCTTGCGTACCGCGCGGCCAGAAATTCGCCGCTGCACATAACGAGCGCGGCCCCTACGGCAACCAAAATATGCGTGCGCATGCCTGCGTTGCGCTGGACATGTTCCCGCTCATAACCGATGACGCCCGCCAGCACCGCAGCAAGCGCAACTCGCCCAAGCATATAGAGTGTATCGATCCAATCCACCGGATTAACGGTCAGTGCCATTCGAAATCCTCCCTTTCCTCGCGTTGCAATCACTGCAGACGAAAATCGAATTTTCAACAAAAGCTGATCCTGTATTCGTATATTATACACATCAAACACGCTCCGGGAAACATTCCAGCAAAAATATTTGTTACATACATATTGATGGTCCGTTACGATCCGGCTTATAAACCGGTTCTTCCGGCAACCCCAGCGAACGAAAAATACCGGCGCCGTATCGTGCGGCGCCGGTCAGTCTGTCAAAAAAGTTTCTAGGATTGTTAAGGGCCGTAGCCCTTAACCCATTTTTTCCGGCTGTGCCGGTTCATCCGGCGCAACGGATCGCCCGTTAGGGCGGTTTCCTTGTGCTCTTTTCCGCCCGTAAGGCAGAAGGCCGAAAGGAAAAGAGCGGTTGTCCCGTCAAAAAACGAGTTTTTTGAC
>JAYFNY010000034.1:0-65062 GCA_034933205.1 Eubacteriales bacterium
GTACCGCATCGCTTTCGCTTCGCCCTGCTGCGCCAGCGCCATCGTGATCGCCGCCGTCAGCGTCGTCTTGCCGTGGTCAACGTGGCCGATCGTGCCAATGTTCACGTGCGGCTTGTTGCGTTCGAATTTTGCCTTTGCCATGATAGCTCTCCTTTAATTCAATCGTTTGTTATAAACGGTAATTATTCTTGCCAACCACCGTCTCGGCGATCGACTTCGGTACTTCTTCGTAATGCGCAAACTGCATGGTAAATGTTCCGCGTCCCTGCGTGCGGCTGCGAAGATCGGTCGCATACCCAAACATCTCGGAAAGCGGCACCAACGCGTCGATCACCTGAATGTTCTGCCGCGTTTCCATTCCGTTGAGTTTGCCGCGGCGAGCGGTCAGGTTGCCCATTACGTCGCCCAGATAATCCTCCGGAACCAGCACTTCTACCTTCATCATAGGCTCGAGCAACGCGCACTGCGCCTTGTCCAGCGCTTCCTTCACAGCAAGCGAACCCGCAATGGTGAACGCCATTTCGGAAGAGTCCACCTCGTGATACGAACCATCAAGCAGTGTCGCCTGAACGTCGACCACTTCATAACCGCCCAGCTTGCCGCTCTTGAGCGCTTCCCGCATGCCTTTATCAACCGCAGGAATATACTCGCGCGGGATCACGCCGCCGACGATCTTGTCGATGAACTCATAGCCTGCGCCCGGTTCGCGCGGTGCCAGCTCGATAACGACATGACCATATTGGCCGCGGCCGCCGGTCTGGCGCACATAACGCGCTTCCGCCTTGACAGGCGCTTTGATCGCTTCTTTATAGGAGACCTGCGGGTTACCAACACGAGCCTCCACATGGAATTCGCGAATCAGCCGGTCCACGATGATTTCCAGATGCAACTCACCCATACCGGCAATAATCGTCTGGCCCGTTTCCTGATCCGTATACGTACGGAACGTCGGATCCTCTTCCGCCAGTTTGATCAGCGCCAACCCCATCTTTTCCTGGCCAGCCTTCGTTTTCGGTTCGATGGCGACCTGGATAACCGGATCCGGAAACTCCATGCTTTCGAGCAAAAGCTGATGATTTTCCACACACAACGTATCGCCCGTTCCGGTTTCCTTCATTCCCACCAAAGCAACGATGTCTCCGGCATGCGCTTCCTCGATCTCCGTGCGGGTATCGGCGTGCATCAGGAGAATACGTCCAACGCGCTCGCGCTTGTTTTTACTGACGTTATAAATGTAGGATCCGCTCTTGAGCGTCCCGCCATAGACGCGGATAAACGCAAGTTTTCCAACGAAAGGATCCGTCAGAATCTTGAACGCCAGCGCGGCAAACGGACCATCATCCCGCGGTTCGACGACGATTTCACCCTCGCCGTCCTTTCTCGTTCCCTTGGCAGGCTCGATATCCAGCGGACTCGGCAGATAATCGACGATCGCATTCAGAAGAGGCTGCACACCCTTGTTCCGATACGAAGTACCGCAGGTCACAGGAACGACCCGTCCGGAAAGCGTCGCTTTGCGGATGCAGGGGATCAGTTCCTCGGCTTTGAACCATTCGCCGTTGAAATACCGCTCCATAAGGCTCTCGTCTTCTTCAATAATAGAGTCCAGAAGTTTGGCGCGCTGTTCTTTGGCCATCTGCAGCATATCCGCCGGAATCTCTTCTTCTCGGATATCCGTGCCGTCGTCATTGTAATAGACTTCCGCCTTCATGGTAACAAGGTCGATGATCCCGCGGAAGCTGTCCTCCGCGCCGATCGGAAGCTGTACGGGCAGCGCGTTCGCTCCAAGGCGATCCCGCATCATTGCGCACACGTTATCAAAATTCGCGCCCGTAATATCCATTTTATTGACATACGCGATACAAGGCACGCCGTATTTCTGCGCCTGGCGCCAAACGGTCTCCGACTGCGGCTCTACACCGCCTTTTGCGCAGAAAACAGCCACCGCACCGTCGAGAACGCGAAGCGAACGCTCTACCTCCACGGTAAAGTCGACATGACCCGGCGTATCAATAATGTTGATGCGATGTCCACGCCAATAGGCAGTCGTCGCGGCCGATGTAATCGTAATGCCGCGCTCCTGCTCCTGAATCATATAATCCATGGCAGCCGCGCCTTCATGAACCTCGCCGAGTTTGTGGATTTTGCCGGTATAATACAAAATCCGTTCCGTCGTCGTGGTTTTTCCGGCGTCGATATGCGCCATGATTCCAATATTTCTGGTCTTTTCCAGTGAGGTATCTCTTGGCAAAATCGTATATCCCTTTACTAGTCGAAATTTGTTCCTTACAGTATTGCGCGGGTCTGCGGCTCGGATATTTCCTCCGAACCACAGGCCCGTGGCTTGTTGACTCTTTGGTTGCTTCCCGCGGTCGCGCCTCTTTCGCTTGACGCGAACCGGGACAATTCCTTCGTTCTAGGCTGTCTTCGTTCTCCGAAACGAACCGCCGTTACCAGCGGTAATGCGCAAACGCTTTATTCGCCTCGGCCATCTTATGGGTATCTTCCTTCTTCTTGAAGGCGTTGCCCTGGCTGTTGGCGCCGTCCATGATTTCGCCGGCGAGACGGGCGCTGATCGTGCGTTCGCTGCGTTTACGGGCAAACGACACCAGCCAGCGAAGACCCAGCGTCTGGCGACGCTCCGTACGGATCTCGATAGGCACCTGATAGGTGGCGCCGCCGACACGGCGGGCTTTGACTTCGAGCACCGGCATAATGTTGCTCATCGCCTGCTCAAATACTTCGCCCGGTTCCCGGCCGGTCTTCTCGCGGATGATATCAAACGCATCGTAAACCGCTTTCTGCGCAACGCCGCGTTTGCCATCGAGCATAACCTGGTTGATCAGCTTGGTAACGACCACGCTGCTATAGATCGGGTCGGCCAGCACTTCCCGCTTGGGGATAAATCCTCTTCTCGGCATTGTTCGACCCTCCCTTATTTCTTCTTCTGCTGCTTCTTCGCACCGTAGAGCGAACGGCTCTGCTTGCGATTGGCAACGCCCGCGGTATCCAGAGCACCGCGAATAATATGGTAACGAACGCCCGGCAGATCCTTCACACGGCCGCCGCGGATCAGCACAACGGAGTGCTCCTGCAGGTTATGGCCGATGCCGGGGATGTAGGCGGTGCCCTCAAGACCGTCGGTCAGACGGATACGGGCAATTTTACGAAGCGCAGAGTTCGGCTTTTTCGGGGTCATGGTACGGACCGCCGTGCAAACACCGCGACGCTGCGGGCACTGTTTCAGAATAGGCGCGGTGGATTTATATTCCACCTGTTCTCTGCCTTTACGAACCAACTGGTTAATGGTCGGCATGAAATACTCTCCTTGTCAAATAATGAAAAATATCTATCCTTTATTACTGTTCCCTGCAACCCCTGTAGGGAACATTGTATCCTGTTTTCGTTCTCCTTGCCGTGGGTTTGGCAAACAAGAACCGCCAAATAGATAGTCTATCAGCAAACACCTTGTTTTGTCAAACGCTTTATTCAGTAAAATCCGAATCTTCCGCCGTGCCAAGCCCCTTCGCCAGGCGGCTCTTGCTGAACAGCAGTTTCGTATGAGACTTGGCCGTTATGGGAGTCCAGCCCTTTTGCGTCATTTCAGCGATAGCGGGATGCTGCATCACATCCATGTACATTTCCTTATCCCAGCGTTTTTCAAGGCTTTTCGCCGTCAGTTTACCGGCAAGAGCACCGAGAAGCACGCTGACGACCCATCCGCCAAACGGGGCAAACATAGACAGATCCACGAGCGGGGTCTTGACGGCATCGCTGGAAAACACAAACAGTGCAAGAATGCCGATCATCACCGGAACCAGCATCGGCAGATACTCGATTGTCAGAAAGCGCGTGCGGCATTTCGTGCAAACGGACATCTGGACGGGTACCATCGTTCCAATGCGCGCGGCGCGCTTCCCGAAGAGCCACTTCTGCACGCGGCGCGGTTCCGGATGCGCCATGTCGAGAATCGCGTATCCTTTTCTGCGCCCCTTCGCAGGCGTTTTGCAAAACTGACATTCGCGGCTTTGAAACAGCCGCGCAATGCCGCCTTGTGGGAGAAGCGATTCATAGAGATCAAGATCGCTCTTAATCTCACCTTTATTCTCCGATTCGCGAATCGTGCAAGCCGAACAAGCATGCATATTCAGAGTCTGGCAGTATTTCGTGCCGGAAAGCTCACAATTTGGATTATTGGGAAGCTTCTCCATGAATACTCCTTTCGTAAGCGGCGCTTTCATCAATAGAACCAATCGGGCGGAGATTACCCGAACCGTAAAGGGAGAGAAAAGTCTCATCCCTTCACGGTTCAATTCAGGCAGGCTTACCGCCTCAGTCCTTTTTCTCCGTCACGGTAACGTTGCGATAGCGGCGCAGACCGATTCCGGCAGGAATCAATTTGCCGATGATGACATTCTCCTTCAGGCCGACGAGCGGATCGATCTTGCCTTTGATGGCGGCTTCGGTCAGTACGCGCGTCGTCTCCTGGAACGATGCGGCCGAAAGGAAGGAATCCGTCGCAAGAGACGCTTTCGTGATGCCAAGCAGCTTGCGCTTGGCAATGGCCGGTTTGCCCTCGTTCTGGATCACGCGCTCGTTTTCCTCCTCAAAGCGGAAGATATCGATGAGTTCGCCCGGCAGCATATTGGTGTCGCCGTTCTCCTCGATCTGCACCTTTCGGAGCATTTGGCGGATGATGATTTCAATATGCTTATCCGAAATCTCAACGCCCTGCAAACGGTAAACGCTCTGGACTTCCTTCAGCAAATATGCCTGAACGCCCTTCACGCCCTTGATTTTGAGGATATCGTGCGGGTTCACGCTGCCTTCGGTGAGCTCGTCGCCCGCCTCGACCGCATCCCCATCGCTGATTTTCAGCTTGCTCCCGAACGGAATGAGATAGCTTTCGGCCTCTCCGTCGTCGTTGGTCACAACCGCTTCACGGCGTTTCTTGCTGTCGTCAATGTGGACGATACCGTTAATCTCGCTGATTACGGAAAGGCCCTTCGGCTTACGCGCCTCGAAAAGCTCCTCGACACGCGGAAGACCCTGGGTAATATCGTCCGCACTGGCAACGCCGCCGGTATGGAATGTACGCATCGTCAGCTGCGTGCCGGGTTCGCCGATCGCCTGAGCAGCAATAATGCCGACCGCTTCGCCGATATTGACCGGAGTACCGGTGGCCAAGTTCGCGCCGTAGCATTTCGCGCAAACGCCATGATCGGCCCTGCAAGTGAAGACCGAGCGGCAAAGCACGCTTTTGATGCCCGCCTTCTCGATCGCTTCGGCCTGTTCATAGCTGATTAATGAATCCGCCCCTACCAAAACCTCGCCGGTTGTCGGATGCACAATCGGATCGACCGTATAGCGGCCGAGCACACGTGCTTTGAGCGGCTCAATGAGCTTATTACCATCCTTGATTTCGGAGATTACCATCCCCTTCGGCGCTTCGCCGCGGTGCGCATAACAATCCTCTTCGCGTACGATCACATCCTGGGAAACATCGACAAGTCGGCGCGTCAGGTAACCGGAGTCCGCGGTTCGAAGCGCGGTATCGGCAAGGCCTTTGCGCGCGCCGTGCGACGAGATGAAAAATTCCAGAACCGAAAGACCTTCACGGAAGTTCGCACGAATCGGAACCTCAATGATTTGGCCGCTCGGGTCAGCCATCAGGCCGCGCATACCGGCAAGCTGACGGATCTGCGCGGTGCTGCCGCGCGCGCCGGAGTTCGCCATCATATAAATCGGGTTAAACTCGTCGAGCGAATTCATCAGCGCACGAGAAACCCTGTCCGTCGTCTCTTCCCAGATCTTGATCACGCGCTCCCTGCGCTCGCCGTTGCTCAGAAGGCCCATTCGGAACAGGTTGTCGATTTCTACGACCCTGACTTCCGCTTCGGCAATCATTTGTTTCTTTTCCGCAGGCACCTGAATGTCCTGGAAACCTACGGTGATACCGCCGCGCGTAGAATAGGTAAAGCCCAACTTCTTGATCCGGTCGAGCACCTGCGAAGTCGTCGTAGGCCCATGCCTGCGATAGCAACTGTCCACGATATTTCCGAGATCTTTCTTGGCAACCAGTTTATCGATTTCCAGCGTAAAGAGGTTGTCCTCCGTCGAACGATCGACAAACCCAAGGTCCTGAGGAATCGCATTGTTGAAAATCACACGACCGACCGTCGTATCAACAATTTTTCTGTGCTCCTCACCCTGCCACTGCCTTGTGAGGCGAATCTTCACCTTTGCCTGCAAAGAAATTTCACCGGTCTGGTACGCCATAACGGCTTCGTCTTCCGAATGGAAGATTTTCCCTTCGCCTTTGGCGCCGGGCTTAATCATGGTCAGATAATAGCAGCCGATGACCATATCCTGCGTCGGAGACACAACCGGACGTCCGTCCTGCGGTTTCAGGATGTTGTTGCTTGCAAGCATCAGGAAACGAGCCTCCGCCTGTGCTTCCACCGAAAGCGGAACGTGAACAGCCATCTGGTCTCCGTCGAAATCCGCGTTATACGCGGTGCAGACAAGCGGGTGCAGTTTCAGCGCGCGACCTTCCACCAGGATCGGCTCAAACGCCTGAATACCAAGACGGTGAAGCGTAGGTGCGCGGTTGAGCAGCACCGGATGATCTTTAATAACCTCCTCGAGCACGCCCCAGACCGCCTGGTCCACGCGCTCGACCATACGCTTCGCGCCCTTGACGTTCTGCGCAAACCCGCCTTTGACGAGTTTCTTCATGACGAAAGGCTTAAACAGCTCAAGCGCCATTTCCTTCGGCAGACCGCACTGATACATCTGAAGGTCCGGCCCGACGACGATAACGCTGCGGCCGGAATAGTCCACACGCTTGCCGAGCAGGTTCTGGCGGAAACGCCCCTGCTTGCCGCGCAGCATGTCCGAAAGCGACTTGAGCGGCCGGTTGCCGGGTCCCGTGACGGGACGCGTGCGGCGACCGTTGTCGATTAGGGAATCGACCGCTTCCTGCAGCATGCGTTTTTCGTTGCGCACAATAATATCCGGCGCGCGGAGTTCCAGCAACCGCTTGAGACGGTTGTTACGGTTGATCACGCGGCGGTAGAGGTCGTTCAGATCGCTCGTTGCAAAGCGTCCGCCGTCGAGCTGCACCATCGGGCGAATCTCCGGCGGAATGACCGGAATCACCGTAAGGATAATCCACTCGGGTTTGTTGCCGCTCGAAATAAACGCCTCGATCACTTCCAGCCGCTTAATCGCGTTTGCACGCTTTTGTCCGGAAGAACCGCTGATTTCCTCGCGCAGTTCGTCACGCAGTTTGATCAGGTCGATCTGCGTAAGCAGTTCGCGGATCGCTTCCGCTCCCATACCGGCACGGAACGCTTTCGCGCCGTACTGTTCCTGATATTCGCGGAATTCCTTATCCGTCAGGATCTGTTTATACTGCAGCGCCGTCTGACCCGGATCGATGACCACATACGCGCCAAAATAGAGCACCTGCTCCAGCGCGCGCGGACTCATATCCAGCAGCATTTTCATGCGGCAAGGAATCCCCTTGAAATACCAGATGTGCGAAACCGGCACGGCAAGTTCAATATGTCCCATGCGCTCACGGCGCACCTTCGCGCGGGTGACTTCCACGCCGCATTTCTCACAGACGATGCCCTTATAGCGTCCGCGCTTGTAGCGTCCGCAGTGGCACTCCCAGTCCTTCGTCGGCCCGAAGATCCGCTCGCAGAACAGGCCGTCCTTTTCGGGCTTGAGCGTGCGATAGTTGATCGTTTCCGGCTTTTTTACCTCGCCATGCGACCACTCCAGTATCTTTTCAGGCGAAGCAAGCCCAATCTGCAACGCGTCAAAGTTTGTCAGTTCAAACACAATCGTTCACTCCCTTGCTGCCGCTCAGTTCAAATCCTTGTCGATATCCAGGTCCAGCGCATCGGAAAGCTCGCCGAGATCTTCATCCAGACCGTCGAGATCCTCTCCGGAAGGTTCTTCCTCTTCTTCCGGTTCAGCCGTATCCTCCGCGTCGTCGAAATCGTCAAATTCGTCGAAGTCTTCCAGTTCTTCATCCTCGTCCTCACCCACTGGCGGCAGAACGGCGGGCGTATCCTCAAGACCGGCGATATTTACGTCCATCGGCACGATATCGTCGTCGTCATCCTCGCCGATGGAGATCTCCTCGCGCGTATCCGACAGCACCTTGATATCGAGAGCAAGGGACTGGAGTTCCTTAATCAGCACCTTAAACGATTCCGGAACGCCGGCGGGCGGTACGTTATCGCCCTTGACGATGGCTTCGTACGTCTTCACTCGGCCGACCACGTCGTCCGACTTGACCGTCAGAATCTCCTGCAGCGTATAGGCCGCGCCGTAGGCTTCCAGCGCCCAGACTTCCATTTCGCCGAAGCGCTGACCGCCGAACTGCGCTTTGCCGCCCAGAGGCTGCTGCGTTACCAGCGAGTACGGTCCGGTCGAACGTGCGTGGATCTTATCGTCGACAAGGTGCGCAAGTTTGAGATAGTACATATAACCGACGGAAACGCGGTTTTCAAATGGCTCGCCACTGCGCCCGTCGTAGAGGACGGTCTTCCCGTCTTCGTTCAGGCCGCCCTTCACAAGCAGTTCCTTGATATCGTTTTCGGTCGCGCCGTCGAAAACAGGGGTCGCGATCTTAATACCAAGGCTCTTGCACGCCGCACCAAGATGCAGTTCCAGAACCTGGCCGATGTTCATACGCGAGGGAACGCCCAGAGGGTTCAACACAATCTGCAGCGGCGTGCCATCCGGCATAAAGGGCATGTCCTCTTCCGGCAGAATGCGGGAAATAACGCCCTTGTTTCCGTGACGTCCCGCCATCTTGTCGCCTACCGAGATCTTCCGCTTCTGTGCAATATAGACGCGTACCATCTGGTTTACGCCCGGACTGAGCTCGTCCTTGTGCTCACGGGTGAATATCTTCACGTCTACGACGATACCGCCCTCGCCGTGCGGAACACGCAGGCTCGTATCGCGCACATCGCGCGCTTTTTCACCAAAGATCGCCCGGAGCAGCCGCTCCTCGGCCGTCAGCTCGGTTTCACCTTTCGGCGTCACCTTGCCAACCAGAATATCGCCGCTGCGCACCTCGGCGCCGGGACGGATGATACCGCTTTCGTCAAGCTGGGAGAGCGCATCCTCACCGATGTTCGGTATGTCGCGCGTAATCTCTTCCGGTCCAAGCTTCGTGTCGCGCGCCTCCACCTCGTGCTCCTCAATGTGAATGGAGGTGAATACGTCGTCCTTAACCAGCTTTTCAGAGATCAGAACCGCATCCTCGTAGTTATAGCCTTCCCAGGTCATGAACCCGATGAGAATATTGCGTCCGAGCGCAATCTCGCCCTGATCGGTAGAGGCGCCATCGGCGATCACGTCGCCCTTTTTCACAATGTCGCCTTTTCTCACGATGGGGCGCTGGTTAAGACAGGTTCCCTGGTTGCTGCGCTGGAACTTCGTGAGTTTATACACATGTTCCACACCGATCTTATCCGTTATGGTGATTGCTCTTGCCGAGAGACGGGAAACGACGCCGTCCTCTTTCGCGATACTCACGATGCCGGAATCGTGCGCAGCCTTGTATTCCATGCCCGTCGCTACGATCGGAGACTCCGGAATCAGCAGCGGCACGGCCTGACGCTGCATGTTGGAACCCATCAGAGCACGGTTTGCGTCGTCGTTTTCCAGGAAGGGAATCATAGCCGTCGCAACCGAAACAAGCTGTTTCGGGGAAACGTCCATATAGTCCACTTCGGTAGCCTTAACCTCGATGATCTGGTCGAGCAGACGCGCAATCACGCGGTCTTTTTTGAACCAATGCTGTTCTTCGTCGATCGGTTCGTTTGCCTGCGCAACGATGAAGTTATCCTCTTCATCCGCGGTCAGATAATCGATTTCGTCCGATATGATGCGCGTCTTGCCATCCACGCGGCGATACGGCGCTTCAATGAAGCCATACTCGTTGATCCGCGCATAGGTCGAAAGCGAGTTCATCAAACCGATGTTCGGACCTTCCGGCGTTTCAATGGGACACATACGACCATAGTGACTGAAGTGAACGTCGCGCACGTCGAATGTCGCGCGCTCACGGTTGAGGCCGCCAGGACCCAGCGCCGAAAGACGGCGTTTATGCGTCAGTTCCGCCAGCGGATTCGTCTGATCCATGAACTGGCTCAGCTGCGAAGAACCGAAGAATTCCTTAATCGCCGCGGTCACGGGCCGAATATTAATGAGGTTGCTGGGCATGGCTACATCCATATCCTGCAGGCCCATACGCTCGCGCACCACGCGTTCGAGGCGGGTAAGGCCCACGCGAATCTGGTTTTGCAGCAGTTCGCCAACGCTGCGGATACGACGGTTGCCGAGGTGGTCGATATCGTCGGTACGGCCGACGCCGTACGGCATGCCGATCAGATAAGAAATCGAGCTGATCATATCGTCCGGAATAATGTGACGCGGAATCAGGTCGTAATACCGCGACTTCAGCAGCGCCTTGAGCTCATCCTGCGAAAGGCCTTCGCCTTCCTTGAGAACGGCTTTCAGCGTTGGAAGATGGACGTCCTCGTTAATGCCGGCCTCGGCGGGGTTGAACGACAGCCACTCGTTGGCGCGGACAAAATTGTTGCCGATAACCTTCACACGGTTATCGCCGACCTGCAGCCAGACCTCGTTGATACCGGCGTTCTGAATCGTACCCGCAAGGTTACGGTCGATCGTCTGGCCCGCCTCGGCGAGAATCTCCCCGGTCAGCGGATGGATGATCGTTTCCGCGGAAACATGATTGCGAATCCGCGCGCGGATAGCAAGCTTCTTATTGAACTTATAGCGGCCTACGCGGGCAAGATCGTACCGTTTGTCGAAAAACAGCGAATTCAGAAGCGATCTTGCGCTCTCCTCCGTCGGCGGCTCGCCAGGACGCTGGCGCTTGTAGATTTCAATGAGGCCCTCCGCCTCCGACCGTGTCGGATCCTTTTGCAGAGTTGCCGAAAGACGCTCGTCGTCGCCGAAGAGATCCAGTATCTGCGCGTTCGTTCCATAGCCGAGAGCGCGAACAAGCGCCGTAATATGCACCTTGCGCTGACGGTCGATCTTGACGTAGAGAATGCCGTTCGAATCGGTTTCATACTCCAGCCAGGCGCCGCGGTTTGGGATAACCTGCGCGGCAAACAGCTGTTTGCCAACTTTATCGAAGCTTTCGGAAAAGTACACGCCCGGCGAACGGACAAGCTGGGATACGATGACGCGCTCCGCGCCATTGATGATGAAAGTCCCCTGCGGCGTCATGAGCGGAAAATCGCCCATGAAAACTTCCTGCTGCTTGACCTCGCCGGTCTCTTTATTGATCAGGCGAACGGTCACGCGAAGCGGCGCGGCGTAATTCACGTCGCGCTCTTTGCTTTCCTCCATGGAGTATTTCGGATTGTCCAGATCGATACGATAATCGACAAACTCTAATATCAGTTTGCCGGAATAGTCGGTGATCGGGGAAATATCGTCGAATACCTCTTTCAGATCCTCTTTGAGAAATCGATAGTATGAATTCTTTTGAACCTCGATAAGATCCGGCATATCCAGAACTTCTCGGATTCTGGAAAAGCTCTTTCGCGTCTGTCTGCCCATTTGAACGTCATGCATCATCGCGTACTCCCCTTGCCGGCGCGGTTGCAGGTCGCGCCTTTGCTGATATTTCTCACAAAAACCATTGCACGCCTTACGATCAAACTGTTACGAGCTTTCGCCTTCCATAAGCGTGTTCGGGACGCACAACGCCCCTTCCCCCGCTTCGGGGGGACAAGCTTCCATAGTAATGGGATCATAAGTCAATCATAAATGCTATCATCCGGAAGGTCTCGTGTCAAGAAAAGATTCTAAAATATATTGCCCTTTTTTCGGTTTTTGTTGTATGATATTGAGAAATGTCCATGTTTGGTGGGTGTTTTTCAACATTTTTCAATCTGTCCCCTTTGGGGAATCATTCGGGAGGCTGTTTTTATGACCACGAAAACCAGAGACGAGGCGCTCGCCCTCCTCAAACGTTATAACGAAAGCGACGCGCTGCTCCGGCACGCTTACGCCGTCGAAGCCGTCATGCGATATTTTGCCCGGGATCTCGGTGAGGACGAAGCGTACTGGGGTGTCGTTGGCCTGCTCCATGATGTCGATTACGAAAAATGGCCGGAGGAGCATCTTCAGGTCGCGCCGCGGCTGCTGTCGGAAGCAGGGTTTGGCGAGGACGTCATTCATGCGATCCTCGCGCACGGCTGGGGTCTTTGCTCAGACGTAAAACCGAAACACAAAATGGAGATCGTCCTCTATACCATAGACGAACTGACCGGACTGATCACAGCGGCGGCGTATATGCGCCCGAGCCGCAGTGTAATGGATATGGAGGTTTCCAGCGTCAAGAAAAAGTTCAAGGATAAAGGATTTGCCGCAGGCGTAAACCGCGATGTGATCCGCAGCGGCTGTGAAATGCTCGGAATCCCGCTGGACGACGTGATTCAGAAGTGCATCCTCGGTATGCGGGACGTACACGAGGCGCTTGGTCTGTAACCTGTAATACGAAAAATCCTTGTAATACAAAAGACGGTCCTCACCGTCTTTTGTTATATCCGGAAATTCAACTTTTCTTCTTCAGGAATCCTCGTAGCACGCCCCACGCGCTTTGAAGGAAATAGCCGAACGAGCCTTTTCCCTCCGCGTGATTATCCAGGTCCACGTCTCTGGCGCGACTGCGTAAAAAGCCGACACGATACGCGAAATTGTGCGCCAGCCATTCACGTTCAAGCGACGGCAGCGTCCTTCTCCATGCCGGGTCGGAAGGATGCGCCGCATCGTATTCGATCAGCGCGGAAAGTACCTCGCGCTTGATCCGGTTCTTACGAATCTGATAGGATCGCAGGATACGAAACGACGGATTGCCGGTGAACCGATCGTCGTACACGGCAATGCTGCCGCGTTCGGCTGCGCGCTCAGCCTCGTCCCGATCGAGCGTAATTGTTAAATAACGTCCGCAAGGAAGGAACGTCACAATCGCTTTTTGTTCGTTTTCCATACCGGAAAGCTTAGCAATTCCCCGCGAAAAAGTCAATTTCCGTAAGAAAGTCCATCCATCTGCAAAGGTTGTGAAACTTGATTTTTAGCAAGCCTGTCGGTATGATAGTTTCAGTCGCGTTTTCCAATAGAAGGAGGCATTTTCTTATGGAGATACCGAAAACAAAGAAACAAAGCTATTACGATCAGATTGACAGGCATTTTGAGGAGCAGTTGGACTCCCTGGCCAAGCTGATTTCATTTCCCAGCGTGTCTCAGGGTGAACCGGAACCCGGCATGCCGCTGGGCCGGCACATACACGGAGCGTTGGAATATTCGCTCGACCTTGCCCGGTCGCTCGGCTTCTCCGCGCGTTCTCTGGATGGTTACTGCGGCGTGATCGACTACGGCGAAGGCGACGAAATGCTCATGATCATGGCGCATCTGGACGTGGTCCCCGCCGGAGACGGCTGGACGAGCAAGCCTTTTTCCCTCACGAGCAAGGACGGACGTCTGTTCGGCCGCGGCATTACGGACGATAAAGGGCCCGCAATTTCCGCCCTCTATGCACTGAATGCCATCAAAGAAGCAGGCGTTCCGCTAAAACGCAAAGTCCGTATCTTTCTCGGCTGCGACGAGGAACGCGACTGGAGCTGCGTTAACCGCTATAAGCAAACCGAACCGGAGCCTACGCTGGCTTTCACGCCGGACGGACAGTATCCGGTCATTCATT
Source organism: Eubacteriales bacterium (assembly GCA_034933205.1). Lineage (GTDB taxonomy): Bacteria > Bacillota > Clostridia > Christensenellales > CAG-138 > UBA7703. The sequence continues at coordinate 13,775 of JAYFNY010000034.1, forward strand.
CGGAGAAAAACATCGGGCGTACGGTTTATACCAAAAAGCTATCCGGCAGCGAAGTAAGGATTTCCTGCGGTACCGCACCGAACGTCATCCCCGGCGAAGCGGTTGCTTTCCTGCCGTTCACGCCGGAACCCGTCAAAGCCAGAGGCGGAATTCTGCTTTCCGGCAAGGAAGGCGAACTGCGCGCCGTTGGCCGCGCAGGACATGCTTCTACGCCGCAGGACGCGCAAAACGCGTTGCTGGCTCTGCTCGACGCGCTGAAGGAGCAGCCGCTGAATGCGGAAGATCTCGCAACGGCCTCTTCCCTTGCCGCGCTGCTCGGCTTCGATCAGCACGGGGAAGCGTTCGGCCTCGATCGGGAGGATGATTCCGGTCGGCTCACGCTCTCCGCGGACCTTCTCGAATGGAACGAAAACGAAGTTTCCATTACGCTCGATTGTCGTTTTCCATTCTGCATAACACCCGAAGAGGTATTCGCCGCACAGGATGAGAAATTTAATCCGATCGGCTTCACGCGCACCGATCAAACGTTCTCGAAAGGGCATTATATGGACCCCAACTGCGAGCTCGTCAAAACACTGCTCACCATATACTCGGAAGCGACGGGAAAAAAGGCGAAATCCCTTTCCATTGGCGGCGGTACTTATGCGCGCACGTTTCAGAACGCCGTCGCATTCGGCACGGAGCCGGAAAACGAACCCTCTCAGGCACATATGCCGGACGAATCGTGCACGCCTGAAAGTATCCGGTTTGATACGCGCGTCATCGCCGAAGCAATCCGGCGGCTCGCCGGGGAATAACCTTCACCGGCAATTCTGAAACATAGGTTTCTCGGGGGGACGGCTTATTTGAGCTGTTCCCCGTTTCTATATCCGCTTCGAATTCAATCGAATCCTCGCGCACCCTTTTTCCCGAAACGAAACAGGAAAGGCGGCGGCAGGATTGCGGCAGCGCAACAGCGGGCGTCGCCCTTTCCGCCTGGTTCGAGCGTACGATTTCCTTTCTTTATGCGGCATTTGCGCTGGGAATGCTCGCTCGCCTTCTCTCCATCAAGAAAAGGCGTTCCGACGATGCTTGCGAGCAACGTTTTCCGACGATTCTCGCGCGTCGTTTTTACTGCTGCCTCTGCTGATTCTCGGCGGATTCTCCTATCACCTTCTGTTCGAAGCGAAATCGCAGTATGCGCTTCTGTATTACGTAATGATGTTCCCTTACGCTGCGTTCGGGCTCGCGCGGGCTAAGGATGCAATCGAGCGGTTGCCCGCCGCTCTCAAGAACAGAGGAACACCTGTGACGTCCAATCCCGAATAAACCGGATTCCCGAGCAGTTTTCCGCCTTATGAGCGCGATAACCCCTTGCATCGTGCGGATTGTTGTGATATACTCGCTCTCGCTAACGTCCTTCTTGCTCGGCGCAAAAGTCGCCGGGCCAATAGACCATAAGGAGGTGAAATGAATGAATCAATACGAAGCTCTTTACATCATCGTACCCACTCTGGACGAGGAGTCCATCAAAGCGTCCATCGAAAAGTTCAAAGGGATCGTTGAAACCAATGGCGGTGAAGTGACGGCCATCGATGAATGGGGTAAAAAGCGTCTTGCTTATCCCATCGATTACAAGACCGAGGGCTACTACGTCTTGATGTCGTTTACGTGTGCGCCGGAGTTACCCAAAGAACTCGAGCGTAACTACAAAAACGACGAGACGATTCTCCGCTATCTCGTAACGCGCAAGGAAGCGTAACAAATCGCCCCAGCGCCGAAAGGATGGATGAAGTATGAATAAGATCACTCTTATCGGTAACCTGACGCACGACCCCGAAGTCCGCTCCACACCGAACGGCGTCACCGTTTGCTCCTTCACCATCGCCGTCAATCGCCGGTTCGCCGGTTCCAGCGGCGAACGTCCTACCGATTTCTTCCGTATCAACGCCTGGCGTCAGCTCGGCGAAACCTGCGCAAGATATCTGAGCAAGGGACGCAAAGTGGCGGTCATCGGCGAGTTGCAGGCGCGTACCTATGAAGCCAAGGATGGCACTACGCGTATGTCTCTGGACGTTCAGGCGGACGAGGTCGAGTTCCTCTCGCCCAAACAGCAGGAGGACGGAGCCGCACCTGCGCCGCGCGGTTCGGACAATGCGCAGGATATGGCAGGGTTCACCGACATCCAGTCCGACGATATCCCCTTTTAACAAAATCGCGGATCGTTCCGCGGTACTTTATTTCGATTAGGAGGCTTGCAATATGGAAGACCGTAAAATGCGTCCCCGCCCCAGGCGCGGCCGCCGCAAGGTTTGCAAGTTCTGCGCTGATAAAACCGCTCATATCGACTACAAGGATATTCGTACCCTTGAAAAGTTCGTAACCGAGCGCGGTAAGATCATGCCCCGCCGCATGTCGGGCATGTGCGCCAAGCATCAGCGTGACCTTGCAATCGCCATCAAACGCGCGCGCATCGTCGCCCTTCTGCCTTACGTGGCAGACTGAGTAGAACCGTACACGAAACCCCATAAGGAAGTTAGCAACCGAGCCGGTTTCCACCGGCTCGGTTTTTTCGGCTCCAAGGCAGACAAACGACCGATCGTCCCGCGCAGGCTTCGTAAAAGAGCATGTTTCTCTACTTCTATTGCCGGTATTCAGATGATATAATATTCTGAATTGTTCGCCGGAAAGGATTCGCCATGCTTTTCAATTCCTGGCAATTCGCCGTATTTTTTGTCATCGTATTTTTCGCGTATTATGCGCTGCCGCATCGGTTCCGCTGGATTCTTCTGCTTGCCGCCAGCTACTATTTTTATATGAGCTGGAATCCGGAACTCGTCGCGCTCATCTCCGGCGTTACGCTTGAAACGTATTTTTGCGGCAGATTGCTGGAAAATCCGGTGCGAAGCACGCGTGCGCGCAAGTGGATCCTTACAGTCGGCGTAAGCATCCCGCTGATCCTCCTTTTCTTTTTCAAGTATTTTAACTTTTTCACGGGAGCCCTCGCCCAGGCGCTCGCGCTGATCTCTCTTCCGGTGCAATCCCCCGCGCTGAACGTAGTCCTCCCCGTCGGGATTTCATTTTATACCTTTCAGAGCCTCGCTTACGTGATCGACGTATACCGCGGCGACGTTCCGGCACAACGGCATCTTGGGATCTACGCGCTCTTTATCTCGTTCTTCCCGCAGCTCGTCGCCGGTCCGATCGAGCGAAGCAGGAACCTCATGCCGCAATTTTTGGAGGAGCACCGTTTCAGCGAGCGGGACGCATCCGACGGCATTCGCATGATGGCGCTCGGGTTCTTCAAAAAGCTTGTCGTCGCGGATTATCTTTCCACCTATGTTAATTATGTTTATAATAACCTGCCGGACCGCAGCGGGCTTTCGCTGATCGTGGCAACGGTGCTCTTCGCTTTTCAGATATACTGCGACTTTTCCGGCTATTCGGATATCGCCATCGGCGCGGCGCGCGTCCTCGGCTTTCGGTTGATGACGAACTTCAGCAGTCCTTACCTGTCCCATTCCATCAAAGAATTCTGGCGCAGGTGGCATATCTCTCTTTCCACATGGTTCTCGGATTATGTTTATATCCCGCTCGGCGGAAACCGGGTGAAATTTCCGCGTTATTGCCTGAACCTGTTTCTTACGTTCCTTTTCAGCGGGCTCTGGCACGGCGCGAACTGGACATTCGTCATCTGGGGCGCGCTGCACGGCGTGTATCGTATTGCCGGCGCCTTCCGGGAACGCTGGCGCACACGTCGCGGCCTTTCACCCGCCCCGGAGTTCAAAGGATTCCTTGGTGCGCTGGAGGTCGGGTTTACGTTTCTGCTCGTTACCATCGGCTGGGTGTTCTTTCGCGCCAACACGCTGCAGGATGCGTTCTATGTTTTTCGGCATTGTTTCGACGGGATTGGCGGATCGTTTTACCAGTATATCCGAAACGGTTATGTCGGGTCGTCATTCGATAAAGGTATTTTCATCCAGATCCTCGCTTCGCTCGGCGCGCTGTTCCTCATTGACGCCTCCATGAAAAAGCGGGATATGCTGCGCTGGCTCGACGAGCAAAAGCCGGTATTCAGGTGGGGTATCTACCTTGTATTTCTTTGTTTCATCGTGTTGTTCTCCGAAAAGGGGATCGCCGCACGATTCATCTATTTTCAGTTTTAGTGAAAGGAGCCGGGTATGAAACGGTTTCTGTTTCGCGTTTTACTGCTCACCATGCTGTGCCTTTCCGTGCTGCTGGCGCTCAGCCGGCTGTACTTGGTCTTTGTTGGAACCGATTATTTACGCGATCGCGACGAAACGCTGAAATTCAAGTCGGTTCCGTACGGAATCGAATACGCCGGGTTTGGATCCTCCCACAGTGGGGCAAGCTTTCGCCCGGATGCGTTCACCGGTCACACGGCGTTCAGTTTCTATATGTCCGCGCAAAGTCCAATCATGGATGCGGAACTCTATAAGCTTTTCCGGGACCACCTGGAGTCCAACGCGGTCGTTACGCTGACCATATCGCCGATGTCGCTTTATTGCGATCCCACCGGCGATATGACGCATATGAAGCGGTATTGCAATGCACTGCCGCTCAGCGCACTGCCAACGTTGAAATCCAAGCTCTATCGGCTCTTCCGCGTTGTCGATTTTCGCGTGGACGATATTTTTGAATATTATCGCACACGGTCGATCACCGATATTTCCGCCGCTGTAGCCGAAGATATCCTCGCAGGACGGGCGGCGGATAACGACAAGAGCAATCTTGACTGGGCAAACTGGGGAACCGAATTGGCAGCCGCGCATATCCGGAGCTTTACGGAGGATCCCGCCAGCGGGCCGCTCCCAAACGTTCGCTCGGCAATCGAAGAAATGCTTGCCGATTGCGTTGCGCACGGATACCGCGTCGCGCTCTACACCCCTCCCTTTACCGGTTATTACTGGGATAACTTTTCGGAAGAATTTCAGGCACAGATGCGAAAGGACACGGCAGAAATCGCCGCCGAGTGCAACGTCCCCTATTTTGACTACTCGGAAGACGCCCGCTTTTGCGCAAATATGGATTATTTCGAGGACGTCGATCATATGAATCTGGATGGATCCAAAGCGCTTGTACCGGTCTTGCTGGCAGATATCGACGCGTTTTATCATTAAAATCGTCACGTCTGCCTGCCGAAGCAAAAACTCGCTCCTTTTCAGAAGCGAGTCAGTCTGTCAAAAAAGTTTCTAGGATTGTTAAGGGCCGTAGCCCTTAACCCATTTTTTCCTGCTGTGCCGGTTCATCCGGCGCAACGGATCGCCCGTTAGGGCGGTTTCCTTGTGCTCTTTTCCGCCCGTAAGGCAGAAAGCCGAAAGGAAAAGAGCGGTTGTCCCGTCAAAAAACGAGTTTTTTGACGGCCTCACTCGCTCCTTTTCAGAAGCGAGTTTTTTTGATTCATCGTTTATGCCGCTCGTCGCCCTTGAGGCGCATGTTGTCCCATAACCCGTAGGTTTCCGTAGTCGAAAGCGCATGCATGAACTTTTCTTCGAAGTCCGGCACCATTCCCGAGATATGCTGCACCAGTTGCTTTGCTTCTTCGCGTTTCGTATGCCCGGCGATATCGCAGTTCGGCGGTAAAACCGGCAGATTTCGCGCGCGGGCAACGGAAAGCGCGTACTTTTCCGGCAGGAAGACCAGAGGGCGGATCACTGTCACATCCCTGCGTGAAAGATAGGTCACCGGCGCAAAGGTATTGATGCGCCCCTCGTAAAGAAGGCTCATGAAAAAAGTCTCAATGACATCCTCGCGGTTATGTCCCAACGCAACCTTGTTGCAACCATGCTCCACGGCAAAGGTGTTCAGCGCGCCCCGCCTTAATTTCGCGCAAAGTGCGCAGGGGCTGCGCTCCTCGCGGTATTCGAAAACGACCTTCCCAATATCTGTTTTTTCAACGGTAAACTCAATCCCGATCCGTTGTGCCAGCGCTTCGATGCCCGAAGTGTCCTGTTCCTTCAGGCCGAGATCAAGCATAACGGCGATGACATCGAATTTCGTGTAGGAAAACCGCTGGTAGAGCTTCATGGCCTCCATCAGCAGAAGGGAATCTTTTCCTCCGGAAACGCCGATGCAAATCTTGTCCCCGTCCTCAATCATATGGTACCGCTCGTCCGCGCGGCGAATGCTGCCCAAAACTCGTTTCATGAGGGATATTATATGAGCTGCGAATGCCGTTGCGCAAGCTATTTGAAAGATCAGAGCCTTTTAATTTAACAGAATAGACTGCGAGCAGGACGGCCGAAGCCGCCCTGCCCGGAATGTTACCTTAATTTCAGATGTTTTGTTTTTCCGGCTGCACGAATTCATGAAATTCGATCCGCTCTTTGGATTCTGTTACTGAAGGTTCAGGTTCTTCTTCAGGATCGAACGCGAGACCAGGAAGAAGAGAACGCTCAGCCCCGCGAAGAGAACGCCATACCAGCCAAAGATGGTCGTCATGAACGTTCCAACTTCCTGCGCGGTGTTCAGCACAAGCGTGGTAACGCCTTCACCGAACGTAACCACCGACATAAAGATGGAGCTGATCATTCCTACGCCCAGATTGATCAGCAGATACATGCCGATAGCGGCCAGGATACGGTGTTTCTTGGCAACCTGCCCGCCAACGAGAATGGCGAAGTAGATTTGCAGCAGTTGTGCCGCCAGTGCCAGAAGACCAACGACAATCGCTTCCACCGTAACAAGGGGTACGCTCACATATTTGGACATTCCCGGCAGAATCTCCGTGAAGAACACATGAATTGCATTCAGCACCTCCCGGTTGATCAAGGTGGAGGTCGTTGTGCCGAACACGCCGAAGATCAGGAGCGTAACGCACACGACGGCGGCGTTGATCAGCAGCCAGAACATGCCCGTAAAGAGCTTGCTCCAAAGCAGGTCGCCTGTAGAGACCGGCAGGGTAAAAGTTAAATACCCTTCGTCCGCAAGAAAGCTATGGTAAAAATGGTAGCAGATCAAAATCAGCGTTACGAACATGGAAGCCATAACCGCAATGCCAATGAGTACGGAGACCGTTGCGGAAGCCGCCATGATCAGCGCTTTGATCAGCGAGGAACCGTTGGCGCTCACCCAGGAAGCGTCGTTGAGACGAATGGTCAGCACCGTGAGCAGCGTCGCCACGAGGCCTCCCGCCAGAATACCGATCTGCAGCGGGAAGAGCGTACGCGAGAGCGCCCTGAAATCATGTTTCATCAATTTGCCTAGCATCTGAATACCTCCCTGAAGAGCTCGTCCAGCGATTTCCCCTGCGTCTCGCGGACGTTATCGGTTGTATCGTGCATCGTAATAACGCCTTCCTTAAGGAAGATGAACTCGTCGAGCACTTTCTCCACATCCGCGATCAGATGCGTGGAAATCAGGATCGTCGCTTCGTTATCATAGTTGCCGATAATCGTATTGAGGATATAATCTCTCGTTGCCGGGTCTACGCCGCCAATCGGCTCATCCAGCAGATACAGCTTTGCGCGGCGGGACATCACGAGCACGAGCTGCATTTTCTCGCGGGTGCCTTTGCTCAGTTGCTTCATACGCTTGTTCGCCGGCACGTTGAGGCGCGAGAGCATTTCGCGGGCGCGCTGCACGTCGAAATCCGAATAGAAATCCACGAAGTAATCCAGGCAGTCTTCCATCGTCATCCAGTCCGGAAGGTAGGTCCGCTCCGGCAGATAGGAGATGAGCGATTTCGTCTGCTCGCCAATCGTCTTGCCATCCGCAAGAATAAATCCGCTCGTCGGCGTCAGCAGCCCTGCCGCTATTTTGAGCAGCGTGGTTTTTCCGCTTCCGTTCGGTCCCAGCAGACCAACGATTTTTCCCTTCGGCAACGTCAGGTCTACGTTGTTCAGCGCAAGCGTCGCGCCATAGCGCTTGGTCAGCGCTTTTGTTTCAAGAATGGATTGCTGCATTGTCCCCCTCCTCGTTCTGCCCCTTTGCAAGACGCTCGAGAACCTCTTTACGGTTCAACCCCAGCGCCTTCATCTGTACCAAAAACGTCTCGACCAGCAGATCCGCCTTCGCGTTCCTTGCGCAGGTAATCGCCGTTTCGTCCGTCGTCACCGTCCGGCCGGTGTTCCTCTGCGTCGTAACCAATCCCATTTCCTCCAATTCCGAAAGTGCTCGTTGCATCGTGTTTGGATTCACCGCCGCCGTCATCGCAAGATCGCGGACGCTCGGAAGTCGCATTCCCATTTCATAGGTGCTGTTGAGAATACGCAGTTCTATCTCGTCCACGATCTGCTGATAGATGGGACGGTTCGATGTAAATTGCCAAGCCAATACGGATTCCTCCTTTCGTGTGTCACTGTATTATTGTTTTAATACAGTTATACACAGCATTCGTTGTTCTGTCAAGAGATTTTTTTCTTTTTTTCGTAAATTCGGGATTGAGAGCGAAAAAATGTGGCAAATTTTATAAAAAACAGCAACGCAACGATGCGGAAGTAGGAAAACGTCTTGTCGTATGGATCGTTCGGCTGTATAATAACTTGTTTTCGTATAAGGAAAGAAGGTACTTGAATGGATATTCGAAATGTCGCCATCATCGCGCACGTCGACCACGGCAAAACCACGCTGGTCGACCAAATGCTGCGCGACGCAGGCGTATTGCGCAGGGGCGAACAGGACGTCGAGCGCATTATGGACTCCAACGATCTCGAGCGGGAGCGTGGCATCACCATTCTCTCAAAAAATACGGCGGTCATCTACGGGGGCACGCGCATCAACATCGTCGATACGCCGGGTCACGCGGATTTCGGCGGCGAGGTGGAGCGCATCCTGCAAATGGTGGACGGCGTGCTCCTGCTCGTCGACGCATTCGAAGGCTGCATGCCGCAAACGCGCTTCGTTCTGAGAAAATCTCTCGAACTGAATAAGGTTCCCATTGTGGTGGTCAACAAGGTCGATCGTCCGGACGCGCGCCCAGCGGAAGTGGTTGACGAAGCGCTGGAACTCTTTATCGAGTTGGGCGCAACTGCCGAACAGCTCGATTTCCCCGTGGTGTACACCTCCGCGCGGGACGGACAGAGCGGCATGTCACCGGACAGCATGCAAGACGATATGCGTCCGCTCTTCGACACGATTCTCAGCGCGATCCCCGCTCCGAACAACGAACCGGACGCGCCGCTGCAGATTCTGTTTTCCTCGATCGATTACGACGATTACGTCGGTCGCATCGGCGTTGGCCGGGTGGAGCGCGGAACAGCGAAAAAAGGAATGCCGATCGTCATCTGCGGCGGCGAGGATAACCGCCACGTGGACGCGAAAATTACGCGCCTCTATCGCTACGAAGGTTTAAAGCGTGTCGAAGTGGAAGAGGCTCCCTGTGGAGATATCGTCTGCGTTGCCGGCGTAGAAGGGCTTAACGTGGGCGAAACGGTCTGCGACCCGAACTGCATTGAACCGATGCCGTTCGTGCATATCGACGAGCCTACCGTCAGCATGATGTTCATGCTCAACGACAGTCCGTTCGCCGGTCGCGAAGGAAAGTACGTTACCGGCCGCAATCTGCGCGATCGTCTCTTCAACGAGGTGAAAACCAATATCTCCATGCGCGTGGAGGAAACCGGCTCCACCGATACCTTCCGCGTCAGCGGCCGCGGCGAGCTGCATCTATCAATTCTTATTGAGACCATGCGCCGGCAGGGATATGAATTCGCGGTTTCGCGCCCGAAAGTCATCTTCCATAAGGACGCACACGGCAACGTCACCGAACCGATTGAAGAGCTGACCATCGACGTCCCGACCGAGTATGTCGGCGCTGTGATGGAAAAACTCGGCCAGCGTAAAGCCGAACTGACCGACATGGCCAATCAGGGCGAAAACAGCGTACGTCTCCAATTCCTTGTGCCCGCACGGGGCCTCATGGGTTACCGCTCGGAGTTACTGACCGATACGCGCGGAAACGGCGTCATGAGCCATATTTTCCATGATTATGAACCGTTTAAAGGGCCCATTGAGGAACGGAAAACCGGTTCGCTTGTCGCTCATGAAACGGGCGACACCTCCAGCTACGGGTTGTTTAACACGCAGGATCGCGGCAGGCTCTTTGTCGGCCCCGGAATCCCCGTTTACGAGGGACAGATCGTCGGCGAGAACGCGCGCGCGGGGGATATCGTGGTTAACGTCTGCAAGAAGAAGCATGTTACGAATATGCGTGCTTCCGGTTCCGACGAAGCGCTCCGCCTTACTCCGGCCGTCATGCTGACGCTGGAACAGTGCCTTGAATTCATTGCGGACGACGAACTCGTGGAAGTAACGCCAAAGAGCATCCGTATGCGTAAAAAGCTCCTCAGTAAGGATCAGCGTGTCAAGTACGCCAACAGCAAAGAGGCGTAATTCGTCCTTGCTATCCTTTGAAACCGGTATATGCCAGTTGGAGGAAACGTTTCATGGTCAGACTTGCAGAGATTGACCGGTATAACTATCTTTCCATATTGGATCTCGCCGTTTCCGCGGAACAGCGCGATTTTGTCGCGAGCAATACCTATTCGCTCGCGCAGGCTTATGCGCAGCCGGAATGCGTGCCTCTTGCGCTCTATGTGGAGAATCGGCCGGTCGGTTTCACGATGTATTGTTTGGATCGCGACGATCACGAATACTGGATTTACCGTCTCATGATCGATCAGCGCCATCAAGGCCGGGGATACGGACGGGAAGCGATGCTTCTGCTGATCGACCATATCCGCTCGATCGCCGAAGAGGACAACCGGTATCTTTTCATCAGCTTCGAGCCGAAGAACAAGATCGCGAGACAGCTCTATGAAAGCCTCGGGTTTGTACCGGATGGCCGGGTCACGTACGGCGAGGTGGTCTACCGGCTGGAACTCTAGCGACGCTCTTTTTGAAAAGCGACATACGGATCCTTACCGTTATTCCACGGAATCCTCCTCGACTTTCGAAAAGCTCCCCCTGAACTGCTGCATGAAACCATGCGGCAGTTTTTATTTTTCTATCAAAAACTCTTGTTTATGACGCAACTTCCTATGCGAATCTCCGGGTTGCAGTATAAAATTCTGCCGTCGCTGCAAAAAACGATACGAAAGTTTTCATTCTTATGCGAAAAATCTCTTGCTCGTGACGCAGCGTCATATGCTAATCTCCGGGTTGCAGAACAGAATTCTGCAATATAGCCAATCTGCCGAAAGGAGATTCCCATGAACATAACCGATCTGCTTCCGTTTCTTCTGCCACTCGTGGCCGCCCAGTTCGTTTTGCTGGCGATCACGTTACGGCACATTCTGACCCACTCCCACTATAAACGAGGTTCCCGTGTGCTTTGGCTGATCGTCGTTCTTGTCGGAATGGAGTTTATCGGGCCGATTCTCTATTTCCTGTTCGGCAAAGAGGACTAACCCATGAATGTTCTGGAGCTTCGTCACGTATCCAGGCGCTTCGGCAGCCGGCCGGTATTAAGGGATCTTACGCTGCAGGTGCCCGAACACACGGTCTATGGTTTTATCGGCGAGAACGGGGCAGGAAAGACGACGACCATGAAGCTGATTCTCGGCCTGCTCGCGCTGGACGGCGGCGAAATCTTCGTCTGTGGCGAACGGGTGCGATACGGGCAAACACAAACGAACCGTTTTGTCGGCTACCTGCCGGATGTGCCGGAATTCTATGGATACCTCACGCCAAGCGAATATCTGAAACTCTGCGGCGGAATTGCGAACGTTCCGAGCGACCGGCTTCGGAAGAGAAGCGGAGAATTGCTTGATCTCGTCGGTCTTGACAAAGCATCCGGTCTTCGGATCAGCGGCTTCTCCCGCGGCATGAAACAGCGGCTTGGCATCGCCCAGGCGCTGATCCACCAACCAAAATTGCTGATCTGCGACGAGCCGACTTCCGCCCTGGACCCCGTCGGCCGCAAAGAGATCATCGATATTCTCCGCACCATCCGTCAGGAAACAACCGTGCTCTTTTCAACGCATATCCTTCCGGATATCGAGCGCGTATGCGACGAAGTCGGTCTTTTGCACGGCGGAGTCATGGCGCTGCAGGGGCGACTGGATGAAATCCGGCGGCTGCACGCCGACAGCGGTTTTACCGTCGAATTTCAGGAAGAGCGGGATGCCGCGCGGTTTTCCGCCGCTCTTCCCGGAGAAAACATAACCTCTACAAGGCTGCTGTATTCCAAAGGAACGCGGGAGGACATGATGCGTGCAATAGCGCTCCTAAGCAAGCTTGACCTTTGTCCAATGAAGGTCGAGCTCTGCGAGCCGTCGCTTGAGGCGCTGTTTCTGGAGGCTGCAAAATCATGATGCAATTCAACGTATTTATCCGGAAAGAATTCATCGAGCTGTTTCGAACCGGCAAAGCGGCCGTGCTGCTGATTGTGTACTCAATTTTCGGGATCATGAATCCCGCCCTCGCGAAGCTAACGCCCTGGATGCTGAGCCTGATGTCCAAATCGCTCGCCGATCAGGGCGTCGTCATCGGTTCCATAGTCGTAAACGCGCTCACCGCATGGACGCAGTACTTTAAAAATATGTTCATGGAGTATGTTCTGGTGCTGGCTCTCTTCAGCGGAATATTCTCCGCAGAGTTCCAAAGCGGAACGCTGATCAACATCCTAACGAAGGGACTCCCGCGCTGGAAGACAGTCGCCGCAAAATGGACCGTGATGCTTGTCTGCTGGAGCGTCTGCTACTGGCTGACATTTGGCATAACCTTTGGCTACAGCGAATATTTCTGGGGTAATTCCAGTTTGTCCGGCCTTGGTCTTTCCGTATTCTGCTCTTACCTGCTCGGAATATGGATCCTCTCGCTGGAGCTTGTCTTTGCATCGTTTTTCCGGTCGGGAGTCAACGCATTCCTCAGCACCGGCGCTATTTATGCCTCGGTTTATGCACTCGGAGGAATTCCTGTGTTCTCCGCCTGGCTTCCAGTCCGCCTGGACTCCTCTTTCTCGCTCCTCACGGGCGCTTTGACCCCTGCCGACTTTCCTGTCGCTCTCATCGTCGCGGCAGTTCTGAGTGTCGCCAACATTGCTCTGGCCATCGCCGTCTTTCAAAAAAAGCAGCTCTAGCTCATAAAGAACGGGAGTCCAAGCTTACGCGGACTCCCGAATGCTGGATTTCGAACGCTGGGACCTATATCAAAACCAGCTAAATTCGTTTTATAAAAGATTCCCGTATCTACCGCTGTGCCTGCCGCTTTGCGTTCTTCTCCTCGTACATGTTTCGATCTGCCCGGCCTACCAAAGAATCCGCGCATTCGTCCCGTTCCGTATCATAGATCGCGCAGCCAATGCTTAAGCTGATCGAGCTGTCCCCCGGGTGTTCCGCATTCCATTTCTTTAAGTTGTTTCGGATGGTATCCGTAAGTTTTGTCACGGCCTCTATATCGCTGGCGGGATAAACCACGCAGAATTCGTCCCCTCCGTAGCGTCCGAGAAACGCCTCCGTGTTCTTGCAAGATTCCTTCAGCGTTTTCGCTACCGCCAGCAGCACGCTGTCCCCATAGAAGTGCCCATACGTATCGTTAACTAATTTAAATCCATCCACGTCCATCATCAGCAGAGCCAGCACGCCATCGCGCTGCACTTCCCTGGTCTCCCGCAGAAGAAATTTGCTCAGTTCCCGGCGATTGTTCAATCCAGTCAGCGGATCCGTTGAAATCTGACGGTTTTGCGAGTCGATATATACCAGAAGGATGGCAATCGACGCAAGAATCCAGTTCAGACTGATCCCATAATAAAACACCTGAATAATTCCGCCAATCGACGGAGGAATTATAAAAAACGCCATCATATAGCATCTTTTCCGATCCTCAACCCAACTGGCGCCCCTTGCTTTGATCAGCGCACGGATACTAGCGTAAATTAAAAATCCGTACGACACGCCAGTGTATACAAGGAATCCGGGCATACGGTGATAAACATTTGCCTCGTCGACGGAAAACGCCCATCCAAGACGTACGTTGAACGGAACGAACGCAATTAATATCAGTAACGGCACGGCCGCAATACTCAACCTTCGGCGCGCGGTTTTCAGATCCGTACTCAGCGCAGTTTCGACAAACAACGCCCAGAAAAACGGAATCAACGGAAAAAACACATAATACAGCGACTCAATCGCAACGTTCAGGGCATGCGCATACGGAAACGTTTGCCCGTCAATCAGCCAGCAGCCCGCATCGATCAAATGCATGATCATCGTTGCATAGACCAAACGGTTGAACTGCCGCTGAACGGCCGACGCACGCATCGTTTGCCGCTGTGTAATCAGTATAATAACCAGAAGAAGAATCCCAACCGTGCTGATTTCAATATAGAGCGCATTTACCATTTGATCACCCCGTCAGTCACAGACCGGGCTCCGGCGGAACTGCCGCCTTAAACCCCCATTTCCATCCCCGAACCGGCACGCCAACCCCATTGCACCGGATACGGAGCTACACGAATTAACCTCTCAGCCAAATTTGTCGCCTCATGGTTTTTTTCGTCCGACATCATGAAACAGCGTTTCTTTACTGCACTTTGTATCCATAATTACATTGTAACACGCAAGAGCGCTTGTTTGCTGCACGAATCATCAAGAATACTGTTGTAACAGGAAAGAGCGCTTATTTATTGCACCGAGAATCCAAAATATCATTGTAACCGAAGTTCGTCAAGACTATTTTATATATTGTTAAGTATATCATGTTTAAAATCAAATTGCATCATCAGCCACTCCTGCGTCGAAACGGCACGTGCCCCCCATCAAGAGAAGGCGCTTCATCCAAAAAGCGCCCCTGAATCGAACCTCCTTCCCGCTAAAATCGCTTGTACCCATCAAACGCCCTGTGCCTAAAGCATCCATTGAAAAGGCGCCTTCCTCAAGGCGCCGAAAGGATAGAAAGCACAAAACCTAGAACGCGCTATGCCACACAGTTGCTGTTATGGGCGCAGTCAGCGCTTCTCGATCTTGCTCGCCCAATTGGAGTGCTCATCAGCTTTTTTGTATTTTGAGCCGGTCCCCCCGTTCCCGAATCAAACCCTCCGCCTGATTCGAAATTCGAAGCAATGTGTCAAGGTTCTGCATGGGATCCGCAACATTTTGTCCAATTTCAAAACGCAGAGCGGAGAGCGTGTCACGGATTTGCTGTTCCAGATCGGCAACCTCCGGCGTGCCGGCCGGATCGGCATACCGAACCGCCTCATACAGACGGCTCAGCGCGTCGGCAACCGGAATCCGCATACCCTGCGGAAGCGATTCGGCTCTTGTTCGCAGCGCACCGGCCTCGGAAACAAGCGTCTGCCAACCCTGGTACTTCTCGTCCGCCGTTCGTTCCCCCTCGGTTACATACCGTTTGCTCCCGAACGCCAGAACAAGTCGTATGCCAAAAACCAGCATCAGCAAAAGTTCCGCACTGACAAAATATTTGAGTTTCAAACCCGTTACACTGCAAATAACCCACATTCCTGCGGCAAGAATCGCCTGTGCGGCTGCGTATTGCAGCGCCACATATGCGTAGGGAGCATTCGCGGGAAATTGCCGAAAGGTGCGTTTGGCATCGCTCAAATAGTAGAACAAAACAGCAAACAAAACGGTTAACGCCGCCAAGCTAAACCAGTAGGTTACCCAAAAATAATCGTTCTCCTCGACCAGGGAAAACAGAATGATGCTAATCAGAATAATGGAAACCGCAAATACGATCGCTGCAATCCACTTGGCTTTAATCTTCATAAAAATCGCCTCCTAGAACTTATGCCCGCACTCGGGGCAGAATTTGCTCTCGTTTGGCACCGCTTTCCCGCATTCCGGACAGACCGAAGCAAGCGGTTTCCCACAATTCAGGCAGAACTTCCCGTTCGCCGTCGGCTGGTTGCAATGCGGGCAAAGCCGTGTTTCCGCAGGTGCGACCCGTTCTCCGCAGGCAAGGCAGAATTTTGCGTTTGCCGGCAGCGCCGCTCCGCACGTTTTGCAGGAAATGCTTTCGCCCGCGGTTCCGGGCGTAACGTTTTTCATGGCTTCGTTCATAACGCCGCCGACGGTTCCGCCAACGCCAAACCCCATGCCGAGCCCCATCCCCGCGCCCATTATCGTGCCCGCAAGGCCCTCGTTGGCAGCCGCCTTGTCAAGTACCTCAAAACTGCGCTGCTGCTGGTACGTGTATCCGACGATATCCATCTCCGCACGTTTCCCTTTTGCCAGCAATTCCCGTTCCTTCGAAGCCGCCAGCGCGTTTCGGATCCGCACATAGCCCGGATCGTCGTTCGGAACGGAGATGGAGTTCACAAAGAAGTTGACAACTCCGATCCCAAATTCCGCAAACAGCGGCACAAGCTGAGCACGAATGGAATCGGACGCCTCCGCGATATGCCCGTGTACCTCCAGGAACGAGATCTTGCGCTCCACCATCATTTGTGAAATGTAGTCTTTGATATGCGTCATGAGGATACCGCGAAAATACGCCGTCATCGTTTCGCGGTCAAACCGGTTCGTCGTGCCGACCAGCTTAACAAGGAGTTTACGGCTGTTTTCCACGCGCACGCCAAATTGACCGTTCGCCCGCACCGGAAGGATAATCTCATATTTCGGATCCTGAATCGGAATCGGCGTCGCCGTTCCCCAGAGGATATCCAGCATCGTTACCTGATTAACAAAATACACCTCGCAGTGAAACGGAGTGTGGTCTCCCAGCGGACGCTTCATGAACTTGGAGAATACCGGAACATTCTGTGTTTCCAGCGTATGCCGGCCCGGCCCGAAAAGATCCATCGCCCGCCCGTTGAGGTATAGAATCGCTTCCTGGCTTTCGTGAACGATCAGTTGTGCACCGGTGTTGAAATCCTCTCTGGGATGCTTCCAAACGAGAAGGTCGTTTCCACCTTCATACTGCAGAATATCCGTGATCCGTTCCTTCGACTCCATGGCAGATCTCCTTTCTATTCTATAAAACTGTTTTTCGCCCGATCAAAAACGACTGATTTGTCCGATCGCTAACGGGCCGATAGCCGTTTGGAAGATATTCTGCTCCAAAAGCCATCGGTTAGCGAGCGAATGCCATCGCGAATGCTTCGGAAATTTTCCGCTTCCTAATGATTTGCGCCGCCGGTTTCGCCACTCTCCGGGATTTCGAATAGCAGCTTCCCGTCGGATAAAACCGCATATTCGAAGTACCCCTTCTGTATCCATTTTTCAAGCGATTTTTGAACCTTTCTCGGCGGAGCGTTTGCAACGCGCGCAAGTTCGGAAATTGCAACGCCGGGCGCTAACGACTTATGATACTTTTCCAGAAATTTCCGCTCCTGCCGCCGTATACTGCCTGTATTGACGAGGAGGAAACCCGGCAGCAGACCAAATATCAAAATCACGAAAGCCCCCTGCGAGCTGTCCCTGCTGCCTTTGGAAATCATCACCATAACAAGGATGTACAGAAGAAACACAAGAGTCAGGCCAAATCCGAAAGCAGCGTTACCCGATGGAATTCTTCGCTGCAGCGCTTCAATGGATGATTGAATCTTTCTTTGTTTTTGCGTTTCTTGTTCCTGTTCCGCCTCGCGCCGCCGTTCCGATTGAAGCCGCGACTGTTCCATTGTCTGAACCCGTTCCAGCGCAGCACCGGCATACTGTTCCAGCCGTTCAACCAGCGAACCTGTTCCAAATTTCTTTGCATTGATAAAGTTGGAAGACAGATTGATCCGCCGCTCGGTATTTGCTAAATCTTCCTCTTTCTTTGCGTTCGATTCCACCATCAGCTTGCCAAGATATGCACGCGGCTCCTCCGGAGAAATGTCCAGCACCCGCTCCAGATATTCCTCCGCTTTTGAAAAGTTGCCTTCCTCCAGAAAGAGGAACGATCGTTTCAGCAGTGCCTCCACACCCCCGTTCTGAGGGATCGGGGACGCGTCGTCCGCACGCTCCATCGTTTTCACACTACGGGTCATCCGGTCGATTCCGTCGCAGAGGTCCTGCACAAACCCAAGCTTGCTCATATCGAGCGCCTGCAGGTTGGAAAGCTCGATGGGCAGATCATAAGGGGACATGCCACGGTAAGCGGGGATCAGTATTTTTTTTGCGCCTTTTCGAATAAGTTCGCGATAACGGCCCCATTCATTCCGCACCCATACCGCGTTGAAGTGCGCCGGTTTGGTGCCGAGCACCACCATCGCCCGCGCGCTCTGCAGCGCCGCGTAGATGATCGGTTCGTATTCGCTGCCCAGCGCGTGTTCAAGCGTCTTTCGCGCAAAAAACACTTGATAGCCCCGGCGTGTCAGCTCAAATTCGAGTTCCTGGGCAATCACGCTGTCCGGCGTACGCTCGCCGGCTTCATCGAGTTCTTTATAGCAAAGAAATACATCGTACTTTTGTTCGCAGTTCGAAAGCGCGATGATATTCTTCAGGATTGCGTCGATCTGCACGGCTTCCCGCTCGTAGACCATCCGCACGTCGCCGGGCGCATACTCCAAGGCAGCCCGGTAATCGGATTCGCCTAGAATCGAGTCGGGGGACGCCCGGTGGCAGGTAGGCTTTTTTTCACCGCTGGCGGGATCCTCCACATACTCGATCCCATACTTGCAAAGGATCAGTCCCCAGTGCGCTTCGTAGTCCGTATTGTCCAGGCGCAGCAAATCTTCGTATACGGCGGCGGCTTTGTCGAATTCGTTATTCCTGCGCAGATAATTCGCGCGGTTCACCAGCCCGCCCATCTCCGCCGCGGACTTGCCAACGGTGTTTTGCGCTCCGCAATAGGGACAGATCGCAACGTTCCCCTCTTCGCCATACGGCACCTGCCCGCCGCACTGCTTGCATTCCAGCAGCATGTTTCTTCCTCCCGCCATCGCGGCTTACCAACGTTTCAGGATATCAATGCGTTGTATTTTCCAACGTATTCCGTTCACCAGAGCTTCCAGTCTGCGCCTTCCACGGCGGAATACCCGTCGCCGGCCATATGCAACGTCCCGTCCGCGCCGAGACCGAGAACACAGTCGTCCACTGCCCAGACCGCAATCAAGTCCGACCACCCGGCAAGATCCGCCGCGCCGGAAAAGGAACTCGACGCCGTCACGGCTGTTCCGTCCTCGCGTAACCCAATGCTCAGTCCGTCGGAAATCGCCAGATCGATTATGTTTTCCCAGTTTTCCGTATCGCCCTTTCCCTGCGAGCGGTCGCCTGCGGCGAAAACGGTACCGTTTTGCCGAAGGCCGAGCACGGTTCGCCCATCTGTCGCAACGCGCTGAATCCCGGACCAACCCAGCGATTTTGTCTGACCAAGATCCGAACTTCCCGTTATCACCACCGCACCGTCCTGATCGATGCCAACCGTCAGACCCACGTTCGGCCCGCGCTTTGCCACGATAGTAGCAACACTCCTCCAAGAATCCACGTCGCATTGCCCGTATTGATCGTTTCCAAGTGCAAGCACGCGTCCGTTAACCTTGAGCCCGATGATAAAATCCCCTCCGCCGTCAATGGCATATACGTCTCCCCAGGTACGTATCTTATCCGGATCTATACCGGCCTGTTCCATGTCCCCCGCAAAAACGATGCGGCCGCTTGCCGTCACCCCAAAACAAGCGTCGTCCAGCACGAGGATACTTTTCACCTTTCTCCATTTGGATACATCCGGCGCGACGCGTCCGCTTCGCAAGCCCACGGCAACCGCGGTTCCGTTCTGCTTTAATCCCAGAATCAGATTTTCACCAACCGCGATCCGGCGGATCTCGTTCCAAGCGGTAATCTCCGTAAGCGTCTCCTTCGCAGGCGGAGAGGTTTTGCTGGAAGCCAGCACGCGCACCGTTCCGTCCGCGCCGATTGCCAGCAGGCACTGTTTACCGGCCGACACCCGCGAATACAGATCCTCTCTGAGCGACGCAAACTGCTCGATAGCGCGAGTTTTCGCCCCGCCGTCTTTCCCGCCGGCATTCCAAGCCAGCAGGGCGTTGCCGTAATCCCCCGCCTCATAACGCTGAAGCGCAAGGTCCAGCAATGCTTTTTCGCTTTCCTGGAAAGATCCAAGGTAATACAAAAGGTGGATCGCTTTCGAAAATTCCCCCGCCGTTATACTGGCCTGCGCATTCTCATAGAGTAAAAGCCTTACCTCGTTGGCACGGTTATAAGCCCCGTTATAAGAACCAAGGTTTTCAAACGCTTCAAGAGCGGCGATTGCATCCCCGCTTTTCAATAAAACCTCCGCATATTGATAGAGGGTATCCTTGCTCCGTTTCGCTGCGTCATTGTAGCTTCCCAGCGCGCGAAACGCGGCGGCAGCCTTTTCATATTCACCCGCGCTCAGCAAGGCTTCGGCATTTTTATATGCGGCGTCCTTCCCCCGCGCCGCCGCATCCCGAAAATCGCCGAGTCCGCTGAAGATTTCCGCCGCTCCCGCATAATCTCCGCTTTCATAGAGCTTCTCGGCGTTCTGATAGCCCCGTAAATACGGAACTTTCGGCAAATATACACCGAAAAACAGAATCATCGCTGCAAGAGTAAGAACCACCGGCCAGAAAACCCGATTGAATTTTTTCGCTTTCTCGTTGCGGATTCGCTTTTCTTCCTCCATCCGCTCGACCTCACGGCGCAGTTTTTCGTCCCGCTCCGCCTTCTCGGCCGCCTGCTTTGCTCGCGCCACAGCCTCGGCAACACGTTTCAGTTCCTCAGCGGCGGCCGTTTCGGCGCGTTTCTTCTCCTCCGCCTCCTGAATTCGTTTCTGGATCGCGGCGTTATATCCCTCATAACGCGCATGCAACTCTCCGCTGGAAAAACGCAGCGCTTTCTGATAATTCGGCAACGGATCCAACGGGGTCAAATGAAACGCCAGCCTGCTCTCCGTACGCACTCCCAATTCGATCAGCAGTTTGCCCATGTATGCGCGCGGTTCCTCGGGGCAAAGATCCAGCACACGTTCAAGATACCCGTCCGCCTTCTGAAGATTCCCTTCCTCAATAAAAAGGCAAGCGCGCTTCAGGAGGGATTCCGGGTTCGGCGTGTTGGCAGCCACGACCGTTTGCGGCGTCTGCTCCCGCTTGCCCGCGCCGGTGAACCGGTCGATTCCATCGCAAAGATCCTGCACAAATCCCAGTTTCCCCATATCCAGCGCCTGAAGATTGGAAAGTTCCATCGGCAGATCGTAAGGGGACATTCCCCGATAGGCAGGAATCAGTATCTTCTGCGCGCCTTTTTTGATCAGCTCGCGAAAACGCTGCCATTCGTTTTGCACCCAGACCGCCGTGAAGTGATCCGGCTGCGTCCCCAGCACTACCATGGCTTTCGCGCTCTGGAGCGCCGCGTAGATGATCGGTTCATATGCGCTGCCAAGAACGTTCTCCAGCGTCTTTCTGGCAAAAAAAACGCGGTAACCGCGCCGGGAAAGCTCAAACTCAAGCTCCTGGGCGATCACACTGTCCTCCGTACGGTTCCCGACTTCGTCCAGTTCCTTGTAGCAAAGAAATACGTCGAATTTTTCTTCCTGGCGCGACAAGGCAATGATGTTTTTTTGAATGGTATCGATCTGCGCGGCTTCCTTTTCGTAAACCTCCCGTACGACAAGAGGCGCGTATTCCAGCGCAGCCCGATAGCTGATATCCGTATAGACCGGATCCTCCGCCGTTCGGTGGCAGGTAGGAACCTGTTCCTGCGTAGCGGGATCCTCCACATATTCAATACCAAACCTGCAAAGAACGAGTCCCCAGTGCGCCTCGTAGTCCGTGTTGTCCATTTTCAGCAATTCTTCATAGACGGCGCTCGCTTTGTCGAACTCATTGTTGCGGCGCAGGTAATTCGCGCGGTTTACGAGCCCGTTCTGCTCTCCGGCAGATTTCCCTACGGTATTCTGCGAGCCGCAAAATGGACAAACGGAAACAAGACTGCCATCCTCCAGCGGTATCTGTCCGCCGCATTGCTTGCATTCGAGCCAGTTGGACATAGATTTCTCCCGTTTTCGTATTCTTTTTTGATAAGCAAATCTCGCCGCAGGACATCCGATCCTGGTTCACAGGGCGGTGTTTCAAGGGCACAGTAAGATTTATAGTATATACAACTCCAGTATATTTTATTTTTATCACAAGTCGTTTCCACACGCCATCGGGCGAATCGGGTGGTTTTGAAGATACGTGCGCGAAAGGAAAGCAGGCGTTACACCGGCTTACGCGCGCAATGCATTTATGCTATACTCAATCGTGTGAAAACCGTTTTGAAAGGCATGCAGCGACCGACGATTACGGGGAATCTATGCAGCCGAATCCATACAAAAACCGTTCTATTTTTGCTTTCTTACTCTTCTCCGCCTGGCTGATCTCCTTCCCCTATGAAGGAAAGGTGCTTTATGCGCTTCTGGATCGCGCCGGTGCGGCAGGCGAAGCTTGGGTTATTTCTGCTATTGCAGCGCACCTGCTCGGTCTGCTTACCTGCATGACACTCGTACGCTCCATGAAAGGCGCCCGCAGAATGCTGCTGCTTGCCGACGGTATATGCCTGATCGGCACATTGCTTTGTTTTTCCCCAAGCGCAGCACTTTTAAAAAGCGTTTTACTCGTTATTTCTTTTTTTGCGGGGTTCTTCATGTCGGCATGGGGCTGGTTTTTCCGCGCGTATACGCCATCCGGCTCCCGCATGGATACCGCCGCGAAAGCGCTGGCCGCTTCCTCGGCGATCATGATCGCCGTCAACCTTTGCGTCGGATATCTCCCGTTCTGGATTTCCCTTGGGCTCTGTTCGCTGCTCCTTGTCGGCGTACTGCTCTTTGTTGCAAAAATCGATCCGATCACCATCCCCTGCATGCCAACGTCCGCCACGCATTCCGAACCGATCTCTTACTATAAACCGTTCTTTACATTGTGCCTGTTCATCTTCGTCATCACTATCAACTCGGGTCTGATGTTTCAGGTGGTGTCCCCCGCTTTTGGCAATCTAGGGCTGGTTTCCGATCTCTATTGGGCCGTTCCCTATATCGCCGCGATACTTCTCATCCGCCGTTACGCAAAAAAAGTCAACCAGGCATACGTGCTCTATCTGGCCATTGCCATGATCGGGTTTTCGTTTATCGCGTTCGCAGCGCTGGGACGCTCGATTTGGAACTACCTCTTCGTCAATACGCTCCTTCTCGGCGCTTGCGGCGTATACGACCTGTTTTGGTGGAGCATGCTCGGCGAACTGCTGGATTTCGACAAGAACCCCGCGCGGCTTCTTGGGCTCGGGCTGGGAGCAAACGTTGCCGGCGTACTCGCGGGGAAGCTAATCGGCATGTTTCCCGCTTTCTCCTCTTCGGAAATTGCACCGGCATTGATCGGTCTGACGGTTGTATGCCTGGCGCTGGTTCTTCTTCCGCCGCTGCACCGGCAACTCTCACGAACCTTGCAAAACAACACGTTCCTCGTTTCGCTCGCCACCTTGCCGCCGCAGCAACAGAAGGCTGCCGTTTCCCGCGTCGGAAATATCGCCGGTCTGAGTGAACGCGAAAACGAAATTGCCGTGCTTCTAATCAAAGGGTATCCATACAAACTGATCGCCACACGGCTCTATATCAGCGAGAGCACGGTAAAGACGCATGTCCAGAGCATCTATAACAAGCTCTGCATCCATAACCGGACCGAGCTGATCGAACGATTCAGCAGCGACGAAGCGCAGGATGGCTCAAAACCTGGCTGAAACGTCGCTTCGACGCCACTCATCCAATTCGAAACATTGCGAAAGGAGCGCCATTCCTTATGGAAAGATCCAGCGCAAAGACGTTTTTCACGCTTGTGAAAATACTCCTGATTACCGTGTGTATCGTTCTCGGACTTTTTTTCACGCTGGAAACATATCTCTGTCTCAATGTGGATGGCGTACATGTCCTGGGGTACACCGTAATGCCCGCGCTCGCGCTGATTTTCTTCACGCTCGCGTGGCTCCTGCTGCGGTATAAAAAGAGACCCGGTGTGGACGCGCCGAACGACGAATACGACGCCGATTCCCCCGGCAACGCACGATAAATCCGCCTAAAAGCGGCTCGCAGAACCTGTCCGCGAGCCGCTTTCTTCGATTGATCCGCTTTTTTCTGCTCTTACGGCTGTGCGGCGGTTTCCTCAAACGCCGTGCGCACCCATTCATAAACACGCGGGTTAGGACGATAACGCCCGCAATTCCAGATCGATGTATCGTCCCCGCCTAGGCCGGCCACGATACCGGCGGCAACCGCCGCGCTGCGGGACACGCCCTCCGTACAATGTATGATCAGAATATCGATCTCGTCGCGATATTTCAGCACGAAATCACGAATGGCCTCCGCCTGTTCCCTTGTCATGAGATTTTGCCAGAAGCACGTATCCACCGCATCGTCGAACGCAAGACGCATCACCCGTTCGGCCGGAAAACGCTCCAACGCATCCCGCTGATGATCCATAATGGAAATCAGCGCCTGCCTCGGCGGCGCGCCATCTCGGGCATATTCCATCATTTCATCCGTTAAAGAAGAAATACGAATGGAAACCATCACTTCACCTGTGCGTCAAGACCGCAAAGCAGCCGAAGCGCGTCCAGATATCCCACAAAGCCGCGTCCTTTGATGCTCGCGATACACGCCGCTCGGATATAGGATACGCGGCGGAACTCCTCCCGCGCGTCGGGATCGGAAATATGTACCTCCACGGTTGGAATACCGACGGCCTTGATAGCATCCAAAAGAGCGACGCTGGTATGCGTATACGCGGCGGGATTCAGAATAATGCCGTCCGCGTGTCCATACGCGTTCTGGATTGCATCCACAAGCGCGCCTTCATGATTGCTCTGGAAGAATTCCACCGAAACGCCAAACCGTTCCGCCTCGGCAGAAATCATCCGGACAAGATCGTCGTACGTCTTGTTTCCATAGATTTCCGGCTCGCGCAGACCAAGCAGATTCAGATTCGGCCCGTTAATCACCAGAATGTGCACAGTAATCCTCCCATATTGCGCGCGCCGCAGTTTCTGCGGAAGCGTTATTTTGTATCTTCGCATCTCGAAAACGCGCATAAAGCGGCGCGCGTTCGCGCTGCATTTCGGTAAGATCGGCGCCGGCGGAAAGGGGCCTTCCTTCGCGTGCAAGAAGCGAAAGGTCCCGCTCGATTTCATAGACGCGTCCGTTTTGCCGGAGGGATTGGCCGTTTCGCCCGTCCTTGACAATTCCGCCTCCGGTTACAAGGATCAACCCGCTTTCCCTGCCCCAGCGCACGGCTTGTTCGCGCTCCATCGCACGAAACGCCGCCTCGCCGGAGTTGGCAAAAATCTCCGGGATTGAGCATCCCGCCGTTTTCACAATCTCCTCGTCCAGATCGACGAGCCTCCGGCCCGTCAGCAAGGAAAGCGCTTGCCCGATGGTCGATTTCCCGCTTCCCGGCATGCCGATCAGCACGATATTCTGCGTTTCCCGCGCCAACAGGCCAAGAATCCGCGAAATCTCCGAATCCGCAATCGTGCCGCCGAAAAACAGCTCCTCGGCAGCCTTCGCCTGCGCAACCAGCATGCTCAGCCCGCCCGCGCATGGCAGATTCAATTCCTTGGCACGAAGCAAAAACGCCGTCCTGCGCGGGTTGTAAACCAGATCGATCACACCCTTGCAGCCGGGAAAACGCGCGGGGTCCGCCGGAATCTCCCCCGTCTTCGGGAGCATGCCAAGCGGCGTCGTATTGATCAGTATCTCCGCGTCCAGATGACGATCCAGGTTTTCATAGTTGTTTTCGCCGTCGCGCGAAATCACAACGATCCGTCGTGCGCCGCCCTTTTTAGCCACATACTGCGCGGTCAGCGACGCTCCTCCGCTGCCGAAGATAGCGACCTTCCGGTCCGTAAACGAAAGATTCGCCCGATGCGCCAGATACGTAAGTCCATATGCATCTGTATTATATCCAATTCGTCTGCCGTTCGCATCGCGCACGATTGTGTTCACGCTGCCGATTTCCCGCGCCGTCTCGTCGAGCTCGTCGCAGAACGCCATTGCATCCCTCTTATAGGGAATGGTAACGTTCAGCCCGCCGAGATCCTCCCGCAGAAGAAACGCGCCGAGGCGATCCGGCTCCAGTTCATAGAGCGTGTACGCTTTATTCCCCAGTTCGCGGTGGATCGGAGCGGAGTAGCTGTGCCCAAGCGTACGCCCGATGAGACCATAGACCCGGTTTGTCATTTTCCTACACCACAAGGTAGTTGCCAAGGAAGGTAAAGCCCTCCGTCATACGCTCCAGCTCCTCCAGCATCGGCAGAACGCCCGGTTCATGCACGGATGCGTCCAGATCAAAAAAGAAAATGAACTCGAAATTTCGCCCCGTCACCGGGCAGCTTTCCAACTTGCAGGTGTTTACCCCATAGGCCGCAATCTTCGACAGAATCGCATTGAGCGCGCCCGGCTCGTTCTTACAGTCCAGAATCAGGCTGATGCGATTGGATCCCGCGTAGATCATGGGATTTTTGGTAATGCAGATAAAGCGGGTATAGTTGCTATCGCTGTCCTGTATATCGTCCTTGAGAACGTTCAGACCATAGATTTCGGCGCAGGGATGCGAACTGATTGCCGCCGCACAGGGATTGTCCCCCTCGGCAACCATTCTGGCCGCAACCGCGGTATTGGCGCATGGAATCACCTT
The DNA here is from genome assembly GCA_034933205.1 of Eubacteriales bacterium. Taxonomy (GTDB): domain Bacteria; phylum Bacillota; class Clostridia; order Christensenellales; family CAG-138; genus UBA7703. Next base: position 40,290 of record JAYFNY010000034.1, read on the forward strand.
GACCCGTCCGTTGAGCGATGCTAAATACCTGCTGCATTGCCCGATCGCCTGCTCGTGCGAATAGATTTCCGTGATCCCGCTCAGTTCTGCCCCCGGCTTTGCCAAAAGTTCGTGCCGAATATGCAGCGTCGTTCCGCGCACAATGGAGAAGCGCTTGCGCTGCAGCAACTCGTAGACCGAGCGCACGGAACCATTGGCACTGTTTTCAATCGGCAGCACGCCGAATTTGCATAGTCCGGATTCCACGGCGTCGAACACCGCTTCAAATGTCTTGACGTAAACTATGTTTCCGCGAGGAAGCAGTTTATCGCAGGCAACCTGCGAATTTGCGCCCTCAACACCCTGGCATGCTATGGTTCCCGTCCGCGGGAACACTTCCTCCGGTGCGGCAAGCGCGCCTTCTATGAGCGCGCGTACGCGGGACGGAGGCGCATGCAATTCCGTTTGACGTACTTTGCTTAATTCCATCAACAGGGTAAAGAGCTGATACGCATACGGCTCCATGTCTCCCGCCTGCTCCTGCACACGCGTAAGAACCTCCCGCTCCCGTTCCTTACTGAGCACAGGCAGCCCGTGTTCACGTTTATAATCGGCAACCGCCTCGCTAAGATGCATCCGTTCTAAAAAAAGCGCCAGAAGCTGTCCGTCCAAACGGTCGATTTGCTCACGAATCTCGTTTAATTCCATCCTTTTTGTTCCTCCAGCAAGATATCCAGCAACACGAGCGCGGTCACCGCTTCCACGACCGGCACCGCACGGTGCGCGACGCAGGGATCATGCCGCCCTGTAACGATCAGCTCCGCGTTTTCCCGCCGGGACAGACTGAACGTATGTTGCGGTTTGGAAATCGAAGGCGTCGGCTTTATCGCCGCGCGCAAAATGACGGGGGCACCCGTGGTAATGCCGCCCAGAATCCCGCCTGCATGATTCGATTCCACAACGACCCGTCCGTCTCCGTCCATACGGAAAGAATCGTTGTTCTCGCTCCCCCGCAGCGCCGCCGCCCCGAAGCCCGCTCCAAATTCGACGCCTTTGACGGCTGGAATCCCAAACAATGCGGCAGAAAGACGGTTTTCGATTCCATCGAACATCGGCTCCCCTAGTCCCGCCGGAAGGCCGATCGCCGCGCACTCGATGACGCCGCCAACGGAATCCCCCTCGCGTGAAGCGGCAAGAATCGCCTGCTGCATCTCGTTTCCCCGCTTCTCGTCAATTACGGGAAATGCCTTTCCCGCTATTTCGTCAAACAGTCGCCGCAGTGGCTCGGCCGGATACGGTTCGTCACAAATCCCGCCAACCGCCGCAAGATGCGCCCCGACAAAGATGTTTTTACGCGAAAGTATCTGCTTTGCTATACCGCCCGCAACGCAGAGTGGTGCGGTCAGCCTCCCGGAAAAATGTCCTCCGCCGCGCAGATCCGCTTTCCCGTTCCACTTGACAAACGCCGTATAGTCCGCGTGGCCGGGGCGCGGTTTATCCAGCAATTCGGCATAGTCCTGCGACCGCACATCGGTGTTTTCAATGATCGCGCAGAGCGGACTTCCGGTTGTTTTTCCTTCCGCAATGCCGGAGAGGAATTTCGGCTTGTCCGCTTCGTCGCGCGCGGTTGAAAGCGCATTTCTGCCGGGTCGGCGACGTTCAAGAAACGCCTGCAGTTCATCCTCGTCGACCGTCTCCCCCGCGAGCAATCCCTGCATCGTCACGCCGATGGCGCAGCCATGCGACTCGCCAAATACGCCAACACGCAGCGTTTTCCCAAATTCAGACGACACTTGCCTTTCCTCCCAGCCGATTAAAATCGCTAAAGAACGCGGGATAGGATTTCTGCACCGCGTCCGCACCGAATATCGTGACTTCACCGGAGCAGCATACGGACGCAACCGCCGCCGCCATAACGATCCGATGGTCGTTGCGGCTGTCCACTGCGCCGCCATGTAGCACTCCTCCGCGAATGACAAGCGCATCCGGCAGTTCCAGCACGTCGCCCCCAAGCGCGCGCAACATATCGGAAACGGAGGCGAGCCGGTCACTTTCTTTTAGTCTGAGCCGCGCGGCGTTCACGAGCCTTGTCTCCCCCCTTGCGCAGGCTCCGAGCACGGCAAGCACGGGCAGCAGATCGGGCGTATCCGCAACGTCGATTTCGCATCCGTTCAGGGGCGCGGGAGTGACCCGGATCGCGTCCCCCGTTGCTTCCACCGCCGCGCCAAAAGCCATGAGTGCGTCCAGAATCGCCCGGTCCCCCTGTAACGAGGTCAGAGAGAGCCCTGCAACCCGGACGGGAGCGCCCAGCGCGCCCGCTGCAAGAAAAAACGCTGCGTTCGACCAGTCGCCTTCCACGGTAATCTGTCCCGGCGAACGGAATTTCTGCCTGCCGGAAATTTCAAAGGCGTCCTGTTTTTTCGAAACCTGGACGCCGAACCGCCGCAGTGCATGCAGCGTTATCTCCACATATGCGGCGGATTCCAACCGTGTCGTCAGCTGAATTCTGCTGGATTCGCTCAGAAGCGGCAACGCCAGCAACAGCCCCGTAAGATACTGGGAACTGATGTTCCCCGGCAGAGAATACGTCCCGCCCATCAGCTTGCCGGAAATGGAAAGCGGCAGCCGCTCGGCTGTAAACGTAACGCCGTGCGCTTCCATAGCACGTATCAGTTCACCGATCGGCCGCTCAGGCAGCCTTCCGCGGCCAACGAACTGCGCTTTTTCACAAACGGCCGCCGCAACCGGCAGCAGAAAGCGAAGGGTCGACCCGCTCTCTTTGCAGTCCAGCAATGGGTTTTCGCAGGCGCGGCCGATCCCAATGACGCTCACGCCGCCGGGTTCCTCGGATACCTGCGCGCCGAGCGCGGCGAGGCATTCCAGCGTAGCGTCGATATCCGCCGATCGCTGTTCCATACAGACGTGCGTTTTTCCCTTGCTGAGCGCCGCAAGAATCAGAAGCCTGTGCGCGTCGGATTTCGACGCGACAGCGGAAATTTCGCCTGTCAGCGGCGCGGGTTGAATCACGGCGTTCATACCAGCCCCTCCATTCCCGCGCGAAACACCGAGATCAGCTGCCCTATCGGGATATCCCGCATTTCGCATTTGCCGATTCTTCGCGGAATGATAATGGTAATGGTTTCCCCTGCGCGCTTTTTATCCAGCAGAGCGGCGTTTGCCAGTTCCTCCGGTGTAAAGCCGGTCGATACGGGAAGACCGTTACGGATCAGCGCAGTCCGAATCCGTCCGGCGATCGGCTCCTCCGCCCAGCCGAGCCGCTCCGCAGCGCGGGCGATTACGTGTAATCCAACCGCCACGGCGTGGCCATGCGGAATGGAAAACCCGCTGCATTTCTCAATCGCGTGCCCAACCGTATGGCCAAGATTCAGGATCTTTCGAAGGTCGGCTTCCGTTTCATCCCATTCCACCACATGTGCTTTCAGCGTAACACAGGCCCCCACAATCTCGCCGATCCGATCATGCACTTCACCTGTTTCAAATCGGGCGAACAGTGCCTCGTCGCCGAGTATTCCGGCTTTCACCGCCTCCGCGGCACCGTTGGCGAACTCTTCGGCCGGAAGCGTTTGAAAGCAGTCCGTATCGCAAAGCACGAGCGACGGCTGATGGAATAAGCCCGCAAGATTCTTTCCCGAGGAAAGATTGACCGCCGTTTTACCGCCAACGGAGGAATCCACCGCCGCAAGCAGCGTGGTGGGAATCTGCACATACCGGATTCCGCGCAGATAACAGCCCGCCGCAAATCCCGTCATATCCCCCGTTACTCCGCCGCCCAAAGCGACTGCGCAGTCCCTTCGCGTAAGCTGATTCTTGGCGAAAAATTCCAGAATCGCCGCCAGCGTATCCATGTTTTTACTCGGCTCGCCCGCCGGAAACACAAAGACGCAGGGATCGTATCCAGCCGCTTTGAGCCGTTCCGCCAACGAGCATGCATAGAGTTTTTCAATGTTGCTGTCCGTCACAATGGCGAGGCGGCAGGCACCCAGAACCGGGCGCATCCGCATATCGCTCTCCGCCAGAAGGCCGGAACCGATTACGACATTGTATCCTTTCTGCACACGCACAGGGATCATTCGGCATTCCATCGGTCAGTTCCCTCCCGCCGCAGCTTTTTTCTCTCGCCCGTCCCGCAGAAGCGCGCAGAGCTTCTCCGCGTCGCGCGCAGTCAGAGCGTCCTGATATTCGCCCAGGTGACCGATCAAAATGGCGAGTTGTTCTGTCAGGTAGTCCGCATTGTCCAAAAAAAGCTCGGTCCACATCTCTTCGTCGAGGTGCGCCACGCGGGTCATGTCCCGAAAACTGCCCGCTGAAAATCCGCGCCGTTGCTGCGCCTCGGGGGATTTAACATATGCGCTTGACGTCACATGCGCGAGTTGGGACGTATAGGCGATCCTGCGATCGTGTTCGTCCGGCGTGGAGAACGTTAGTCCGGCAAACCCAATATCCGTGAAAAACGACTTCAGCATTTCCAGCATGCGCATATCGGTATGTTCATCCGGGGTAAGGATCATGGACGCGCCGCTGAAAAGGTTTTCGCTCGCGTTCAAAAATCCGCCGCGCTCGCGCCCGGCCATCGGGTGCCCGCCGATATAGGCAAATCCATATTGATCCGCAAGGGGAGCGATCTGCGCGCAAACCTTTCGCTTGACCCCGCAAAGATCCACCAGTACCGTTTTACGGTTGATCCCGCCCGCGTGTTCGCGAACCCATTCCACCGCGGCGGCCGGCCGGATCGCAACCAATACAAGGTCGCATAACGGAAGGTTCCCTTCCGTCAGCGTTCCATCGATCGCCCCCGCAAGCCGCGAAAATATCATGGTTTCCGGATCGAGATCAATCCCCCAAACCGTATGCGCAGTACGTGTTTTGATACTCTTCGCCATCGAGCCGCCAATGAGCCCAAGCCCCACGATACCAATGTTCATTGATCCAGCTCCTGTTCGCGTAAAAATTCGTGCAATGCGAGCAATCTCTTGCCAAGGCGGTCGAACGCACCCGGATTCAGGGACTGCGGACCGTCGCTGAGCGCATGCGCGGGATCGTTATGCACCTCGATCAATAACCCGTCGCACCCCGCGGCGACGGCAGCCATCGCAAGCGGTGCAACCAACGCATATTTTCCCGTCGCGTGGCTTGGATCCACGATAACCGGAAGATGCGTCAGGTGCCGGAGCACCGGTACGGCGGCAAGATCAAGCGTATTTCGCGTATACGTTTCAAACGTACGGATTCCGCGCTCGCAAAGAATCACCTGCTCGTTGCCGCTGGCCATAACGTATTCCGCGCTCATGAGCCATTCCTCATAGGTAGAGGAAAGGCCGCGTTTGATCATGACCGGTTTCTTCTGGGCGCCAAGAATCTTGAGCAGATTAAAATTCTGCATGTTGCGCGCGCCAACCTGAATCACATCGACATCCTCGAACAGTGGCAGTTGGGATGCGTCCATAATCTCGCTGACAATCGGCAGGCCGGTTTCTTCCCGCGCAAGCTTCAGCAGGGCAAGTCCTTCCGCGCCCATACCCTGAAACGAGTAAGGCGAAGTACGGGGTTTGAATGCGCCGCCGCGCAGCATGGTCGCGCCGCTCGCCTTTACGGCTTTCGCTACGGTTACGATCTGTTCCTCCGACTCCACGGAGCACGGCCCTGCCATAATGGTCAGCGTTCCGCCGCCAATTTGCGTGCCGCCGACCGACACGACCGTATCCTCGGGATGGAATTTGCGGTTGGCGTTTTTATATGGCTCCTGAACGCGTTTCACATCCTCAACGATGTCCAGCGCGCTGATCAGGTCGATATCCAGAATGGAAGTGTCGCCCACAAGCCCGAGGATCACATGGCTTGTGCCTACGCTCGTATGGATCTGGATTCCTTTTCCAAGGAGCCAGTCCTTCAGGCTTTGCAGCTGTTCCTCGTTCGGGTTGGGCTTTAGTATTACAATCATAACCAAAATTCCTTCCTGTATGCAATCCAGCGTTTTATCTGAAGAATCCTTTTCTTCTGTTCAATCCTTTTTTACCCGCAACGCGAAGGGTTCTATATCTCTTGCTTTACCTGCGGAACAAACGAATGCTCATAAAGAAAAACCGCAGCCGGTTTGGCTGCGGTTACTTTACGATCCTATGCTGCTTCCATCAGCGCGACCGTCTGCTTCCAGCCAAACCGAACACGACCTTACCGAAGTAATAGCCGGTAAAGCTAAAGTAGCGGTATTCGCTTGTGCAGTCGATTCGAACCATCGGGCGGATCCTTTCCTCTTACTGGGGTTTCCGTAAATTTAACACTTCCCTCCTGAAAAAGCAAGGGAATCCGGAAAAAAATATATCATATATTGGAAAATCGGTCCGATTGCCCGTCGCAGCCAAGCCGTTGCACGCGGCCGCTCAATGGGAAACAGCCGCGTCGGGAAACGTCGTATGAACATCGTAAACCCCTGGGTCCCCGGGTAATTTCGCATACGTTTCCATAAAGCTACGAATCACCGGAGTGCTTTGCAGAATCACAAACCGGTCGTAACCCTGTATCCGGCTCATAAAATCCTTATCCGAAATTTCGCTTGTCACATCCACGTTCGCGGCAAACAGAAAATAGCGTCCGACATACCGTAGGTAATAATTCGACACCTCTCCATCCTGATCCGAGGCATAGATCAGATACCGCGTTTCGTTATCCACACTCGACCAGTTATCCCCTACAAGCGCCTCCACCCGTGCCGGAAGCGATTCCGGATACGCCCGCGTGGTGCTGTTCATTCCGTTGAATTCCGAAAGCAGAATCAGCGCGGCAATCAACGTTACGCCCATGGCTGCGCCTTGATAGAGATTTTTGGAGAACAGGCTCTTATATGCGCGGCTATCCTTTCCGGTTCCCCGCTGTAAATAGAACGACCGTTCCAAATCCCCGACCGCACACATGGAAAGCGCGCCAATGAAAAACAGCACGATGCTGGAAGCATAGCGCTCGAACCCAGACAATTCCATCGCCTCGTTCAGCGGCATGGAAACAAGGTACAATCCAAGAACCCCCGCGTAATAGAACATGATCGATATATCAAGAGCGATGAGGATGCCAAGCAGTTTCCAGCGTTTTCGAAACGCGATCCGCGCAACCAAATATGCAAGCACCGCCAGCACATTGAAAATCAGGATCCCGCGTGTGGCCGGAATCTTCAGGGATACGGCGGTTTTGAGAAACAACGAAACGATCGCGCTTTCCTGTTCGGACGTTCTGCCCGCAAAGGCGGCCGCCAGAGTTGCCGGATCAAAGCTGAATTTCACACTTTCTCCGGCAAACGCGATGGAAGTATGAACGCTCCACAGGAGAATCGTCACGAGCGAGAGAACCACCGTTATGACCGCGGGCCGCACATATGCGGCGCCAGAGCGATCCATTTTCTTTTGCTGGAACGCGACGAAGAGGATATAAAGGTAGCAGAGCAAGGCGAAGAAAATTCCGGTTGACTTTACGATCACGAGCAGGGACAGCACGGGCAGGGAGGTAAAGCATGCGGCGGAGAACCGCTTATCCCCGGCGGCAACAATCGCTATACCAGCTAACGCAAGCAGCGGCAGCAGAAAATCCACCAGAAGGTTATTCACGCGGATACTGATATTGAAAATCGCCATGGAAGAACAGCAAAGTCCAAGCAACGCCACGAGAAGGAAGCGCCGTACATCCCGTATGACGCCAAACATCGCATAGAAACATGCAAGCAGCAAAAGCGCCTGTCCGGCGAGCATAACCCCCTGCCCGTTTCCAACAACACGGCAGAAGTAATAGAGAAACGAGCTGCTCCCTAACGGATAGTCTTTAAAATTGATGATCGCGCTGGAGGCATCCGGAAAGCGGTTGGTAATCAGCATATTTTTCACCACAACCGCCCAGTGAGAAAAATTGTCGTAATGAACAAAATTCGTACCAATCAGCGATGCAACCAATACAATCAGCCCCGCCGCGAATCCAAGGTTCAGTGTACTGAGCGACGAGCGGTTATAGGCCAACGAGAATCTGCGTTTCACAATTACGAAAATCAGGAAAGCGATACCCCCGAAGAACAGCAGAAACGCAGCGGGCAGCAGCAGATTCGCAAGTCCGGCAAGATAGATAAGGCACGAAAGTGACGATAACACGAAAATGTAGCTGGCGCACGCGGAAATCTTCCCGTACGCCCGGGCAAACGCAACATATCCTACGATGGAAGCCGCGAACGCAGCCAGCCGCAACAGCGTCAGTGCGAGAGCCATTTTTCACGCCTCCTTCCCCGGTTTGAAACGGAGACGTCTCTTCTTTGCCCGATCATGTTCAAGGATCCAATCCTCGAGGAGCGCCTGGAACGCGTCGCTTTGCGCAAGCTCCGCCCAGTTCGTCACGCTTAGTAGAACCAGTTTGGGATCCTCCATTTCCGTTCCGGCCGGTTCCAGAAGAATTCGCATGCCTTCCTTTGGAACCAGCGTAAGGCTTTTCGTACCGGCATCGAGGTTTCGCACAAGGAAATACTTATAATTGAAGTTCACGAGCGTAGCGCTTCCGCCCTCTTCAAACCGAACGAATCGCTCCAGTTCGATCCGCGGAAGCGTACGCATTTCGGCGCGTTGCTTGTCGATCCGCTGATTCGTGTTGCTGACGATATCATCAAACGCGGTGACCCAAGCGTTTACCGATTTGGGTAATGAATGCTCACGATCGTAGACGAGCTGCAGATATTCGCGGCGTTCCTCTTCGCTTTCATGCGGCAAGAGTTGCACATGATACAGCCATTTCCCTCCCGTCGTACTGATAAATACGATTTTGCCCTTCACCCGCGCGCGGTAACACTCCGTTTCAAGCGTATACTCCAGAACGACATCGTCCGGCAGATAGGCGGGACACGGAAGCGAAAAGAGGAAACCTCCTTCGGAAATATTCTGCGTTACCGCATTGAAGGTTTCTCCATTCAGAGTAAACCGTAACGGGATGGCTGCTTCAAAACGCTCGCTTGCGCGATAGGCTGTCCGCCCCATCATGAAATACACGGCATACAAAAGATTGATCATGTTGTAGACCAACCAAAAGCCAATAAACGTGCTGTAAAACAGCGCAAGTCCGTACTTGCCGGAAACGTAACGGATTAACCCGGCAATCGACAGCGCAAGCATGACAAGCTGGGGTATGATGTATCCAATCTCGGAGGACTTCGGTTTGCTGGAGCTCTTATCCGTCACCTTGAATTTCAGTTGTTTAAAGCCGAACGTCTCCAGCGCGACCGGAATTACCATAAACGGCGCCAGAATCGTATCGATAATCTGATTCCAGCGTTGATTTCGCGTGTCGCTCGAAAGACAGCGCATGGCAAGGCTGTAAAAGAGATACGAAGGCCCCCAGATCGCCATGATCTGCCAGAACGTACAGACGACGATCTGTTTATTGAACAGCGCAAACATGATCGGGGCAAATGTAAAAATCAGACGCCGAGCGAACGACCACCAGTAGGAATAGGAAAGCATATAGCTTACACGGGCGGTGGGCGTAAGTCCCTTGTTAAACGGAATACGACAGTTTTTTACCGATTGGATCACGCCCCGCGCCCAGCGGATGCGCTGCGTCACCATGCTCTTAACGCTTGTCGGCGCCAGTCCGCTCGCCAGCGGTTTGGTTGTGGAGTACGTCGTATAACCCTTTGCCTGTATCTTGATGCCGGTTTCGAAGTCCTCCGTAATCGTATCGGTTGGAAACCCGCCGATCTCTTCGAGCGCCTGCCGCGCTATCACCGTATTGCTGCCCGTGTAAGCAACGGCGTTGGAGCTGTTTCGCATTACGTTGATCTCGCGCGAAAAGAAGTCCTGCTCGTTCGGGACATTCCGCTCGGAATAGAGATTAAACTGAAACAGGTCCGGATTATAAAAGCTCTGCGGCGTCTGGATAAAACCGATTTTATAGTCGCAGTCCGTTTCCTCCGGCGAACGGAGCGCCCAGGAACCGTCCGGAAGCTCCTTAACCCGGGGAAGGAAGAAGTAGGGCACCGTTTCCAGCAAAAACTCGCGCCGCGCAATCATATCCGCGTCAAACGTCGCAACCAGCGGAGAATGGGTTTTCGAAAGAGCGTTGTTATAGTTTCCCGACTTCGCATGCGTATTCTTGGCAAGCCCGAGATATTCCACGCCAAACTGTCGGGCAAGGTCGGCCATGGCGGGTCGGTTCCCATCGTCGCAGAGAAATACGTGCACTTTTGACTTGTCGGGATAATCCATATGCACGATCGCGTTGACGGTTTTATAGAGCAGATCCACCGATTCGTTATGCGTCGCGATGAAAACGTCGACGTCCGGATACCAGCTTGCCGGAATTTTCGGCAACTTCAGTTCAAATTGACCGGCGCGGCTCTTCCGCCAGTAGAGTTCGTACGTGCCGAGCGCAGCAACAATCTCGCTGCCAAGCAGCAGTATGCCGAATAGAATGGAGATCCAGTCGTTTTTCCAGGGCAGCGTGAACACGGCGCGCCATATAAGGTATCCCATGGACGAGATTGTGGCAAGAAAGAACATCGTGTTTTGAAATTTCTTGTTTTGAAACAGATTTTTCATGCCGTTTCTCCTCTCCCGTCAGGCAAATCCAGCCTGATTTGTCTTGCTCCCGCCGCATCGTTCGCGGAGGTTGCAACTGCGGCCTTATTTCGTCGGCCCGATGAATTAAAAACGCTCACGTTCCCATTTAAATATCGTCCGTTTGATCGATTTGTCAGAATACTCACTTTTCTGGTATTACAGCGCACAGCAATCAGCCGTGTAAATAAAAAAAGCGCACCGGTTTCCGCAAAAACATCGTCCGTTCCGTCATTTCAAAAAAAACTATAATATCTGGTATTCCTTTTGATATTCTGATTGTAAATTTTGTACGGTCATCTGTCAACAGTGCCTCCTCTGCAACTTTTCACAAAGAGATTGTGTATTCGCCATGGTAACATGATCGAATCAAAAGGAACGCGCCGCCAGTCTCGCCGCTCCAGCTTCGTTCCAATACAAAGGAGGGTTCGTCATGAAACGCATCTTCACGCAAGTACTTGCCGCAGCATGCTGCCTCCTTCTTTCTGGCTGCAGTGCGGCAATCCCGGAACCGGCCGCCTCGCTTTCTCCGGCGCAAACGTCCGAACCGACAGCGACGAATGCAGTCTTAACCCCCGAACCGGAACCAACCGTAAATTCTTCCGTATACGACGCGTATCAGCCCGCAAAAGAGGCGGCGTTGACCGGATTGCGCGAGCGGCTTGAAAGTTACAGCGATTGTTTGTATGTCTACAAGGATTTTGCATTAACGGAGAATAACTTTACACAAAAAGCGAAAATCTTCGGCGCCAGCGCGGATCTTGTACACGATATGGATGAAAACTGGACGGATAACGCTTATGCCGGCGACAGCTGCATCCGTTGTCAGGTGGATACGCGATCGGGCGACTGGGGCGGATGGCTGTTTCTCAACGGTTACCTGCCGGACGGAGAGACCGTCGCACGCCTGAACGACGGAAAACAGACGGACGCAGGCATGGATTTACACGGCGCAACCGAACTGCGGTTTTTCGCAAAAGGGGAAACCGGCGAGGAGACCGTCGAATTCTTTACACTCGGGTTCGGTTACGACGGCGAGAGCGGCAAACGACTCGCGGAATACCCGGACAGCGCAAGAAAGCGTTCTCTCGGGTTCATTCAGCTTACCAGCGAGTGGAAAGAGTATGTAATCGATTTGGGCCAGCTGGATTTAAGTTACATCTGCTGCGGATTCGGGTTCGTTCTCAGCGGCTCCAAGAGCCTCGTTCCGAATAACGTGTTTTACCTCGATGAAATCCGTTTCGTCGGAGGTATCGCCTATGCAAAAAATGCGCATGTCATGATGCGTTCCTACGACACGGATAATCTCTATATCAAAAACGCCGCTTTCTCCTACGACAACGCGCTTGTAGCTATGGCGTTCCTTTCGGAAGGAATGACAACGGAGGGCTGCAAACTGCTGGATTCGTTCGTCTATGCCGTTGAACACGATCGCCAGGGAGTGTCCCGCGTACGCAACGCCTACGCTTCCGGTATCATCGACGCGCTGCCCGGCTGGGGCTCGAGCGCGCGCGTTCCCGGCTGGTACGATTTCAGTATCCAGGATACCGGCGAATGGTACGAGGATCAATATCAGGTCGGCAGCAACGTAGGAAACACCTCCTATGTTGCGCTGGCTTTGCTGCATGGGTATCAACAGACCTCTAACAAGCCGTATCTCGATACGGCGAAAGCTCTTATGGACTGGGTCATTGAAAACTGTTCCGACAGGACAATCGGCTTTACCGCCGGGTTTGACGGCTGGGCCGAAGGAAAAACGCCGCAGGTATACCTGTATACCTATAAATCCATTGAACACAATATTGACGCTTACGCCGCATTCGCAGAGCTATTTGCACTCACCGGCGAAGCGCGCTATCAAGCGGCATCGCAAAGCGCGCTCCAGTTTATTGAGTCGATGTACGATCCTTCCGCCGGCGTTTTTTACACAGGAACGACGAACGACGGGATCACGCAGAATCGCGACAATATCGTCCTGGACGCGCAAGTCTGGGCCGCCATGGCGCTTGGCGACGCATTTGTTCCCTATGAAACCGCGCTTGACCGGGTACAGGGCATGCGCGTTTCCAACGGAGGATACCCTTTCTGCGAAAGCAACGTCAACGGCGGTTGGTGGGCGGAGGGTACGGCTTACACCGCGTTACTGTACCGTCTGCGCGCAAACGACGTTCAGGCGACTGCCGCACTGGACGCACTCCAGAAGATTCAGCTTTCCAGCGGCCTCTTCCCCGCCGCTACGGTAGAGAATCTGAGCACCGGATTTGAACTCTTTACCGGAGAACCGTGGGTTTATGGCACCGCGCCGCACATTGCGCCAACAGCATGGTTCATCCTGGCGGTTAACGGATGGAATCCCTACCAGTTCTAGATGTCCTTCTCTCTCCAGGATATCGGAAAGAAACGTTCCGCGCATCTGCTGCGCGGAGCGTTTCTTTGTGAACTTCCACCTGCGGCCCGAGCATGCAAACGAAATGGCCTCCATCCACAAAACGAGCGGTAACCATTGTGACTGAACGGCAACTTTTCGTAACAAAGGAGGATTACCGCGGCATTATACTGCAATAGAAAACAGTATAATAGGAGCATAAGAATTTATGATATGGATCACCGGAGACACCCACGGCAGTTTCGAACGTCTCTTTTCCGACCCGATGTTAACGGGCGGTTCCTCCCATCCGGACGCAGACTTTCTCATCATCTGCGGCGATTTCGGCGGCCTTTGGTGCAACGACTTCAATGAGCAAAAAATGCTGGAGCAGTTGGAAACGCTTCCCTATACGGTTCTTTTTATCGATGGCAATCACGAAAATTACGATCTTCTCGAACAATACCCGGTTCAAAGCTGGAACGGAGGGTTGGTCCGGCAGATCCGCGGTAACGTCTTCTATCTGATGCGCAGTCAGCTTTTCACGCTGAACGGGCAAACGTTTTTTACCATGGGCGGAGCGGAGTGTCACGACATCGAAGGTGGACTGCTCGACCCGGACGAACCGTTCTTCGCATTTCAGCTCCTGACGCTCCGGCAGGAACACCAACGATTCCGCATTCGCGGTTACAGTTGGTGGGAACGGGAGCTGCCCTCCGACGAGGAACTGGGCGCCGGCTGGCAGACTCTGGAAAAAAGCGGTTTTCGTGTGGACTATATCCTGACGCATTGCGCGCCAAGCTCCTTTCAGCACGAAATCTCTTCCCGCATCGGCGAAGAGTATCCGGTGAATCGCCTGACCGATTTTTTACAGCGCGTTTACGACCATACCGATTTCTCCCGTTGGTACTGCGGGCATTATCATCGCGCGTTCACCTTCCCGCGTGACTTTCAGGTGCTTGGCAGCGAAATCGTCGCCCTTCCCGCGGATTAAAAACTTCAGATATTCTAAGCGAAATTATCGCCATTCCCGCGAAATATCATTTCAGATAATACAAAAGACGGCATCGCGATGGCGATTCCGTCTTTTTTATTCCGGCAGGGAGTTTAGTCTCCGAGCCGTTTGTTCTTTATAACACTGGTAAATCGCCCGTTTCGCAAATCGATCGAACGGACGCAGAGCGCTATGCGGTTCGCCTCGTCTAAAGCGTTCCAAATTCGATTGGCAAGCACCGTTGGCGCATCGCCGATTTCCAGTTCGCGCGGCTCCCCGCGAAATACCGGCAAAGGATCGCCGTCGCATTCGTACGTATGAATGAAATGCGCTATGCCCTCTCTCGCGTCGTAGCTCCAGTATTTACGGATGCAGTCCGGCGCATCCCCGGCTTTTCGGACGATACCAAGCGTATACCGCCCCGTCGGCAAAGCCAGGCCGCAGATGCGCGGCGTATAATTCGGCGCATCCGGTTCATAACCGCGCGTACTCATGGCAAACTGGAGAGAATGCCCCGAAAGCAGACTTGCGCAGATCGTATCTGTGTGATCTCCGTTCGACACGACCGTACTTCCCGCGCATACCCGCATGGGGGTGTAGAAAATCAGTGAGGCATCCTCGGTCTTCGCCTCGTCAAACGGACGGATCTTCAGCACATCGCCATCCTCATACAAAACGCGGTTCCGACTGTTTTCGCTGCGGCCCGTGAGGAAATACGCAACGATGGAACAGTCCCCCAGCGTTCCGATCAGGATTCCACGTCCCGGATACGCGTTGCCGGAAAGGAGAGATTCAACCGTATTCATGCTCCGCCTCCAATCGGAAATGGAAGGAATTTTCGTCCGTCGAACTGCCAGACTTCCGTAAATCCGCAGCTTTCGGCGAACTCCGCCGCCTCGTTCAGGCCAAAATCGACGTGCTTTGCGCTATGCGCGTCCGAACTGACCGTAATTCTCGCGCCGCGGCGCTTCAGTTCGCAAAGCAGTTCGCGGGATGGGTACGGCGTCGTACGGTACCCGCGGGAAATCGCACCCGTGTTGATCTCAAATATCTTTTCCGCTTTTATCAGATCGTCCATCGCCGAAAAAGCCGCGTCCCGAAAACGCGATGAACCGGCACGGTAAAACCGTTGTTTCTCGTCGAACTTCGTGATCAGGTCAAAATGACCGACGATATCCACTTCTTCCGATCTTGCCAGTGTTTCGTAGCCCGCGAAATACGCCTCTGCCGCGGAATCCGCATCCCCGCCGAACATCTCCGCTAAATACCGGGCCGTCATTTCAGGCGTGTTGTCCACGCAGCTCCCCCTGTCCCCTGAACGAATGAAATGCATCGACCCAATCACATAATCGAATTCCCGCAGCGACACCTGTGAAAGCAAATCCCACTCCGCACCGGAGTAAATTGCAACACGTCCCGCAAACGCCGTCCGCAGCCTGCGCACTTCGGCCAGATAATCCGGCATCCGCTCGGGCGCAATCGTCCAGCAGCTGTCGAACGGCATAGGTGTGTGCACGCTGAAACCCAGGGAAGTCAACCCCGCCTCTTCCGCCGCGAGCGCCATTTCCTCCAGCGAGCTCTGCCCATCGTCGAATGTCGAGTGCGTATGCAGGTTCTGAAGAATCATTTTCGCATCTTCTCCTGTTTCACTTTATGGTCGATCACGTGGCGGGAAGCCATCTCACGTTTGATATCGTCCGGCTCAATCCCCGCCTCGATCATCAGCACCATTATATGATACATGAGATCGCCGATTTCATAAACCGTATTTGCTTTATCCTTGTCCTTTGCCGCAAGAATGACCTCCGTCGTCTCCTCTCCGACCTTTTTAAGGATTTTATCGAGCCCTTTTTCGAACAAATATGTTGTATAGGAGCCTTCCTTCGGCCCGTTCTTTCTGCCGCGAAGCATCTCGAAGAGATCTTCATACTGAAATCCGGGCGCCTCTTCTCCTTCATATACCGGCTGGAAAAAGCAGCTCTCCGCACCGGTATGACAGGCGGGCCCCGCTTTCCTCACCTCGACGATCAGCGTGTCCGCATCGCAGTCCGCCGTGATGGACACGATACTCTGCACGTTCCCGCTTGTTTCGCCCTTTCGCCAGAGCGTTTCACGCGAACGCGAATAAAAGCAGGTCCTTCCCTCTTCCATCGAAATACGCAGGCTCTCCGCGTTCATATACGCAAGCATGAGTACCTGTTTCGTCTCCGTATCCACCACGATGGCGGGGATCAACCCGCGCTCATCAAATTTCAGGTTCGAAATTTTCAGCATTCTTTACCTCCGTACCGGTATGCCCGCCTCAGACAGCGCCTGCTTGAGATCGGGAATCGCCACCTCGCCAAAGTGGAAAATCGAGGCGGCAAGCCCCGCGTCCACCTTGGGAAGGGTTTGAAACAACGTCACAAAATCCGCAATCCCGCCCGCTCCGCCGGAAGCGATCACAGGAACGTTCACAAGCTCGCAAACCGCGCCAAGCATCTCCAAATCAAAGCCGTGCTTCACTCCGTCGGTATCGATGGAGTTCAGAACGATCTCTCCCGCACCCGCTTCCACGCCACGGCGGATCCAGTCCAGCGCATCCAGGCCGGTATCCTCTCGTCCGCCCTTCGCGAACACATGAAACGTACCGTTTACGCGCCTTGCATCCACCGAAAGCACCACGCACTGGTCGCCGTAGCGCTTCGCCGCGTCCCCGATCAGGCTGGGGGAGCGGATCGCCCCGGAATTGACGCTCACCTTATCCGCGCCGCACTTGAGTACGCGGTCGAAATCGGAAAGCGTGCTGATTCCCCCGCCAACCGTCAGCGGAATGAAAATCGTCTCCGCCACACGGGTTAAAATATCCGTAAACAGCGCGCGCTCCTCGGCGGATGCGGTAATGTCGTAAAACACGAGCTCATCCGCGCCGCTTTCCGAGTAGTACTGCGCGAGCTTAACGGGATCGGACACATCGTTCAGCCCAAGAAAGTTTACGCCCTTGACCACGCGCCCGTCCTTCACGTCCAGGCACGGAATGATGCGCTTTGTAATCATACGCCCGCCTCCCGAATCGCCTCGGCCAGATCGAAGGCTCCGGTATAATACGCTTTGCCGACAATCGCTCCATAGAGGCCGAGCTCGCGTAACGCCCGGATGTCCTCGATGGAACTCACCCCACCGGACGCAATAAAGTCCATGGAAAACGCTTCCGTCAGCCCGCGGTAGAGCGCGCGGTTCGCGCCTTCCATCGCGCCGTCGCGTGCAATATCCGTGCAGATCACGGTCCGCACGCCGGCCTCCTGCAGACTCCTGCAAAAGTCCATGCCGTTTTGCCCGCTCGTCTCCGTCCATCCCTTGACCGCAACGAACCCGTCCCGCAGGTCCACGCCAACCGCAATCGCTGCGCCATACTTCGCCGCCATATTTGCAACAAAACCTATGTCGTACGCCGCCGCCGTGCCGAGGATCACGCGGCTCACGCCCGTGTCGAGAGAACGAAGAATCGTTTCTTCGGTCCGGATTCCGCCGCCGATTTCCACCTTCAGACCGCTCGTGGCAACGATACGCTCCACGGTTTCAAAATTTGGCATACCACCGCTTCGGGCACCTTCCAGATCGACCATGTGCAGCCACGCGGCTCCGGCGCTCCGGAAAGCGCAGGCAAGCGCGGACGGGTCCTTGCTGTAAACCGTCATTTTCGCGTAATCGCCCCTGAAAAGACGAACAACTTTCCCCTCAAACAAATCAATTGCCGGTAAAACAATCATACATTCCGCTCCCATTCGCAAAACGCGCGGAGAATGCCCAGACCTGCCCTGCCGCTTTTCTCCGGGTGGAACTGGCAGCCGAGCACATTGCCGCTGCCGACCGCCGCGGTCAGTTCCGCGCCGTATTCGGTGGTGGCAAGCGTCGCTTCCGCACAATTTGCCGCGTAAAAACTATGAACGAAGTATACGAAATCCCCGTTCCGAATGTAACGAAAAAGCGGATGCTCCGGCCGCTGAAAAATCAGCGCGTTCCAGCCGATATGCGGCACCTTCAGCTTTTTCGGCACGATCGGGCGCATATCCACCACGTCCCCCGAAAGAAGCCCTAGGCCCTCGTGCTCGCCATATTCGAAGCTGCGCTCAAAAAGCATCTGCATGCCAAGGCAGATGCCAAGAAGCGGTTTCCCCGCCTTCGCCTGCTCGACCACCACCCGATCCAACCCTGTCTTACGCAATTTCTTCGCCGCGTCCTCAAACGCGCCGACCCCGGGCAGGATGATCTTCTCCGCCCGCTCCAGTTCATGCGCTTCGCCGGTTACGACGGCCGGTTCTCCGAGCATGGCAAGGGAACTCCTGAGCGAGAAGAGATTGCCCACTCCGTAATCCACAATTGCGATCATATCATATGGCCCCTTTGAAGCATACGTTTGCCGACACCGCGCGCATTTCGGATTCCATCACAAGATCCCTTTGGTGGACGGGATTTCGTTCGCCGTTTCCGGATCGATCGCGACTGCCTGCCGCATCGCCCGGCCGAACGCCTTAAACATCGCCTCCACGATGTGATGCGAATTTTCGCCGTCCAGAAGACGAATATGGAGCGTTATGCCCGCTGTGCGCGTAAGCGCAAGAAAAAATTCCTGCACAAGTTCGGTATCGAACGAGCCGATCTTTTGCGACGGAATCTGCGCCGCGAAACGAAGGCTCGCCCTTCCGGAGAGATCGACCGCACAGAGCACGAGCGCTTCATCCATCGGCAGCAGCATACTGCCGTAGCGAACGACGCCCCGCTTATCCCCCAGCGCGTCTTTCAGCGCTTCGCCCAGCGCAATACCGATATCCTCTACGCTGTGATGGTCGTCCACAGCCGTATCCCCCTTGCAGGAGACGGAAAGGTCGAACCGCCCGTGGCGGGCAAAAAGCGCCAGCATATGGTCAAGGAACCCAACCCCCGTATTCAACTCGCCCTTACCGCTTCCATCCAGCTGAAGCGAAAGAGCAATCTCCGTTTCAGCGGTTTTTCTGTTGCATGTTGCCGTTCGCATGGTTTAGCACCCTTTCCCGTTCAAAATCGCGTCTGTATGGTTCAGAAAGATCTCCATCTGTTCCCGCGTGCCAATGGTAATTCGACAATGTCCGCGAATGCGCTCCTTCGTAAAGTGGCGCACCAGCACCCCGCGAGCCTTGAGCTCACGATAGAGCGTTTCGCCGTCCGCACGGTCGCTCGATGCGAACAGAAAATTCGCTTTGGACGGCAGTACTGAAAAGCCGAGCGATCCAAGCCGCTGCGCCGTTTCCTCACGCGTTGCGATAATCTTCTTCGCGTTCGCCCGATAGTACGCGTCGTCCTGGATTGCCGCAACTCCCGCCGCCTGCGTCATTCGGTTCACGTTGTAGGGGTTGATCGAGTATTTCACCGTGGTAAGATCGCGTATCAGCGCATCGCTGCCGATGCCAAATCCCAGTCGTGCTCCCGCGAGCGAGTGACTCTTGGAAAACGTCTTCGTTACCAGCAGATTGTCATACCGTTTTACAAGCGGAACGCAGCTCTCCCCACCGAAGTCGATATACGCCTCGTCGATGACGACCACACGGTCCGGATTCGAGCGCACGATCTGTTCGATTTGATCCACCGGCAGGCAAACGCCGGTCGGCGCGTTGGGATTCGCAAGCAGGATATTCTCGCCAAGGCCCAGATAATCGCGATAATCAACCGAAAAATCCGTCTTCAGCGGAATCTCGTGTTTCAAAACGCCGCAGAATTCGGCATAGACGGGATAAAATCCGTAGCTGATGTCCGGAAACGCAAACGGGGTCCGCTCGTCCCCAAACGCCAGAAAGAGAAAATAAAGGATTTCATCCGATCCATTGACAGGCAGCACGTTCTCGGGGTTTACGCCATAATACTTCGCCGCAACCGCGCGCAGTTCGGTACACTCGGGGTCACAGTAGAGATTCAGGCGCGCTCCTTCGCGCAGAACCGCCGCAAGCACGCCTTCGGACGGCGGGAACGGGGATTCGTTGGTATTGAGCTTCACATACTTCATATCCTGCGGCTGCTCGCCAGGTACGTAGGGAATCAGACGCTCGTATTTTGCGCTTAGAAATCGGCTCATACGCGCTCCTTTTTGCCGCGGATCAACGCCGCGCGCGCGTGCGCTTCCAAACCTTCCGCACGGGCGAACACGGCGATTTTCTCGCTCAGCTGCGCCAGCGCCTGGGAAGGAAAATACGTATACTGCGTTTTTTTAACAAAATCGTCCACACCCAGCGGGCTGGAAAACCGCGCCGTCCCGCTTGTCGGCAGCGTGTGGTTCGGTCCGGCGAGATAGTCCCCGAGTGCTTCCGGACAATCGTTCCCCAGAAAAACGGAACCTGCGTTTTTCACATAAGCCAGGTAGCGTTCCGGTTCGGCGACGCAGAGTTCGAGATGCTCCGGCGCAAGCGCATTGGCAAGCTCAACGGCTGCCATAACGTCGTCCAGAACAAGGATCTTCCCGTTGTTTTCCAGCGACACACGGGCAATCTCCTCGCGCGGTAACGTTTTCAACTGCCGCTCGAGTTCCTCGTTTACGTTTTCCGCCAAGGAATGGTTCGTCGTCAGCAGCACCGCAGTAGCCAGCCGGTCGTGTTCGGCCTGACTTAGCAGATCCGCCGCAACGAACGCAGGATTCGCCGTTTCGTCTGCAACCACAAGTATCTCGCTCGGCCCCGCGATCATGTCGATCGCAACCCGTCCGAATACCTGCCGCTTGGCTTCCGCCACATAGGCATTGCCCGGTCCGACGATCTTATCCACTTTCGGTATCGTTTCGGTTCCGTACGCCAGCGCGGCGATCGCCTGCGCGCCGCCCACCCGAAACACGCGATCGACCCCCGCAAGCTTGGCGGCCGCCAGAATCGGCGCGGGAATCGTCCCGGTCTCGTTCGGCGGAGAAACCATAACGATCAAGGAACATCCCGCCAGTTTGGCAGGGACCGCGTTCATAAACACCGTGGAGGGATAGCTCGCCGTCCCGCCGGGAATGTAGAGCCCGACTTTTTCGATCGGCGTAATTTTCTGACCCATATATACGCCGTCCGGCCGCTCCAATCGAAACCCTTCCCGCAACTGCATGCTGTGAAACGCGCGAATGTTCTCGGCGGCCGTCTGCATGGCGGCAAGCAGGCCGTCCGGAACCGAGGCAAGCGCCGCATCCATCTCCTTTGAAGACACTTCCAGCGAAGTAAGCTCCGCACGGTCAAACTTCCTCGCGTAAGAAATCAGCGCGCTGTCGCCGTTTTGCGCCACATCCCGAATAATCTCGCTCACCGCCGGCCCGACGCCACTGTTTTCCAGAGAGCGAACGAACAGCGTATTTCGATCCGTTTCATAGTAGTTGAGTATTTTCATGTCCGAACCGCCTCCTCAATCTTCCGGATCAGTGCGTCGATCGCGGCGCGCTTGAACTGATAATGCGCCTTGTTCGCAATCAGCCGTGCGCTGATCGGCTCGATCTCTTCCAGTACGTCAAGCCCGTTTTCCGCGAGCGTTTTCCCGGTTTCCACAATATCGACGATCACGTCCGAAAGCCCCAGGATCGGCGCAAGCTCGATGGACCCGTTCAGGTGGATTACGTCGATCTCCCGCCCGAACGAAGCATAGTAGCGCCGCGCGATATTCGGAAATTTTGTGGCGACGCGAAGAATCCGCGCGGGATCGTCCCGATAGTCTTTCTGCCCGGCAACACACATGCGGCACTTGCCGATCGAAAGGTCGAGCAATTCGTAGACGTCCGGGGCGTATTCCAGCAAAATGTCCTCGCCCGCAACGCCGATATCCGCCGCGCCGCGCTCCACATAGATCGCAACATCGGATGGTTTTACCCAGAAGAAACGAATCCCGCGTTCCTCGTTTTCAAACGTCAGCTTCCGGTTCTCCTCTTTCAGCGACGGGCAGTCGTACCCCGCGCGCTCGAATAAACCGTAGGCTTTATCGCCGAGCCGTCCCTTGGGCAGCGCGATGTTCAGCATCGTTTTCATCTGCCCGACCTCCGGTTTAGCCGGTAGATTTCCCGGCCAGTCTGGTCGGATTCCCCCTCGCGCATCGTCCGCACGCGGAGTCCCTTCCTGCGCAGCGTTTCCGCTTTGCGGATCAGCTCGGCAGTATCCGTTTCGTCGTCGTAAACGATCAGCGCGTCCACGTCGAACGACGGTTTCTTTTCCAGAAACCGTGCAAGTTCGTCCACATACACGGCAAACCCGATCGCCTCTCCGCCCCTGCCCATACGCGCAAGAAGATTATCGTACCGTCCGCCGGCAAGCACGCCGCTCGGCACGCCTTCGATAAACCCACGGAACACCAGCCCGTTGTAATAATCCATATCGTTCACCACCGAAAAATCCAGGTGCACATGCGCCGCGCCGTAAAGCGAGAGCATCTTTCCTATCGTTTTCAACTCCTCCAGCGCATTCCGGCAACCCTGCGGCAAATTCATATTCTCCACGAACGCAAGCGTCTCCAGAAGCGGTCCGCTCGTGGAAACCAGCGAACGCAGCAGGTTTTCCGTTTCCGCCGAAACGCCGATCGAGCCGCAAAGCGCGGAGATTTCGTGCAGGTTTTTATCCCCGACCGCGGCAAGCAGTTTTGCGCAGTCCGAGTCCCCGATCGGCTCCTCGGCCAGCACGCCGGAAATCACCCCGATATCGGAAACATTCAGTATATAGCGCTCGCTGATCATGGCCAGACTCTTCGCCGCAAGCGCCAGCACCTCCGCGCGCGCAAACGCATCGACGCGGCCGATACATTCCAGCCCGGTCTGCGTGATCTCGCGAAAGCCCCTGTCGTGCTTGGGAACGCGATACACCGTCTCCGTGTAGCAAACCTTGTTCGTTCTGCCGTCGTCCGGTGCATTTTTTACGACGGAGAGCGTCACATCCGGCTTGAGAGCAAGCAGTTTCCCGCTGCCGTCGCCAAAGGTGAGCACCTGTTCGCTCATCAGGAAGTTTTTGTTGCGCGCATAGAGGTCGTATTCTTCGAACTTTCCAACCTTGAACTGGCTGTAGCCGTAGGATTGATACAGCTCTCTCAATTCAATCGTAAGGCGTTCCAGGGAATTGAGCGTGTCCCGCTTCATGATCCGGCACCGTTCCTTCCCGCGCTCAGGCGGTCGAGGATCAGCCGGTAACCGCCCGCGCCATAATAAAGACAACGCTTCACGCGCCCGATTGTAGCCGTGCTTACGCCGGTTTTCTCAATGGTGCTCTGGTACGAGCTGCCCGCGTCCAGCGCTTTTGCGATATCGAGCCGCTGTCCCAAATCCCGCACCTCCTGAATCGTGCAGAGGTCTTCAAAATATCGGTAGCACTCGTCCACGCTCCGAAGCTGGAGGATCGAGGCGAAGAGCTCGTCCGTCTGGTTGTTTTTCGGTAAACTCATGCGTTCATACATCCTTGCGTCTTGGTTTTTAGCATTTTATCACTTCTTTGTGCTAAAGTACAGAACTATTTTCGCATTCGTTTCTTTTTTCCATTCTCGCGAAACCTTCTTGCCAAAACGCGAAAACCCGGCGTTGCGCCGGGCCTCGCTGAGCATTTTTACCGTTTTCCACCGCGCAAGACGGCGTATTTTAAACCTCCGCGATGACTTCCACTTCGCAGAGCACGTTCTTCGGCAACGTTTTCACCGCCACGCAGGAGCGCGCGGGTTTGTTTGTCATGTACTTGCCGTAGACCGCATTGAAGGCGGCAAAGTCGTCCATACTGGCAAGAAAGCACGTTGCCTTCACGACGCGCTCATATCCGCTGCCGGCCGCCGCCAGCACCGCGCCGATGTTTTTCAGCACCTGCTCGGCCTGCGCGGTCACATCCGCACCAATAATTTCGCCGCTTCGGGGATCGACCGGAATCTGACCGGAGGTAAACACAAAACCGCCGCTGACCATCGCCTGGGAATACGGGCCGATCGCCGCGGGAGCTTTCTCGGTATCAATCGTCTTCATGTTGGTTTCTCCTTTTGTTTTGCTCGCAACTTCCATTATAGTTGGATCGCAACGCGCGTCAACCCAAAAACGGCAGATTCCCCGCTGCGATTTTTGCGCGCGTTTGTGGTATGATACGGTTAACAGCTTTACAAAAGGAGCATACGTGAATGGACGTTTCCCGCACGATGGAATCGCTGATCCGCAAAGGGTTTTCGGCACGCTACTTTGAAACCGCGAAGGAAGCGGCGGACTATCTCGCCGGCAGTATACAAGGCAAGACCGTCGGCATCGGCGGCAGCATGACGATTGAAAAGATGGGCTTGTACGAGCTGCTCCTGAAGAACAACACCGTCTACTGGCATTGGAAGACGGGCGAGGACCAAACGCGCGTGGACGCCGCGCATGCGGACGTTTACCTTACCTCGGCCAACGCCATCGCCGAGACGGGCGAAATCGTCAATATCGATGGAAGCGGCAACCGCGTCGCCGCCACGCTCTACGGGCACGAGCGGGTGGTATTCGTCGCGGGGGTCAACAAGCTCGCGCCGGATTATGAAAGCGCCGTCTACCGCGCGCGGAACGTCGCCGCGCCGCTCAACGCAAAGCGGCTCCAATGCAAAACGCCCTGCGCGGTGAGCAAGGAAATGAAGTGCTACGACTGCAGCAGCGAAGACCGGATTTGCCACGGGATCGCCACGCTGTTTCTGCCGATGGGCGGGGTCGGGGTGACGGAGGTTGTGTTGGTGGGAGAAAGTTTGGGGTATTGAGGGAAAGGTACTGTCAACAAAAGTTCGCAATTAGGGGACTCCGAAGTGCTGATCAAGCAGCGTTCTGAAGCAGTGTTTCCATGGATTGAGGGCTGATGTACGCTTTGGAAACGGACCAGTCTTCGGCATATTCCATCAGGTAGGT
>JAYFNY010000035.1:0-39885 GCA_034933205.1 Eubacteriales bacterium
TACTCCGGGTGCTTGTTCACCACCGCATCCAGCGACGCATACACTTCCTCCACCGTCTGCAGAAACTCCGGCTCGCTTGCGTTCTTCCGCTTTATATCGCTCAATACCCGATCGATATAGGTATTCATGTTCGTTTCCTCCATCAAAGTGGTTTCCGTAAGAATCCGTACAGAAATCAGTATTCTATTCTCTTCGCGTTCGCAAGCAGATACTGTTCCGCCTCCGCGCACCATAAACCGTTGCTGTCCTTCATGATCGACGCCAGATGTGCAAAAAGCGGATCGACGCTTCCCTTCTGTTCAAAATCCGTAATCGCCGTCAGCGGCAAGTCGAGATGCGTATAAATCAGCTTTTTCCCGCCAGGTATCTTCGGCAGGTTCAGCGTCGTTTCCGCCGCGCAGTTCAACCCGCCAATGTGTGTGATCATTGCGGCGGGGTTAATTCTACCCGCATTCATAAGCGCGATCGCCTCGCGCATATCCGCCGTATTCCCGCCGGAGGTACCGAGAACGTGATGCGCTCCGTAGTGTACGTCGTAAAAATTCAGCTCCGCACGGAACGCCGGATTGGACGGCCCCGCAAAGAAGTTCAGACAGCCGTCGAAACCGAGAATTGCATCCGCCTGTTCTACGACCTGTTTGACCGGTGCAAAACAGATTGCATCATCAAACCCCGCTCCATCCGTTAACGCGCGTAATTCGCGAACCGGATCCTCCAAACGTGCGGTGTTGACGTAAACGAGTTCCACGCCCAGTTCCTTCGCGTGCCTGACCGGATAGATCGCCTCCGCACGCATCAGCCTTACGTCGTCAATGTCCGTTACCACCAGCAGTTTCGGCTTGCTTTCGCCATGCAGCGCATAGTCGACGGCACCGAGTCCCATCGGTCCGACCGACGCCAGAAGCGCCAACCTGCCACCTTCCACGATTCCCATGCGGTGTTCATAGCTGCCTGGGCTGGTATGATACATAGCGTGGAAGGTGCCAATGATGCAACTCATGGGTTCTGCCAGCGAACCATAAAAAAACGTATCGCTTCCGTACGGCAAGAGACAATCCGCAGCAAGTGTTTCCGGTGGAATATTCACCAATGTCGCGTCCCCGCCGCAGAAGGGATAGGAATACCCCGGCGCGCGCAGGGAACCCTGATAGAAGTGTGCCGGCTGAATTGCCACATGATCGCCCACCCGGTATTTCTTCTGTCGGTTTACTCCCACTTCGACGATCCTCCCACAGAATTCGTGGCCTATGATGACCGGATTCTGCGCAATATCGTCCGGCACGCGCTTATGGGCAGGCCCTTGTGACGCCGCTTTGTAACTCGACATGCAGATACTGTCCGACACGACCTCTACACGCGCCCCGTCGTCTCCGATTTCCGGCAGTTCAAACGTTTCGAGCCGCAGGTCATTCACGCCGTACAGGCGAACCGCTTTCGTTTTCATTCTTCTCTCCTCATATCACGCCGGACGACGCGGTAGCTTTCGCTTTTTGCGCCGCTCTTCGGACCTCGGCGACATTTTCGCCCTTCACCAGCAACGCATAGTAGCCGAGTATTCCATCCAAAATAGGCTCTCCGTCGTCAATCGCAGAAAGTTCCCGCAGCGCGGCCGCTGCGTTCCGGTTTGTCTGCTCGCGCCCGTTTTCCTTTAAATATTCATATACCGCGCCCGCCGCACCTACGCAGAGATACGCCGGGGCAACGCTCTGTTCCAGGCAAAGCCGCGCCGGACCGATCAACCGGTCGTGCGAAGCAAGTTTACGCGCCGGATCCGCGCCTACGCGCGCACAGGTGTCCCCAAGGCTGCGGTTCGTAAAACGCCCCAGTAAATCCTGAATATGCAAAAGCAGCTCCGACATCGGCACACCGTATCGCGCCGAGAGCGCCTCCGCGCTTTCCAGCATCGCCCCCTGCGTTAAGAGGCAGATATCCGGATCGTCAATCGCGTCCGCAATCCGCTCCCTGCCCGCGTAAAGGCCCAGATACGCCGCAACCGCATGACCCAGGTTATGGACGTAGAGTTTCCTCCGGATATAGAAATCAAACGGCGAGAACGGAACCATCTGCGAAATCTGCGGGATCTCACCCCGAAATGCGTCCCGGTCCACCGGAAGGTATCCGTAGCGCTCCACGCAAACTCGCAGTGGATCGCCATCCTGCATTTCCAGTGTCTGTATCGGCACCATACGTCCTATCGACGCCTCTACCAGCCCAACGTTTTCCGAAAACCATGCCTGCTCCGCCGAAGTCAAGTGTTCCAAAAGCAAGCCTTCCAGTACGCGATTGGCGTCAATCAGATTTTCGCAGATCAGAATGTTCAGCGGCTTTGCGCCATTTGCAAAGCGCTCCTTGAGTCCCGCCGCAATATTCGGCGCGATGATTTTCAGTACCTTTGCGCCCACCGCCGTCGCCATGATGTCCGCCTCTGCGATCGTCTTTACGACCTCGCTCGTATTCGTTCCATCCACCGCGTCTACCGGATGGACGAGCATGTCCTCATACCCTTCCCCGGTCAGAACGCGTACGGGGTAACTTCCCCGCGTATGCAGCGCTTCGACCACCGGTTTCGACACGTCGATGAATGTGACTTGATAGCCGCTGAGGGAAAACAGCGCGCCGATAAACCCGCGCCCGATATTCCCCGCGCCGTACATAACCGCTTTCATATTTCCCGTCTCCTTTTTACCGCCGTCATACGGTTCGGCAGACCCAACCTTCCCGAGAATCCTTCAGTCAATCCGCCAACGTTCGCAATGCTCCGCCGTTTCGCCCGGAAGAATCGTCCGAAGCGGTGCGAGCGTTTCAAATTCCAGCATCCAACGGCACGCATAGATTTCCAAGTTCACTCCGCCATCCGGATACGTGGCATCCGCATCCGCAAGAAACGTCTTCTCAAACGTTTGCTCCGGCAGCGTATAGCGCGCCGTCCCCGCCGGGCAGAAAAGACCGAGCTTACAATAAGCGTCCAGCGGCCGCTGTACCACCGAAACCGCCTGACTGCTCAGCATGAAACGCGGATCGTCCAAGCTTGTGGCATTCCAGAGCGATAGTATCCGCCCCGGCTTTGCCGTGTCCATATGCGGGTCCACCGAAAACGGAACCATCAGAGTCCCGCCTTCCCGCATAGCGCTCACCGCCCACGGCGCACCGGTCAGCGCCTTGCTTCCCGTATTTGTGATCCGGTATACGATATCCACGCTGCTCGAATCATCCGTTTCCGCAATTTCCATTTGCTTGACCACATGAAGAAGCGGATCCTCCGCTTGCGTTATCCTCAGCGTTTCCCCTCGCCATTCATACGAAATCGGGCTTCGTTCCGGCGCGTAGAGCGGGTGAACGTTCTCCGGCGCAAGCCATAGCCGTGTCCCGCCAAATACCCGCCAGCCCTCCCGGGTACTCAGGGAATCGGTCTTTGCCGGCTGTTCATAAAACACGTTTGGCCGCCCGATCGCGGAAAAAGAAAGAACCCGCAACCCGAACGAAAGGGGGATCCCCATTTCCCACGTTCCGTTCTCAAGCCAAAGACATTCTCCAAACCAGCGGTACTTTCTCGTTTTTTTGTTCATGGACGGAATTCTCGATAGAGCTCCATCGACTCGTCCACGGTTCGCATTCCTTCTGTCGCGCCGCTTTCGCTCAAAGAGCAGGCAGCCGCGGCGCTTCCGAGTTCAATTGCCTCCGGTAACGACCAACCACGGTATGCGCCGCACAATACGCCCGCGCAAAACGCGTCGCCTGCGCCGACCGTTCCCTTGATCTGCTCCCGGGGAAGCGGAAGACTTTCCACCGCTACATATTCTCCGCGCGTATCCAAACCGAAACCGCCTTCCGGGCAATGGATTACCGCCCAGGTCGATACTCCGAGTGCTTTGAGCTTTTGCAGCGCTTTGGGCAGGTTCTCCCGCAGAAGCTCGCCTGTTTCCCCGCCTCTCAGCGGCACACCCGTGGACGCCTGCGCCTCCAGCTCGTTGATTACGCAATAATCCGTATAGTTCAGCGCCGGAGGTACGATTCGGCAAAAACGGTCCCCTGCTTCGCTTACCACGTCGATCGAGGTTTTTATTCCTTTTTTCTGCGCCGTATGCAGCAGCCGCGCCATCTTTGTTCCGTAAATTGCATCCGGCTCATCCAGCGCGTCCAGCAACAGAAGATAGCCGATGTGCAGTATCGCCACGTTCAACGAATCCCAGTCCACATCCTTCTCACAGAAGCGCGCGTTCGCGCCGCGATAATGGAAAAACGTCCTTTGTTTGCCAATCGTATCCGCCATGACTGCCGTGAACGAAGTCAGGCCTTCGCGGCGGACACGGGACGTATCGATATTTACATGCACATTCAGCTTCTCAAGGATGTAATCCCCTTCCGGATCCGTGCCGACTCTTCCCAGCGCCGTAAGCGGGACCGCAGGATCTAACTTGGCAAGATCGACAATCACGTTGCATAAGGCGCCTCCGGTCGAACGCGAAATGCCGTCCGTAATGGTCGTCAATTCTCCCGGTTTCGGGTTTCCCAGAATCGGATAGAGCACGTCCACGATCATGTTTCCAGCGACTGCAATTCCTTCTCGTTTCATATCGATCTCACCTTTTCGTCCGTTTTATCGGGTTTCATGGGAAGCCGTTTTGCTAAAAACTCCCGGATATGCTTGCGCTTGTGACTTGCTAAAACGGGAAACGGGCGCGCGTCCTCCAGCAACACGCGTCCGTCCCCGCTCACGATCCTTTGACGAAAAGCTCGTCCGTTTAGTCGTGCATCAGAAGTTCCATCACATACAGCTCGAGGCGTTCAAAGTTCTGGGTCTTTACGCACTCCGCCTGAAGCCGATAGTCGAATCGCTTCACCTTTTCGAGCAGTATTTCGAAAATTTTCTTCGACTTCTCAATATGCGCATAGCAGTCGCTGGCAGGCTGCGAGCGCATCGCCTTCACATCCAGGCCGACGCACTCGAATTTGCCATTGTCACCAAAGTTGTTCTCATAAAGAACCTTCACCTGATTGAACGCCTGCCTGAGGTTATCCACGCCAAACGCCTTATCCTGGTCGTACTTCATGCCGTTCTGGTCGTTGAGGTGTACGCCCCAGAGTTTGCCCAGCGCCAGTGCATAGGCCATGTCGTTCGCCGGATCGAGCCCCGCAAGAATCGAATGCGCGCTCTCGATGCAAACACCGACGCGGCTCGGATCCACCGTATAAGCCCCGAGTCCTAACGCATGCCCTACCGTTCCGCAATAACTGCGGTCGATCGGTTCGTTCGGCTTCGGCTCGACCAGAATGATCGCGTCCCTGTCATATTCCAGGATCGTGTTCATCGCGTCTCTCAGCTGAAGGATCTTCTCCACCGGATTTTTTCCCTCGGCGCAAAGCGTCCCTTCGCGCGCGAGCCATAACTGAATTTTGTTGGTTCCCAGCGCCCTGGCGATATCACAGCTGCGCTTCGAACGCCAGATCGCGAATTCGTAGTTCTCTTTCAGGCTTGCGGTATACGCGCCGTCGTTGCACCGCGCGTCAAACCAAAGCCTCGGCGCCACGAATTCGGCAAACAGGCCGTAACGATCCAGCATGGCCTTGACGTCCTTTGCGTAATCGATGATCGCCCGGTCCGACATCTGGTTCATATCCGGCACCGCGTCGTCGTCGTGGAATTGCACGCCGCTCATGCCGAGCTCGGCGTACTTCTTGATTTTCTCTTCCAGCGGAATGGTCGGACGCACGCCCGGTCCGAACGTCTCGTTCCCTTCGTGGACGTTCCACGGTCCTACCGTGAATCGAAAAGTACTCATATGTTTTCTCCCTTTTTTATTGATCCTCTATTTGCTTTTAAAATCTCTTGCCTCTATTTATCGGATAAATCTGCTGACAGTATTTTCTCGTCGTTTCGAATTTCCACCGATGAAACCGTGCGATTCGAGTTTTTCGTCAAAGCCCGAAAGCCGATTGATTTGTGTTTCGCGCATTATCATCATTCAGGCAAAAATCCGTGCTCCGCTTCCCCCGAGCAGCAGGAAGATTCCCGGATCAGGCCGAAACTCGGAATGTTCTTTTCAAGTTCAGAATAATGGTTTCCCGAATGGTTTTCCTTTCGTTTCTTGCGATTTTATAATGATTAGTTTGCGTTTTCATTGACTTTCTGCAGCGATTTGGGGACAATGGAACCGGAGGTGTCCTATGAAACGGGAATATGAATTGGTTCCGCATCCGCAGATGGCCTCGATCCACGCTTTTTTAGTGCGCATCGACTACCGGGTTCCGCACGCACATATGGAAATCGAAGTCGGAGTCATTCTGGACGGCGTTTTGCACGTAACGACCAATCGCGGGGAAACGGTATTCCGGCCGGGTGATATGTATTATCTCAATCCAATGGAGTTCCACGAACTGCGTTCGCAGGGAGAGACCGTTCTTGTTCTCGCTATTCAGATCAGTGAGAGCATGATCACGCCCTACTATCCCATCATCCGTCACCTTTCCATTCAGAATCCTGCCGTCCATCCGTATTTTTCCGACGCCGAAAGCAGTTACCAGGGTTGTCTTACGCTCGCGATCCGTCTGATGCTGTATTATCTGGAGTGCGCGCCCTATTATGAATTTCACTGCACTGCGCTGCTCAACCAGCTGCTTCTCCGGCTGTATTCCAGGCTTCCGAGTATCACGCTCTCCGAGCCGGAGATCGCCTCCAAGGATTCCCGCAACAGTCGGACCAACCGGATTCTGGACTATATCGATCAGAACTATAAGCGCAAGCTGCTCTTATCCGAAATCGCTGCCCGCGAAGGCATTACACTGACGCACCTTTCGCACTTCTTCAAGGAAACGCTGAATATGACGTTCCAGAACTACCTGTCGGAACGGCGGTTCTCCCACGCCGTAACTCTTCTTGAAACTACGGACCTGTCCATGCTGGATATCAGCCTTGCCAGCGGTTTTTCCGACGTAAGGTATCTCAATCAGCTCTGCCGAAAGCACTATTCCTGCACGCCGACCGCCTACCGGAAAGCCCGGCGGCGCCATGCCGCCGCGCCGGAGAAACCGAGCGGAAACGACCAGCGGTTCCTCACAAACGAACAAAGCGTCTCCATCCTGCAGAGCAAACTTGCCGCAATCGCCTCGTTGCACGCAAAACCGCCCGTCGTACCGGAAATAAGCTGAATTCTCACACGCTCAAACGCAGAGCGTCAACAGAGTCGGGGCGCTGCGGCAGAGGTATTATTTGCCGAACGCATGAACGCCCATACGTCCCCAGTCGAAGTGTATTCGAAAAAGCGAACGAGAATCGAATCCCGTCCGCGCTGGCGCGGGCGTATTTTTTAGCGCCCGCGCCCCAATGAGCGGCCCGTTCAGCGGATCAGATCCTTCGGGTCGGTATACCCGATGCGGTAGGTCTCGGCCACGTTTCTGCAGGTGCATTTCCCCTGATAGGTATTTACAGCGGAATAGATCACAGGGTTTCTGGCAGCCGCTGCTTCCAGCCCCTCCGCCGCGATGGCCAGACCATATTTCAACGTTGCGTTTGTCAGCGCAATCGTCGACGTGCGGGAAACGCAGCCCGGCATATTGCCGACGCAGTAATGCACCACGCCGTCGACAACATATGTCGGGTTGTCGTGGGTCGTTACTTTTGTCGATTCGCAGCAGCCGCCCTGATCGACGGCAACGTCGACAATAACGCTTCCTTCGCGCATTTCTTTCAGATAAGATTTTTTCATAATTTTAGGTGCAGCCTTACCTGGAATCAGTACGGATCCGATCACGAGATCCGCCTGAGCAACCGACTGCTGAATATTTGCGTCATTGCTGTAAAGCGTCTGAATTCTGGCGCCGAACAGATCATCCAGGTACGCCAGTCTTGGCAGGCTGATATCCAGAATCGTGACATTCGCGCCGCAGCCAACCGCCATTTTACATGCGTTCGTTCCAACGATACCGCCACCGAGTATCACCACATTCGCTTTCGGCGTCCCCGGTACGCCCGCAAGCAGCACGCCCCTGCCGCCTTGATGCTTTTCGAGACATTTCGCCCCTTCCTGAATGCTGAGCCGTCCGGCAATCTGGCTCATCGGAATCAAAAGCGGGAGTGAATGATCCGTCTCCATCAGCGTTTCGTACGCTACGCCTTTTACGTTATGCGCCATCAGCGCATCCATCAGCGGCCTGTCCGCAGCCAAGTGCAGGTAGGTATACAGGATCAGCCCGTCGTGCATCAGCGGGTACTCTTCCTTTAAAGGTTCTTTGACCTTAACCAACATTTCCGCCCACTGCCAAACCGTCTCCGCATCGGCGCTAATCTTTGCTCCGGCAGCGAGATATTGTTCGTCCGAATAAGCGCTGCCGACGCCGGCGCCCCGCTCGATTTGTACCTCATGCCCCGCCGCAACATAGCTGCGTACGTTATCGGGCGTGAGTCCGACACGGAACTCATTGTTCTTGATCTCCTTGACACATCCGATCTTCATAAAACATATCCTCCTAATCGATTACATAACCAGATGTTGGAACTACCCTTCGACAGAATAACCCGCCGTCAAAAGAACGCAGTATCGAATTCGTCCGGTGTTGAAATGGTAATTTGGTATGATACACATCCCTCGCAACATCCTTTGCAACATCCCTTGCAACAGAAAGAACGGGATACGATCCTGCTATCGATGCGGCGATCTTCATCCGGCGGATCGGAAATTCGGTTCGGCGTTCTTCCCTGCGTACTGCGACGCAAGCTTTGCCAATACATCGCGCACCGCTAAGCGGCATAAGCGAACGCTGCACGCGCTCCTCTTTCCACCAGGCAATGATAGAGGATGCTTCCTCCTTTTTCCTTCCTTTATTTGCTGTTCCGTCTGGTTTAATTTGTGATTTTTCAGCAGGCCGAATCCAATCTGCAGGGATTTGGCCGAATTTTTGTAAGCAGAGCAATAAAGTAGAACCGGTTTTCGGCCGGCTCTTCCTTCCCCGACGGTCCGCGGTGAAAGGGTCCACATCCGGCTTCGTCGTGCGGGCTGGTCTTCGGGCGGCTATCGGTCAAAACAACATAATTATTCAGCATTACGATAGAAACGAGCCGTTTCGAATAAATCGGAGAATTATTTCCAATATGAAACCGGGAAAAATCGTCCGGTTACAAAGGATACGGCACGTGATCTTTTTTATCGGCATCCGTTCGGTTAACCTTCGCTTTTCAAACACGTCATCGTAAGTTTTCCACAAAAATTCTGTATTTTCCCGCCGATTATCGGCACAAAAGCAACTTTATCAAAAGAAATTCGCAAATTAATATATGGACACACGAAACCTCTGTCACTATAATTAAACTAGTTTATCACTTCTGTTTGTTGAACCTTGTTTCCTCTGCAAGTCGGTCTGTATGAAAATACTGGAAGGAGAAAAAAATGAAGAAACTAATAACGCTGTTTGCCCTACTGATGACCATCGCTTTGCTGATGAGTTTTGTCGCCTGCGCGACCACCGGTACAGCAACGACTACGGAGAGCACCGAAGCCAATTCCACCTCTCCGGAAGCATCTGCCGAACCGAACGCCAAAGCGGACGGCGGCGTGACCATTACCTTCCTCTGCTGCAACGAGAACTATCCCGAAAGCCTGAAAAACTGCATCGCCCGCTGGGAAGAACTCACCGGAAACAAGGTGGACGTTCAGCTCTACAGCGCCGATGAATTCTCAACCGTTCTGACGATGCAGATGTCGAGTGGAAGCGGTTCCATCGACCTGTTCCGCTCCGACGGCACAAAGTACGCCGAAAGCGCATGGCCGCTTGATTATTTTTACGATCTGTCCAACGAAGACTGGGTATCCCGTCTGACGCCTGAAATCAAGACGCTGATTTCCTTCAGCGACGGAACCATTCGCGGCCTGCCTTATATGACCAATACGTCGCTCGGTATGATGTACCGCAAAGATATCTTTGAAGCCGCCGGCTGCGAAGTGCCCAAAACCTGGACCGAGTTTCTGGCCGTTTGCCAGAAGATCAAGGATTACGGTGTAACGCCCGTTAATATCGCCCTTGCTTCCGGTTCGGAGTTTTGCACCACCCATATGATGCATTGCCTGTTCAATAACGTATATATCACGCGCGGAGTAGATGGCGCGAACCAGCTGTTCAGCGATTTGGAACACAATCGTGTTCACTATGCGGAGGTTCCGGAATATCTGACCTCTCTGCAACAGATGTATCAGCTCAAAGAGCTTGGTTATATCAACGACGATTTCATTTCCAACACCTACGAGCAATCCATCCAACGCTTTGGCGAAGGTACGGTCGCCATGCATCCCTGCGGCGATTTCATTCTGGAACCGCTTCTGGCGTCCTATCCGGAAGTTGCGGACCAGATCGGCGTATTCCCGGTCCCATATCAGGACACCATCGGTTCGGTTCCGTTCTTCACCGGAATCGGTCTGCATGTCGCATCCAACGCGCCGCACCTACAGGCCGCTCTGGATTTCGTAAGCTATTACGCGTCCTATGATAATCAGGTTCTGTATTCGGCCGATCAGCCTGGGTTGAACCTGTTCTCGGATGTACCGGCTTCCGACAACGTGTTCAGCAAGCAGATCTCGCAGTATTCCGACGTCACGTTCACCGAAATCGACGAAACCGGCGTTCAGACGTGGCCCGAAATGGATGCGCGCTCCTATATGCAGGAGATGATGCTGGGCGAAATTACCCCGCTCGAAATGCTGCAGAAGATGGACGAGTCCGCCGCTATTACCGGACAGCAGTTGGGTATTGAGGGCTGGTAAGACTCGATGTAAACTGTCTTTAGCGTTGGCACGGGCCGCGGGGGCGGTGGCGCTTCCGCAGCCCGTGTTATAATTTATATAGGAAATGGGGAATAAGATTGTCCGTTCGCAGAAAATTCAATCCGATCCGCTATCCCGTCAGCTTTATCGTCCCGGCACTCTTGATATACATATTGTTTTTCGTGTACCCCACAATCAGTGGTTTCTATTATTCCATGACGGATTGGACAGTCCGTTCGACCGCGATTCATTTCGTAGGCCTCAAACAATTCAAAGCGGCTTTTGAAAACCCGCTGATTGGGCAGGCTTTCGGCAACACGATGATCTACACCGTCACAATTACGATTGTAAAAAACATTCTCGCGCTGGCCCTCGCCGTCGCTCTGAATGCAAAAATTAAATCCCGTAACGTTCTGCGCGCGATCTACTTTTCACCTGCTATTCTAAACGTTGTCGCCATGGGCCTCGTTTTTCAGGGTCTCATGAACCCCTATACCGGTTTTATCAACAATACGCTGCGTTCCATGAATCTCGATTCCCTGGCGCTTGGCTGGATCAGTGATCCCGATCTTGCGATCTATTGCACGGCGTTTATGGAGATCTGGCGCGCAACAGGCATATCCATGGTTATTTATCTCGCGGGCCTGCAAGCGATCTCCGCCGATTATTATGAAGCGGCAACGATCGACGGCGCCGCCGGATGGAAGATGTTTCAGCACATCACGCTGCCGCTGTTGGCGCCGGCTATTACGATCAACGTAATTCTCTGTATGATTTATGGATTTCGGATGTTCGAAGTTATCTACTACCTGACCGGCGGCGGCCCTGGAAACGCATCCCAGGTCATGCAGACGCTCGCCTATAAATACATGGGTGAAGGATTGTATGCCTACAGTGCCGCCATCAACCTGATCCTCGTGGTATTCATCCTGGCCGTCACCATTCCGTTGCTGATCTATATGCGGCGCAGAAACAGCGAGGTGATGTAAGGATGGGTAAGAAAAAAAAGATCAGGCGCGGCATACTCGAAATTTTCCTCTGGCTGCTGGTTCCCATCATCCTGGTTCCGTACGCGCTGGTGCTGATCACATCGCTTAAGGACAGCGCCTCCGCGGGGCTCTTCCAGCTGACGCTGCCGCAGGTCTGGCACTGGGAAAACTACGCCGTCGTCTGGACGGAAGGCAACACCCTGGAAGGATTTCTCAACAGCCTGAAGGTTGCGCTTCCGATGGTTTTTCTCTCGCTGGCGTGCTCTTCCCTGCTGAGTTTTTACCTTGCGCGCGTCAAGACGAAATTCTCGAAGTTCGTCTATATGCTGGTCGTCATGGGAATGACCGCGCCGCTTTCCATTGCGACGACGTTTCACCTACTCAATACGGTCGGTATTCTGAACAAACTCATCGGCGTGATTCTGGTGCAAGTTGGTCTTGAAATCCCCTACTTAACATTCATTATGGTTGGGTTTATGGAGGGGCTTCCGATCGAAATGGACGAAGCGGCCACGCTGGACGGATGCGGACCGTATCGCATGTTCGTCAGCATCATTCTTCCGCTGCTGAAGCCCGTGATCATCACCGCGCTGATCCTCGCTTTCATGGACTCCTGGAACGACGCGCAAGTTGTGCTGTTTTTCCTGAATAACTGGCATAATTGGACCATGCCATTGAATATATACCGCTTCTTCCGGTATTATTCTAAAGAGTGGGAATACATCTTCGGAAGTGTGTTCCTAACGACGCTCCCGGTCCTGATTCTTTATCTATTCGGTCAGAACTATATCATCGAAGGTATGACGGCAGGTTCCGTAAAAGGCTGACCGATCACAGAGCATTGGTTCACGGGGACGGATTGGATTTCCGTCCCTGTTTGTTCGAGTGGCAGGGTATATTTAGCGAAGAAAGGCGAAGCATATGGCAATTCGGTTCATCGACTATTCCAAACCCGGAAAGGGAATCGATCCAAACCAGCCGGAGCCTTCCGGGATCAAGGGATTTTTTATCCACTATTATCGGTATCTCTGGCAGCTCGTACAGATTAACCTGCTTCGCTTGCTGTTTTCACTCCCGATCTTTACCATGCCGGCCGCGCGTGCGGCGTCCGTTCGGCTGACGCGGGATCTGTATCTCAACCGGCATATCTGGGTCTGGTCGGATTTCCTGCGTCATTTCAAAGCGAATTTCAAGCAGGCGCTGTTGTTTGGGCTTCCCTGCGACACTCTGCTGTTCGGGCTCTACTACTTCCTTTCGTTTTATGGCGCAAATGTAGACCGTTTCCCAATCCTGTTGCTGCCCATGGCCGTCTCCGCCACAGCCCTGCTTCTCGTTTTGATGATGGGTTGTTACGCTTTTCTGATGATGGTTTCCGTTAACCTTCCGCTTCGTGCAATCCTGCGAAACTCCTGGAAGTTCACACTGGTGCGTTTTCGGAGAAATTTCCTTCTTCTTCTCATCCTTGGTGCGCTCTACGCGCTCAATGTACTGCTGTTCCCCGCTACGATTCTCACGTTGCTTTTTCTGCATTTTTCCACTTGCGAATTCCTTACTGCCGCATTTTTATGGGATGACATGGCGCTGAATATCGAAAAAAAGGAACCGGACGGCAACATCTCAAGCGAAAACGTCGTCGGAACATAACGACGCGAAAAAACGTTTCATGAAAAAAGGCCCGCTTAGCGCGGACCCGGAATCGCCGAATTCTCCGGCGGTTCTGTTTTATTTATTCGACTAAATCAGTGCGCTCTCCTCTTTGCTGGTCCATTCTCCATTCCCGAGATATCCCTCCGGCAGTCCGGCAGGCTTATCAAATGTGGACTTCAGCGTTACGACAGCGCCTGTTTCGGAGCTGGTCATCACACCGTGCATCGTTTCAAACACGTGAAACGCCATCTCCTTAGTCGCCCTCTGCCGCCGCCCCGACACGATGGACCAGGCCATTTCCGATAGACCAAGCCCCCGCGAATTTTCCGCAAACCCGTGGGTAAACGGGAACCGCGTTTTCTCTCCCATCGGCTTTTGCAGATAAACCGGCGCACCAAACTGATTGGGATCCCCCATCTGCAGGATTCCGTCGGTACCGTAGATTTCCAGACAGGTTTCTTCATCGAGAATCGTATCGGAATTCATATGTAGCGTACCCAGTACTCCGCTGTCGTATTGCAGCGCGGCCGTAATCACGTTCGGCACTTCCAGGTCATATTCCTGGCCGAACTGAGGCGTACCTACACGCGTATTGGACCTGTGCCGCCTGCTTACCGCCGTAAATGCCGAAACTCTTCTTACAGGCCCCAGCAGCGCGTTCAGAGCGGTCAGGTAATAGCCCCCCATGTCAAAGCCGATGCCGGCGCCTTTCC
Organism: Eubacteriales bacterium; assembly: GCA_034933205.1. Classification (GTDB taxonomy): domain Bacteria; phylum Bacillota; class Clostridia; order Christensenellales; family CAG-138; genus UBA7703. The sequence continues at coordinate 14,098 of JAYFNY010000035.1, forward strand.
GGTAAAGATGCGGCAGGAATTCACCATAGATCCCATAGTTTCGGCTCACGGAAGCGCGGCAGGAAACCGGTGTTCCAATCAGTCCCTTATCGAGGATATATTTCGCCGTCTGGACGCTCGCGCCCAGAAACGTATCCGGCGCAACGCCGAGGTACAGCCCTTTTTCGTCCGCAATCCGACAAAGTTCCTCCCCCTGCCAAAGGTCCACGGCTATCATCTTCTCCGACCAAACGTGCTTACCATGTTCCAGCGCAGCCTTGGTAATCGGATAGTGCGCCGCCGGCGTGGTCAGATTGACGACCAGTTCAATGGAGCCGTCATCGAGGATTTCGTCCAGCGTCATCGCGCGAATACCGAACTTCTTTGCCTGTTCCTCCATACGGGGAACCATCAGATCGCTGCAGGCGTACAGTTCGATCACGCTGAACTTCCCGTTGGTCAGCGATTGCATATAGATCTCGCTGATCGAGCCACAGCCTACAACAGCCGTTTTAATTCTTCTCATCCTGATCCTCTTTCTCCTGTTTCGCCGGTTCGCTCAGCGCACGTGTCCCGCGCGACCGTTACGGAAGCAGACGCCCCGGCGTAACACGATACCCCTTCAGTGAACGGCAAAACCCTTCCGCATAACGAACGCCGCATTGCATGCCGCGAAACATTGCCGTAATGGTCATGTACCCAATGAAATTGTCCGTACTGCCGTCGTATGCTTCCTGATAATTATCGGACATCCATTGCTTCTGGCTTTCGTGACAGTTGCACATTGCTTTTTTCGTTTCAAACGTATCCGTGATATCCACATAGTCCGTTGGCACAAATCCCATACCGTTGTCGGTTTCGTAATAATAGATGCTCGGGATCTTTCCGTACGGTTCATGCGGCGTTTTCAAATGCGCTATCGGAATCATCACGGCGATATCGTCGAGAATCCGGCTCGTCAGCTCATGATCGGGATTGTAGTCCACCGGGTTGTGTGTCAGTATGACGTCTGCTTTGGCATACCGTACCAAGTCGATAAACTTCATCCTTGCCGCTTTATCATAAAAAAACATTTCGTCGTCATAGTCCAGGCAGATAAACTCCGCGCCAATCAGCGCCGCCGACCTGGTCGCCTCCGCCTTGCGTATCCGCGCGATCTCTTCCATCGTATGGTGCGCTGACCCGATGTTTCCGGAGGTTGCGCTCGCTATCGTGATGCGGCAGCCCATCTGCGCATACTTCGCCAGCGTTCCCGAACAATAGTACTCCACGTCGTCCGGATGTGCTCCGACCGCTAGTATATTCATGTTGTTTCCTCCTCTGGCTTCGTCGCATACCGCGCGGAACGATCCTGAACCGATTCGCGCTCCACGATGCGGTTCGATTCCATTACGACCAATTTTTCAAAATCGCGCCCCTCAATCTGCGCAACCAGCGTTTCCACACCGGCCTTCGCCATATAGCGGGTATCCACATGAACGGTCGTCAAAGCGGGATAACAACACAGCGCCACGATCTGATTGTCGATCCCGCAGAATGAAATATCGTCCGGAACGCGCAACCCGGCGCGCAGCGTCTGGTTCATGGCGCCGATCGCGATGAAATCTGTTGCGCAAAGCACCGCTGTCGGCAGCGCTGTGCAGGCAAGGATCCCCCGCATCCCTGCGGACGACAGATCCGTATTGAACTGTTCCTTTTTAATCCAGCACTGCGGCACCGTCAATCCATGCGCTTTCACCGCCCGGAAAAAGCCCTTGAGCAACACAGCATGGAAATCCGGTACGGACTGGGTGCCGATAAAGGCAACCTCGCGATGGCCCTTCCGAATCAGATAATCGGTCGCGGCATACGCCGATTCCTCGTAATCGCAGCACACGGCAGGATAGTCCGGCGCGCTGCGGTTCGAGTCCACAACGACAAACGGGATTTTCCTCTCCCGTAAGTAATCGGCCGTTTCCGGACACACGTCTTCGAGAAAAATAATACCGTCCAGATCACGCTGCTTAATCGCCATCGCTGCTTTCGAATCGGAGAACGGCTCCGTGTGCTCGGAAACGGTAACGCTGTAGCCGCGATCTTCGGCGCGCTCGATAATCGTGCTCAGAACCGTAGAGTAGAAAACGTCCTCCAGGCTGCCGTGACTGGGGATCAGAACATAAAAGTTAAAGCTACGCTTCAGCGTCAGCCGGCGCGAGTGCAGATTGGGGGTGTATCCAGCCTTTTCGATCACGCTGAACACATGTTCTCGTGTTTCCTCGCTGATCCCCGGCCTGTTGTTGAGAACGAATGAGACCGTCGTTGTCGATACCCCGGCCAGTTTGGAAATCTGCTTAATATTCATGCATCGGACTCCGTTCCGGGCCCTGCGTCCGTTCGGTCCGCAGGATCCCAATAGGCTTCATCTATAACGAGCGGATCACCCTGGCAAGATTCTGCCCGACTCTTACGACCTCATCGTCCGGCGTATTGATGTTAATGCCATACCCGGCGCCAAGACCCTTATCCACAACGCCTACGGAGATATTGACCGCGCGTTCGAGGATGCTATCCGTCTGTGGCAACATATGCTTATGGTATTCGATCTGCGTCTTGTATAACGGGCAGGAATACGGACAATTGGCCGGAAACGCCGTTACCTTGTTCAGGATCTGCTCCATATTATTATACACATGCCAGCCACTGGTTGACACTGTTGTCGCACCAACTATTTTGCAAAGCGCTTCCGCTCTTTCCTTCGAATCGAGCAGGAGCGTCAGCAGCGTTCCACACTCTCCCGGATCGTTGATCTTGCGAAAACCTAATCCAGGAATATCTTTCAGCGTCTCTTTGAGGATCGCTTTCTTGTTCCGCAACGTTTCCAGAATCGCATCCAGTTTCCGACCCTGCGCCAGCGCAACCGCGCCCGTCAGTTCGTTCATTCGGAAATTCATGCCGATAATCGAACGGTTGCCCACCTCGACGCCCATTCGGCTTGGCTTATGACCCTGGTCATGGTAGCCAAACGCGCGTTCATACAGCTTTTCGTCGCTCGTTCCAAGGAATCCGCCGTCGCCGGCCGTTATCGTTTTAAACAGATTAAGCGAGTACGCGCCGATATCGCCGATTGTGCCCAGTCGTTTGCCTTTGTAACTTGCGCCGACCGCCTGGCATGCATCCTCGATTACGAAAAGACCGTGCTTTTTCGCAATCGCCATTATCGCGTCCATTTCACAGGGATTGCCGAGCATATGGACCGGCATGATCGCTTTCGTACGCGGTGTAATCAGCGATTCGATCTTTTTCGGATCAATCGTCAGCGATTCGTCGATCTCAGCCAACACCGGTATGGCGTTGCACACGAGTATGGACGAAATGGACGCAATAAACGTATATCCCGGCACGATCACTTCGTCGCCCGCGCCGATTCCCAGCGCGGCAAGGCAGCACTGCAGCGCGCTGGTTCCGCTGTTGGTCGCTACGACATACCGATGCCCGAGCCGCTGCGCCATCTCCTTTTCAAACGAGAGCACCTTGTGACGATACCCATCCACACCGTCCGCACCGTACCGAAACAGATATCCTCCCTCGATAACATCCATCAGTTCTTTCTTTTCTTCCTCGCCGATCCAATAGGATCCCGGACCGCCAGCCATAATCCTGTCCTCCTAATCCAAGCAAAACCGATTGCCGTTTCATATTACTAAACCAGTTTAGTAAAATCATTATACCATAAAAGCGCGTTTTGTCAATACAAGCCGGAGGAACGTTTCAGGGATTCGTTTTACCCGGCTATCACGCCTTTTTTCAGGGTATTTTCGGTGTATCCAATCGATCGCCGGTACTCTAAAAACAAAAGAAAGCCGCAGTGTCTTGTGCCGCGGCAACATTTGGCGAAAAATTGTAAAGATTATTTTAAACCGTTTTATCAGGAGACTTTTTTAACAAGCTGACGCTTTTTCTTTCTTGCGACGGTATGCTTATTCGCTCGGCAATGTGTAGAGTTCTTCCGTATTCATCCCGCAACGCTCCTCAATCACCTGCTCAAGATAGCTAACTGGCTTATCATACAGTTCCTTTTCCTTCGTCTTCAAAGCATCGTTAAACAGTGTGTGCGCCGTTTCCAGGTCCGGATATTCCCAGCCTTTTTCGCCCGTGGCAGGGTAGGTTTCGAATCCTGCTTCCATGCCGTCCTTCTCGATGGAAACGTGATATTTCCCCTCGGAATCATAATACAAAACACGCAGTTGATAGCCGTTCACATCCGAATCGTAAAGCTCAATATTCCAGCCGTCCGCGTTTTCGCCCCACTCCGGCCGATGGATGGCAATGCGCAGATCATGCGGTTCGCATTATCAAGCGGAGGTTCATGGTTCGACAATCGATACGTTCGTGCCGTCAAACATCTCCGTCAGCTTTTCATAGAGCTCGCCATTGGCCTGGATCTCCTTCAATCCGGAAAGGTTTTTCAGCGCTTCGAGCGAGCCAACGCCCGCATCCGAAAGATTCAGCGTTTTCAGATATGGATACCGCTCGATCCCGCTTAACGAATCCAGTTTCAGGCCGGTCAGCGAAAGTTGGGTGACCGACTCACCCCCGCCCATATGATCCAGCGAAGAAACAAGCGTTCTGCCGAGCTCCAGATATTCCAGCCGCTCGCACGAGTCAAGACAGGTTACGTCGGAAACGTCCGTTCCGTAAAGATTCAAACTGATCAGCGATTGCTTTCCCGAAAGCGCAGAAATGTCCTTCACCCTGGTATACATCAGGATCACGCTGACCGGGTTCTTCAAAGCGGCGACCCCGGAAGCATCCTCAAGCGTCTGATACGAGATCTGCAGTTCCTCAATATTCGGCATCCAAGCAAGATCGTCCAGTGTCCGAACGCCCCCGCGGGTATATCGGCCGACTTCGGCAAGCCCCTTTTCAAAGGTCGCGCGCGTAGCGGATACCTCCGTACCAAAAAGATACAGCGCACGCACCGACTCGAGCTCTTCCGCCAGGAGCGGTTCGCCGGCCTCTTTACCTAGCTGGGCACGCGCCGCCGCCTCGATCAGCGGTTCCTGAAACACGACGGTTTCCGACGAATCGGGCAGGGAAAAGACTTTCGTATACCTTCCAACGACAAACCCGCCGCAGAGGAAGGTGACGGCTGTCGCCGCAAGGGCAATTCGCGTCGCAACCCGTCGTCTGTATTGATCGTCCGCTTTCAGCAGCGCCTTTTTCACCGCAACCGCGTTCGTAAATCGATCCTTTGGCGAGAATGCGGTGCAGCGCCGGATAATGCGCTTCATCGGTCCGGTCAGCGGCGCGTCGAGACATTCCTTTTCGCTGCCGGTCAAAAGAAAACGCAACAGTACGCCAAGGGAATATATATCGGCCCGGCAATCGGTCTGAGCAAATCCATATTGCTCCGGCGGCGCATAGACCCGCGTACCGAAAAACTGCGTGTCGCTTTCCGCATCCCGGCGGTATTGCCGGGCAATATCAAAATCGATCAGAACGATCGAACCGTCCCCCCGCACAATTATGTTCTGCGGTTTGATATCGCGATGTATCACCGGTTTTTCCCGCCAGTGAAGGTAGGTCAGAATCTCGCAAAGCTGAATGCAGAAGGAGACGGCCTGCCGTTGGCTCACCTTGTTTTCCGCAGCATATCGATCCAGCGGCGTCCCTTCCACATATTCCCGTACAGTGACGCAGACCCGGTCGCTTTCAAACGTTTCCGAATACGCGGGAAGCCCGCTGTGGCTCAGGCCGTTGAGGATCTCGTTTTCACTGACCGACGAATACACGGCCTTGTCGTAGCACTTCGCTACATACAGTGAACCGTCGTCCTTTTTCAAAACCAGAAACGTCTCCGTTCCATGGCCATTTGCCAGACATTCCAGTTGATCGTATTTCTGCAGGAAACCCGCCGGGTACCGGGTCTCCTGAAATGATCGCTTCAATTCCTCCAACTTATCTTCCATACGGTTCATTTTCTATCGCCTCCGATGATGGGAAGCGCAAGATCCATCAGCATCTGCTGCGCCTCAATGATGCCGTATCCGTTTTTCAGGCAATAGCAGATCACTGCGTCGCGTTTGATCCGCGGGTAAAGGTCGCAGTATCCGGCGGCTCGTAGGAGTTCCTGCGCCTGTTCCACGTCCGCTTCAAACCCGAAGGCAAGCTGGATCACCGTATCGCGGGAGGGTCTTCTTACGCCGCGGAAAATCTGGTGTCCAAATCCCCGCTCCACGCCGGCGCGCTTGATCACCCGCTCCGCAACCATGCCACGCTCGCGGCAAAGGGACGAAATATACTCTGCGAACGTCGGCGAACCCAGATCCTCATCGTTTTTACGGATGTAGGACTGGATGGAAGCCGCCTTGAAAAGGCTGGCCCAGAGTGTGCTCGTCGTCGCTTTTCTTTTATCGGTCGTCATTTGATTCGTTCCTTAAAAAATCATTTTCGCGGCCTGTCGCCGCATCAAATCATTCCACGCAACATTGGCGCGTGAGGAATACAGATCCTTTTTTATCATGTATATACTACCATATCTTCGGTGATGATTTGGTGAAAAAGTTTCAGTACCTTTCCTTCCGCATTCGACGGTTCCACTTTACCAAAGCCAAACGAAAACCGCTTATCCGTACAAAAAAAAGGACGCCCCTTGGGGCATCCTTACGCAATACAAGCATACTTACTTCTTCAGGCGTACCGGCGGCGTGTTTTCAGCAGCGCACGACCTGAATCCCCATACGTTCCAGTTCGTCCAGCACGACGTTTCTGCTCTCGTCGTCGCTCTCGTTTGTAAACAGCTTGCTGACGGCTTCCGCGTCGCTAACGTGGTAAAAGCTTTCGAACCCGATCTTGCTGTCGTCCGCAACGACGATAACCTCCTTGGAACGTTCGATCATTTTCTCCATCAGATCGGCCGCTTCCATGTGCACGGTCGTCAGCCCGCGCTTGCAGCTGATACCCGATACGGAAAGAATCAATTTTTTGGCTTTATATTGCTCCAACTGGCGGATTGCCTCTTTCCCGTGCGTGAAAATCGCGTCCGAGTTCATCTCCCCCCCGAGGAGAATCAACTGAAATTCTTCGTGTCTGCTCAGTTCCTTGGCAATCGATATCGAATTGGTCAGTACCTTTAGGCGTTTGAACCGAAGCAGGTTCCTGGCGGTAAGAAGCGTGGTGTTCCCGGCATTGATGATGATGGAATCGCCTTCGGAAATCTCCTGCACAACGCGGTCGGCAATGGCCTGCGCAGCCTGTATCCGGCGCGCGCTTCCAGTGCTCTGAATTGCGGGAACCGCGCCGCCGAACGTGCGTAAAAGCCTCCCCTGCTTTTCCAGAAGCTCCAGATCCTTGCGCGTCGTAACCATCGACACGCCGAGTATATCACTGAGTTCCTGAACACTGATGGAGTTTTGCTCCGTCAGTTTTGCGAGAATCACGCTTGCTCTTTCCTGAAAACTCATTTTCACACCATCCATTGCTTCCTGTATGCCAGAGCATTTTCTCCTGCGGTATCAACCTGCCGTGTTACCGGCGCATTCAGCGTCGCCTTGGCTCTAGTACTGAAAATAGTAGTCCGGCTCGATGGTCGCCGCCGAGCTCTCGCTCATGATCATATGTGTGGGGCGATCGCGCAGCTGCAGTATGGAAGCGGGAACCTCCTGCGTCGGCTTTCCGAAAATGCAGAGCCGCGAGGTCAAGCGCTGCCATGTGACCTTTGACCCGCCGGTCATAATGCTGTGCACGTCGAGCACATTTTTCGCTTTCATGGCATCCCTGGGTCCCATCATGGCGCCCATTGGCGGAACGCGCGAAATGTCGCCGGAGAACCCGAAGGAACCGTGCAGCGAATTCTGCGCGATCGTCAGCGGATGCAGCTTTGCAACCTTCGCCCCCTGCGCGTAGTATTCCTCCATGGAATCGCAGAACCAGTCCTCCACCGGATCGATAAACGCCAGATGACCGGGCCAGCCGGGGCCGGAATAGACGTTATCCGCTTCGCCGTCATCCTCCAGCATTTTGGAGTAATCCGGCGTCGTCTTTTTGCTGTGGTAGATGAAGTTTTCTTCCCGAAACCCAAGGTCGAGAATCTGGGAAACCATGAACCGATAAAACGCGTTTCCAAACCCAGCTTTATAACTCAGCGGAGCGATGTTTCCCTGATCGTCTGCCCACTCGTCCATCATATAAAACTTGACGTTTCTGCAATTGACTTTCAGCTGATGTAAAAGGTACGCCACCTTACGGTAGGTCGGGCAAGGGTTCGGCATAATCAGAACTACCTTTTTATCGTACCGGTCGGAATCGACGATCCGCGACACGATATCGGCCAGCATTACCATTTCAATTTCATCGTCTTTGAAGATTTCGACCCGTACGTTGGGGTTGTTCGGGTGTTTGCCATTCAGCGCGGCAATCTGCTCATAGGTAATCGCACGGCAGCGGTCGATTTCCTCCGTATTGTGAAACGGATAGAATGCCGCAGGGCGAAACGTAAACTCGTTTTGAAGATTCTCCATACCTGTGTACCTTTCTCGCGTTGTCCGGCCGACGAAACGGCACGGCCGCGTTCTTCTTTACCGCACTTTCTCAATCGTATTCAGGATCTGATCGACCAGATGTCTGCCGAACGCAGGCGCAAGCATCGAAGTATCCGTTTCATAACCGCCAAATTCAAGCGCTTCCGGCGTATAGAGATATCCGGGCAGACAGCCGTTGGCCAGCTCGTTGAAAATAACGATCGGATACCCGGCCATCGCCTTGACATAGAGCGCGTATTCCACGAAAATTTCGCCCGGCGCGCCGACGATGCAGGTGTTCCCTATCCGGATTACCTGAATTTCGACCGGGTTTTCGTCGTCGCACAACTCGATGCGCATACCTTTTTCCCGCATGAGCACATAACCGAGCTGATCCTCCAGCCCAAGCATTTTCAGGTTGGCGTTTTGCCAGAGATAATATTCTTCTCGATTGCAGGAATCGCCGTATTTTTGAAACAGTTCTTTATAGAGTGCCGTCGCATCGTCCAGGCGGCGTTTGAGTTCTTCCGCGCTGCCGAAATCGCGAAGCTCCATTTCCATATCCGAGGATGCGACACGAATATCGACCGAATCCATCCATTCCGCGTTTTCCACCACCTGGAATGCCGCCTTGCCAAGCAACCGGCCTACCCGCTCCGCCTCGTCGTAGTCCTCCGATTTTCGGTAATAGCGGCTGGACTGGTTGCCCGAGGCGCCCTGCGCAAACCCGAACACCGCTTTTGGTGCCAGTTCGCCGATCTGCCGCCGCATATAGCAGGGATAATCCGCCGTAACTTCGGTGCTCCACTCGTGAATAAAGGTGGGATGCAGCGTATAATTCGTAAAAACGCCGCGTACGTCCCCCGCCATATCCCGTACGGTAATCACGCTGACCAAAGGGTCATAAGGCCCGCCGATGAATCTGCGGTTTCCCCCGACGCCGGATTCCGCGCCGCAAACGTTGACTCCGGTCGCAATCTGCGCCTCGAACGCTCCTTCCTTCGCCGCAAGGATCACGCTCGTGATCCGGTCCTTCAAAAAGGAGATATATTCCGGGTTCTGCCGCTTACCCGCTTCCAGACTTTCAATATCGAGCCGCCCGGACGCCCAGGGGCCCGAGTGCGTATGCGAGGTGCTGATCAGAATATTTCTACCGGGAATTCCGCAGGCGTCCTCCATCCGTCGCCGGATTTCCAGCACATGTTTCTTGGAAAAAAAGAGAAGGTCCAGCGTAACGATCGCAATTTGCGTTTCACCATTGTCAATATATAAACATGCGGCATACAGGGGATCGTGAATGCCGGTATTATTTCTTGGATAGTGTGGGTAACCGCCCAGCTCTTCACCGAGCTTAGGCGAAATGTCTGCCAGTGCCGTTCCTGCCCGTAACATAGTTGTACCTCTTCTTATTTTGATTGGAATTTCGCTTACTCATAATCCGGTATGGGATCCTCGCAAGTATTGTCGGCAAACCGAACCGTAACGCCCGCGTTTGCAATTTGCTGTAATATCTCCAGCTTGGCCGGATCGTCCGTTTGATTCGTAACGAGTACGTCGATCATGGAGATGTCGCCGATGTGGCAAAAGCTCTCTTCGCCGATCTTCGTAATATCCGCTACAATGATCCTTTCCCGCGCTCGCGCCATGATGGATTTGAGCGTATCCGCACCCTCGACGCGCAGCGTGGAAAGGCCGACTTTTGCGTCCACGCCGTCCATCGTCATGATCGCTTTATCCGCCATATAGCGCACGACCTGGCTTACCGCGTCGCGCCCGTGGATAAAACAGTCCCGCGTATAGACCTCCCCGCCGAGAATGATGACCTGATAATCCTTTCGTCTGCACAAATCCTCCGCAATATTCAGCGAATCCGTCAGAATCCTCAGATTTTTGCACTGGCTCGCATAGATTGCCGTCAGGTGAGGCGTAGCGCCGGACGTAATGATCAGCGAATCCCGGTCGTGAATGAGTTTGGCTGCCTCCTTAGCGACGCATTGTTTCAGGGACATATTCCGCGTACGCGGCACACAGTCGCTTCCGAAAACGCGTGTCGTGACCGCGTGCGCAACCGCGCCGCCGCTCACCCGCGAAAGCCTCCCGGCTTCCTCCAGCTGCAGCAGGTCCTTCCGAATCGTCGCGGGCGTAACCTGCAGTGTGCGGCAAAGCTCGTTGATATGGATAACGCCGTTCACTTGCAGTTCCCGCAAAATGCGGGCGATCCGATCCTCTTGTTTTATTCGTCTTTCCAAATTTCCCCACCCAATATCACTTGGTTTACTTCGAATTTATCATCAACGAATACCAGATTCGCGATTTTCCCGCGCGCGATAGAACCAATCGAGCGATCCATGCCGATCGCCCTTGCCGGATTCAGCGACGCCATACGGAAGGCTTCCACAATACCGCAATTCGTATGCGTCATACTGTTTCTGCAGGCGACATTCATCGTCAGCCGGCTGCCGTTGAGCTGACCGCTTTCGTCAAATACCAAATCTTCTATGTGTTGAAACTCGGCTGCGGGCGGCGCTTCGCTCACGAAGCTGTCCGTAATCAGAATCGTGCGGTCAATCCCTTTCACTTTCCGAATCAGCCGCATCAAGTCGGGATTTACGTGGATCCCGCGCGAATCGCAGATCAGCTCCGCATACATGTCGTCGTCCAGCAAGCACGCTTCGTCCGGCCCGCATCCACGCGTTCCGGCATATCGGCTGATCTGTCCCGTTGCATCCATACAATGCGTCTGCAGGCGCAGGCCGTAGGGCTTCAACAGCCCGATCTGTTCCGGCGTCGCTTCGCTGTGTCCGACGGCAATCACCGCATCCGGGTTGACGCTTTTGGCATACTCCAGAAAAGGCGCCAGTCCCTCGCGCTCCGGCGCGACCGCCCAGACCTTTGCGAGCTGGCCGGCGGCGTCCACAATCGCCTGATAATCGGATTTTCGAATCTCACCCCGCCATTGATTCTTTTCCGCGCAGGCACCGTACTTCGGGTTCATATACGGACCTTCCATGTAAAACCCGGCGATTGCCCGCGAAGCCCCGCGCGCGCTTTGCATCGCGGTCTGAACGCGTTCGATCGCTTCGCAGAATTCCGCGCGGGAGAGATCGTAGTAGAGCGCGGCCAGTATCGTGGTTTCTCCGTGTGCCAGGAAGTGCCGCGCCGCCTGTTCCGGCTCCCGGTATAAAAAATGTCCGTTCCCGCCGTGGACGTGGAGATCGACGAATCCCGGTCCCACATAGGAACCCTTCGCATCGATAACAGAAGCGCTTTCGGGAATGGATCGCTCCGACGCGCGTCCGAAGCTTCGGATGCGCCCCTGCTCCATTTCCAGCACACCGTCCCACAGGATTCCGTTTTCCAAAACGAGGTTCGTGTGTATGATGTAGGTCATGCCAACCGTTCCCTTCAGCACCACAGCTTCTTTTCCAGGCGGCGATAGGTTCTATATTTTTCCTCATATCCGGTCCGGCGTCCTCCGGGCTCGAAACAGCGGCTTTGGCGCAGCGACGGCGGATCGTTCCGGTCGAATACCCCCGCAGCAATCCCCGCCAGAATCGCGGCGCCGGCCCCCGACGCTTCGGACGTTTCCGGCACGTCGATCCGAATGCCGGTGACGTCGGCAATCATCTGCGCCCAGAGCGCGCTTTTCGCGCCGCCACCGAATAAAACGAGAGTATGTACGTTGCCGTAAGCCTGCATCGCTTCCAGCAGGATACGAATCTGAAAGGCTACCCCTTCGAGCACGGCCAGTGCAAAATCGCCTCGCTGTGTGGAAAGGTTGACCCCGTAAAAACATCCCGTGGATTCCGGATAATTATCCGGCGAACTGGGTCCGTTCAGAAACGGGTAAAATAGCAGCGAACTGCCGCGCAAAAACGCTTCCTGTGCCTCCACGTCAATCCGGTCGTAGGATTCGCCGGGAAACATAGCATCGCGAAGCCAGCGCAGACTTGCCGCCGCCGTGTTGACAACGCCCTCGGTGACCCAGGTGCCTTCGTTTATATAAGCGGACCAGCCGATGCGCATGTCGCCTTCCGTATGAGGCTCGTTCCAGAATTTGCAGATCGCGCCCGACGTACCGAGCGAGATGCTCATAACGCCTTCCTTTAGCCCGACGGCAAGAGACGCGCAGCGCTGATCCTGCGCGCCGACTGCAACAAGGCATCCTTCCTTCAGACCAAGCGCCGCCGCCGCTTCCTTCGTTAACAAGCCGGCGATTTCGCCGCTCCATTTTAATTCGGGCAGCTGATCGGCGGAAAGCCCGTATTGCTGCAGGATTCGTGTGCTCCAGGTTTTCGCTTTTATATCATACAGGAGCGTACCGGAAGCCATAGTATGGTCGGTCACGCAATTCCCGGTTAATTTCCCAATTAGGTAGTCCATCGGCATCAGAAACTTCCAGGTGGACTGAAATATTTGCGGTTCTTCGTCTTTCAGCCAAAGTATTTTCGGCAGAGAATACGCCGCGTTGATTGGTTTTCCGGCCAAAGTAAAAATCTCGCGCTCGCCGAAGTCCCGGCGAAGATCCCCCGCCTGCTCTTCAGCGCGTACGTCCAGCCAGCTGATTGCATTGTGCAATGGCACTAACTGTTTGTCAACAGGGATCATTGTAATCCCCTGGCTGCTCACCGATATCCCGACGATCTGGTCATTTTCTACCGAAGCCATCCGTATCGATTCCCGAACCGTTTCCTGCGTAAGCTCCCACCACAAGCGAGCGTCCTGTTCCACCCACTTTTCACAGGGGGTAATCAGGCCGTACTCACGATAACTGCTCGAAACGGAATGTAACCGTTCGTCAAACAGGATACTTCGGCATCCGGTCGTGCCCAGATCGATTGCGATAAAAAACGGCATGTCTGCCCCTTTCCCAGCGGCGGGAAGCGTCGCTTCTTGCTCCGCCTGTGAGCTCTGCGAGGGCATTCCGTTTCGAATGCCCTCGCCGCTATCCTTACTGAGGTTTCTTACTTCGTGCGCGCGGCAACGATGGATTCCCAATCGTAGTCGTTGATGTTGTCAGCCGTCAGGAGTGTGGAGTGAGACAGCGTCTCGGCGGGCAGCTTTTCACCGGCAAGGGCGGGCGCGATTGCGTCAACCGCATCGCGGGCCTGGGTAACGGGCGAAGACGCGGCCATGCAGAGGATGGTCTTGTTGCGATCTTCCAGCTGTTTGAATCCTTCCTGACCCCAGGCGTTGCAGCAGACAACCGCGTTGGAACCGGCCGCTTCAATTGCGGCGGCGGCGCCGGCACCGGTGTCATAGTTGATGCCGTATACGAGGTTGACGTCCGGATTCGCCGTCAGGATGTTTTCCATCACGGCCATGGAGTCCGTACGGGACGCTTTGCCGTCCTGCTGCGCAACGATTTCCACGCCAGGCAGCTTCGAAACGGTTTCAACAAATCCCTGCGCGCGAAGTCCGCAGACGATCGGGGACGCCGGGAAATCCAGAACCGCAACCTTGGCTTTTCCGCCGAGGTTATCGTTGATATACTTCGTGGCCCATTCGCCTACCATGCTGCCATCTTCATAGAAGTCGAAGATAACCTTCGTTGCGCAGATGTCCGAGTTGATGCCGCCATCGTAGCAGATCACGGGGATTCCGGCGTCGATTGCTTCCTGGCAAACAGGAATCAGAGCATCCGGGTCCGCAGCCGCCAGCAGTATGACGTCCACGCCCTGGACAATGAAGTCTTCCATCTGGGAAATCTGGGTCGCGATGTCGCCGTCCGCGTCACAGATGACCATGTTGTAGCCCTTCTCGGCGCCGTAGGTGCGGAAGGTGCTTTCGAGATCAACATAGTATTCGTCGCGCCTGTAATACAGGTCGACGCCTACGGTAATCTGGTCGTCCGAAGAAGCTTCCGTCGAAGCGGCTGCATCCTGTGCCGCGGTGGCTTCCGCGGCGGGCGCTTCCGTTACGTCCTGGGCGGCCTCTTCGGGGGCGGGGACGGTGCTGCATCCTACTGCGATGCACAGAACGGTGCACATGGCTAGAACGAGCGCAAGAATCTTTTTCATCAGTGGTCCCTCCATTTTATTTTTCCAAAACCATACGATGGTCGAGGACGATTTGATCAGCGGTTTTCAGGAAACCGCGTAGCCGAGTATCGTTTCCTGCGTGAAGTCTTCGCGTGGCAGTTCGCCCGAAATCGTTCCTTCCCGCATAACGTAGATACGGTCGCACACGCCGATCAGCTCCGGCAGGTCGGAGGAGATCATAATGATCGCCTTTCCGTCCTGCGCCAAGCGGCACATCAGCTTATAGATTTCCGCCTTTGCGCCAACATCGACGCCGCGCGTCGGCTCGTCGAAAATGATGATGTTCGAATCGACGGCGAGCCATTTTGCCAGCACGACTTTTTGCTGGTTCCCGCCGGAGAGCAAGCGAACTTCTTTTTCCTCCGACGGCGTAACGATATTCAGTACGTTAATATACTCTTTGGCCATGCTCCGCTCCAGAGCGTCGTTGAGCAGACCTCTTTTACAGACGTTTCTCAAATTGACAAGCGAAACGTTGTGTTTCACGGAGTGGATCAGGATCAAGCCCTGCTTTTTGCGATCCTCCGGGACGAGCGCGATCTTGTTTTTGACCGCGTCGATTACGGTATTGATCCGGACAAGTTTCCCGTCGATATAAATCTCGCCGCTGACCCTCTTATCCGCGCCGAACACTGCGCGCGCCGTTTCGGTGCGCCCGGCGCCAACCAGCCCGGAAATACCGACGATCTCACCATGCCGCACATTAAAATTGATGTTTTGCAGCAGTTTTTTCGCGGATAGATTCTTGACTTCAAGCGCAATATCCCTGATTTCCGCCTTTAGTTTCGGATACTCCTCACCCAGCGAGCGGCCGACCATCATGGCAATCAGCTTTTCACGGTCAACGTCCGCAACGGGCAGCGTTTCAACATGCCCGCCATCGCGCAGCACGGTAACCGTGTCGGCGATGCGGAAAATTTCTTCCATACGGTGGGAAATGTAAACGATCGTAACGCCGCGCGATTTCAAAATATCGATGATATGGAACAGAGAGTCCAGTTCCTTATCCGTCAGCGTCGCCGAAGGCTCGTCCATAATGATCAGCTCGGCGTTAAAGGAGAGTGCCTTGCAAATTTCGACGATCTGCTTCTGGGCAACGGACAGACGCGAAACCTCAATATCCACGTCCAGCTTGATATTCAGGCTGTCGAGCAGACTGCGCGCTTCCAGTTTCAGCCGTTTCCAGTCCACAAGGCGCGACTTTTTTAAAAACGGCCTGCCCAGAAAGATATTCTCCGCAACGGATAGTGTTTCCGAAAGCTTCAGTTCCTGATGTACCACGCTGATGCCCAGCATCTGCGCTTCCAGCGGCGTCGTAACGTGCGCTTCCTGCCCTTTAAAGAAATAGGTACCGCCGTCCGGATGGTAGATGCCGGTCAGCACATTGATGAGCGTCGATTTCCCCGCCCCGTTCTCACCGACCAGCGCGTGTACGCTACCTTTCGCAACCTGAAAGCTCACGTTGTTCAGCGCGAGAACGCCGGGAAAGCTTTTGGTGATGTTTTGTATATCCAGTATGACTTCACGATTTCCCATTTCGCCTGCTCCTTTACTTGGACGCCGCCTGGCGCTTGGTCTTGAACACGTCGAACCCAATTGCGCACACCAGCACGACGCCCTGAACCACCTGCTGATAATAGGAGTTGATGTTGAGCAACGTCATGCCGTTTTCCAGAATGCCGACGAGAACCGCGCCGAGCGCGACGCCAATGGGTTTCCCTTTTCCGCCGGTAAGCGAAACGCCGCCCATAACCACCGCGATGACCGCTTTGAATTCCCAGCCGGTACCACCTGTGGGCTGACCGGAACTGAGCCGGGACACCAGAATGATGCCAGCAATCGCGGCTGCCAGTCCGCCGAGAGTGAATACGATCCGCTTGATGCTCCTGGCATTGATACCGGAAAGGTAAGCGGCTTCGGCGTTACCGCCAACCGCGTAAACGAACCGTCCGAACCTCGTTCGGGACGCCACAAACGCAACGGCGATATAGATCACGATCATAAAAACGACCGGCCAGGGAATCGTATCAAACAGATAGCCGCGGCCGATCCAACCGATGGATTCCGGCACACCGGAAATCGGGTACGAATTCGTTACAACATAGCAAAGTCCGCGGCAGATATACTGCATGCCGAGCGTAGCAATAAACGCCGGAATGCTGAAAACCGTTACCATGCAGCCGTTCACGATGCCGGTCAGAAGGCCGATCGCTACGGCGATCGCTCCCGCTGAAACCGGACTCCAGCCGAAATCAACCATCAATTTGGCAAATACGCATCCGGTCAGACCGACAACGGACGCAAGACCGAGGTCGAAGTCGCCGGTTGCCATAATGAAGAACGCGCCCGCCGCCAGAATCGCGATCATGGATACCTGGCGCAGGATGTTCATCCAGTTGGCGTATGTCATGAAGTTTGGCGCGATCAGCGACCATACGATAACGAGCAGGATGATCGGCAGTAGAATCACATAATTTGAAAAAAAGGTAGTCAGCCCATTCGTAAAGCTGTTTTGCTGAAGTGCTCTGCTGTTTGAGTTCGTCTCCATTTTTGTTCCTCCGTAGCCATGATTTGAAAGCGTCACTGCATTTTATAGTTTCGTTTTAAGATACTTTCTATTTTCTTTTCGTAAGCGTTGGCTGAAGCAATCGGTAAATCAGAATTTTTGAATTTTACGAGAATCTCCGTAGATATTTTTAACTTGTTTCCGGAATGTTGTCAATATCGTTTTCCAAGTTTCGGGACACTTTTCGCCTATTTTGTGTTTTTTGATTTCGTTTCAGTTATTTCGTAATTTCGTTTTAATCTCTTTTCAAATTATTTTTATTAATTTGTAATTTCACTCGTGCATTATTTTGTAATCGTGTTATACTGGCGCTGCAGAAATTCGAAATCGTATCCGCAGCGCAGGAAGAATTGCCTTTTCTAGGACCGTCACCAGCAGAACGCATGAAAAACATTGCGGCAAGAAGAAGCGTATGTCGTTTCAAATTATCGTTTGACAAAAGCGCGTCTTAAGAACCTAAATTATAAAAAGATGACAACCGAGCCCTTGTTTAATAAGAATCGAGCCTTCCGTTCTGAAAAGCAAACAGTCCGTAGCACGTTTGATAAAAATCGGGTCTTCCGTTCTGAAAATTGAACGATCCGTAGTATGTCTGATTAAGAGCAAACCTTTTGTAGAAAGCAGCGGAAAGAAAGGATAGTATTTATGAAAAAGGTGGGTGTTATTTGGATTGGGCATGCCGATTATCTGGATTCCAACGCCACGGCCATTACAGGCGAGATACAAGCCGCTCTCGCCTCGATCGACCGGGTTCAGGTCGGGTCCCCGCAAGTTGCGACAAGCGATGCCGAAGCAATCGCCGCCGCCCGCGCGATCCCGCGCGAAGACCTTTGCGGAGCAATCCTGATTTTGACCACCTGGGTAGAATGTAACGTCGTCATGTCCGCCATCAAGGAACTGCGCGGTTTACCAATGGTAATCTGGGGCTTTCCGCTTGAAGAGGTTCAGGGGCAGAGCGAGAGCACCGGTTCCTATGTTTCCGCGGCTATGATTTCCGGCGTGGTGAAGCGCGTCGGTTTGAATTCACGCGTTCTGATCGGCAGCTGGCGCGACCCCCGCATCCTTGCCGAACTGCAAAGCTTCTCCGCCGCGGCATCCACGGTTGACTTCCTGTTTTACGCAAAAGTCGGTTTGTTTGGATATACCTCGATGAGCATCTATCCCGGCACATTCGACCATGTTCTGTTGCGGTACCGAATCGGCCCGGAAGTCGAGCATCTAGATTCCTATTCCCTGATCTCGGCCGCGGAAAAAGCGCCGCAACGCGCAGTGGAGGAAAGTATTCTGCGCCTTCGCGGAGCGGCGCAGATCCGGGACGACGTTCTGCCGGAAATTCTCCGAAAAACCATGGCGCTGTATGTCGCCCTCCGGGACTATGCTTCCGCCCGGAACTGGGCGGCCGTAAACGTGAAATGCCAGTATGAGTTTTCCAAGGAATACCGTGTGGTCCCCTGCGTCGCGCTGTCGCTTCTGGCGGACGATCACATCGTATCGTCCTGCGAAGGCGACATGCTCAATACCGTTTCCATGATGATTCTCAACGGACTTTCCGGACGAACCGTGACCTACGGGGACTCGCTGACACATTTCGAAAACACCGTGAAATTCTCCCCCTGCGGCTTTCTTCCGCTGAGCATGGGGTTTCAAACGGTCCGGATTCAGAAGTTTATGGAACACCCCGGTTTTTCCGGCATTCAGGTCAGCGGCGTAATGCGGCCTGAACGGGTCACCTATCTGCGCCTCGTGGAGGACGTCGGATCCTACCATCTTCTATACGGAACCGGTCAGGGAAAGGAAACGCTTCCGCGCGGCGGATGCATGCCCGCGTTGGACGTGCAGCTGGACGGGCCGGTCGAAAAACTCTGCCGCGAGTACGCAGGGCAGCATTTTGCACTGACCTATGGCGACCTTTCCTCCGAAATCGAATCGCTGGCCGGAATCCTCGGAATTCCCGCCGTTCGCATTTGATCGGACGTACGCCGCCGGCATTCTCCGGCGTTCCAGAACAAACAAATAGCGTCTGCTTTTACAAAAGTACCGTCAGGACCCAATCATAAGAAAGAGAAGAGGACGATTTCATGATTTCCTGCACCGAATTTATCCCCACTTACAGCGAGCTGTTCACCTATCTGGAAGAGCGCCACGGGCGCGAAGAGCTCGACCGGCTCTGGGAATACCTCTTTGCTCCGACCGGAGACGGCGTACCACTGATCCTGTTCGTCAAGAAGGAGGGCATCCGCGGCTGTTTCTCCTACTGGGCCGGCACGTTGAATGAGGAGGCGGCCGACTTCACCATGTATCTCAACGAAAAGGCCGGCTGGTTTATGAACGTGATGCATACTTGCCCTTCCAAAGGACGGCTGCTGAAACTGCAGGACGAAATCGGCATCGTTCCCTACCACGACTATTGTCTGCATTGCGATTCCTATCGTTTTGCAGTGGAAAAAGTCGGATTGAAATATATCTATAACTTCAACGGCACCGACCATGCGGCCTGTTCCATGCTGATTTACGATCCGAACGTATTTGACGGGAGGATCGTGATCGACGAAAACACCGAAATCATGGATCGAAAAGCCTCCCAGAACGAATACTTCCATAAGGACTTCCACAGCATAATGAACAGCGGCATCGAATATGTTGGCTCGAAATTCGGAACGCAGGAAGTACGCGCCTATCTGGAACAATTCACACGGCACGTATACTGTAAATGGATCGAAACGATCCGCCGGGAAGGACTCTCGGCAATCCGCGAGAAGATCGAGGATACGTATGCAAAGGAGAAAGCGCCGGACGCGGTCCACACGACGCTGGAGAACGGTGTCCTTCGGATCGAAGTAAAGTACTGCCCTGCGGTGAAGCACCTGCACGCCACCGGACGTGCCGTCTCCAAGTGGTACCCCTGCACCACCGAGTTCGTTTTTGAAACGCTCGCCCGTGAAACGGGATATACGTTCCAAATGGATTCCTACGACGAAACGACCGGCGCGGCAAGCTATCATTTTGCGGAATAAGCACAGCATTCACAGGCGGACCTGTATTCATTTATTTTCCGGAAAGGTAAGTGCGCATAAGAAAAACCGCCCGGGATGAATCCTAGGCGGTTTTTTCGCTCGTCGAAAAGATCTTCCGGATTGTTCGGGGCAGCAAGCCTTGCCCAAATGTTTTGGCTATGCCGCGCCACATCAACCAACGCGGCGGAATCGCCCGTTTTCAAACGAATGAAAGCTACCTTTCCTTTTTCTGCCGGGATGGAAACGCAGTACCCAGTAAGAAGAGAATTTCGGCAAACAGCGTGACCCCTAACCCTCTGTATTGAAAATACATGTGATTATACGCAGGCTTTGCGGCGGCCATGATCCAAAGGACCGGCAATGCGGCAACCAGCAGATAGATGGATTGTTCCGCCCAGACCTGTTTTTGCGGACGCCGGCGCACGATTCGCACCAGGTAAGCAATCAGCAAGGCAAGCTCCACTGCCAGCGGAACCAAATCGACCATATTGATCGCGCAGTTAAACAACGCGAGCGGAATCATCTTCAGCGCGCTGACATTTTCGGAGGGCTCGAACATCCAGGCGCTCACACGCAGAAATGATTCCTGAAATGCATTTTCGCCTGTGAACACGCTGGTCAGCGCGAGTTTTGCGAGCCACATTGCAACATATGCAATCATCCATGCGGCAAACGCAGCGCCTAACAGGCGAGCGTTCGAACGAAAGCGAAAGTCGCTTTCCGGATCCTGCTGCTTCCGAAGGAGAAGCGCGAGCATCGGTAAACCAAATGTAAGGATTGGCGCCGTGTAAAAATCAAAGTACTGTGTTGCCGCACCAAGAACGAAAAACAGCATGGAAGCCGAAAACTTTCGGAAACGGGCGGTCAGCGAGATCAGCATTCCGATGAACGCGAGGATAAAGCAGGTTGAGTATTGGAAACAGCCGGAGATCACGACCGGATTCAGCTGTGAAATGGTAAAAACGAAGCCGAGCGCAATCCAGAACGAACCCGTCTTTTTATAGATCAGCAGGATAACGGCGCCAAGCAGCAGAAAAAACGTCCATTGGATCAGTTGGCGCATGTCCATATAGTTCATCAGCAGCATCAGCGGACGGACAACCGCGCGAAATCCCATCCAGTATCGGGTATAAGTCAGATTCGAGGCCGCGTCCGACTGGACCGCGCTCCGCATCTCGGCAAAGACGGTCTCTTTATCAAAGTTTTCCGGTTCCCAGCCGGGATTCGTTAAGACCGAACCAGCGGATGAAGCCGTGTTCATAGAGTAGCTCTGCATCAAAATCCGCGATTCGGAATAATTATCCAGCGAACTGCGCGGGTGCCCCGCGTAAAGCACGCCGGGGTTCACGCCTTCGAGCGTAAGCTGATCCATCGTTTCGAGCATGTGCTGTTTCAGCGCGGCCTGGGGAATCAATCCTGCAGCGTATAAAAGCGCGCAGGCAACGATCAGAATAATCAGAAAAACTACCGTATATCGGGCGATCACACGCATGGGCATCCAGCTTCTCCATTCTGCAACGTTTTTGATTATCTCGCAGTAACTCGTTCGCGAGCCGGCAACGATTCAATCCATGTTTCGTGTTTTAGTGTATTTCAAGGCGTGCCGCCTGGTAACCGCTCGTTATACCGTCCCGTTTCGAAGAACGATTACGCTCCGTCGCGTTGACACCTAATTGCGATTATTGTAACATAGATACGGTTCTTATTATAGAATGCACCCGAATAAAATGCTTTCGAAAAAACAATAGCTAGGTTGGAGGTAACAAACTTCCGTTATGAATACCGCTGTCAGAAAGCCACTCTTTTCCCGTACGTTTTTTACAAGCCTGTTCCGCTGGAAAAATCTGGCAACTGCCGCGGCAGCTGTCGCCATTGCCGTATCTCTCTACCGTTATATGGATACGCTGCACAGCGGCGCAATCGTCGCCTATCTGCTTTATCCGTTGTCGATTGCATGTCTTGCGTTACTGCTCTATACGCGCGCCTATGCGCGTTACCCCGAGGTCCGCTTGATGGGCGCTTTTTTTGGCTGGACGCTGATCGTCATCGTTCTGAATATGAACCGCGCGAACGGCGCTCTCTCCAGCGAGTGGTTTTACACCCTGTGCGCCGCGTGCTTCCTTTGCTTTTCGCTTCCCTACGCCTTTGAAGCGTCCGAACGGGAGCGCGTGCTCTCTTTTCTCGCCGTTATAACCGTTCTTCTTTCTGCCGCGTTCTGTGCATTCGCCGTGACCAATGTCATGGCAGGCCGCGTAATCGACGCGCATACCGGTGTGGAAGGAGCCCTTGGGATTGGTTCCGATGGAAGGCTCTGGATGTTCTGCTATCCCAACGCAGCCGCTCCCATCTGCGGAATCGGGTTGCTTCTCAGCGCGTATCTGTTTTTCTTGCCGTCCGTAAATCCCCGTCGGAAATGGTTGCGGTTTCTCCTGATTCTGCCGTTTTTGATTTGTACCATCGCGCTCGCACTCACGGACAGCCGGGCGGGGATTCTATCCTCGGCGGCCGCGCTGGGCGCAATCGCGTTTTTCGCCGTATGTGCTTCCCAGCTGTTCCAGCGTAAACGCCTGTATCAGGTTATCTTCGCGGCAGTGCTTGCGCTCGTGGTCATGTTCGCGTTTTATAAAGGTTCCGCATGGATTCGTCAGGGGTATAACGCTTATTTTTCCGTAACACACCTAGAAAGCAGCGTCCCGGCGACTATGCCATCGAATGAAACCGCCACGGACGCAGCCGATACAACCGCATCCTTGCCCGAAACGTCGGCACCCGCGGGCGACACGACCGTACCTCCGCAGGCGCAAACCATCTCTTCGAGAGACCTCTCCGACCTGGGCGATTTCAACGGTCGAACCGCAATCTGGGCGGCGACACTACGAGGGTTAACGGAAAATCCTTCCGTTCTTCTGACCGGAACAACCCCCATACTTGCGGGGAAGATGATGACCGTCTACTTCCCTCCCGAGGCGCCGGCGGAAAACTTCCATAATTCTTTTGTCGCCATTCTGGTATCTTTCGGCATTCCCGGATTGCTCCTCATTCTCGCGCTGGTCGTTCTGCTCGCCATACGCGGCGTTCAGGCGATCGTCCACGGTCTCTTTGATGCAGGGAGCCTGCACGTACGGCTGGTTCTTTCGCTTTTGATATTTACATTGGCGGAAAGCATGATGGAACAGTTTTTATTCGTGGACGGCATGCCTTCCGTCGTCTGGATTTGGTTCATGCTGGCGGCGGGATTTACCTTTTGTTTTTCCCGGGAGACAGCGGCGCCCGCATCCGCCGCAAAGCGCAGGTCGATAGGTAATTAACTGAGCCATCCAGGGCAGAAACATCCTCTCCTCTTAAAACGTTTCCCGACGGAATCGAAAGGATAGCACACGCAATGATTAAGCGCTGGCAAAAAACGCTGAACTCCATCAATCGTTTGATCGATCTTTTGCTTTTGGTTCTATCCTACTTCGCCGCTGTTTATCTCTGGCTGATCGTGATCCGCAAAACGCCGGATAATATTGCGCTGACACTCTCGCATTCCGTATGGTTCACGCTTGCGCTCGCGCTGTTTATCGTTCTTCTGTATCAGCTCAACGGACTTTACGATTCGATCCGCGCCAAGCCCTTTGGCCACGATGTGAAACGTGTCCTGATGATCAACGCCGTCGCGTCCATTGTCGTTGCGGCATTGTTGTTTGTATTCCGTCTGGAAGAATTCTCCCGCGGCGCTCTTTCGCTTTTCTATCTGGTCTCCTGCCTGTTCATACTCTGTAAACGCGCGCTGATTCGAGCGATTCTCTCGCAGTACCGTCGTCAGGGTTACAACCTTAAGCACGTCGTCCTGATCGGCGAAGGCGCTCTGGCGCAGAAATTCGTCGATACGATCCAAAAATATCCGCGTTTCGGGTTTAAAATAGACGGCTACATCGGCGGCGCACAAACCATAGCAGACGTGCCCTATCTCGGTGTCTGGGAGCAGGCGGGAAACGAAGAACTCTCCCGTCCCGGAGTGGATGAAGTCGTGGTTGCGCTGGATCAGGCGAATCTTTCCCTTTTGCCGCAGATTCTCGCGGCAACCGAAAAACACGGCACGAAAGTCTCTATCATACCGTATTTCAACGAGTATATTCCCTCCAGCACAACGTTTGAAACGCTGGGTGACTGCAAGCTGCTCAACGTCCGCAGCATCCCGCTGGATTCTCCGGTGAACGCCATCCTCAAACGCACGATGGATCTGCTTTGCGCCGCGGTTCTGATCCTGCTTACAAGCCCCGTGATGCTGTTTGCCGTCATTGGTGTCAAGCTCTCCAGTCCTGGACCCGTCATTTTCCGTCAAACACGCGTCGGCAAGAATAAAAAACTGTTTCAAATGTATAAGTTCCGTTCCATGCGCGTCAACGCGTTGGAAAACACCGGCTGGACAAAAAATGACGACCCGCGTAAAACCAAATTCGGCAGCTTTATTCGCAAAACCAGCATCGACGAGCTCCCGCAGTTTTTCAACGTGCTTAAAGGCGATATGAGCGTCGTCGGTCCACGTCCGGAAATTCCGCACTTTGTCGAGCAGTTCAAGGAAACCATCCCGCTCTACATGCTTAAGCATCTCGTTCGGCCCGGTATCACCGGCTGGGCACAGGTGCACGGTTATCGCGGGGATACCTCCATCGAAGGGCGTATTCAGCACGATATCTGGTACATCGAGCATTGGTCGCTGGGACTCGACATCCGCATCCTGTTTCTCACGGCGTTTGGCGGCATGGTCAATCAGGAAACCGTCGCAAAACAATAGTCCCTGTAACCGGAAAGGGCGCATTCAAAACTATTTACCGCGACACGAAACAATAGCCTCTGCAACGAAAGGGGACGCATTCAAAGCTACTTTCTGCAAGCCGGACCACCCGCTCAACGGGTGGTTTTTTATGCCGCTCGATTCGCTCACCTCACAGACTGAGTCTATAAAGAAAAAGCGAACTTCGCGTATGGAGAAGCCCGCTTTTTCGGTAGATTCCCGCAGAGCCGCGACCCACACGGCACTGATTGTTATGGTTGGAGCCGTATCTTTCCCCCGAAATCCAAATTTGTTTCAGCGGTTCACGACGTTGACGGGGGTTTCGCGCAGGAAGTTTTCCAGATTGTCCACCGCAATATCCATCAGCCGCTGACGGCTTTCCTTCGGCGCCCAGCTGATATGCGGCGTAAGAATGCAGTTCTTCGCCGTAAGAAGCGGGTTGTCCGCCTTGATCGGCTCGCTGGAAACCACGTCCAGCCCCGCGGCGTATACCTTGCCGCTGTTGAGCGCGTCCGCCAAATCCTGCTCCACGATCAGCGGACCGCGACTGTTGTTGAGCAGGATCACGCCGTCCTTCATCTTCGCAATCGACGCGCGATTGATCATCCCCTGCGTTTCCGGAAACAGCGGACAGTGCAGCGCAATCACATCTGATTCCCTGAGCAGCGTATCCAGCGGCACATAGGTTGCCAGCGCGCGCCCCGCGTCGTTTTCCATCGCATCATACGCCAGCACCTTCATGCCCAGCGCTTTGGCGATTCTTCCCGTCGCCTGGCCGATGCGCCCGAACCCCACGATCCCCATCGTCTTGCCGTCCAGTTCGATCAGCGGATAGTCCCAGAAGCACCAGTCGGGGTTGTTCTGCCAGCGTCCCGCATGCACCGCCTCGTCGTGATGCCCGATATGGTGG
>JAYFNY010000036.1:0-80414 GCA_034933205.1 Eubacteriales bacterium
TCCGTCAGGTTTGTGTTACCATTTTTTTGAGCCATCGTGGGTTCTCCTTTGCTGAATGTCTTCACACCATTCATTCTATCGGAGTCCCGATGGCTTTCCTATGCCTTCTTCCTTTTTGCGAACTTTATTATACGTTATCAATATCCCGATCCGAATTCATTTCTCATTCTAATAATCCACTGCGCAGGGGGCACTCGATGAAAGAAAAATTGAAAAACCGAAGGAAAGCTCCGTTGCCCATGACCCCGCTACGAGCCGGGAACCGGACGCTGCTTCGATATAAAAAGGAAGCGCCATATTTCGTGATGCTGATCATCCCCGTGGCCTTCTTCCTAATCTTTATGTACTGGCCGATGTTCGGCCTCGTGATGGCATTTCAGAATTATAAGGTTGGCGATCCCTTTATCGGGGCAAATGTGACCTGGGTCGGTCTCAAGTGGTTCAAGATCCTCCTGAGTAATCCATTTTTCTGGAGATTGGTCCGTAATACATTGCTCTTAAGCGTGTATTCAATCCTCATTTCTTTCCCGCTGAGCGTGTTGCTGGCGATTTTACTGAACGAAATTCGCAATAAGGGTCTGCGGAAATTCACGTCAAACGTCAGCCTGCTGCCATACTTTATTTCAACGGTGGTAATCGTTGGAATCATGGTCAATTTCTTTTCTGTGGACGACGGTCTGGTGAATAACGTGATTTCCATGTTCGGCGGCAGCAAGATCGACTTTATGGGCAGTTCCAAT
The DNA here is from genome assembly GCA_034933205.1 of Eubacteriales bacterium. GTDB lineage: Bacteria > Bacillota > Clostridia > Christensenellales > CAG-138 > UBA7703. The sequence goes on from JAYFNY010000036.1 coordinate 741, forward strand.
TGGTTTCGGACGATGTACATCGGATCCGGCATCTGGCAAATGACAGGGTTCAATGCCGTCGTCTTTACGGCCGCCATCTCCGGAATCGACCCGGTTCTCTATGAAGCGGCCAGTATTGACGGAAGCACGCGGTTTCGAAATATCTTCTGTATCACGATTCCCTGCATCCTGCCAACGATCATCATCATGCTTCTTCTTCGCGTTGGCAATCTGATGTCGGTCGGCTATGAGAAGATCATTCTCATGTATTCCCCGGCAATCTACGACACGGCAGATACGCTGGCAACCTATGCGTACCGGGCGGGCATTCTCGATGGAAAGCTCAGCCTTTCGACGGCCATCGGCCTGTTTAATGCCGTATGCAACCTGCTGGTTCTGTTGTTTGCCAACAAAATGACAAAGAAAGTTTCTGGAACATCGTTATGGTGAGGTATGAAAATGGTCAGATATAAAAAAACGAAAAGCGACGTCGTTCTGGATATCATCCTCGCGCTGTTTATCGCTTTTGTACTCGTTACAACGCTCTATCCGCTCATCTATGTGTTCAGTATGTCCATCAGCGATCCGATTGCCGCGGCACGCGGGCAGGTGTATTTCCTTCCCAAAGGATTTGATCTTACGGCGATGCGAACCGTGCTTAAAGATTCTTCCCTCTTTACCTGTTACTGCAATACACTCTGGTACACGCTGGTTGGAACCGTTCTGGGGATCTTCGTTACGTCGCTGATTGCGTATCCCTTGTCCCGAAAAGAATTCACGCACCGAAAATACATCACGAAGTTCGTTATGATCACAATGTTTTTCAGCGGCGGTATGATCCCAACCTACATCGTTGTAGCAAAATACCTGCATCTGTACAACTCTCGATGGGCGTTGATTCTGCCCGCGCTGACAACCGCGTGGTACGTCATCGTGGCACGGTCGTTTTTCGAGTCCATCTCCGACGAAATCATCGAAAGCGCGCGCATCGACGGAGCATCGGAATACCGGATCTTTCTCCAGCTGATCCTGCCGCTGTCGAAACCCGTTATCGCGGTGCTGGCTCTTTATTACGCGGTTGGCCACTGGAACAGTTATTTTCCGGCGCTGCTCTATTTGGGAAACGCCAAGCTGCAGCCGCTGGCGATGTATGTGCGCAGCGTGGTCATTCAATCGTCGATTTCCGGCATTGCGGACGCCGCCGTCGATGTGGATTCCGCGGCGCTTCTGTCCTCCCTTCAGATAAAGTACGCAGTCGTCGTAATTTCCGTGCTGCCGATGCTCCTTATCTATCCGTTCATCAGTAAGAATCTCGAAAAAGGCCTCATGTTGGGAGCGGTTAAAGGATAAATTGCAAGGAAGAATTGCAAAGGCGCTGTCTTGTGCAATAATAATAAAAAGGAGAAGAGAAAATGAAAAGAATCTTATCGCTTGTTCTGGTCTTGCTGTTACTTGCGTCAACCCTGACGGCATGCCAAACCAGCCCCGCCGAGGAAACGCCAGCAGCGACCGCTTCGGCACCCGTTGAAGAGGCCGCCAGTTCGAATCCGGCTTCCTGGCTCTGCAACGACAAGACCACGCTGACCGTGTTCACGTATGACGCGGTTAACAACACGTATCCTGCGCCTTCCAACGATCTGCCATTCTGGCAGTTCCTGGAGGATTATACCAATGTCCATATCAACTGGGAAGTCGTCCCATACAGCGGCTATCCGGAAGTTGTCGCCACGAAAGTTTCTTCCGGAAGCGATATGCCGGACATCATGGTAACCAACGATATGAAAGTGTCGAACGACGGCGGAAGTAACGGCCTGTTTGTCAATCTGGCGGACAGCTGGGACACCTGCTTTACGAAAACCCAGCAATACATGGACGAAAACGGAATCGCCTACAAATCCCTTGTATCCAATCAGGACGGTTCCATTTACGGTTTCAGCGGCACCGTCGAACCGGTGGAAGGCCACATCGTCTTTCTGTATAATACGGAATGGCTCAACAAGCTTGGCGCCACGGTGCCCCAGACGCTCGACGAATTCACCGCGCTTCTTCAGCAGATGAAGGAAGCCGGAGATATCAATGGAAACGGACAGAACGATGAAGTCATTCTGACTTCTTCAAACGTCGACACACTGACCTCCGTTCTTGGCAACGCTTTCGGACTGGAGCAGTACGAGGGATGGGACGCGTTTGTCGCCGACCAGAGCGGAACCGTCACCAACGAGTACACCTCCGACAACATGAAAAATTACCTCACCTACATGAACGGTCTGTTTTCGAGCGGGCTGCTTGACAACGAGATCTGCACGATGACCGCCGACTCGCTTTCCGAAAAGATCGCTTCCGACCGTGTCGGTGTATTCGTGTATTACTCGGCTTTTGCCATCACGTACGGCAGCCTTACTTCGGCGGGCATAGCCGATCCCAAGAGTGAGCATTACACGCTCGGGTCCCCGCTTGCATCCGAGTATAACGGCAACCAGGGCTATTTTGTGCGGCGCGAGAAGCTTGGCAACGGCGTGGCTTCGGTTTCCAGCAGCAGCGAGAACAAGGAACTTGCCATGAAATGGCTGGATACCCTTCTGGCGGACCCCGAAGTGCTGAAAGTTCGCACCTGCGGCTTTGAAGGCGAGGACTGGCAGCTTGACAGCAACGGAGATTTCCAGCTGATTTATCCGACGGACGGCTCTGCCTGGCAGATCATGAGTAAGGGCTGCGGCCAGATCACGCCCCCCTTCATCCAAACGAAGGATCAGTTGCTCAACAGCAAACGGCAGTACCAGTGGTATATGGACGAGTATGCCGCGCTTCGCGACAACGCCAAATGGGTCAGTCCTTCCGTTGTTCGGGTAAGCTGCTTTACCAACGATGAACAGGATGAACTTGACTACTGCAAGACGGATGTAATTACCTATTGGCAGGAGATGCGGGACAAGTTCATTAAGGGAGAAGCCTCTCTGAGTACGGGATGGGATACCTTCGTCTCGACAATGGGCGAACTGGAGCTGGATACCTTTACGAAAGTCTATCAGTCCGTATACGACAGAACGAAATAATCGCCGTCCCACGTAGGAATAGGAATAGGGCAGAGCCATCCGCCCTATTCCTTCGACTTTTGATCATGGGGATCCGGATGCCGTACGGAGGGCAGAATCATGCGTCTATTGGAACAGTACTGGAACGGGGAATCCCGATTGCGCCTGAAATATGGAGAACCCAAAACACGGCTGCAGCTGTTTCGGCTCGTCCTGTCGGAGCGCGTTCTGTCGCTCGTTCCCGTTAACCTGCTTTACGTCGTTTTCTGGATCCCAGCCATCGTATGGACCGTCGCGAACATTCTTACAATCCGCGCCACGATAACAAGCGGAAACCCCGGCACGGATACCATCCGTACAATGAACCTCTATGTGCTTGGCCTTTGGCCTTGCATCGCAATAACCGGCCCCGCCGACGCGGGGATTTCGCTATTGATGCGAAACTGGGCGCGGGATCAGGAATGCCCTGCTTTCCGGACAATATGGAAGGGTTTTCGGGAAAACTTCGGGCAGGCGATCGTTGTCTCCGCCATTACTGGACTGGTTCCGGTCTCTATCTGGTACTGTTATCTCGCCGCGTCCCAGGCGGGGACAATGCAGCTGATGTCGGTTTTGTTGATCGTCACATGCGTCGTGTTCGCTCTTTGGATGCTTTCCCGGCAGGTCGTTTTTGTGCTTCTGGTCACCTACCGTCTTTCCCTCGCGGGGCACCTTCGAAACGCCTTTCTCCTTACGCTGATGAAGCTGCCCATGTTCCTTCTGATCCGAATCGCGGCTTCAGCGGTGCTTCTGCTGTATCTGGCGTTGTGCCTCTGTCAGCCGGAGGCGCGTTACGCGCTTCTGGCGCTGCCGTTACTCTATTACTTTTTTATCGGAGGCGCTCTGACGCACCTGATCTACTGTTCCTATGCAAATAAACTATGTGACGACTATCTTGGCAAGTGACTTATCATAAATCGAAAAGCAAGCGGAAAGGAGAGCAAAAGCCATGCGCAAAAGGATGAAAATGGGAAATAAGGTCAGCGTATTCTGGCGCTTCCTTTTTACAAACCTGCTGCTGTCCGTGTGTTCCGTAACCATTCTGGCTCTGGTCTTCACCATGCTGATTATCAATACGGCGAAGGAGAACGACCTTGCTTACGAGCAAAACTTGGTCTACACGACCGGCGTCTATTTTGATAAGCTTGATGGTTATGCGCAAGACGTGATCAATATGGCGGAAAACGGAACGTGGCTCCACAAGATCTACATCGACCATGTCCTGAACAAGGATAGTTTAAGTATCGCAATGAAGGAAACCGTCGTTTCCGACCTCTCCGTTATGGTAGCGCAGAGAAGCACGCTCCTGTCCGCTTCGCTCCAGTTCTACGATGAAAACACGCTCTATACGAGCGGCGGCGTGTTCGAAAATCCCGAATATCTTCGGCAGATCAACCCTGCAAATATTCAATACACTTTCTTTCCGTTGGGAAACGCAGCGCCGGGCTTTTCCGCCGAGGAGTACAACCAAAACTCGTATTTGGTTTACCGGGATTGCTTCCGGGATGTGCCGGGAGGACGGTATAAAGGCGAAATCAACCTGATTTTCGACGCTTACGCAATCGGCCGGAATCTGTTGTCGATCACGAATCAGGATGCCGTAGCTTTCCGGATTGCCGATATGAACGGGAACACTCTTTGGGAATACCGTCTGGCCGACCCTTCGGAAAAGGTCGTGACGCTTTCGCGCACCTCCGGTTCAAAGGGGTATTCCTGCGAGATCGACGTCCCGATGTCCGTGCACAACCGCACGGTCAACCGGATTCGTCCAATCATGAATCTGGCTATTCTGACGGACCTGCTCGTCTGTGCCGGACTGGCCGTCGCCCTTTCCCTGCGAAATTCGAAACCGTTGGTTTGGATCGTCCGCAAATTTGCCGGTCCGACGACCCGGAATAAAAACGAGTTCGAAGTTCTGGATCATGTCATCGAGATGATCCTTGCGGAAAAGTCGGCTACGGAAACCTCGTTGGATCGTCTGCGGCCATTGGCCAGACAGAAGCTCATCGGCGGCCTGCTCGACGGCACCGTCTTTCTTTCGGAGACGGCTATGGAGCAACTGCATTCCTGTAACCTGAAAGCCGAATACCCGCTTTTTTCGGTTGTTTCGATCCATGCTCCCTTTTCCCAGCAGAACCGCGCCTTTCCGGAGGAACATGAGAAACTCCGCGCCGCGGAGCTGGCGATGGAAACGCTGCTTGAACATTTGAAGCGCGGGTTCTCAATGAATATTCATCTCTACTACGAGGACAGCGACCATTACCGCGCGATCGTGAACTACGATACGCCGGATACCCTGCGCCGGTACCTTTCCCTCGTCGCCGCGGAAAGCGGCGAGTATTTCCAAAAAACAAACACCGCGGATGTGCTGTGTTTCGGCGTTGGCAGGCCGGTGCTCTCCAGCAGCGAGATCTACCGGTCGGCCGAACAGTCTGCGGTCGCCATGAATTACGGTATCCTGAACCATACGGGAAACATCGCATATTTCGAAGATGTGGCCTCCAGGGTCTGCAACGACTATTTCTTCCCTTTTTCCGAAGAAATGCTGCTCTCCCGCGCGATCATCGGCGGAAACGCGGCGAGTGCAAAAGCGGTGCTGCGCGAAGTAATCGAAACAAATCAGAAACAGCCGCAAAGGAATCCGGTTTTTCTGCGCTGGCTCTATATGGATTTTTGCTCCGCCATCCTGCGAAGCGCACAGGGCCTGGGAATCTCCGTATCGCCCTTCGTCGTTGAAAAAAAGAACCGGGAACTGATGAGCCTAAGCAAGATTCAAAGTTTGGTCGAAACCCTCATCGACGAAGTCTGCCGGCAGATTGACGAACGAAAGGAGAACCACCTGAGTCCCGCGGAGCAGCAGATCTTCCTCTATATCGAGGAGAACCTTTATAATCCGGACCTGTCGCTGTATCGTATCGCCGAAAAATTCGACAAGTCCCCCGCCTATATCTCCACCTTGTTCAAAGGTGTGAAAGGCGTAAACTACTGCGATTATATCAATCAGGCCCGGATTGCCCGCGCTGCGGAACTTCTGACCGACGATCGCAGAAGTATGGAGGAAGTTTATCATACGGTCGGTTACATCAGCCTCTCGACCTTCCGCCGGAATTTCGCGAAGTATACGAAGATGAATCCCGGCAGCTTCAGTCTGCAGGAACGACCGACTGAGGAGATGATGTAGCGGCCGTCCCGGAGCAGCTATCCGAAAAATCCCCAAAAAACGAAAATCCAGGCCTGCCTTGCATTCCCTTCCGGATACGATTTTTGCGGAAGGCCGGGGCGGCTTTGACAAAACAGGAGAAACGATCATGATAAAATCGATCAAAGTCGGCTATCTGCCGATGTATATAAAGCTCTACGACGATAATAACCCGCATTACCGGGATCCCATGGTGAACTATATGCACACGCTGGTTTCCATGCTGGAAAGCCAGGGTGTGCAGGTCGTCTGCGCGGATGTGTGCCGGCTCAAGGAGGAATTCGATGCGGCCGCGCAGCTGTTTCAAGCCTCGGACGTGGATGCCGTCGTCACACAGCATCTGGCGTATTCCCCATCCCTGGAATCCATCGAAACCCTGCTGTCTCTGAACGTCCCGCTCATCGTTCTGGATACGACGCCGGATTATGCGCTGCTGGAAGCCGCTGGGTATGAGAAACGAATCTCGAATAACCACGGAATCCATGGCGTCCAGGACATGTGCAGCCTTTTGCGCAGGAACGGACGCGAGTATTATCTCTGTGCCGGACACGCGATGCACAGCGACGTTATTGCCCGCGTGGCAGGCCTTTGCCGTGCCGCCGCCGTGAAAAAGTCGTTTCAAAACGCGCGAATCGGGTCCGTTGGCGGCACGTTCACCGGTATGGGTGATTTCCAGGTAACCTCCGAGCGCCTTCGGCAGGATATCGGCGCCGAGGTTCGGATTATGGAACCGGAGATCGTGCGGGAATCGATCGGAAAAGTCACGAACGCGGAGATCGACGCGGAGATCGCCTCCGACCGGGAACGCTATACGATTGAAGCAAAAAACCTGGAGGCTTATCGCGCCGCCACAAAATCCGGTCTGGCAGTTCGAAAATGGGTGGAGGACGCCGGACTCACGGCCGTATCGATCAACTTTAAAACGCTCGATCGTTGCGGCCTTCCCAAGATGCCGTTTCCGGAATGCTGCAAGTTTCTTGGACGAAGAGTGGGTTACGCAGGAGAAGGCGACGTGCTGACCGCGGGCCTCGTGGGTGCTCTCGCCAGCGTTTACCCCAATACGACGTTTACGGAGATGTTCTGTCCGGACTGGAAGGAGAATGTCCTTCTGCTGAGCCACATGGGAGAGAGCAATCCGAATCTGGCCAAATGGAAGCCGGTCATCAGCGACCTGAAATTCAATTACAACACCTGCGGAGACACGGTTGGAATGTACAGCTGTATGCGTCCGGGAAGCGTCGTCCTTGTGAATCTCGCGCCAATGAAAGACCGGTTTCGTCTGATTCTGACGCAGGGAGAGATTCTGGACGCAGGGCTGGAATTCGGCGCCTACCGCTATTCGACGCAGGCGTGGTATAAGCCATGTAAACCGCTTCCCGCGTTTCTGGAAGCGTTTTCCAACCTTGGCGGCACGCATCACTCGGCGATGGTTTACGACGCCGACATCGGTGCGTTGGCGGCATTCGGCCGGATGATGGGCTTCGAGGTGCATATTCTGGCAGGCGAAGGCGGTACCGTCGTCCAATGAACGTGATGGAAGCTCCCTGGGAATATGACGTAAAGCCCTTTCAAATCACGGATAACGTCTGGTACGTCGGCAATTCACAGGTCGCGAGCCACCTGATCGATACGGGGGACGGACTTATGCTGCTGGATACCGGGTGGCCGAGCACGCTGTATCTGTTGCTGGAATCAATCCGCGACGCGGGCTTCCGCCCTGCCGAAATCCGGTATCTTCTGCATTCCCACGCGCATGTGGACCACATCGGCGGTACGCGGCGTATGATGCAAAAATACGGATGCCGAACGATGCTGGGGGAAAACGACCGGATTTTGTTAAAGGCGCACAACGCCCAGAATCTATGCGGTTATTACCATTGTGAAGAGATCGCCGATTTCGAAATAACGGACCCGATATCACAGAACGAGACCTTCCGGCTCGGCAATACGGAGTTTCAGTTTGTGAACGCTCCGGGGCATACGCTTGGAACGCTTGGCATTTTCTTCAACTCCTCCTGGCGCGGACGGCCATGCCGCGTCGGCATGCACGGAGGCGTCGGACAAAACACGCTGGAATCGGGCTTTCTGAAAACGTATTCCATCGACCCGAAGATGCGGGAGGCGTATGCGGATTCGCTGCGAAGGCTGATGAAGCAACACGTAGATGTTGCCCTTGGCAACCATCCTGCGCAGCTTCGCGTCCTCGAGCGCCGATCCCGTTTGCAAAATAACGAGAATCCTTATTTCGACGACTCCATATGGCCCAGCTTTCTCGAGGATCAGATGCGGCGCTGCGAACGCATGATGCGAGAAGACCCAATCGAATAAATCAAACAGCAAAAGATGAAGGAAGAACAGGTGGGAAACATACGATGCGTGAATTTCCAATTCAGGAATATCTGCAAGATCTCAAAACCTTATGCGCGATCGACAGCGGCAACCAAAATGCCGCGGGAACCCGTGCGGTTGCCGACTTTTTTGAAGAGCGCTACCGTGCGCTGGGACTCAAAGTAGAGCGAAAATACCAAACCGGCAACGATTTCGCTCCGTTCGTTACCGTGCAAAACGCCGGTGACGGCCCGTTCGACGTGCTGTTTGTGGCACACATGGACACGGTTTTTCCGGTAGGAACCGGCGCGGAGCGCCCGTTTGAAGTGGACAAAGACAACGTTGGACACGGACCGGGGTGCGTTGACTGCAAGGGTGGGTGCCTTATCATCTACTATCTGATCAAGGCGCTTCTGGAAGAGAACGCTTTGAATTTTCATTTCTGCGTGGGCATGAACAGCGATGAAGAGCGTGGTTCACAGTATTCCAGAGCGTTCTTTGACGAGATTGCCCGAAAATCGAACTATTGTTTCGTTTTCGAACCTGGCCGGCCAAACGACGAGTATGTGAGCCGGCGCAAAGGCGGAGCGAGTTACCTGATCCGCTGCCATGGAATCGCGGCGCATTCCGGCGTGGAACCGGAAAAGGGCGCGAGCGCGATTCTGGAGCTGGCAAAGTGGGTAACCGAACTGTATCAGCTCGTTGATTATGAGAAGGGGACGACGCTGAATATCGGTCGTTTTCAAGGCGGCGCCGATAACGGTTCCGTACCGGACTACGCTGAATTTACCCTGAGTTTCCTGTATATGGACGAAACGGCACTCGAGCCGCTGCAGTCCATGCTGCAGCGGATGCGCGAGCATCCGTTTGACGGCAGAACACAAATCGAGATCGAAGAAAAAGTCATGAGGCCGCCCATGACCCCCACCCCGGCCACTTGGGAGCTCCTTCATCAGTTGTCCGAAGCCGCGCGGGAAGCCGGAACGACGGCGGAACACCTCTGCACCGGGGGCGGATCCGATGGAAACTACATCGCCCCTCTTGGGCCGGTTACGCTGGACGGTTGCGGCCCCTGCGGAGGAAAGCTCCATACGCGAGATGAGTACCTGAAGGTCGATACCGTTGCATTGCGCTATGAAACGATGTTTCGCTTGCTAAAGAAGCTCTTCTAAAAAGCGGCCCGGGTAAACTTTTGTCATAAAAGCTGCTTTAAAAAAGATGCTCGGAAGAAGATATTCCGAAGAAGATGCCCTGAGAAAGATGCTCGGTTAAACTTTTTTGAAAAAAGATGCTCGAAAGAAGATATTTTTTAAGAATACGTTCGGAAGGGTATGTTCAAAAAAGCTTTCCCAAGCAGGAGAGAAAACTCTTTCCGGATTCCGGCGGACTGCACCGCGCGGCAATTCCGCCGTTTGGTTATGCCCGCAGAAATGTATGCTTCGGTCTTACCGCTTTCCGGTTCGTACAGAAGCGGCGAAAAATCCCATCCCGTTAGGAGAAAAGAAACAATATGTTTGGCAACCAGGTTTTTTCCGATATCAATCAAATCCTGAATCAGCGTTTTGAAGAGAAAAAGGCGCTGATTGCGGTCCACCGCGGCACCCACGCAGGAAATATCGTTGAAAATACGATCCCGGCCTTTGAAACCGCGTTACAGATGGGCGGCGATCTATTCGAGTTTGATCTGATCCGTTCAACGGACGGTGCAATCTATGCCTTCCACGACGGTATGGAACCTCGAAATCTTGGCTGTACGGAGAATATTAAAACGATGTCCAGCGCGCAGATCGACCGTCTTCACTACCGAAACGCGGACTGGGAAATCAGCGGTGTACACGTGGAAAAGTTTGAAAACATCCTAGAACATTTCACCGGGAACGAATTATACAACATCGACAGGGCCTGGGACATTCTGCCGCAGATCACGAATCTTTTGAAGAAATATCCCAATACGATCCGACAGGCAATCATCAAGGCTCCGGTTCGAAAAGAGCTGCTTGCATTTTTCAGCGCTTGCCCCGAGAAATATATGTTTATGCCCGTCGTACGCAATATGGAGGAGGTCCATACCGCGCTCTCCTGCCCCAACATCAACCTGGTCGGCATGGAAGTCATCGCGAAAACAAGCGGCGATGAACTCTATCAGCAGGAGAATCTGGATTTTATTCTGGAACATGGCCTGTTTGTCTGGGCAAACGCCATTACGCTCAGCGGGCTGGAGGAATCAAAACTGTTCGGAAACCTGAACGACGATCTGGCCCTGCTCGAAGGCTACGGCCTGTCCTGGGGCGAAGCGCTGCGAAAAGGCGTACGCATACTTCAGACAGACTGGCCCATGCAGCTTTGTCAATTCAGAGATTCGTACTTTCACCTGAATCCGACGAATCGTCTGCCGCAATAGCATTCGCAACGGGGTTATGGCGCTTTATCCAATATGCGGCTTCGACCCTATCAGCAACGGATTACGGGCTTCGGCCCTGAACAAGCCCAAGCATTATTTACAGATGAACGGAAGCTCCTTCTCATTTGAGAAGGAGCTTCCGTTCTTAAAGACTCGCTTAACGGCGTTTCTTTCCCGCTGAAACGCCTTTTTGCGCCATTGCCTTCCACGCATAGAGCGAAAGGGTTACCGCGATAACGCCGTATGCGATAAACACGCGAAAATACTCGCCGATTTCCGGGCTGCCAAAGAGCTTTTGCCCCGCAATCGGGAGAATATTGAACAAGAGATGAAACAGCAGGGTCCCCACCAATGCCTGCGGCACCGTTGCGCCGGAAACGGATGCGCCGCCGACTAAAAGCGCCGCCGCCGAGAACATACCAACGTTCTCATGCGCGCTGTAGACCGCGATGGTCCCGATGTTCTGCAGGTAGACAATCTGTCCCAGCGCCGCCGTAGCGGTGGAGAGAATCATTGCCTGCGTGCGAACGCGGTTCACATCGATGCCGACCGCACGCGCCGAAGCCATATCGTTTCCAACCGCACGCATCCGCTGACCCATGCGAGTGGAGAAGAAATATACGATCGAAAGCCCCGTCAGGGCGATCAGAAGCAACGTAACCACAGGGATCTGCACCATGACACGATACTGCGGCAGAAAACCAAAGAATTTGCCCAGAATCCCAAAAACAAGCAATGCGGCATCCAAGACGGCAAGAAGAAGACGGCGCACAAGCTTGCCCTTTTGTTTTACCGTCCAAACGACAAGAACAATACAGATCACCGCTGCTGCCCCCAGCAGGCAGGTAAACAGATCCGTCTTCAAAATATCGTCCAGCGCATACTGCATCCCGACCATGTCCAGATTGCTTCGCACGCCGATTCCGCTTCCCATTAAAAAGTCCGGATTCCGGACAGGAATGACGCCGCCCAGCAGATATAGAAAGAAAAACTGGTATACGCCCGACGCAAAGAACGCCAGAAGCATGGACGTGATCATCTCCTGCCCCTTCGTCCGGTTGAGCACAAGCGAAGAAAGCCAGCCGAGCAATACCGACAGCGGCAGAGAAACCAGCGCGGCAACGAGCAGTCCCTGCGCGCCGCTTAAGCCCGCAAGCAGCACGAAAAACAGCGCGGTTTGCCCCGCCATGGCCCCGATTGCGATGCCAAAATTCAGCCCCATACCGGCAAGCACAGGATAGAGCAGAGATAACACCAGGATCGCGTTTCGGGTAAACCGTGAGACAACGTCCGAGAGCACGACCGGGCCGGAAGCACCCGAATAAAGGAACGCAAGCGCCGAAAGCCCGATAAACAGCAGCGGTACGGCGTTTGCCGTCAGCATATGCTTCCAACGGTTTCTCATTTACCGTCACCTCCGCTCTGCATCAGCGCATAGAGAATGATTCCATTGGAAACGATGATCCGCGCCACTTCCGCCAAACCACCGTCCGGCGCGAGCTGATTCGCAACCGGCATCGCCACCGTGATAATCGCCTGAAACAAAAACGTACCAACAATCACATGGCGGATTTTCACCGTCCGCGTGGTCGCCCCGCCGAGCAGAACCGCGGCAACGGGCGCAAACGCCATATTGAGCGGCGCATTGTAAAGTTGATAGAATCCATAGGATTGCGAGTAGATCACAATACCGACCGCGGCAAGGACGGTTGAGAGCAGAATCCCTTTGAGCCTCATCGCGTCCACGTTGATGCCTGCCGCCGCAGCATAAAGCGGGTTCTCCCCCGCGGCTTTCATTAATATGCCCGTTTTACTGTGAGAAAACAGCCAAATGGAAACGCAGGCCAGCGCAAATGTTGCAAGCAGCAGCGTTGGAATCCGTATGCCAAACAGAGAAAACGAAAACGTATTGTCGAGCAAGCCGTCATAAATCCCCTCCAGCGTAACGGTCGTTCGAACACCCGTTCCGCGAATCGGCCAGGTAATCGCGGGATTTTGAAACGGCATGAGCAGCCAGAAGATGCACATGAGCGAAACTACCGCATAGCTGATGTAGTTGCCTACCACGATTTCATTTCCCTTCACGGTGTTGAGAAGCTTTCCGTAAGGGTATCCAAGCAGCAGCGCAATCGGAATGGAAAACAAACAAGCTGCGGCAATGCCGCCAAAACCGGTCATGCCGAACTCTACGCTGAGCAGCCCGCCGATCAATCCTGCGATAACGCCAATCGGTACGCCGAAATTCAATCCCGCTCCGCAGAGGATCGACGGAAACATCGCCAGCGCGAGAATTCCGTTCATGCCGAAGCGAACGATTACGTCGCCCGTAATTGCTCCGAGATCCTGTTTTGTCGCTATGCTCAGACCGACCAGCAGCAGTAAAAATGCAAAGATGATCAATCGTGGCAAACCCACGCGGGCAATCAGCGATTGTTTCATAAGCCGCTCCTTATTCCGCCCATACCGCTCATGAGAAGCCCGAATTCCGCTTCCGGCGCGTCCGGCGGCAAAATACCCGCGATCCTTCCCCGGGTCACAATCGCGATCCGGTCGCAGACGGAACGAAGTTCCTGCAGTTCGGAAGACGTAAAAAGAATGGTAATCCCCTGCTCCCGATTCAGCCGGAGAAGAACGTTGAGCAGCAGCTGTTTCGCGCCGATGTCGATCCCGCGCGTCGGCTCGCTGACCAGCAGGATACGCGGGCGGAGCGTAAGCGCCTGCGCCACGCAGACCTTCTGCTGGTTGCCGCCGGAAAGCATCCCGGCCGGCTGATCCGGTCCGGTGCAGCGAATATCGAGCGCCTGAATAAACGCAAGCGCATTTTCACGCACAGCCTAGTGATCGACCATTTGAGCCGGGCCGATCCGACGCAAAAAACGCCCATAATTATGTATGGCGGGAATGGCGATATTCTCCTCAATCGAACTGCCGAGCAGCAGGCCCACGCGCCTGCGATCCTCGGACACAAATCCAAACCCTTCGCGAAGGACGCTCCCCGCGTGCCCGTCCAAAAGCGGTTCACCGTTCCAAACGACGTTTCCGCCGCTCGGGCAAAGTCCCATCAAACCATTCGCAACGCCGATTTTTCCCTGACCGGAAAGCCCGCCTAATCCAAGGATTTCCCCCTGACGGACCTCCAGGTCAAGACCTTCCACACGCTCTCCCGGCAAATCTGCCCAAAATCCTTCCAGTTTCAGAACGGATGCGCCCTGCTCCCAGCCAGCTGACTCACGTTGCGTCGGCTCCATGGCAAGCGGTCTCTTCCCCATCATCATTTCTGCAATGGCATAGACGCTTGTTTGATCGCTTTCCATGCTGCCCGCCACTATGCCGTCCCGTAGTACCGTAATTCGGTCGCAGCAGCGCAGGACTTCGTCCAGGCGGTGCGAGATAAACAGAATGCTCAGCCCGGACTCTTTCAGCCGCATCATCCTTTGCAGCAAATGCTCCGCTTCCGCGTCGTTGAGCACGGCTGTCGGTTCATCCAGTATCAGCAGCCGGATTCCGGGGCGGTCGATCTCCCGCGCGATTTCGACGAACTGCATCTGACTCACCGGAAGTTCGTCAACCAACGTATCCGTATCCAGCTCGACGTTGAGCCGATGCAAGGCTTCTCCCGCCTGTTTCGCCATCGCATCGAAATCGATGGGCAAATACGGCGCATCCGTTTCCTTACGCCCCGTTCTCCTGACGGGTTCGCGCCCGACGCAAATATTTTCCGCCACCGTAAAACCGCTCACAAGCATCAGTTCCTGGTGCACCATGCATATGCCGAGTTCGTGCGCCTGTCTGGGTGAGTCGATCCGGACCGGTGCGCCGTCGAGCAGCACCTCTCCTTCAAAACCGCCGCTCTGACGAATTTCGTCCATTCCCATAAGAATCTTCATGAGAGTGGATTTCCCCGCACCGTTCTCGCCAAGCAGCGCGTGGATTTCCCCAGGGCGTACTTCCATTGAAACGTCGTTCAAAACGCGGTTTCCGGAGTAAGATTTTGAGATGTGCTTCAGGCACAGTCTGGGCTGTTTGTTTTCCAAATCATCGCCTCATCTGTCGTCCGATTTTTCCTGCCGGCAGTCCGTCTGTCGATCCGCCTGTATTCTTGTAGATTTTTATGAATCGCATTGTGAATAGTATAGCGGGATTTTTTGAAAATAGAAAGGTATTTCATTTTTATGCCGACCGATATTGCCGGTTTCTTTTCGCAGGATCTTTCCCGGTGATCTGCTTCGTTTTGCGGCATATTCTTTCTCCGGTATACCAGCCAAAATGAAAACGGCCCCGCCACCGGGCGCGTCGTACTGCGCACAGCTTGCGGGGCCGTCCGACGCGTGTAAAGTGGAGAAACTCCGCTCGGCGCATCCAAAAATCTCTCGAACAGAAAGCGCACACACTGCGTTTACTCTTCCAAAACAATCAGCGCATCCGCAATCGCAACGCCTTTCCCCTTCTCGTAAACAAACACAGGATTCAGATCCAGTTCGGCCAGGCTGTCGCGCTGCGCATAGGCGAATCGACTCACATCCGACAGCAGTTTCGCCAAAGCATCAACGTCCAACGCGGCGCCGCCGCGGTAGCCGCTGAATAATTTCGCAAGTTTGAGCGAACCGATCATGCGAAGCGCTTCCGCCTTACCAAATGGAGCGGGATACAGCGCAACATCTCGCAGCAACTCCGTATTCACGCCGCCGAGTCCAAAGAGAACCATGGGACCAAAGAGTTTATCCCGGTTCACGCCAATAATCGTCTCGAGGCCGCTCGGTACCATTTCCTGCACTAAAACGCCGTTGATCCGCGCATCCGGCCGGTTTTTCGCGGCATTTTCCAGAATACGCCGAAAAGCCTCTTCCGCCGCCGCCTTGCTTTGGATGTTCAGTATTACTCCGCCCATGTCGGATTTATGCAGAATATCGTCCGATTCAATTTTCAGCACCAACGGAAAACCGATCCCGCTTGCTGCTTCGACCGCTTCGCCTGCATCGTGTACGATTGCCTCCCTCGGAATCCTTACGCCGAAGGAACGCAGCATCTCCTTGGATTTGTGTTCGCTCAGCGCGGTGCGCCGGTTACTGTCCGGGTGTGACAGGACCGCGTCTTCCAGCGTAATATCCGGCAGAGCGGCACGCCATTTGCAATAATCCAGCAGCTTTTTTACGTGTTTATACGCATAGAAACACGGTGCCGTCACGGGAATTCCGGCATTCTTCAGCAGGTTCACGTACTCCGGCATACGCCCCGATTCGACCGCCGGCACAACGATTACCGGTTTATCGATCCTCTTCTCCGAAATCAACTTGACCAGACCTTCGGACATATGTTTCACGCAAAGATCGGTCATTTCACTTACAATGGTCAATCCGACAAGCGCCAGATCGAAATTCGGATCGTTGATGATGATTTCTGCCGCATCGGCAAACACTTCCGTATCGTAGCAGATCGTCGCGGTCGTATCGAGGGGATTATTGGTGGAAGCGTAGTCCGGCAGGATCGATTTTAATCGTTCGGCAGTACCCGTGGAAAACGGTGGAAAGTGGATGCCATACAGGTGTCCCACGTCGCATGAAACGCCGTTCTCGCCGCCGGAACCATTGAGCGAGACAACCCGGTCGCCTTTCGGCAGAATCGGCAGTGTGGAAAGAAGGTTGCTCATACCGACAAGGTCCTCAAGGTCGTCCACGCGGATCACACCGTATTTTTGGAACACCGCGTCAAACGCCGCATCGGACCCCGAAAGGCTTCCCGTATGGGACGCCGCTGAGCGGCTGCCCGCCTCGGAACGCCCGATCTTGAGCAGGATAATCGGCTTCTGTTGCTTTGCCGCTTTCTTCAGCGTTGCCAGAAATTTCGTCGGGTTGGAAACGCCTTCGATATAAGCGGCGATCACGCCGGTATCCTCGTCATCCACAAGGAAATCGATGTAATCGACCACTTCCACAACCTTGCTGTTTCCGCAGGAGATGATATACGAAAAATCCGTTTTCCCGCTGTCCGAAAGCAACGTACAGATCATGCCGCTCTGCGAAACGAGGCCGACCCTGCCGGCATTTTGATGAACGGTGGTTAAAAATCCCATAGCGGGAACATGGTCCGCCATGTTGATAAAACCCGCGCAATTCGGCCCCATGAGCGCGATATCCAGTCTCCGGCAGAGCGTCTTCAGCGATTCTTCCGCCTGAATATCTTCGGGCTTTCCGGTCTCGCCGTACCCGCTGGCATAGACGACAACGCCCCCCGCCCCTTTTTGCGCAGCTTCCTCAACCAGCGTTTCAACGGTCGGTTTCGCGGTTGCGATAACGGCAAGATCGATCCGTTCCGGCAGCGCCGAAAGCGAAGGGTAGCAAGGACGGTCAAACACGCGTTCCCGTCCGGGATTAACGAAATACACGTCGTCGATTCGTTCGCCCGCGTGGGCAAGCATCATGCGCGCGGTAAAACCGCCCAGATTCTCTTTTTCGCTTGCGCCGACGACAGCGATTTTCGCGGGTTTCAGAAGCTTCTTCAGATCCATATTCTGCCCCTTACTTATTGAAATGCGTATCCCGCTTCAAACGCTTCGGCGTTTTTTGCGTTGTATCTTCCCTTGCCAAGCTGATCAAAATACTCGCTCATGGAACAAACGAACTCATCCTTTGAGAACATCTGCAGTACTTTGACCCACTGCCCAAGCATGCAGATATTCGCCGCGTGTTCGTTTTTCAGGTTCTGGGCAATCCCGGTTACCGGCGCTTTGATCAGAGTGATATCGCTGCGGAATTCGCGTGCGGGGTTAAGAAGCGAGGAATTGATAAACAGGTAACCTCCGCTCTTCATCATCGGTTCAAAGTGGTCCGTCGCAGGATCGTTTAGCTCGATCAGCGTATCCGGATGGTTGGCATACGGGCTTGCGATCCGCTGGTCGCTGATTACGACGTTGCAGTTTGCGCTGCCGCCGCGCATTTCATTACCATAGGAAGGAAACCAGGTAACTTTCAGCCCTTTTTTATATGCGGCGTATACAATAATTTTCCCCGCGGTCAGCACACCCTGTCCGCCAAATCCCGCGCAGATGATTTCGTTCAGCATACTCTTCCTCCGTTTTCCGCATCAGCGATCGATATATTCTCCCAGCGGCAGTTTCGGCAAGAGATCGATCTCGATATGCCGCATCGCCTCCGGCGGAGTCAGCCCCCAGTTGGTCGGGCAGGGTACGAGTACTTCCACCAGTGAAAAGCCCTTCTTCTCCCGCTGTTTCTCCAGCGCTTTGCGGATGCAGCGTTTCGTTTTGGCCATTTCAGCCGGGCTGGTCACCGTACAGCGCGCCAGATACGCGATATCAAGGTTCTGCATGAGTTTGATCACGTCGAATGTCCGCCCGTGCTCGGCCTCCGTGCGCCCCTTGATGCTCGACGAAGAAAACTGCCCCTGCAAAGTTGTTGGAGCCATCTGACCGCCGGTCATGGCATAGACCGTGTTGTTCATGACAAAGAACGTGACATTGTCGTTTCGCGTGGCGGCGGAAAGCGTTTCCCCCAGGCCGATGGCGTATGCGCCGCCATCCCCCGCGATGGAAAAAATGTACTTATCCGGGCGCACCTTCTTCATGGCCGCCATCGCAGCCCCCATCTTGCCATGCGGCGGAACGACCGTATCCACCGCCATGGAGTATTGATACATATGGTTGCACCCGATATCCGAACAGCTGATGCTTTCTCCGATAATATCCATCTCCGTCAGAACTTCGCCCAACAGTCGATCGAACAGCGAGTGTCCGCAGCCGGCGCAAAACATGTTTTCGCACTTCATAATCAAAGGCGCCGATTTTGCCATGGTTAAAACACCTCCTCTTCGACCGCACTGCCGTCGAGCACACTCTCGGCAAAGCGCACGAGTTGGTCCACTTCCGGTATGCGCTGCGCCGTGGTCACCGAATAAGCCGGGCAGCGCCAGCGGCTTGCAATGATTACATCCTCCCGCATCTGTCCCATCATATTCAGTTCAACGGTAACAAGGCCTCTGACGGAATCCGATAGACGGGCAAACGCTTTTCTGGGAAACGGCCAAAGTGTGATCGGCCGGATCAGACCCAGTTTGAGTCCGCGTTCGCGGCCAAGTCTCACCGCGCCCTCCGCCACCCGCGAGGATATCCCGTAGGCAACGAATACGACGTCCGCGTCCGCAACGGAAATCTCTTCCCATCGCTGCTCGGTTTCCATGATACGACGCATCTTCTGAAGATAAGCCCGGTTCCACTCGTCGATATCCTGGTTATACGTCAGATCGGTAATGACTTTATTTTTTTGTCCGATCGGCGTACCCTTGAGCGCCCAGGGCGCCTGGTCCTTGTCGTACGCCTTCATGGGGGGCGCAACACAGGGTTCGAGCATCTGACCGATCGTCGCATCCGAAAGGATCAGCACCGGGTGCATGTATTTCTCGGCCAATTCGAAGGATTCATAGGCCATATCCATGTTTTCCTGCACGCTGTTGGGCGCGAGCACCAGAAGGTGATAGTCCCCGTTGCCGCCGCCCTTCACGGCCTGCCAGTAATTATCCTGACCGGGTCCGATAAACCCGTCGCCAATACCATAGCGCGAGACGCAGGCCACGACCGCCGGCATACCGGCGGAAACCCAATAAGCGATGCCTTCCTGCTTGAGGGAAAAACCCGGACCGGAAGACGAAGTCAGCGCGCGCGCGCCAAGCGCCGTCGCCGCAAATACCATATTCACGCTCGCAATTTCCGACTCGCCCTGAATAAACGCGCCGCCGACTTCGCTTTGCCGCCAGCTCATATACTCCAGTATTTCGGACTGCGGCGTGATTGGGTATCCTGCATAAAAGCGGCAACCGCCGCGCACCGCGCCTTCCGCAAGCGCTTCATTGCCTTTTAACAGCATAGTTTCCATACGAACGTATTACACCTCCGTTACCGGACGATTTTTCCAAATTTAGCAGATAGAAAACCGCGCGGGAAACGACGCCGCCCGCTCCGAAATCCAAACCCCGGAACGGTTTGCCCGTCCCCCTGCGCGGTAATCTGTTCCTTAAAGAATTTCCCTTGCCCTCAAAGAATCTCGAAAACAAGATCCGGACACATCGTGTAGCAGACGCCGCACTTGACGCAAAGCGTCTGATCCACCGCTACCGTAACGATTCCCTTTGCGTTCGTTCTGCCGGAAAGATGAATCGCGTCTTTTTTACAGTTCGCCATGCAAAGGTAGCAGCCCTTGCAGCGTTCCTCACGTACTCTGACCTTTTCTATCATTGTTTTTCGTCTGTTTCGTCGCTTATTCCGCAGCCGAAGGCGCCGCTGTACCGACAACACGCTTCTTATCCGCGTTATATTTAATCAACAGTGCAATTCCGGCAACCGCCGCCGCTACCCCGTAGATGAATATATAGGTGTATCCATCCGCGCCGAACTTATCGATCCAGTGCCCGAAGAGAACATGCTCAAACAGGTCGGGCGCAAATCCGATCGCGCTGCCAAGACCAATAGCTGCCGCGTGATATTTCACCGGTACGCGGCCTTCCGTCGGAATGGCGTACTCGATGCCGTTTCCAACGTTGTTGAAGAACGAAGCGAGCAGCACCAGCGCAATCAGAATCCCGATGGAGGCAAAGTTGCTCGGCAGTAAAAGAACCGCGATGATGCTCAGACCCGTTCCAATGAACGCGATGATAATCGCATTGGAAACCGAATTGAGCTTGCCGGCAAGAAAACCACCGGTCGGGGATCCAAGAAGACGCATACCGTAGGAACGGACGATGGCAATTACACCGCTGAATACCGCGGCTGCCTGCAGCACGCTCGTGAAATACGGGGTGAAATACTGGATCGCGATATTGGTGGAATAGACGCAGAAGAGCGTTCCGCCAAAGTACCACACACCGGGGTATTTCATGACCGCCTTCAGTTCGGACCAGAACGGGAGTTTCGCTCCGGTATCGTTCTTCATCTCTTCCGCAGCCGTCGGGTTGTTGACACCGGTCCTCTTGAGTGCAAAGTAGCAGAGAATCGAGAAGATCACCATCATGACCGCCAGCGCATAAAACACGCCCTTCATCCCCAGCACCGCGTCGTCGCCGCCAACCATGCTGTAGATCACAAGGCAGAGTCCGTTGACAACCAGATAGCAAACACCGATGAAACCACCGAAATAACCGGAAATTTTTCCCTGTTCTTCATCCGAAACGATCAGGCGAATCGCTTTAAAGAGCGTGCCCCAAACCATGAACAGCGTCGAAAAGACCAGAATCGTCCAGACGACCAGCGCCATAACGAACGAGGGGAACAACGCCATCAACGCGCATGCAATCGCCGTGCCGATTGACGAAATCAAGATGATGATCTTGTGGTCATACTTGCTGGCCAGAATGCCGCCGATGCCCGGCGTAAATACCTCGCCCAAGCCGTAGATCGTCATCAGAACACCGAGTTCGGCGTTGCTTACGCCGGTGATTGCGAGCATGCCGTCGTAAAACACCGACTTGACATAAGGAATGCTGTACATGACGGCAAAAACCATACTCACGCTCGCCAGCGAGAGAAAGATGGATAGCTTGCCGACTTTTTTTCCGGTTTTTTCCATAGAATACACCTCACTTCCCAGTTTATTACTCTGACCGCCGCGCGGTCCATTTTGCGTATCGGAAACAAAGAGGAGGCCATCCGCAAGGATTTTCGATCCCCTCCGGTTCTTTTTTTATGAAACGCCGATTATACTTTCCGGTGAACCAGTTTTTTCGCTTTCTCCACTCGAAGCCGATCCAGCAGTTCCGCATCCTCGAAAACGGTAAGACCGAGGCGCGCGAGCAGCTCCGTACCAAGCAGCATCTGCTCATAGGCGAAAGGTTCGTTGACCGCGCGAAGGAATTCCTCCGTATGCGGCAATTCGAAATTGCTCGATACCTTAACAAACGGATGCAGCGACGGAATCACCGCCCCGACGTCGCCCATATCCGTCGAGCCGATAACGTCCTCGCCTTCCTCGAACAGACCATATTCGTCAAGCAACTTATGATACTCCGCCGCCAGCAACGGGCTTTCCTCCAGCGGCATGCAGAGCGGTTCGCACTGTGCGTATTCCATGGAACATCCGGTGGCGAGCGCTGCGCCCTTCGCGCAGTTGACGAGCTTTTCAACCACCGTGTCAAAATATGCAAGCTGCTTTGCGCGAACTTCATAACGAACGACGCAGCAATCCGGAATGACGTTCGTTACGTCTCCGCCGCGCACGACAATACCCGCAACGCGCGTTCCATCCTTCAGCTGCTGGCGCATCAGCCCTACGGCGTTGTACATGGAAACCACCGCATCCAGCGCGTTGATTCCCTCATAGGGCCTCGCTCCCGCGTGACTCGCTCTGCCGGTGAACGTAAAGTCATACGCACTGATCGCCAGAATCACCGGCGATGTATAATGCACCGAGCAAGGGTGCAGCATAATCCCGATGTCGTACTCGTCGAACATACCCGCCTTGGCAAGAGCGGACTTCCCGTCCCCCGTTTCCTCGGCAGGCGTACCGAACACCGCAACTTCGCCCGGCAGGTCGCTCAGCACACCGGAAAGCGCAATGCCGGCGCCCGCGCCCATCGCGGCGATCAGGTGGTGTCCGCAGCCGTGACCCAGACCGGGCAGCGCGTCGTACTCCGCCATGATAGCGACTTTAGGGCCCTCGCCGTTTTTCCGGACGGCGCGAAACGCGGTCGGCAGCCCGGCCAGATTCGGCGTAACGGTAAATCCGGCCTGTTCCAGAAAGTCCATCACCTTCCGGGACGACTCGAATTCTTCGTTCGCGATTTCCGGATGCGCATAGAGCCACTTGGCCAGTTCGGTCAGCTCCGGAGCAATCGATTCGATTTTTGCATGAATCCGTTCTTTCATCTTTGAATACCCGGCCTTTCCGATATGTACGCTCGGCTTATTTCGATCGCACGTTTTTTTGCTCAGCGGATGTTGTTTTGAATCACCTTCGCCAGACGATCCACGCCAATGGTGATCCGTTCGCAGGAGTTCGAAGTGAAATTCAGGCGCATTCCGTTCGTTCCCCGGCCGTCTGCAAAAAACGAGATCCCTGGGATATAGGAAACGCCAGCATCCAGCGCTTCTTCCAGCATATCGCTCGTGTTGATATAGTCCGGCAGGCTGATCCAGATGAACATGCCGCCGTCCGGCTCGATCACCTTCGCTTCCGGTGGAAACGTCCGCTTGATCTCCCGAAGCATGGTATCGCATTTTTCCCGGTAAGCCATGCGAAGCTCCTCCACATGCGCGGTAAGATCGTTTTGCATTAAGTAATTCACGACCTGCGATTGCGCAAACTGGTTGGACTGCAAATCGAACCCTTCCTTAAGGATCTCCAGTTTTTCAATCAAATCGTCGTGCGCAACTACCCAGGCCACACGCAGCCCCGGGCTGAGAATTTTCGAAAACGAACCAAGGTAGATCACCTGTCCGAGCGTATCGAGCGATTTCAGAGACGGGATAAACTCACCGCGGAAGCGGAGTTCGCCATAGGGATTGTCCTCCACAACCATGACATCCGGAAACTTTCGGACGACTTCCATAAATTCCTGTCTGCGTTTCATCGGCCAGGCCTTGCCTGTCGGATTCTGGAAATTGGGTATCACGTAGATCATCTTGACGCGCGGAACCGTTCGGAGCGCGTCTTCGAGGGATGCGGCGACCATTCCGCTATCATCGGTTTCAATGCCAATAAAACGGCATTCGTAGGGGATGCTCGCATTGAGACCGTCCATATAGGTCGGTTTCTCCACCAGTACGGCGTCGCCTTTATCCAGCAGCGCTACGCTGCTCAGCGAAATCCCCTGCTGACACCCCGTTGTAATCAGGATGTTCTTTTCCGGTATCTCCATCCGCTCCGCCTGCCTCATGCGCTCGGCAATCAGATGGATCAGCCGCGTATCGCCCTTGGTGAGTCCATACTGCAGCGAAGGCAGAAGCGGCTCTTCAAATAACGGCAGCGTGGCCGCCTGCAGCGCTTCCGCAGGAAACAGCGCTTCGTCGGGAATCCCTGCGGAAAGTTTGATTAAATCTGCGGAATTGCGGGAAGCGATCTTTTTCCCTACGCTTCGAATTTCCGACCCTTTGACACGTTTCATCCTCTCGGCTAGTACCATACTTCTGCTTGCTCCTTTGCCCGCCGTGCGCTTTCGAACGGACGTCCTTCGTCCTGTGTGCGCATTCACCGTATTCCAATTTTACATCTGTTCTCTTGTCTTTGACCATCCGGTGAAAGCATGCGGATTTGTTTCGTTACATTTTTCGGAATCTAAATTCTACCGCAGTTCAAAGCGGTGATTCAGCGTCCAGAACGGCGTTTGCCGGTTGAGTAATTCACTGCTTCCTTCAAGCGATTCTATTCAGCAGAATGCCGTTCTGTTATTGTTGAATAGAATATACCACTGCCGAAAAGCCGCGTCAACCGTCTGTTTTACTTTTTTTACCGAAATTTTCACCTTCGGTCCGTAACCTTCGAATCACGGCGCCGAAACACGGTTTTGCGCATATGTTTCTTTTCAATGAAAAAAGCGCACGCAAAAAAAGCGCACGCATCGCTGCGTCCGCCCAAACGATCCATCCGATTTCAAATCCTGAAAATGTATTTACAAAAGCGCGCCAATCTCGCTGCAGACAGGCCGGAGTTTCTGCAGGATATTGTCGATGCCGATCTCTTTGATCCGCGCCACATATCCGCTGACGCTGATCGCCGCCTTGATTCGGTTCTGCCGATCGAAAACCGGACAGGCCACGCAGAAAAGCCCCTTCTCCTGCTCCTCATTATCCAGCGAATATCCCTGCTGGCGGATATTCTCCAGTTCCTTCCACATCGTTTCCGGATCCGTAATTGAATGCTCCGTAAACCTGCAAAACTCGCCGCGCTTTACCCGCTCCTTGCTCAAGTCGTCCGCATAGGCGAGCAGTGCCTTTCCTACAGCGGAATAATAACAGGGCGTGCTGCTGCCGAGGTTCTGACTCACGCCAAGCGCCTGCCCCTTCTTCACTTCCTGATGAACGAGCAGGCTATAGTACTCCTCGGTCTTGAGGTTGTCCCGAACGGAAACATTGATGGTTTCCCCGGTCTCATCGCAGAGCCGCTTGGCAAACGGCTCCACCACGCGAACGATCACCAGTTTATCGCGCACGCCCATGCCGATGCTGAAGAGCTTCATGCCAAGGCCGTATTTACTGTTCTCCGCATTCTGATAAACGAAACCGCGCGCCTCGAACGTAATCAACGTTCGAAAAATCGTGCTCTGATATTCGCCGGTTTTCCGCGCGATATCCGCAATCCCCATTTCGCCGCCGGATTCATAAATCGTTTCAATGATGCTTAGCGCCCTGTCGACCGCGTTTACGGTCGGGCCGTTCGTTTTTGTCATCCCCGCCACCTCTAAAACGAGTATAGACGAAATTCACACGACACACAAGTGGTTTCCCTGCCGTCCGCGGTTGACATCCGCGCGCGCGTGTGATATACAATATCTGAGTAATTTACAACACTGCTTCATTCCAGCGGTTCCCGGGTTCGAGACCGTGTTTTTTGGTTTATCCAAATGATGGGAGGATAAGAATGAAAAAGGCAGTGTGTGTTTTATTGTCGGCGTTTCTGTTCGTTTCGCTGGTTGGATGCGGTTCCCGGTCGGACTCCGGCGCAGAGAGTCAAAGCGCCGGAAAAGTTGCTATTCTGACCTCCACCGTGTCCCAGGGCGAAGAAAACTATCAGGGCGCCATGCTTATGAAGAAGGAATACGGGGATCGCGTTATCGTTGCCACATACCCGGATAATTTTGCCAAAGAGGTGGAAACCACCATTTCCGACGTGCTTAACCTCGTATCCGATCCGGACGTAAAAGCCCTGGTATTCGACCAGTCCATCACCGGCGCGACGGCGGCAATCAAGAAAGCGCGTGAAATTAACCCGAATCTGCTCGTATTGTTCACCACCCCCGGTGAGGACCCGTCCATGCAGGCGGAAGTCGCGGATATAATCCTTGCCTGCGACGAGATCGAAGGCGTTGGCAACCAACTCCCCGCACAGGCGGCAAAACTCGGCGCGAAAACCTTTATCCACTATTCGTTCCCACGCCATATGAGCCTGGTTGCCATTGCCGCGCGGCACGATCTGCTCAAAGCCAACTGCGAGGCGCTGGGAATCACGTTTGTGGACGTTACCGCGCCCGACCCCCAGGGAGATGCAGGGTTCTCCGGTACACAGCAATTCATTTTGGAAGACGTTCCGCGCGAAATTGAAAAATACGGTAAGGACACCGCTTTTTACGCAACCAACACCACCATGCAGGAACCGCTGATCAAGGCCGTTTGCGAAGGCGGCGCGATTTTTCCACAGTCCTGCGGCGAGTCTCCTCTGGATGGATTCCCCAATGCGCTGGGGATCCAGATCCCCGAGGAGAAAGCGAGCGATATTTCCTATATCATCGGTGAGATTCAGAAAAGCGTCGCCGCCTACGGCATGACAGGGCGCGTTTCCACTTGGCCGGTTGCGGTCAACATGGCAATGATCGAAGCCTGCACGGATTATGCGATCAACTGGATCGACAGCGGCATGCCGGACAACGGGCGTTGCAACATGGAGAAAATGACCGCATGCCTGAACGAAGCCGCGGATGGAGAAACGGTATATGTAACGAACTTTATCTTCAGCGGATACACGTTTGAGAACATGTTCGCGATCCGCTGCGATTATTTTACATTCTAAACCGCCTGATCCGGCGCGCCTGCAGGAATCTTCTGTAAGCGCGCCGCTTTCTTCTTTTCGCATCGGCATCGCTTTGAACTCCGGCTGCTTACCAAACAAACGAAGGAGCGTTTACGAGAATGGAATTTGTCGTTTCAGCTTTCAAGCTTTTCTGCCGTGTCGTCGGGTTGCTCCAGGGCAAAAAATACCGCTACCCGCAAATTTACGAAGATAATTTCACCTATATGGACTGGAAGGAAAAAATCTGGTACGGGTATAAGTATCTGGTCAAAGAAATCGAGGTCGGCGAATACGGCAAACAGACCGAGGAGTTTTTCGCGTCCCAGGACCTGGATTTCTTCAAAGACGGCTTTGAGGAAACGTCCGCCGTTACGCTGTGCGCGGCAGGCGACCTGCTCACAACGGGTCTGCTTACACCCGATCATACAACCGAACTCTGGAAAGACGTCGGTCCTTTCTACTCTTCGACGGACATCCGGTTCGCGAACCTCGAAACTCCGCTTGTCCCCGGCCGTCCCGCGGGCTACCTCGGCAATATTTTCACTACGGCGAACCTCAACAATACGCCAGAGATGTTTGAACGCATCGTCGACGGGGGCACGGGGCCGAATTTTCTTTCAACCGCCAATAACCACGCGCTGGATCAGGGCGAGGACGGCTTGCTTGAAACCATCCGCTTCCTTGACGCGCAGAATTGCGGCCACGTCGGCACCGCGCAATCGCCAGAAGAAAGGGACGATTTCCCGATTCTGGATGTGAACGGCATAAAACTCGCAATGCTGGCGTATACGTATGCCGTAAACGGGAAAGAACCACCTGAGGAGAAAAACTATCTGGTCAATTATATCCGCCTTAATAAAGAAGGTACGGATCTATCCATGATCCGCGAGCAGGCGCGCCGTGCGCGCGAACGCGGCGCCGACTTCGTAATCGCCAGTCTGCACTGGGGCATGGAATACGAGTCCTTCCCGCTTCAGATCGGCATCGAGATGGGACACCGGGTTCTGGAATGCGGCGTGGATGCGATTCTTGGCAACCATGCGCATACGATTCAGCCTGCGGAACGGTACCGCTTTACCGACCCGTTCACAGGCGAAGCTAAGGAGGGGCTGATTCTTTACGCGCTTGGCGACTTGATGCCCTGCCTTTCCTACGATATGAACTCTCTGCTTGGCAACCTTGCGAAAATCCGTATCTCGAAAGGGCTGTTTGACGGCCGGGAAACGACACGCATTTCCGGCCTGCAGATGATGCCGTTCTTTGCTTATGCGCAGAATAATACCGGAAAATCGGTGGAAGCCTTCCGCCTGCTCGATCTCGTCAAGCTCAATCAGGAAGTTCAGGCCGGCGTGCACCGCTATCCCTTTACCAGAAAGGATATCCGGCAAATCAAGCGCCTTTGCGCGTTGATGTACAAAGTCCTGCCGCAGCTGAGCGGCACCACCATGCTCTACGGAGGGAAAGCCTGAGGGGAGTATTGGCCTCCTCTTTCTTTTTCACGAATCGTCGTGCCTTTTCCCAACGCAAGATCGAATATCAAACAGGATCCGCGTGCCACAAGCCGGTTCGCGGATCTTTAATAGAAGCATTACGAACGGATATCCATTCACAGTCGTTTTTCCACTGTAAGACGCTGTCACATATGAAAAAGCCTTCCCCAGAAAGCTAAATATCCTACCCTTTTCGCTTCCAGCACCGCAGGATATTGATGCTCATAATTTCTTCTGTGCGTGTGTTTAGGAAAGGTTATATGGTACAACAGCGTACCAATTACAGCCATAGCAAGGCCGCTTACCATAATGTATTCCATGAGCGACAGAAACCATGGATTTTTGTCTGCAGGAACAAGATTCAACACCAGCAGAACAATAGGACCCAAAAAAGCGATCAGTGTGTAACGAATGACCCATGTCATTCTTTTATGGATGCGATAGCAGCTTTCACAGCGCGGAACAAGCACATTCTTTATTTCTGAAACCTGCCTGCTGGTGCTCTGCTTAATCACCTTTTCCAAATGCACGCCAGCCCAGTGTTCTTTTACCGCGGGCGGCTCCGCTTTGCAGAACCAGCAGATCTGCTCCGTCCCCGCTTTCCTTGCAGATTGGCTGGAACTGGCATTTGGAACGGTTCCCATCGTTGTTTCTTTTCTTTGTTCTTCCATCCTTCATCTTCCTCCCGTATCACATGATTTCCATTGGAATCTGATCCAGACTGTTTTCTTCCGTTAATCGATCAATACATCCTGAATCCAATCGATTGCGCGTTCGGCATCCCTGCTTCCATTCAGCACTGTGGCCGCGTCGTTCAGAGAAACACCATCTGCCGCAAGTTCCTTCGTCCAATCCGACATACTTCTTATCGAAACGCTATCGCTTCTCTTCATGTCGAGAGAGGAAAGCCAATAGCTCTCCACCACTCCGTCTTTTTTGTCACGATTCAACAAAATAACGATTCCTTTTTCTCCCAGTGTCGACATCGCGTCTCTTAAGTCAAATTCATCTTCTGCATGCAACTGCGGATTATAGATCACCACTTCTCCATCCGAATATAGATATTTGCAATAAATTGTTTCCGTAATAAATTCTCTGGCAAACGTAACATCACATGTTCCGTCTTCCCGAAACAGTATGCCGACGAGAGAGTTCGAATCCTGCCACGCGCCTTCAATCGCACCCTCATACGGATCCTTGCAGCCAAACAGGCTGATTATGAGAAGTAAAATTACAATCAGGACAAACCGTTTCCGTTTCATCTCTTCCTATCTCCTTTTCATACGATTGGACGGCAACTCTATTCATAGTGTAGCGATTTCAACGGAAGAATTGCAGAGTGAGCGTTGCGCTCACTCCTTATCTGCTCGTGAAACATTTCCGTATGGTATTTCTCTCTTTGTATGCTAAAAAATCCAAACTGTATTCTGTCCGTTTCTGAAAATTCGAATTTTTAAAACACTTTTCTCTGTGGTATGATAGAAAAAACAGGAAGAGAAGGTGATCGGCCTGGAAGATACCATAAACGCATCGTCTACCGAGATTACAACGCAAATACTCTTGGAAAGGCTTCGCGCAGGTCAATCGATCACCGAGTTTTTTAAAGAGAATCAGGAAGCCATTTTTGACTTTCCCCTACATGAATGCCTGAAGGAGTATATCGCTCAAAAACAATTGTCCCATGCCGAACTGATTCGTGTAAGCGGAATGAACCGCCGGTATTTCTATGATATTCTTTCCGGCAAACGCCATCCTGATCAAAACTATGTACTGCGATTGCTGCTTGCACTTCACGCAACAGTCGCGGACGTGCAATGGCTATTACGCTGCGCACGTTACCCCTCGCTCTATGTTCGCAGCCGCCGTGATGCAGTCATTCTATATTCATTTGAACACGCGATGTCCATAAAGGAATGCAATAAAATGCTGGAAAATCTCGATTTGGAACCAATTTAACTGTGAACATCGTTGAGAAAAGAGGATACCGTATCGTGCGGCCGCTCGCCTCCGGCGGAGAGGGTCAGGTTTCGATCTGCCAAAAGGACGGCATTCGTTTTATTCTGAAGGTTATGCCTTGCATGGATTCCCGGCAGAAAGAAATCCTCTCACAGATCGACGCGCTTCCCGGCAGCTATTTCCCACGTGTTCAGGAAATATTCTGCGACGGAGAACACTCCTACCTGATTCGGGAATATATCGAAGGTAACACGCTAAGGGACGAACTGCAAAATAACGGCCCCCTTTCCTATCCGCGTGCCAGCCGAGTTTTCGGCAAGTTATGCGAAGCTTTAAATCTGCTGCATCACGCTTCGCCGCAGCCAATTCTGTTACGTGATCTAAAACCGGAAAACATCATTCTTACATCAAACGGCGGAGTATACCTCATTGACTTCGGTATCGCAAGGCATTACGACCCGCAAGCAAGCCGGGACACCATCCCCGCAGGAACGAGAGGCTATACCGCACCAGAAGCAATGACGGGTTTTCAAAGCGATCCCCGATGCGACATTTACAGCCTCGGAATTGTGTTTTATGAGATGCTTTGCGGGAAAAATCTGAGCGATCCGCCGTTTCAACTGCGTCCACTTTCCGAATCCAGCGTATTCACGCCTGCCACGTTGGATCAAGTCTTGGCCAAGGCAACCGATTCAAAACCATTCTGCCGCTATACAACCGTCGCCGAATTTCAGACGGCGGTAGAGCACCTTCGTTCACAGCCGCACCCCCATCGAAACCTACTTTCCAGAGTTCTTTATTTCTTGCTGGGCGCATCCGTCGCCCTCGGACTATCAGCCGCAATTCATGGAAACTTATTTCAGGATTTTTGCTTAACAGGCGCAGAACAAGCCAACTCGGTTTTCGTCGTCGGTCTGCCGATAGACGAGGCGGAGAAACGGCTCTCAAAACAAGATGTGGCATTCACGGTGTACGGGGTTCTTTCGTCGGATGCATCTGCGGATGAAGTGGTATCTCAGTCATCGACGCCGGATGGACTTACGCTGGAAGTCTGCATCGGGTGCCCCAACGAAATCGTATCGTTTTCCGACCCCGATCTGGATACGGCAATCCGCCGAACACTCGATATTCCCTCCGGCCAGACGCTGATTGCATCCGATTTTCGTGATCTAACCGTTCTCGATGTCTCGCAGCAGAGCATTACCAGTCTCGAAGGTTTGCAGTACGCGGTAAATTTAACACAGTTATCTGCAAATGATAACGCGATCACCGACATTTCCGCTATCGCCTATCTCGGTCATCTGAAAACGCTTTCCTTAAGCAACAACATGATTTCGAATCTGTCGCCGCTTTCCCATCTCTTGAACTTAAAAACGCTTTCTCTTGAAAACAACAAGGTTGCAGAACTCTCCGCACTTGAAAACATTGATTTCTTCGACCTGTCCCTGGGATCCAATAAGATAACCGACCTTTCTCCGCTTTCCGGTGCTGTCCATTTACAGCGACTGAATCTTTATGGCAACCGTATATCCGATATTTCCGCACTGCAATCCATGCAGATGGTTTCGTGGCTGGGGCTGAACGAAAACCAGATTAACGATCTTTCCCCGCTTTCCGGTTTGTCTTCTCTTGAAACGTTGATACTCTGCCATAACACCGTATACGACGCGTCCCCGGTCGGTTCGATTACAAACATTAGGCAACTTGATCTATCGTCGAATTATATCACGGATATTTCGTCGTTTTTCCGGTTAAACAGACTCGAGTCCCTCGATCTATCGGCAAATTCTCGGCTTGACGATATCTCCGCTCTTGTTACGCTTCCCAATCTTCAAACGCTTGGATTGGCTTACTTGGAGGATTGCGACTATTCGCCGATACTGTCGATGCCAAGTCTACGCTCCGTAACAGTCTGCTCTCCGCAAACCATACAAAATGGAGACAATCTTACCCTTATAATTGAAGCACTCCAGGAAAGCGGAGTACAAGTATTCTTCCAGTGATCCAAGCCATACTGCAAGCCTTTGTAACGAATAGCAGGAGACAAATTCTCGCTTCCATTCACCTATTACTCGAAAACAAGAGGACGGCGGATCAACCGCCGTCCTCATTGTTATGAGAAATGGAGCATGTGGTGTTCTGGAACAGACTTCAGCTCAGCTTACGCTTCCTCGCTGAACACGTAGTCCTTGCCGGGCAGGAGCGCGTTGACGACAACGCCAACGATCGCCGCAACCGCCAGACCGCCGAAGCTGAACGTACCGATTTGGAGCGGATACGTATTGAAGCCAAGGCCGCAAACAAGGATCAGCGCGGCAACAAGAATATTACGCATATTCTTGAAGTCCACCTTGTTTTCCACGATGGTGCGAACACCGGTTGCGGAAATCATGCCGTACAGGACGACTGAAACACCGCCGATGATCGACCACGGAATCGTGTTGATGAACGCATCCAGAACATTGATAAACGAGAACAGAACCGCAATGATTGCCGCGATGAACATAACTTTCGGATCATAAACCTTCGTCAAAGCAACGACGCCGGTGTTTTCCGAGTAGGTCGTGTTCGCCGGGCCGCCCAGTGCGCCGGCCAGAGAAGTGCCGATGCCGTCGCCGAGGAGCGTACGGGTCAGACCAGGATCCGCAATGAAGTTTTTACCACAGGTCGCGCCGATCGCGCAGATATCGCCGATATGCTCGACCATGGCGGCAACCGCGACGACCACGAAGGTGATCACAGCCGGCCAGCCGATTGCCGGATCAAACGCCTGAATGCCAAACACAAAGCGCATCGGCGAGTAATCCATGAACGGCGGTACGCGGAACAGCGTTGCGTCCTTCAACGCAGAGAAATCGACCCAGGACAGACCGAACAGCGAATTGTTCGAAAGCAGGGATACGATAACGCCAATGATGTATGCGCCAAAGATGCCGCAGAGGATCGGCAGGATCTTGATCATGCCCTTGCCAAACAGGTTCACGCAGATGATGAGCGCAATTGCGATGATCGCAAGAATCCAGTTCGAAGATGCGCTGCTGATGCCGGTAGGCGCGAGAATCAAGCCGATGAGGATGATGATCGGGCCGGTGACAACGGGCGGGAAGAGCCGCATGACTTTTTTCGGTCCGAACACGCCAAACAGGATCGCCAGAACGACATAGATCAAACCGGCGAACATAACGCCCAGCGTTGCGTAAGGCAGAAGAGCCATATCGCCGTTGGCAACCGTCGCAAACGCGCCAAGGAATGCAAACGAGGATCCCAGGAAAATCGGGACCTTACGCTTGGTGATCAGGAAAAACCAAATCGTAGCGATGCCGGCGCAGAAGAGCGTTACCGAAACGGAAAGGCCGGTGAGCAAAGGAACAAGAACCGTGGCTCCAAACATTGCAAATACGTGCTGGAGACCCAGAACGATCATTTTACCCGTTCCGAGCTCTTTAAAGCCATCGTAAATGCCTTCGACTTTCTTCTCCATTGAATTACCTCCTAATGTTTTTTGATAATTAGGTCTCCATTTCTCTGTATTATCAAGAGCGTTCGGCTCCATGATAAACGTGTAGATAAGCGATAATTCGAGTGTTAATCAACATATTTACATATATTTGTCTATAAATCAAGAAAATCTGTGTAATTCGTTTCACCTATCACCCAATTGGAAGAAATAAATAAAACTCGCATAACACTTTAGCTTACGGGTTACCAAGGTAAAAATCGCAGAGAAAACCAGCCGTCGTGCATGCCGCCGCTTTATGGCGCCATCCTGCCAATATTACAACAGTCCGGAAAACAATTCAAGAGATTTTCTTACTCGTTTAAACTGTATTTACGTGCCTGATATTCCTGGCGATTTCCCAATTAAAGTGCGACCCACGCCGATGGCAAGCAGCACAAACTCTGCAGACAGTTAAACAGCGATGTTTGTTGCGCAGACATGGGACACAATAGACGGTAAGGTAACATTACGAATATGCGCTTGTTTTTGCAGATAATAGTGGAAATAATCCAATTCTTTCAAAGAGAACGCCTGTGAAGGATCGTTAATAACAGAAAGGTATGTGTTGAGAGATTCGAAAAGCTGATTGGTGATCGCGTTGTATTTATCCTTGGAAAAACTGCCATTGCTGGCGTGGGCTTGGATTTCATCCCTTAAGTAAAACAATTCACGCACCTTGGAAAGCGCGCTGTCGTCCACTTTTTTTTGCAGTATGTCCCGAATGGCTTCCGGTTGCTCCTCTGCCGGGCGGATGCTGACAAGCCCTCCGTCCATGGCTTCGAAGTTCAGCGAAGCTTTGCAGTCCACCGCTCCCAGCATTTGATCCGCCAGTTCGCAGTAGCACTGCGCAAAGCGATCGCAAAGCGGGAACAGCTTCCTCTTCTTGTAGTAGGATACTCCATAAAACGCCGCGGCGACGAGCGCCACGACCAACATCGCGAAGTACCGCTCCATCCATTCGCCCCTTTCCTTATGAAGCAGGGCGCGACCGGGCGGAAACTCCGTTCCGGTCGCGCCATCGTTTTACTGATTATACACCCTCGAAGCCGTCGAATGCAACGACTCTCGAAATGCAACTTTCGCCTTCGACCAGCTTCCACGGGAAGATGCCGATGACGCAGCGCTTGTTGGAGAGCTTCTCGATATCGCCGCCGAGGCATTCCGCATGGATCGCTTCGTAAGGCTTGCAGAACAGCTCGATATGCATCGCCTGATAGTGATCCGGCCACGGATAGATCTCGTCCAGCGACTTGCCGTACTTCTTCTTGAAGGTTGTGTCGCACTTCAACGCTTCCTTCGGCTCCCATTCACGAATCTTCGTGTTCATCGGATGATCCGCGCTGCCGCAGTCCACACCGATCCAGCTGATCTTCTTATCGCGCACCCACTGGACGAAATCCAGGGACGGGCCGGGATGACGCAGCATGTAGCGGCGCTCGTCGGCTTTCGGGCTGTCCCAGCCGTAGATATGGTAGCCGGTGTTGATGATGAGAACGTCGCCTTCCTTGACGGTCACGCGCTTCTCAATATCCTGCGGCGTGTAGATGCCGAAGTCTTCCGCCTGATCGCTCAGGTCGACCACGACGCCGGGACGGCAGAGTTTCGTAAGCTCCAGGGATGCGATGTCGCGTCCTGCCGTATCGAAGTGCATTGGGCCATCGAGGTGCGTGCCAACGTGGTTGCTGTGCGTCAGAAGCTGTCCATTCGCTCCGTTCGGGGTCAGGCGCTTGAAGAACTTCATTTGCAGCGGCTCATACGTCGGCCATGCGGGCGTGCAGATGCCAATCGGGATCGTAAGGTCGTACATCTTGATATCGGACCACTTAGTCATGTTGCTTGCCTCCTAATTTGTTTTTGTTTCGGTATTTGCTTTCCCTGTTCGGAAACAATGAAACTTATTTTGCCCAGGCTTCCGCGCAGGCTGCAAGCGCCTGCTTGAAGCAATCTTCCGGCGGGTTGACGATGCCGGCGCCAACCTGGCCGATGCCGGGATCCTTATGCGCGATGCCGGTGTTGATGATAGGCCGGATACCGGTTTCGATGACCTTGCGGATGTCGATGCCGGTCGCGCTGCCGCGGAAATCAAGCGCGGGAATCTTGTAAGCCTGTCCCTCGCCAACGGTGATTTCGTACATGCGCGTCGAATAGTTGATCGCATCGCTGACCTGGCCACCGACGAACTGTACGATCGCCGGAGCCGCCGCCATGCAGAATCCGCCGATGCCCGCGGTCTCCGTGATGCAGGAATCGCCCAGATCGCGCGCGGCGTCCTTTTCGTCGTAACCGGGGAAGTACAGCCCCTTGACCATCTCCGCCTCAGCCGCGAACCAGCGGTCCTTGCCAAGCCCCGCAACGCGAATGCCGAAGTCCGTGCCGTTGCGGCACATGGTCGCCACGACGGTGCAGTACGGAATATCGAAGATCGGGTCCATGGTGCATTTCATGGCCGGCATGGAGATATTCAAGAACGTGTGGTTGTTTCCGTTGATGAAGTTATACGCGGCGATCTTCTGATCCAGCGGCTTGTCGCAGCGCATGATCGCGGGCACCAGCTCGCGAATCAGCAGCGAGGTTCCCGCCTCGTTGCGGTTGTGCGCTTCGTCGCCCATCTGCAGGAGCTTGGCGACCAGCACCTTCACGTCGATTTCGCCCTTGATGGCGACTGCTTCCTTGAGAATCGGATACAGCTCGTGCTCCATCCAGCGCAGGCGGGTCAGCACTTCGTCGTCGAACGCGCCAAAGCGCAGAACCTTGCCCAGGCCTTCATTGATCGTGCAGTATGCGCGGTTGCCGAATTTCTTGTTTTCCAGGATCCAGACCGGCATGCTCGCCGTCACGACACCCGCCATAGGGCCGACCGTATTATGCATGTGGCAGGGGTCGAACTTGATCTGTCCGCTCGCCGCGAGCGCTTCCGCTTCGGCGGGTGTTTTGGCGAGACCTTCGTAGATCAGTCCGCCCATGACGGCTCCGCGCTGCGGGCCGCACATACGCTCCCACGTAATCGGAGGGCCGGCGTGCAGGATCGTCTTCTTCGTCATGCCGGGGATTACTTCGCCCGCGATGCCGAGGCCGATAATGGTCGGCTGAGCCGCGAGGATGCGCGCGAGCGCTTCCTTATTCGCGGCGTCGATCTTGGCCGCGAGTTCCGGCTTCTTCAGCTTGCGCAGGTTTGCGGCGGCCACCTTGTCCCCGCCAGCGATCGGCTTCCAGTCCACGTGCACCGCGTCCACCTTCTGGCTCACGAGATCGTCGTAAAACGACTCGATGCCAAAGTTGACCACGTGCATTTTCTGTTGAAACAACTCGTTGAGCTTGCTCATGTTATCCCTCCTAGCGCAGGTTGGCGAGAATGCGCGAAACAAAACGCGTTGCCTGCGCGTTGCTCGGCAGCACGACCGCCCCCGCTTCCTCAAGCTGCTTCTGGGTGCGGCTCAGGCTCTGCGGATCGCCCTCGGTCCCGCAGACCGCGCAGACACAGCAGAGATGCCGACCCTTTGCTTCCGCCTCCGCTTTCGCGGTTTTGATCGCCTCGGCGAGGTCCTCGGCGGGATTCGGATGCGAACCGTAACCGATGACGCAGTCCGTCATGATTACCGCGCACTCCGGGTCCTTCCCGTCCTCAACCACGCGCTCGGCGCGGAGGCTCGGGTCGATCATGGGATGCGGCCGGCCGACGGTGAACGCATCGTCGCCAAAGTCGAGGAACGTATGCTCGCGGCTCTTCCCGCCCTTGGGATCCTCCAGCCTGTCCTCCGCATTGAGCGGAATGTTGCTGTAAATATGCTTAAGCGTGCCGATCATCAGCTTCAT
The DNA here is from genome assembly GCA_034933205.1 of Eubacteriales bacterium. Lineage (GTDB taxonomy): Bacteria > Bacillota > Clostridia > Christensenellales > CAG-138 > UBA7703. The sequence continues at coordinate 38,196 of JAYFNY010000036.1, forward strand.
GGCTTCGTCGCAGAGCGTACCGCCGGTGTAGAACCCGCGTACATACCGCTGGCCTTTTGCCATCTTGCCGGCGATCTGCTTCGCCAGCGCTTCCGCCTTGTCCGCGCCCATGGTGAAATCTGTGAAATCCTGCGGCTTTTCCCCGCGGCTGATGGCCACGGCCTTATGCGCAGCATCCTCCAGCGAAACCGCGGCGGTCAGCCCGAAGGACTCCACCTCTTTGCGGTCGCCGCCGATAAAGCTCACAACGACCGGTTTGCCCGCTTTGGCTGCAATTCCGAGGATCTCGGTTGCAATTTCCTTGGCCGGCGGCTTGCTGATTAGCACGATCACCTTCGTCTTGGGATCGTTGATGAGCGCGTCCAAGCCGAGCTTCATCATCAGACCGCCGATTTCCTTCTTCAGGTCGCGTCCGCCGGTGCCGAGCACCTGGCTCACGCCGCCGCCGAGCTGGTCGATGATGCTCGAAACTTCCTGAGTGCCCGTACCGCTGGCCGCAACGATTCCGATATCCCCGCTGCGAACCACATTCGCAAACGCGAGCGGCACATGGTTGACGATCGCCGTACCGCAGTCCGGCCCCATCACGAGCAGTTCGTGCTCATATGCGTAGGTCTTCAGCGCTTTTTCTTCTTCGATCGTTACGTTGTCCGAGAACAGCATAACGTTGATCCCGTTGTCCAGACAGCTCTGCGCAACGTCCGCGGCATGCTTGCCGGGTACCGAAATTACCGCCATGTTCAGATCGGGGTCGATCTTGAGCGCGCCGTCCAACGTCGGCGGCATATAGGCCGCGGCCTTGGATTCGGTCTTCTTGTTGAGCAGTTCTTCCACCTTATTCAGCACCGTTTCAAAGGCGGCGTCGTCCCCGCAGTCCACGGCGACAAAAAAGTCGTTTGCGGAGACCTCGCCGTCCAGCTCGGGCGTAGCTACGCCGATGTTGTGCGAAATCTCCTTATTGAGATCCGTTCCCATTCCAACGAGCGCTTCCTTTACGCCGTCCAGCTTTTTCAGTTCCTTTGAAATGAGCATGAGGGTGACGGAATCGTAATAGGCATTTTTCCGAATTTCCAGCTTTACCACTGTTCGTTCCCTCCATCGTGATGTCTCAGCGCAAGGGCGATTCCGGTCAGCATATCCGCGCCGGACGTGGAACCAATGGCGAGCGCTCTGCCCGCCGCGGCTTGGATCGTCTCTTCTCCTGCGCCTTGAAAAATAAATGATAACAGTTCGTAGATACTTTGATTGACAAGCCCTTCGCCGCTTTGCAACAGAAACGTCGCGCTGATGCGATTGGTTTTTTTCGCCGCGGCACACGCGGCCTCCCGCAGAACAGCGGCGAGCGAAGCGCGGCCTTGTGCCCGCGCAAGAAGATGCAGTGTGGATAGGTATCCCGTCAGAAGATCGTCCGAGGATGGTGTCAGCCCCGCGCCGCATCCCGCGAACCGCTCCGCGGCCCGTGCGGCGGCTTTTGCATCGCACGCCGTAACAGCGCTTGTAAGATCGGCCAGTCTCGGCGCGAGAAACCGCGTATACACGTTTCCCCCGGCGTCTGTGGCCAGCGGCGCCAGACTCGCTTCGGCATCCGCGGCTCCAAGAACGTTTCCAAGCACGGCCTGCGCCGCACCGGATTGCCCGGCTAACGCGCGGATCTCGATGGAGTCCACGCACAGATCCACCGGATCTGCTTCGGACAGATCGAGCTTCAGACCTGCGGCCGGAATCCGAATCCGGCCACTTTCGACCTCCGCCGCCATGCCCGCGCGAACGCCCGCTTCGGGAAACGGGCACGCCGTCCGCACGGACACGGCAAACGGGGTCAGAGCTTTTTGCTCCGCGATCAGCCCGATCAGGCCAAACCTGCCTTCCAGCGAAAGGTTCACCGCGTGATCGAACACGGAGTGAACGCTTCCGGTCCTCGACTCTTCAGCCGAGAGGGCAAGCAATCGCCTGCAAACGGCGGTCGCGGTAATCATTGCTTTCGTGATTACGCCTTCTGAAAGATGAAGCCGTATTCCTGACAGTCGATCGTTTCCTTATAGAGGATCCGGCGGGTACGAACCACGCCAACCGTGGCGACCAGTTCCATTCCGCTTTCAATCCCGTCGTCAAACCCGATCTGTCCGGTCGCGCGAACGCCGTTCTCAAATTCGACGATGCCGAAGTTGAGCCAGGGCTGCATGAACCCTTCGGGCAGGTTGTAGACGCGCGTCCAGGTCAGCAGCTTGCACTTTCCCTCAAGAGGGATCTCTTCGAACTCTCGCCCGTCGCAATCCGGGTTCTGGCAGACGATGTAGCGAGGATGATGCAGCTTGCCGCATTTTTTGCACTTGTATGCATACATTTGTTCCATGCTCTTATCCTCCTTACTTCGTGGTCAGAATCGTCGCGACGACGTTGTTGCCAAAGCCGCCGAAGTTCACTGCCAAGCCGGTTTTCGCGCCCTTGACCTGGCGTCCGTCGGCTTCGCCGCGCAGCTGGCGCACCAGCTCTACGATCTGCGAAACGCCGGTCGCGCCCAGCGGATGGCCCTTGGCCTTTAAACCGCCGGAGGTGTTGATCGGCATCTTGCCGTCGACCTTCGTGTCCCCGTTGCGGGCGGCGATATGACCCTGTCCGCGCGGGAAGAGGCCGGTTTCTTCGCTTTCTTCGATTTCGAGAATCTGGAAAGCATCGTGCAGTTCCGCAACGTCGATATCCTCCGGACCCATACCGGCCATCTTGTAGGCTTTCTGCGCGCTGAGACGCACGGCCAGCAGATCGGTCGGCACTTCGCGGTTGGCCACAACGTGGGTATCCGTCGCGGAAGCAATGCCAGCAATCCGTACGAACGGCTTGTGGCCAAAGCCAAGCTCTTCCTGCTTGTCCTTCGCAACGAGCAGCACGGCGGCCGCACCGTCGGAGACGGGGCACATATCAAACTGACGAAGCGGGTCGGCCACGATCGGGTTCGTCGCGTTGATATATGCGGGGTTCGTGATGCGCTCCAGAATAACCGGGCGCTGAATATGCGAAACGGGGTTATGGCAGGCGTTGTCATGGTTTTTCACGGAGACGATGGAGAGGTCCTTGCTCTCCACGCCGAACTTGTCCATGCAAAGGCGCGTGAACAATCCCGCGAACGAAGGCAGCGTCAAACCGTATTTATATTCCGCAGTGGGGTGCAGCATGGTTGCGACAAAGTCCGTGCCTTCCCAGCCGGAAACCTCGCGCATTGCCTCGCCGCCGATTACCAGCACGCAGTCGCACATGCCGGAGGCGATCGCCATAACGCCGAGCTTCACAGCGGAAGCACCGGACGCAGGGCCGTTTTCCACGGTCTCCGCCATCGCCGGACGGATGTTAAGCGTATCTACAACGGCGCTTGCCGCTCCGCTGACGCGGTTGACCATGCCGGAGCCCATCGAACCTACAAATACCTGATCAATTACGTTCCTGCGCCCGGTTTTCGCGCCCGCGTCGTCCATGGCGAGCAAAGCCGCGTTGCTGAGCATATCGAGGAACGGAACGTTCGACTTTCCGAACTTGGTATGGCCAACGCCAACGATTCCTACTTGCCTCATTTCCTTCTTCCTTTCTAACAAATCGTCAAATCATTGCGCATAGACCGCCCGGACGCGGAAATCCGCGTCCGGACAGCCGCTCTTGTCAGACGCTGATCTTCGCAGGCATGTGAACGATCTTGTTGGCTGCGATCACATCCTCGAACGCGGGACGGATGCCGACGTTCTTGTTGGCCTTGTGCTTTTCCCAAAGCGCACGGGTCAGAACGAAGGTCGGTACGCCGCCAAGCTCATGCGGGCACTCCGGACGGGATTCGAGTTCGTACTCGATCATCCAGCGTTTGAACCCGTTCGGGCTTTCCGCAACGATCCAAACTTCGTCCTGGTTCATGAAGTCGAAATGATATTCCATCTTGGCGGCAAACAGCTGCGCGCCGACGCGGGCGCCGCGCTTGAGCGTCATGGTGTGGTAGCTCATGCCGATCTTCTTGTCGACCATGCGGCCGTTGACGATGCCGGCGATCTCGCCGTCCACGCAGCCGAGCAGGAGATATTCGTCCTGCACGCGATAGCGCAGCATGCCGAGGAGTTCCGCAACGATACGAGCGGAAACGATGTCGTAGAAATCCTTCTGGTGGTCGAGCAGCACTTTGATGCCGTCCAGAACCATTTCGATCTCTTCGCGCGACGCTTCGCGAACGAGCATGTCCTCACCGGTGGTCAGCGGGATGACCTTGGGCTCATAAGGTTTGAGACCAATTGTCGGCGGCCTGAGTTTGGCTTCCATTTCGTCTACGGGGATGTCGTACTTACCCATGTGATAAAACCTCCTTGTATTATGTGTCTTGATGTGTGATTGCTGAAATGTAAACCCTTGGATTACAAACACATTGTAGCGTCATTATGAAGTCTTGTCCAGTATTTCTTGCAAAATTTTTCCTGCGTTTCCAACAACGATAAATTTCGGAACAATCTGTGCCGAATCTTTCGCATTTTCGCCGTCTTTTTTTTGATATCATATATTTTTCCCAATATATCGGGTGTTTGTTCCCTCGCTTTTTCGAATTTTCGCTTGCAGCTTCGAAGATTGTTTTTCCATTATTCATAGTTTCAAATCAACTTTTCATTTTATATTCAACATTGTGTTGTTTTATAATGCAGGATTTGTTTTTATTTCCTGCGTTTCCAAAAATATATTTTTGCGGGCTAACGAAGTCAGTTTGTCTTCCCTCCCATCAAGTAGTATACTGTTTTTCAATAATGGGGTGGAATTTTTATTTTTACCCGGATCGCAATCGCCGTGTCCGGCATTCGCCGGCCGCGCGCAGACTGCCAAAAAATCTGCGAATATTTCTTGCCCTCCTAACCGCGGGCGGAGTGAATAGGAAAGGATAAGCAAATGGCAAATAAAATTCGTCGAATCGGCATTCTCACGAGCGGCGGCGACGCGCCGGGAATGAACGCGGCCATCCGCGCCGCAGTCCGTACCTGCGTATTACACGATGTGATCCCCATCGGCATCCACCGCGGTTACAATGGCCTGATCCATTCCGACGTCGTGGAGCTCGACGCACGCGCGGTGAACGGCATCACTTCCCGCGGCGGCACCATTCTCTACACCGCCCGAAGCGAAGAATTTAAAACCGAAGCCGGTCTTGCGGCAGCGGTCAATAACTGTAAATACCTCGGGATCGACGGCGTCATCGCCATCGGCGGGGACGGCACCTTCCGCGGCGCGCGGGAACTCGCGAAGAACGGCATCAACACCATCGGCATTCCGGGTACCATTGATAACGACATCGCCTGCTCGCATTATTCCATCGGGTTCGACACCGCGGCGAACACTGCCATCGAGGCCATCGACAAGCTCGCGGACACCATGCAATCCCACCAGCGCACCAGCGTTGTGGAGATCATGGGCCGCAATGCCGGGCATCTCGCAATTTACGTTGGCATCTCGGTCGGCGCAACGGCGATCATCATACCGGAGCGTCCGTTCGATTTTCAGGCGGACGTGGTCGAGCACATTCGGGAGAGTCAGTACCGCGGCAAGCATCACCGCCTCATCATCGTCGCCGAGGGCGTGGGGAATACCAACGAAATCGCCCAGCGGTGCCGGGACGAGCTCGGTCTGGACACCCGCGTAACGATCATCGGCCACGTACAGCGCGGTGGTAGTCCGTCCGCGCGCGACCGCGTGATGGCGACGCGCATGGGGCACCGCGCGGTGGAGGAACTTCTCGCGGGTGGCAGCAACCTGATCGTATGCTACCGCAATTCGCAGATTACGACCATGCCCATCGACGAAGCGCTGGAAATGACGAAGGACCTCGACGAATACATGTACCGCGTGGCGCAGGAAATCACGATCTGACGCAAATTTCAAATAATTTCAAGCAATCGGCCCGGATTGATTCGTCCGGGCCTTTTCTCTGTCCTGCTTTGCGGAAACCTGTTATACTGGGTCTAGATCGTTCTTCCGACCGGTTCGCGGCCCGGACAACCGCGATTCCAATCGATCTCAAAGGGGATGAAATCATGTTTTTTGATGCATATGGCGACGAAGCGAACCCGACCCTCGTGCTGCTGCACGGCGCTGCGGCTCTGGATACTTTTGCAAACCAATATCAGGCGCTTTCCCGGTGGTTTTACGTGCTCGTTCCGCATCTGCCGGGTGCGGGGGAAGCCGCGCAGGAACCCTATGATCCGCGGCAGACCTGCGACGCACTCGCGGCATGGATTGCGACCCTCAAAAAAGGCAAGGTGCGTCTTATGGGGCACTCCGTCGGTGCGGAACTCGCCGTACAATTGGTTTCGCGGCACGAAGCTCTGTTTTCACGCGCCGTTTTCCTCAGTCCCTGGCTCTGCGCCTCTCCCGCCAGCGTCCGGCTTTATGTCTCTATGGCTCGGATGACGTACCGCTCGCTGAAAAACGCGAAACTTCTGCGCGCGCAAGCGAAATACTGGCACTTTTCCGAAGAGCAGGCAGAGCGTCTCGTCGGATACAGCGCGAAAATCCCGCTGGAAACCTACCTGGCCTTCTTCGAAAAGCGGACTGCTCTGAGCGACCTTCCGGACTATCCCGGTGTCTCCATCCCGATGCTCGCCATGTGTGCGCGCGGCGACACGGGCGAAACGAAGTCTTCCGTCCGCGCGCTGGGGGACCAAAATACAAACTGCCTCACGGTGGTGTTCCCGCAAGGCAGCCACGACTTCGTTCTGCGCAGCTCGGATCTTCTTAATCCGATGCTGCTGGATTTTCTGACGCAGGATCTTCCTTCTTCCCCGGCCACGCAAGAATCAGCGCGAACGGAATGATATTGTGCTTCGCCAAGAAACCGCGCAGAGTATCATAGTGGTTGCTTTTCCCCGCGATGCCGTTGAAGAACCGAAATCGTTTCTCCCCTGCCGCGTCGACCGGCGGTTCGACCGCTTCCAGCCGCGAAAAGGTCACAAAATGAAACCCATCCTTATGGCAGTAATAGATCACACCCGCGCGCGTTTCCTCCGGGAGGCGCGCCTTTTGATTCCACCGGAAAAACAGTTTCGTCGGGTACCCGTGCCGCCGGATCGCGCGTTTGAGCCGAAAGAGATCCGTACCCGTCAATCCGCGAAAGAGCGTATACCGAATCAGATCGTCCGCAAGCGCCTGCTCGTTCACCGTTTGGCCCTGCGCTCGGAGAAAGTTGAACTCCGCGATCCATCCGCAACCGTTGATATTACTCGTAAACAGGCCGTAACGGACGTCCGTCAGCCGCGCCTGATCCACGATATACCCATCGTTGGAGTATGCGGTTTTCTTTGGCGCTTCCATGCTCAATACACCACCTTGAAAACGGCGTAGCCCGTACCGATCGTATCCACGCGCTCCATTCCCTTCGCACCCGCGTCTTTCACCAGATAATCGATCAAAACCTTCAGTTCCCCGCCTTCCAGCGTTCCCATCAGGTACACGTTATCCTTTTTAAAGATCTCCGGCACGAACGCTTCAATCCCGTTTCGCTCCAGCTGACGCGTCTTCCAGCCGGAATACATGCCGGTATCGCCCCAGTCCATCATGTTGGTCGGTTTTTGGCCGGGATATGTTTTGAAAGCCTCGTTGTTGAAAATGAACGTCGGCATAAATACGTAAACGTTCTCCTCGTGCTCCATGGCGTAACGCTCTGTGGTCCGCATATCCGCCATGCGCTGCTGCGGGTAATACTGGTGCAGCCAGATCGCGCTTTTCGTAACGCTCCAGCCCACGGAAAACAGGGTCAGCAGGATCAGCGCGACCCGCAGGACGGCCGTTCTGCGTTTTTCCGGAGGGGGATTCCCCGTGCTGATGCGCAGACAGAGCAGCAGCAGCATAACCGCGGCCGGTATGCCGATCACCTGAAACGCGCGCAGGATAAGCCGCTGTACCAGACAAAGATAGAAGCACAGCCCAAACGAACCGAGCGAAAGGCCAAGCACGATCAGGAGTTCGACAGCACGCTTGCGACTCCGGAAAAAACAGACAACCGACCAGAGCGCGAGAAGCACCGGAGCGACCAGCAGATACTCCGCCGGCCCGCTGCCGCGGAAAAACGCCTCCCCATACCGCATTGCCTCAAGAAATTGTCCCGCCGGGGAAGCCGTGTCGCCGGTATCGTAAGCCAGAATCGCCTTCAGGCTCTGCGCCGTTACATGCGGGTCGATATAGCAGCTGTTCTCCACAAGATTGTAGATTTCCCGGTCCCATCCGAGGGATTCGAAGAATGCAGGATCCTCGTCGTACGTCACGTGCGGAAAATCCAGATATTTTCCGCGCGCGTCCTCAAACGCCGCATACTCTGTCGGATTCATCTGCTGATATGACCACTCGTTGAGCCAGATCAACGCGCCGAAGACCGCAAAACTAAAAACGGCGAACGTACCAAGGCGCAGCAATACCCGCCTTCTCTCGCTTCCTTTCCGGCAGATAATCCCGTTCAGCGCCTGGTAGACGACCGCCGCCGCCCAGAAACAGATCATCGAGTATCCCGTGGAGTTACGGAACAGAAAACAAAAAATCATCAGCGCGAGGCTTTCCAGCATAGCGTAGATCGTCATTTCCTGGGGCGTGTCCCCGCCTGAATCCACAGAGAGGATCCGCAGTACGCCCGCCGTGCCAAGCATGCACGCCGTAAGCGTAAAGGAAAGCTTCGCCACGGCGTAGATCAGCACCATGGCATAAAGAGAAGCATCGACGAGCAGCATCGCCCAGGCGGGCCTGCCGCCTTCCGCGCCAACATCCCAAATGGTATAAAAAATGACCCAGATCGAAATCGAAACGCTGAAAAGCTGCAGCACCGGCCACCACGGTACCTGCGGCAACACCATGTACAGCAAACTCGTAATGTATCCGAGCGGCAGGTTAACGAACCCGTGCACAGGATACGGTTCGCCCGTATAATATCCCGCGAACGTATACATGATGCTCGCGTCGTCGTTCGTTAAAAACGTGATGGGCAGCAGTGCGGCGCTCAAGCCGACGAGCAGCAGTGTCAGGCATGCGCTGAGCTGCATCCTGCCGGATTTCGTCGCGGCAATCCTTGCCAGCCATCCCGGTTTATGAACGCCTCTCGTCATTGCGCGCCCTCGAATGTAAAGTGGACCACAGCGACGCTGTCCACGATCGTATCGGTAATTTCATATCCCGAAGCGCCGCAGTGCGTCTGCATATACTCTGCAAAAAGCGGCAGGCAGGTTCCTTCGGTATCGGTCACGTAATACACGTTTTCCAGCCGGAAGAGATCCTTTGCAAAGATGCTTTCCAGCCCGTTCACCTCAAGCTGGCGCATCCGCGTTACGGTATTCATATCGCATCCGCCCCAATCGATGAGATTCACCGGCGGATCGTCCGCGTAAACGCTCAGTGCGTCCACGTTATTCGCGGCATAAACATCCCGGATATACACGTTTTTTGGATGCTCCTGCGCGTAGGAAACCACCGCCTGCGCACGGGAAAGCATGCCCGGCGTTTCGCTTTCGTAGCTGATCACCGTGCGGAACACCTTGTAACCAAACCCCAGTGAAACCAGCAGCGCAAGCCCCAGCGCCGCAAGGCGGACGAACCGCAGAGACTTCCTCTCCGTTTCCGCCGCCGGTTTCATCAAACGCAGGGCGCAGAGCCATCCGCTCGCGCCGGAAAGGATGCAGACCGTCATCCAGACACGCAGGTTCACGCGTCCGGTCGAGATCAGATAAGAGATTAAAACAAGCGTGCCGAGCAGAAACGCACCCGCGCCAACCAGTACCGTCCAGCGCTTTCGATTCGTCAGGAACAGGACCAGAACCGTGGCATACGCCGCCAGCGCAAGTACGCCATAATGGATCGCGAGCGGATAGAGCTGAAAGAACGCACGAAAGCCCGCAACGCCGCTTGCCAGATTTTTCAGGCGGCTTTCTCCTGCAAACGCGGAACCGTCCGTAATCGTCCGGAACGCGTCCGTAGTCACGCGCTCATCCATATAGAACCAATTCGACGTCAGCGCGGAAAGCGTCTCGTCCCACCCCGCTTTTTCGTAGAGCGCCGGGTTGGCGGCATAGGTATCGTGCGGATAGTCCATATAGGCCGAACGCGCTTCGTCGTAAGCGACAAATCCTTCGGGATTTTGCGCTTCCCGTCCGTAAGCGTTGATCCCGACCAGAACGGACGTCAACGCGACCGACACCGCAAAGAACAGGAGCAGCTGTTTTGCAAACGCGTGCTCGCCGTTTACTTTGCTCTCCGCCGCGCGATAAACCAGCGCACCCACCGCGAAGCACGCGGCCGCGAGGCCGGAGGAATTCCGCACGAGCAGCGATACCGCCAGAAGCACGGCGGACCCGATGAGGTATCCGCGTCGCGTCTTTTTCTCGTCTGCCGCGTCCGCTGCCAGCGCCAGTGCGACAGCTCCCGCGCCTGCCGCAGCGGCACTGAGCGTGAAGGTAACGAGCACGATGCCGTAATAGAACAACCCCGCCCCGAGCGCGCCCATCAGCGCGAACGCAAACAGTAACGGCACGCCGTGTTTGTTTCCGATTTTCAGAATCGCGGCAAACACTGCCGTCATTCCCGCAACGCTCGCCAGCAACTGCAGAATCAGCCACCAGGGCAACTGCGGCAATACCGTATAGAGCGCGCTGGTGAAAATCGCCATCAGGCAATTGATGAAGGGGTGCGCGAACGACGGGGCACCGCTGCGGTATCCCGCGAGAGCCCAAGCGATGTTGAGATCGTCGTTATCGTAAAACGTAAGCGTAGAAAGACGGCTGGCGATGCCGATAATAAGCAGCGCGCAGACAAGCGAAAACAACCAGCGAGCGCGGTCGTTTCCATACCATCTTTTTATCGTTTCCCCGATCCGTTTCATCATCCAAGCGTTTCCCTTCCGAATTTTCCTTTTTTATGCCGGGCTTTGGCCAAAGCGTCCCGACCAATTTTTGTTCAAACGTCTCTCCCCGGAATTTCATATCCCGGTCTTCCCGTCTCCGATTACAGCGAAAGTGAAAAAACCACGATACCGACAAGCAGCACCGAAAGCCCGAGAAGCTTTCTCCGGTTCGGCTTCTCCTTCATAAACAGGTAGGCAAACAGCGTTACGAAGAAATAGGAGCTTGCGTTCCAAACCGGCATAAGGGACAGCGGCAGCACCTTGAGCGCAACGACCGAGCAGAACGACGAAATGAAAAAGATGAAATAGGCGAGAATCACCGGTGCGTTAAGATACTGGCCGATCCATGAATCGTAGTGCTTCATTGCCGCTTTTTTGAGAAGGATCTGGCTGAGTGCGGCAATGATGACGCCAAAGACCATGATCGCCATGTTGAAACCGAAATTACTCTCCATCGCTCGTCACCACCAGATAAATCCCGCAGAAGATGATCAAAACGCCGACGATCATGTTCCAGCGGATCGTTTCGTGAAAAAGAAAATAGCCGAAGATCATGCTCCAGAACATCGCCGTCGCGCGGTTGGCGTACACGGTGACAAGCGGCATGCGCTTTAAAAACTGCTGCCAGATCAGCGCATACCCCGCGAGGATCAGCACTCCCAGCCCGTAGAGCAGGATCCAGTTCCAGCTGAACATGTCGTACTGCGCGGCGACCTTCATCAGCAGCGTGCATCCCGCAAAGAGCACGATCGCAAGCTGAAGCAGCAGGATCAGCTTCCAGCTCGCGCGTTTTTGCGGCTGCAGCGCCGTTTCGATCCTCTGTTCCATTACGCGTCCTCCCGCCCGCCGACCGGCATCTTTCCGCAGTAGACCTCGCGCACCACATACTGCGGCGAACGATTGATGCTGATGTAGATGCGGCCGATGTATTCGCCGACCATGCCGAGCATGAGCATCAGCATGCCGCCGATGAGCAGCACCACCGCCATAAGCGAGGAATAGCCCGCGAGGATCTCGCCGGGATTCGCGATCTTCTGAATCACGATCACAAGTCCCCACAGAAAGCCCGCGACGGCGGTAATGCAGCCGACTACGGTCGCGAGCCGCAGCGGCTTGACCGAAAACGCCGTAAAGCCGTTCATCCAGAGCGTAATGAGTTTTTTAAACGTATAGGTCGTCTTTCCGTAGAGGCGTTCGCGCTCTTCCATGGGCACGCAGGCGATGCGGTGCGTGGTGCGCAGCAGCAGCCCCGTCAGATACGGATACGGGTTTTCGTAACGCAGGATTTCGTCGATTACGAATCGCCGCATAGCGGTGAAATTGTTGAAACGAATCTCCTTCGGTTTATCGAGAATCATGTTCGTCATGTGCTCGTTCACCTTGCTGCCGAAGTTCTTAAACCAGCTTTGTTTCTTCACCGGGTACGCCGCGGTGGCCACGTCGTAATCGCTCGGCCCCGTAATGGGCGCAATCAGATCGAACACGCAGTCCATTGGGCACTGCCCGTCGTCGTCCAGGATGACCACGATGTCCCCTTTGGACATGCGAAACCCAGCCATCAGCGCGGGCAGCCTGCCCATATTTTTCGCGAGCGATACGGCGGTGATTCGCTCGTTTCGATCCGCCGCGTCCTTGAGCACGGGCCAGACGTTGTCCGGCGAGCAGTCGTTGACCAGGAACAGCTCATAATCGTATTGCTTCGAACCGGAAAACACCTGCTCGATCTCGTCGATGACCGAACGCACGGTCTTTTCGCTCCGATAGCAGGCAATTACCAGGCTGACCAGCGTTTTATCGTTGGTATTTTCGCAGAATTTCGTCATTCCGTTGAGTTCTCCGTTTCCGCGTTCAAACTGTCCTCGAACGCTCGCAGTCGAGTTGTCTATTCATAAAGGTATACGCTAAGGATTATACCCAACCGGTTATATTTTGTCCAGTTTGTGAGCGTTGACACAAACCGGCCTTGGAAGTAGAATGAAACGAAACTGCAAAGGCCGGCTATTCCCGCAAACCTGAAGGGTCGCCGAGCCTCGAAACCATAAGCGTGGCGAAGCATGACGCAACGCGCTTTGCCGTCTGAAAGGAATCTCTTTTTCTATGAAAACCGTATCGATGATGCAGCCGTTCTATCTTCCCTGGAAGGGTCTTTTTGACATGATCCACCAGTCGGACGTGTTCATGTTTTACGACGACGTGCAGTTCGTTTCAAAAAACTGGCAAAGCCGCAACAACATTCCGACCGCGAACGGCCCCGTCTGGCTGACCGTACCGGTGCTGACCAAGGACCGGCGCACGCAGAACATCTGCGAAACCGAGATCAACCCCAACGAAGGCTGGCAAAAGAAGCACTATAAAACGCTTTCGCTCACCTACGCCAAAGCGCCTTTTTATAAACAGTACGCCTACCTGCTCGAAGATTTCTATCTGAATCACGAATGGACGAACCTTGCCGAGCTGGATATTTACACCACGAAGAAGCTCTGCGAGGCGCTGGGGATTCAGGTGGAGTTCACGCGCTCGTCGGATTATGGCTTCACCGGCAGCAAGGAAGGCGAAAAGATCATTCAGCTCTGTCAGGCCATCGGCTGCGACCAGCTCATCAACGGGCCGAAGGCGGCGGAATACATGAATCAGGAGCTGTTCGACGCGGCGGGAATCGGCGTTCGGTACATGACGTACGAATACCCTGAATACCGGCAATTATTCCAGCCGTTCACGCATGGCGTGAGCGTGCTCGACCTGCTGTTCAACACCGGCGACAAGGCGCCTTACTATATTTGGGGCTGGAAAGAAGAGCAGAAATAGTTTTTCACCATTCCGTTGGGAATGATGAAAGGTATCTTGGGGCTGGAAAGAAGAACAGAAATAGTTTTTTTTACCATTCCTTCGGAATGATGAAGGGTATCAGAAATAAATACAAAGAGCGACTCCGGATGGAGCCGCTCTTTTTGCTAAATTAAACGAAACTGACGGGACGGTCTTCCGGCTTGTATTCAGAAACCCGATTCCGTCAGGAACCGGGTTTCATTCACACTTAACCGAAGCTTACCGGACGGTCTTCTGGTTTGATGAAGTGATGGCTCTTGTAGCGCCGCGCTTCCCACTCCTTGCGATAGTCGGCAAAGAGCACATCAAGATCGGCGTACTTCGGCGTCCAGTTCATGTCCCGTTTGAGCTTTTCAATGCTGTAGGTGTAGCCGCGCCGGAGGCTCGGCTTGTCCGGCCGCAGAACAATTTTACTCACGCCCTTTTCGGTTGCAAACGCTCTGGCGACCGCCTGTGCATCCTCGAGCTGGCTATGAGCAATGCCGCTTGCGCAGTTGTAGATGCCTTTCGTGCCTTTGGGCGCATCCACAGAAGCTTCGATCGCGCCGAGCACGTCCTTGATGTACACATGGTCGCGCTTGATGTTCGTGTCGCCCCAGACCTCGATGGGTTCTCCCTTGAGCGCCTGTTCAATGAACACCTCGATGGCGGTGCGCGTATAGCTGCCGTCGTTTTCGAGATATCCCATCAAGGCGCCGAAGCCATGCACACCGGTCAGGCGAAGCACGATGGTATCCATCCCATAATCCTTGCCATACCACTGCATGAAATTCTCCGCGGCGATCTTGCTGATGATATAAGGCGAGTGCGGCCCGATAAAGCAGGGCAGATCCTCTTCGGTGATCGGCGTATCGCGCGTAATATCCCAGTAAACCTTATGGGAGCTCATCATGACGAACCGGTTGATTCCATTTTTTCGCGCGAACTCCAGCAACTTATAGTTGCCCATCATGTTCACGTCGAAAAACGTCTGCAAAGGCAGCTCGTGCTCCGGCAGAGCGACCGCAAGGTTTACAATTGCTTCCACGTTCTCGGTCGGCAGCTTTTCATAATCCGCGTCGTTGAGCAGATCGAATTCCATGAACGGCACGCCCTGGGAACGCAAAAAATCGGCGGACTGCTTGTTTCGCCCGAGCGCGAGCACCTGCCGTCCCCTCTTCGTCATTTCCACAGAAAGATATTTCCCGATATAGCCCGTTGCACCGGCAATAATGATCATGTGCTGGATCCTCCTTACCATACTTGATCGGGGTGTCTTTCAAAGTCCCCCCGCGTAACGAATCCTTTTTGCTTGACTTTCACAATATCATTTCGCCGGACGGCATGTCAAGCGAACACGGCGTCCCAAGACGGAATGTTTTGCGCCTCACCAGATCGGCAGCGCGTAAAGCTCCTGCCAGGTCATACCGAAGCGCTGCTGAATCGCCTGATCCAGGAGCGCATACACTGCCATCCGATAGTCGCCCTCCGTGATGCCGGCGGCTTCGCTGAACATGCGTTTCTGGGTCTCTTCGTCCGGATACACGTCCGGCGCAAACGCACCTTCCGCAACGACATATTCCGCAGTCGCCCCGTCGTTGCCTTTGTTGACCGAGATATGAAACAAGCCCGTCGCCTCGGTATACCACATGCCGAGGGAACATCCGTTTGACTCGCCCAGGAACTCGAAGTTCCAGTCTTCGTTGTGTCCCCAGCCCGGCTTGGCAATCGCAATTTCGAGATGATTCTGATCTTCCTTATAGATGCAGAGTCCGTCGCCCGGAAAGCTGGTAAACCCGAGGCCTGTGAACGATACCGCAGATTTTTTAAATTCGCCGGCAGGAGCGCTGTTGTCGTTCGGTGAAAATTCGACGCGCACAACGTTGTTCGCCGTATCAAACGAGTACTTCGCCCGCTGCATTGCGTACTCAATTCCCAGACTCGCGGTCGCTTCATCTACCCACATTGTCTTCAGGGTTCCTTCCATCCCGGCCATGAGCGCAGCCGCATCCGTTACCGCGTGTGAAACATAAATGATGGTTTTATCCGGTTTTTGCGTATTGACATAAATGGAGAGTTTGTCCCGCAGGACCGTATCCCCGCTTAGCTGCGCGGCCAGATCGCCAAGCATCGCCGTGCTGTAGTTGGCAAGCGCCAATGTCCGATATTTCTCAATCTGCCCGCTGCCCAGTTCAACTCCAATTTCCACCCGGCAGCCGTCTACCTCTGTGCACTGATCAAAATCCATCCCGGCGCTTGTCTTCTTCATGCCAGCGTTTGCCGGGCTGCCCGCAAATGTTCCGTCGATCTGAACGAAATTGTCCTTCTCCAGCGATTCCGCGTAAGCCGCAAGCCGCGTTTCGTCCGTAATGCCCAGCGTCTTCGCGATTGTTTTTACAATCTGGCCCGGATCTCCCGCTGCGGTCATGTAAAGGATATAGGAGTCCTTGATCCCTTTGCCAGGTTCGGCGCTACTATACAACGCACCGTAAACCGTATATCCTTCCGGGAACGAAACGTCGATAAACGGGTTGTAACCTTTTCCCAGCAGGTCGATCGGCGCCATTCCGAGCGGTTCCGGCGTGGGTTCGGCGGTCGGCCCGGTTGCCGGCACTTCGGTCGCAGCCGCTTCCGTTTGCGCAGGCTCGGCTGCCGTATTCGCCGCGGGGGCGCAGGCGAACCCAAATGTAAAGAGGAGACACAGGAAAATCAGAATCCATCGCTTCATATTCGGTCCCTTCCTTTTTTTCATAATATTTTCCGGCGTACACGGTCTGCTTAAAATACCGCTCCGCTATTGCTAGAATACCCTGTCCAAAAAAGAGGCTTCCCCGAAATGTTGCAGTTTATCCCCTCATGAGCGAGCCTGTGCCTGCCGAATCGCCCGCGCAAGCTGGTCTGCGCAGGATGTGTTTTTATATCCGCAGACATTGCCCTCCAGGAGTGATGCGACGCGCTCCGCGTCCATGCCTTCCACAAGCTTGGCAATCGCCTTGAGGTTTCCGTTGCATCCCGCCGTAAATACAAGATTGCGGATCTTCCCGTTTGTCAGCTCAAACTCGATTTTACTGGAGCATACGCCCTTGGGCGAGTAGGTGTATTTCATTTGCCTTTACAGTTCCTTATCATACGGAGGATTGCTGTTTTCCCCCGGTTCTTCCTCGGTCAGCCGGATCATCGGCTCCCGTTTCTTCGGTTTGCCGCGCAGAATCCGCTTTGCCAGCGGACGTTCCAAACAATAGGTCGCAAGCACCGCAGCTATCAGCGTTGCCAGAAGAATCAAAACGGTATAGCGCCACTGCCAAGCGGCGTCGCCCGTCATATTCGGCGGCTTCTCCCCCGTCCAGTAAGGAATGCGCCAGTCCTTGAACTTGACCGCGATCCATTGATGCCAGATATACACGTTATAGGAAATTGCCGCAAAAAACCGCATCAGCCGGTTGGAAAAAAGCCATCGCACCCCGGAAAACGTAAGAGCCGCCGAAACGGTGATCAGCGCAAACACCAGTGAAAGGCGAAAACGATGCTTCGCCTGCCAGAGTTGCACGGGACTGACGGAAGGGGCCTCCCGCATCATGCCAAAGAGCAGCAGAAATCCCACAAGAAGGCCGGCCAGCGCGAGCGCCGAAAGCTCCGGGCTGCGCTTCACGTGCTTGCCCAGCAGCGTAAAGAAATACGCAAACGCCATTCCGTTGGCAAACACGCCGAAGAACGCGGGCAGCTGATTCAGTGTGACCCGGATCGAATCCGGATTCTTCAGCGCAAACCCCCAAAGGTAGAGCAGTGACAAACCGAGCATACCCAGGTATGTCCACCCCGGCTTTCTCGCGAATGCCCCAGCAAGATAGGGAAAAAACAGATAGAACTGCATTTCGATGGCCGCCGTCCAGAGAACGCCGTTGATTTTCGTTCCGATCAGAATATCCGGAAACAGCGTTTGCGTAAACGTGAGCGTCGGAATCAGGTCCCGAAGGCATGCGCGAACGGAGGAATACGCGCCGGAAGGAATCGAAACCAGGAAAACGATCAGCAGCACGCTCGCGTAGTAACTCGGAACGATACGCGCGACCCGCTTACGGTAAAACAATGGAACGTCCGGCAGCGCCAATCCGTCCAAAGCGGCGCGCGCATAAGGCAGAAACAGGCAGAACGCGGAAAGAAACAGCAGCCAGTCCACGAAAAGAAAGCCCGCGCGGGGCAAGAAATCCAGACTGACCGAGGAAGACAGTCCGATTTTACTCAAAAACGGAAGATTGAAGTACGGCATGATCCAGTTCTGCTGCCAGAAATGAAACCAAAGCACGCCAAGTACCGCCAGCGCGCGGATGCCATCCAGCACGTCGATATGTTTCGTATCGATCGCATCGTTTTGTTTGTTTCGTCCGCCGCGCAATTTCGCGGCCACCGGCACGCTCCGTACCGTTTCCCTGCCCTGTTCCATGGCGATAGTGTAGCAGAAAACACCTGGCTTGTGAATGCGGTTTCTGCTTCGCTGAATTCGCTTAATTCGGCGGCGGACCTTTTCTCCCGACCCGGACTGTACTATACTAATAAGGAATTCCATCGTCCTTTGCGTGATCGGGACGCATCTTTCGTCACTTCGCATCATAGTTTGGAGGTTTAGTTAACATGAGCGTTTCCGTTTCCGAATTCGGCAAGCTCCCTTCCGGGGAACCGGTGCTTCGTTACACTATTACCAACGTTTCGGGCGCGCGGGCGTGCCTTCTCGATTACGGCGCGACGTGGCAGGCCATGTTCGTACCCAACCGCAAAGGCGAGCTCGTGGACGTCGTCCTCGGTTACGACACGCTGGAAGAATACCAAAAGCACACCATGTTCCTCGGCGCGACGGTCGGCCGCGTGGCAAACCGCATTAAGGGCGCCCGCTTTACCCTAAACGGCAGAGAATACCGGCTTGCGGCAAATCTGAACGGCAACTGCCTGCACGGCGGCAACGTAGGATTTGATAAAAAGCTCTGGAAAGCGGAATCGGACGGCGACAGCGTCATTTTTACGCTGACCAGCCCGGATGGGGACGAAAACTTTCCCGGCGCGCTCTCCGTGGCGGTTGTATTCTCCCTTTCGGAAGACAACGCCCTTTCGATCCAGTATCTCGTCAACACCGATGCGGACACGATTCAGAACCTCACGAATCACGCATATTTCAACCTTGCGGGGCAGGGCGCCGGCACCATCCGCGATCAGTTGCTCTCCATCGACGCGGACCGCTTTACGCCTTTTGACGAAACCATCGTACCAACGGGCGAAATCGCGTCCGTCTTCGGAACCCCGCTCGACTTTACCCATCCGAAACCCATCGGTCGCGATCTGGACGCAAAGTCGCACGGTATGAATTTTGCCGGCGGCTTTGACCATAACTTTGCTCTCAATCACCATAAGGGCGGCGTGGAGCGCATCGCCACGGCAATCGACCCCGCGGGCGGCGTCGCGATGGACGTCTACACCGACCAGCCGGGCGTTCAGCTCTTTACGCCCACGGACTTTTCGCATATGACCGGCAAGGGTGGCGTCCGCTATGGCGATCGGCCCGCTTTTTGCCTGGAAACGCAGCACTTTGCAAACGCAATGGAGCACCCGCAGTTTCCGAGCATCGTGCTTCGCGCGGGCGAGGTCTTCTCCTCGGAGACGGTCTATCGGTTCCGTGTGGAGAAGTAAATCGTTCCAATGCCTTCTCCAGGCGACATAAAACAGGCCCTTTCCGTCTTCCGGCGGAAAGGGCTTTTTCGTTCTTTCGGTTGTAAATTACCCGCGCCTACACGAGCTGGAAAAGATAGAACTTCAGGTAATCCGTTTCGGGCACCGTCATCAGGATCGGGTGGTCCGGCGCCTGCTTACGCGTTTCAATCAGCTTAAGCGAAACGCCCGCTTCCCGCGCCGACGAGAGCAGCATCTTTTCAAAGAGCTCCTCCGGCATGAAATGCGAACAGGAACAGGTCGCAAGATATCCCCCGCGAGGCAGAAGCTTCATGGCGTTGCTGTTGATCGCCTTATACCCGCGTTCCGCTCCCGCGATCGTTTTCCGGCTCTTGGTAAACGCCGGCGGGTCAAGAATGATCATATCGTAGGGCGCGCGCTGTTCCATCAGCTTCGGCAGCAGATCGAAAACATCCGCCACTAAAAAATCCATCCGCTCGGTCAGACCGTTCCGTTCCGCGTTTTCGCGCGCCAGATCGATCGCCGCCTGGGAAACGTCCACGGCGGTCACGTGGGCCGCGCCCGCTTTGGCCGCGTTGAGCGCAAACGACCCCGTATGGGTAAAGCAATCCAGCACGCGTTTGCCGCGCGCGATCTTCGCGGCGGCTGCGCGATTATACTTCTGATCGAGGAAGTACCCGGTCTTCTGGCCGTTCTCCACATCCACGGAATATCGGATCCCATTCTCGACGATTTCGATGAGCGGGCTTGGCGGCTCCGGCAGAAACGAAGCGCGATACCAGCCCTTTTCGAGCGGCAGGCCTTCCAGTTCGCGGATGGAAACCTCGTTGCGTTCGAAGATGCCGCGCACCTGCACGCCGTCCTCGCCCAGCAGCGAAACGAGCAGGCGGTAGAGCATGTCCTTTCGCAGTTCCACGCCGTAGGAAAGCACCTGACTGACCAGCACGTCGTGATAACGGTCGATCGTAAGCCCCGGCAGGCCGTCCGCCTCGCCGAAGATCAGGCGGCAGCAGCCGTAGTCCTCGCCCATAACGGTTTTGCGATAGTCCAGCGCATAGCGCAGACGGCGCGCAAAGAACGCTTCGTCGAATTTCTCGTTCGCGTTGTTCGACAAAAGCCGGATTCGAATTTTGCTGTGCTTGCTTAGAAGCCCCGTTCCGAGGTACGATCCCTTATCGGAAAAGCAATCGACCAGCGCGCCATTCTCCGGCGTTTCCCAATCGCCGCTCACCTCGGCGTCGTACACCCACGGGTGTCCTGCTTTTATGGCCGTTTCAGCCTTTTTCGTGACGGTCAGGCGCGAAAACGCGCGCTCCTGTTTCATACGTTTGCTCCCATCGTGCCCGGGCGCTGCATGCGGGGAATCTCCCCGTCCGTTGCGCCATATCCGGCTTTGCGACGTTATGGTAACACGCTGTGCCCGCTTTGTCAAAGATCGCCGCGATGACGATATAACAGCCATTTTCTGCCGTTTTTCGTCGTCCCGGGCGTCAATCTCCCGAAATTGCCGAAATTTCACTTTTTTCAGCGGAAATTGTTGAAAATGTTTCGTTATTACGTCTTTTCCTCTGCGCACTCTCGCTCTATAATAAGACGAACTCAAAGAAAGGAGTGTGATTGGACGGTGGATACCGTTCCCGAACGAAGTAGACAGAATCAGACAATCGAAGCGCGCGTTCGGGAAGCTTCGCTTTCTTGCCGCGCGCGGTAAAGCGAAAGGAGTACACTGCCATGAAGAAGATCTTCAAAACCTTCGAGGCGGAAATGCGGCAGATCGACGCGCCCGAAAAGGACTGCTGGGTCTCGCTCGTCAAGCCAACGGAAAAGGAGCTTGCGGAGGTCGCCGAACTCTACCAGATCGACCCGGACGACCTGCGCGCCGCGCTGGACGAAGAGGAACGCTCCCGTATTGAAACCGAAGAGAACTACACACTCATTCTCGTCGACATCCCCGCGGTGGAGAAAAATAACGGCAAGGACGTTTACACCACGGAGCCGCTCGGCATCATCCTCGCCAAGGACGCGATCGTTACCGTCTGTCTGGAGGATACCCCCGTGCTTTTTGCTATGAAGCAAAAGCACGTAAACGAACTGCGCACCTATATGCGCACGCGCTTCGTCCTGCAGATCCTGTATCGTAATGCTTCCCAATACCTGCAGTACCTGCGCATCATCAACAAGGTCAGCGACAAAATCGAACAGAAGCTGCACGGATCCACGCAGAACCGCGAACTGATCGAGTTGCTTGAACTGGAGAAGAGCCTCGTTTACTTCACCACCTCGCTGCGCTCCAACGAGGTTGTGCTCGAAAAGCTCCTCAAGACCGACCGTATCAAGAAATATCCGGAAGACGAAGATCTGCTCGAAGACGTCATCGTCGAAAACCGGCAGGCCATCGAAATGGCGAATATCTACAGCGGAATTCTGAGCGGAATGATGGACGCGTTCGCCTCCGTCATCTCCAACAACCTCAACATCGTCATGAAATTCCTCGCCGTGGTAACCATCGTCCTGTCCGTTCCGGCCATCATATTCGGTGCGTATGGGATGAACGTCAACCCCAGCGGAATGCCGCTTTCGGGCAGTCCGTTCGGTTTCCTGGCCATCGTCCTGATCTCGCTGGCGCTTTCCATCGGCGTTGCGATCTTCTTTGCAAAAAAGAAGATGTATTAACGATATTTGTGCACTTGAAAAGCCCAAACGGGCTTTTTTCGTTTGCCGGCTCTTCCAGACGGAATGGCGGTGTGATCACGAATGTTTCGAAGGTTTCCCGCGAAGCTATTCGAAAAACCATTGTGGTTTCTGTTGACAATGCATATCGGGATATTGTTAAATGAACCATAGCGTATAAATATATGTAAATAATCCCGAATGGATTAGAAGTGATCCGCATGATTCGTACGAGAGGAATTATGCAGAAATGATGAATGCCCTTTCATATCACCGTACGGCCGATAACCCAAGCGTATCGGTTATTCTGCCGACCCGTAATGCGGAGCACTGGATCGGTCGCCTGCTGGAAACAATCGCTTCCCAGACCTATCAGCCCTGCGAAATCCTGCTGATCGATTCCGCGTCGGAAGACCGGACCGTTCGAATTGCGCAGTCCTTCCCCAACGTGAAAGTGGTATCCATACGGCTGGAAGATTTTGATCATGGCGCAACGCGGAATCAGGCTTTCGCAATGACGCAGGGTGATATCGTCCTTTTCCTAACGCAGGACGCGATCCTTTCAAATACGGATTATATCGAGCACATGGTGAACGCCGTTTGTCAAGACGGTGTCGCTTGCGCCTGCGGAAGGCAGGTCGCGCGCGACGATGCGCCGTTGTATGAGCGGTATGTGCGAGAGTTCAATTATCCGGGCGTCAGTTTCCTTCGGGATAGAAGCGATATTCCTCGTATGGGGATCAAGGCGTTTTTCCTTTCGGACGTTTGTTCCGGCTATCGCCGGGACGCTTTCACGGAGGTGGGTGGGTTCGACCATCCCATCCCAACAAACGAGGATATGCTCATCGCCGCGAAATTCCTGCATTCCGGTTATCGAATCGCTTACTGCGCGGAGGCAATCGTACTGCATTCCCACGAATACACCTTTCGGCAGGAGTTCCAGCGTAATTTAAAAATCGGCCGGTTCCTCGAAATGCACCGCGCTGCGCTGGATAACGTTAAATCCAGCGGCGAAGGATTGCGTTTTGTAAACTACGTGCTTGCAAAACTTTTGAAACGCAGAGCCTTTGGACAATGCCTGCGTTTCTGTTTTCTGTGCGCAGCCAAGGTGGCGGGCAGCGGCTGCGGACGGATCCATCAGCGATTTCAAGCCATAAAGCGCAAAGATACGAAGGTGTTGTATGATCCATATCTTACTGGCAAGCTATAACGGCGAAACGTATCTTGCCGAACAGCTGGACTCCCTGCTGAATCAAACGGAGCAGGATTTCGTTATTTTTGCGCAGGACGACCGCTCGACCGACGGAACGTACGCTCTTCTTTGCGATTATGCCGCCCGTTACCCCGAGAAGATCAAAGTCAGCCAAAACGCGGTCAACAGCGGCGCCGCAAAATGGAATTTTCTGAATCTGATTGCAAATCACGACGCGGATTATCTCATGCTCTGCGATCAGGACGACGTATGGCGTCCGGACAAAATCGAAACCACGCGAAAAGCAATGCAAGAAGCCGAGCACCGCTATGGAAATCACGAACCGATCCTTGTTTTTACGGATCTGTGCGTTGTCGGCGAGGATCTGCAGGTGCTGCATCCGTCGTTTCGGGCCATGTCCAGGCTGAACTACCAGCACACGGAAATGAATCGAATTCTCGTGCAGAACACGTTAACCGGATGCACCGTTCTGTTCAACCGGTCCTTTCGCACCCTTCTGAACGAGCTGCCGAAAGATTGCGTCATGCACGACTGGTGGCTGATGCTGGTTGCTTCCGCCTTCGCAACCATCCTCCCGCTGGAGAACGAGCAAACCGTATTCTATCGTCAGCACCGGGAAAATGTGGTCGGCGCAGTCGATCCAACCACATCGGCGTATATTTCGTCTTATGTCGCAAACCGGCAAAAGGCCAAGGAATCCTTTAATCGGATTTACCGGCAAGCCGAAGAGTTCCTGCGAATCTACTCCGGCCGGCTATCCGCAGACCAAAAGAAATTGCTCGAAGATTTTTGTGCGATCCCCCGCAAAAGGAAGTGCGGACGCATTCTTGCGATGCTTCGTCTTAAAACCTTTAAGCACGGGGTCTTACGCGTACTCGGACAGTTTTTTTACGCATGATAACAACCGTAAGGAGGCACGTCATTTGAAAGGAATTATTCTGGCGGGCGGCGCGGGAACACGGCTCTACCCGCTGACAATGATCAGCAGCAAGCAACTGCTTCCTGTGTTCGACAAGCCAATGATCTATTATCCGCTCTCCACCCTGATGCTTGCCGGGATTCAGGATATTCTCGTGATTTCAACCCCAACCGATCTGCCGAATTTTCGGAAGCTGCTTGGCGACGGCAGCCAGTTCGGTGTTCATTTCTCCTATAAGGAACAGCCCTCTCCGGACGGATTGGCACAGGCGTTTTTGCTTGGGGAAGAATTCATTGACGGCGATTGCTGCGCAATGGTGCTCGGAGATAATATTTTCTATGGCAATGGATTCCGGAGTCTCCTTCAGGCCGCCACGCAAAGCGCG
This sequence comes from Eubacteriales bacterium, assembly GCA_034933205.1. GTDB lineage: Bacteria > Bacillota > Clostridia > Christensenellales > CAG-138 > UBA7703. Next base: position 62,746 of record JAYFNY010000036.1, read on the forward strand.
AAAAACGGTAAAGCGACGATATTCGGCTATTATGTCAACGACCCGAAGCGGTTTGGCGTGCTGGAACTGAATGAAACGGGAAAAGTTCTTTCCGTGGAGGAAAAACCCGCGCAGCCAAAGTCCAACTACGCGATCACCGGACTGTATTTCTATGATCGCCGGGTTGTGGAATTTGCAAAGAAGGTAACCCCTTCCAGCCGCGGCGAACTCGAAATCACAACGCTCAACGACTTCTATTTGCAGGACGGAACGCTTCAGGCGCAGGTACTCGGGCGCGGCTTTGCCTGGTTGGATACCGGAACGATCGACAGTCTGCTGGATGCGGCGAACTTTGTGCAGATGATCGAAAAGCGACAGGGCATTAAAATTTCCGCGCCGGAAGAAATCGCATTCATCAACGGATGGATCGACAGCGATCTGCTTTTGGAATCCGCGACGCGATACGGCAAGTCGCCGTATGGAGAACACCTCAGAAGAGTCGCCGAAGGGAGGATCCGTTACTGATGAAGATTTTAGTCGTCGGTTGTAACGGACAACTGGGAACGGAGCTCTGCGAACAGCTGTCCTCGGGAGAGTCCGAGCTGGGATCGATCCCGAAACTCTATGCAAACGCGACGCTGACGAAGCTGGACGTCCCGCAGATCGACATCACCAATCTCGACGGAACGGTCCAAATCGTGGAACAGTGCTCGCCGGATCTGATCCTGAACTGCGCCGCGTATACCAATGTCGATGGGTGCGAAACCCATGCTGACGACGCATACCGCGTCAACGCGATCGGCGCGCGGAACCTCGCAATCGCCGCGGATAAAAGCGGATCGAAACTGGTCCATCTTTCCACCGACTATGTGTTCTCCGGCGTCAGCGACCATCCCTATCGTGAATACGACTTGCCCGAACCCGCAAGCGTATACGGAAAAACCAAACTGGCCGGTGAGCAGTATGTACGGGAATTTTGCCGGAAATGGTTCCTTATCCGCACCGCATGGCTCTATGGATACACCGGCAAAAACTTTGTCCAAACGATTCTGAAGAAAGCGGGTATGCAGGCGGATCTGAAGGTTGTGAGCGATCAACGCGGCAATCCCACCAATGCGGCGGATCTGGCGTACCATATCCTGAAAATAGCGGCTACGGAAGAATTTGGAATCTACCACTGCACCGGAAACGGCGAGTGCAGCTGGTATGATTTCGCGGCGGAGATTATCCGTCTGGCAGGGCTCGATGCGACAGTCAGTCCCTGCCGGTCGGACGAATACCCGAGCCCGACAAAGCGGCCGCAGTATTCTGCGCTGGATCATATGGCGCTTCGCCTGACGGTTGGCGATGAAATGCGCCCCTGGCAGGAAGCCATCCAAAGCTACATCGCGCATATTCAAAAATAGCGGGCAATAGGAGCGCCGTTACGGCCTCTGCGAAATCGGTCCAAGGCGTACCCTATCCGAAAATCGGTCGATCGATCCGGTGAATCCAGATCACGCCCTTCTCAAAGGCCGCTTCATATCGCTGTTAGCGGCTGTTTTTATTATGTTGCTCAAATGATTACCTGCTCCCTGCCGCGGATCGAAAAAGCGATGCTACGGACGCTGACAGTCGGTAATATCGGTCCATGCTCTCGTAATCTATCTGTCAACCCCCAATCCGGCCCGCATCCCTAAAGGAACGAAGAAGCAGTACCCTAACAAAGGTATGCGGTTGGGAAGCATTGCGAAGAAAGGCTGGAAAGGCTATATTATATAGGTGTTCGTTGTCGTTTGTTCTCCATCCACAAAAAGCCGCTGTGCTGCAAGTACAGAAATGCGAAAAGCGATAATCGATGCACATATCCAGTCCTATTTCTTTGTGATGGAGAAAAAAATAATTCGCAGCCCTGTTTTCAAAGAGTACTGGGATCATGTAGAATATCACATGCGCCTCGATGATGTAATCGAGCATGAAGAAACAGAAATGACCACATTCTTTACGAACAGGGGATTTCATAACGGTGTTTTTCTTCTTGAGTCCGATCTGCTTATGGAAAGAACGCAAAATACAGCGCCATATGAACACCCGTCGTCGCTTCTGCTCCTGGGCAGCCCGTTTGTGAAAAAAAAGTCGTTTGGCTATCTGTCACCTGACGAAGAAATCACTCTGAAAGCGATGATGAAACAGATCGCAAACGAAAATTAAGAGCCTGCCGCGAGAAAGAGCAAAGCCGAAGCTGGTTTCTGCAATTCGCTACGGAACGATTTTATATGGTAAATCAACGTTAGAATAGGGGTTTGTATGGGGAATTTTCATTTTGAAGAAATGTATTTAAAGGACGTCTTTTGCATAACGCCCACGATCTACGGGGATGAGCGGGGATATTTCGTTGAAACGTACCAGAAGCGTGAGTTCCAGGATGCGGGAATCGATACCGTTTTCGTTCAGGATAATCAATCCAAGTCGCGCAAGGGCGTTTTGCGGGGCCTGCATTTTCAGCGGGAGTATCCGCAGGCCAAGCTTGTGCGTGTAATCTCCGGCACCGTATACGACGTGGCGGTGGATATCCGCGCCAACAGCGCTACCTTCGGAAAGTGGATCGGCATGACGTTATCGGCAGAGAACCATATCCAGCTGTATCTTCCAAGAGGTTTCGCACACGGCTTCCTGGTTTTAAGCGAAACGGCGGAGTTTATCTACAAATGCGACGAATTCTACCATCCGGAAAGCGAAGGCGGCATCTACTGGAACGATCCGGAGATTGGTATCGACTGGCCGCTGGATGGAACCACACCCATTTTAAGCGCAAAGGATCAGACGTATCCGCCGCTGCGGGAGGTCTTTCGGTAAAGCCAAAGACCGGTTCGGTTCCATCGTTTCGCCGGAGAGTCCTGTTTCGTTCACGCCCGATATCGTGCTTACCCGAATGACCTGAAGATATCATTCGACAGAAATCTTTGAAACAGTACGCGCCGCGGCGCAAGGCGGAGCGATTTTCCGCCTGAAGCAAAGACAGGAAAGTACAGCAATGAGCAAAGCAAAGCGAGTGCCAAAGCCATGATGCGAACGAAAAACACATTACGAAATACTTTGGTTTCCGTAATAGGATCCATCCTTATATTCGTTTTTGGCATTGCGCTGAGATCGTTGTTTCTCCGGAAATTCGACATCACCTATCTTGGATATGAAGGATTATTTTCAAATCTTTTCTCCGTTCTCGCAACGTTTGACTTAGGGGCCGGAGCCCTGCTGCTCTATAAGCTCTATCGTTCCATCGCAATCGGCAACGAAATCGAAATCAGAAGACTGATCGCGATGTTTGCGCACATCTATCGGCTTGTCGCGCTGATCACGATTGTATTTGGTTTACTGGCCATTCCGCTGCTTCCCTATCTCATTCAGGACAAGGTAACGAACTGGCGTTACGTCCATATGATTTATCTGGTACAATTATTCGGAACGGTCGGCAGCGTTTATTTTTCTTATTACCGATTGATACTGGAAGCCAACCAGAGACTTTCAGACGCGGTAAAGATCGAGGTCGCCTTCCGAATTGCCTCGCAGTTCATCAAGTTTTTCGTTATTCTTTATACGAAAAGCTATCTGCTCTATCTCGCGGCGACCATGCTGAGCAACATGCTCGCGATGATCCTGATTGCGATACGAACCAGACGCCGGTACTCCCCGTTCTTCGGAGGAACCTGCGCATTAGCGGATTTAGTGTCCCCTTCGTTCCGCGCGGAGATCAAGGATTCCGCAATCATTCGTCTGACGCAAATTGCATTTTTCCTGACGGATACCATTTTGATCTCCTCGATGATCGGTTTGCGTTCCGTTGCGCTGTATGGAAACTATACCATGATCGGCGGCAATGTGCTGGTTGGCTTCAATTCGGCTCTGCAACCGGTGCGCGCAAGTGCCGGTAACTATGCAAACACGGAGTCTGATTCCGATAGTTACCGGATTTTTTGCACCGTCGATCTGATTTCCTTCTTTGCAGCAAGTTTTGTGCTTACATCGTTATTCGTCCTGTTCCAGCCGGTCATTTCGTTCCTTTACGGCGAGATTTATCTCTTGTCGTTTGGATTTCTGGCTTTCTATTGCCTGCAGATTTATATCACGCTAAAGGATAATGCGGTCCGTATGTTCCGGGAAACAGTCGGCGAGTATTCCATGGAAAAAAAATGGGCGATTACAGCGGCAATCGTCAATATCGTCCTGTCGGTCGTCGGGATTAAACTGTTTGGAATCACAGGGGCCATCCTTGGGACGGTTCTTGCCAAATTAATCTTGGAAATCGGCAATTATTCCATTGCTTACCAGTGCCGGTTTCACATGCCTGTCTGGAAGGGACTCGGGCGATCCTATTTCTTCCTTATTCTGACAAGCGCCGAAGCAGCCCTGACCTATTTCCTGTGCAGCGGACTGGCTGTTTCACTCGGTGGAATTGCAATCCGGGCAATTCTCTGTGTCCTCATACCGAATGCAATCAACGTGCTCTTGTTTTTCAAAACGGAGTCCTTTCAGCAAATGCGTTCCTATCTGCTTGCGATGATCCATATTGCAAAAGAACATAGCGATCCTTCCAATCCGTAACCGTTCGCAGCATGCCATCTTCGAGAATTCTATCACCGTCTGTAATACAGAAAAACGGGGGGCCGCGATCGGCAGCGCCCCGTTTTGATGACTATTCGCCCGTTCTTTATGGATTGTCTTACAGGTCCTGGTCCTTTATCCCGTTGCTCCAGCTTCCAAAAGGCTTTGCCAACGCTTCGCTGACATAGCAAACGCCCTTACCCAGGCGCAAAATCGAAGCCGGGCACTCGATCGAAATTGGTCCGTACAGCTCGATGCGGGAAATCATCCTCTGCCAGGATTCGCCTGCCGCGTAGCAGAAGTTATGCAGCTCAAAGCGTTCACGCGCGTTGACAATGTCCCGCGGGCCGATGGTTGCCGCGCGCGGCGGAACCGCCCAGACATCCCCGGAGCTTCCCAGCGCCGGAAAAAGCGAGTTCTCGCAGATGGTTAGCGGTGTTTCTGTTGTTACACGCGATCCAAGCTTACAGAACGCCTCCAGAGAGTCCGCTTGAAATTCCGGAGCGCCGGGATCGATAAACGCCGTATGTCCAGGCCATCCCGTTGCAGAATAGACAACGTCCGCTCCGCCGCCTCCGACTTCTTCAATGATGGACGAGTAAACGCCAGTTCCTTTGTTTTCGTTTGTAAAAACATGCCAGTGTTCAACGTCGGGACGTAAATCGGGCCGGATTTTTCCATAAAAGTGATTTCGGAACGAATAGCCCAACCCGGCGCCATAGGTAAGCGGCGCAACGTTTCCGTCCTCGTCCGCCCATTCGTCCATTGCAAAAGCATCCACATTTCGGCAGCTGATATGATTGCGGTTGATCATTTCGGCTATCGCCTGATATGCCGCCGGCCACTGATTCGGGAAAATCATCGTCAAATGCGTATCGTTTTTATCGCTTAAGTAGATACGATGAAATACATCCAAAACAAGCATCAGCGTTGGATCCAGAACGATGCGAACGCTATAGCCGTTCTCGTTGGTATATTCCATGTCCTCGCGTTTGATATTCCGAACAGAATCAAGAACCTCCGGGTCGCACATCGGAAGCCATTTTGCCGGTTGAAAGTCGAATTCGTAATTGTTTTTCCTCATATTGTTATCCTTTCCCTGTCATTCAACGCGTGTTGAATTTTTATCTATTCGGTATATCACCGTTTATTCCTCAACGATCACCGCGCGGCAAGGCGCGCAGCATGTCCCAACGATCTTCAGCGGCAGGACCGTTAGTTTTACTTTCGGCCGGCGAACCTGTTCCAGCCGTACCGCGGGCGCAAACAGAAGGATATTCGCCGGCGCAAAAATATCGAAAATCCCCTGCGGCTTCTCGACAAGCTCGAAACGCGGAAAATCACATCCGAGAAGAAACGGTTTCTTCGAAACGATCCATTCCATCACTTCGCGCGTCATATAAGGAGAGTTTTTCAAATAATCCCGGTGTTCCCACATACGACCCCAATGTGTGCAAATCAAAATTGCGTCGCCAGGCTCGATTTCATCGATATTGGGGCATTTACCGATCTGCTCCATTGTAACCGGCAAACGCTCCGGGCGATTCTCCGGATTAACGTCCCCGACGTCCAGCACTACGCAAGGCCGGTTGGTTAAGTCCGAAACGCTCACGTCGTTGATCAGGTAGGACTTCTGATACCCGTAAAAATGCCCCGGCGTTTCAAGATATGTTCCGGTCTGTGAGTGCATTTCGAAAATCTCCGCATACACGTCCCCTTTTACCCACGGAACCGGCGGCAACGGACGCATTTTGTAATCGGGGAACGGCGGCTCCAGATTCCACATTCCTTCATAGATCGTCCCGGTAATATCAATTACCTTTGCCATTCAAATCCCTCCTTACACAATTATGAGCGTTACTTTTTAAGGGTATCCACGCGGAGCGACTTTACACGATGCCCCATACTCCGCAGGATCGTTTCCAGCGCGTCTATCGCATTTGCAGACTGCGCCTTTGCGCCAGTAAGTTTATAAGGAACCGAACCCTCGTCGTCAAAGAAGGACGGCTTGCCATATTTGCTCTCCGCCAGAGGATTGTACTGTAGCAGTTCCACATCGCAGTCGCCGCCATTCGTTTTGAGCCACTCCCCAATGGCAGACAAGTTTTCCTGCGTATCCGTAATTTTCGGGATGAGCGGAATCCGGACGACGACTTTCTTTCCGAGTGCAAAGAGTCTTGCCAGGTTTTCCAGTATCCCTTTATTTGAAGCGCCTGTGTAACGGATATGGCCGGCTTCTTCCATCAGTTTTATATCGTAAAGATAAAGGTCCGTATACGGCATCGTTTGTACAAACGCTTCAAAGGGTACCGCGCCGCATGTGTCCACCGTGGTATGAACGCCACGCTTGCCGCATTCCGCTAAAAACGCCGCCAAGAATTCCGCCTGCAGTAAACACTCACCGCCCGAGCAAGTGATCCCCCCGGAAGATTGCTCGTAAAAAGGCATTGCCTGTTCGACGATCGAAAGCAGTTCCTCCAGCGTCGCTTCCCGTCCGCACAATTGCAGTGCCCCGGTCGGGCAGTTTTTCACGCACCGGTAACACCGTATGCAGCCTGCCTGGACGCGCATTCCCCTTGCATCGATTGCTGCGCAATCATCGCGGCAGGTGCCGCACTCGATGCAGTGATTCTCGTTTACAATGATCTGCGGCGTCATGGACTGCGACTCCGGGTTCTGGCACCAATCGCAACGCAGGCTGCATCCCTGGAAAAAGAACGTGGTTCGGATGCCGGGGCCGTCGTTGATTGCGTAGTGTTTCACATCGAATATGGATGCTCGTACCATATCAGATCCCCAGTTCCGTTCTTTCGATGATTTGATCCTGATAATCCTCCGGCAGCGACACAAAGTAGGCGCTGAACCCCCAGAGCCGGACCAGCAGATCCGGATAATTCTCCGGATGTGCCTTCGCATCCAGCAGCGTTTTTCGGTCGATCACATTAATCTGTGCCTGTAATCCGCCAAAGCGAAAATAGGTTTTCATCAGTGCGATAAACTTCTCCCGCTGCTCCGCCGTTGCAAGAGCATTCGGATGAAACTTGATATCCAGTATGGAACCGCCCGCAAGTCCTTCGGTCGGAAGTTTCCCGCAGGAGGTGATCACCCCGATCGGGCCGGTTCTTTCTGCGCCGAGTCCCGGCGATAGGTTCGCCGCGTAGAAATCGGAACACTTTCTCCCGTCTGCCGAGGCGCCCAGCCCGCGCGCGATGGCTACATACCCCAACGCACTGGAAATGCGCGCGCGATACGGTCCGTTAAAGCTGTTTTTATGTTTTTTTACTTCACGCGAGAAAAACCGTACGATTTCGTCGGCTATTTGATCAACCTCCGGATTACCGTTGCCAAACTTGGGCAGTTTATTGACGATTTCCTGCCGCAGCACTTCGTTTCCTTCGTAATTGGCATTCAAAATATCCCGAAATTCCCGAAGCGTAAAGCGCTTCTGCGTAAAGACCAGTTGTTTGATGGCGAAAAGAGCGTCCGTACCGTTGGATAAGGAGGACATCTGAAAGTCCGTTTCATAATATCTGCATCCGCCGTCCTCAATCCCCAGTCCCTTTTCCATGCAGCCGTCCATCAATGCCGAATACAACGGCGCCGGCCCGAATCGGCTGTTGTTGCAGTTGCATGCTACCGTATCGATGTTGTGCTTCATCTGCGCCTTGAACGCGCGAAAAAGGTCCTCAAAGGTATCGAAACTCTCTACGTTTCCGGTGCGGAGACCCCAACGTCCTTCGACAAGGCCGATTGCGTCCTCACGGATCGGCAAAACATTTTTCCCGTCGTTCAGCGCCCACTCCAGGTTACGAAGGCAGTCGATATCTCCTAGATTCCGGTTTATGCTCTTACCCGGAATCACAATTTCCCAGCACCCGGATCCGGCATAATCCCTGGCATCCTCAAGCGAGTATTCCTCGTGTTCCATCAGCGCGCGGATAATAGTTTCATCACAGTCATATGTTGGAAAACCCATTCCCGCAGCCGTCAGCTCCGCAGCCTTTTCCCATACCGCAGCCGGTGTCTCCCGGTTGATCCGAAGGTGAATGCGCGGATCGGAAAGCCTCAGGTCGAGTTTTGTATCCATGATCATCAGAGTCAGCTCATTGGAAGCGTCCTTGCCGGTTGCCGGATCCACGCCGCCGATCGTCACGCTTTGACCGGTATCGCTTTCGAACTTACCGGCTTCGCCATGCGTTTTATCGATTTCGTAATTCAGTTTTATGAACATGCATTCGAGCAGTTCAAAAACTTCTTCTTCAGAGAATGTCCCCGAATCGATATCTTTTTTATAATAGGGATATAAATACTGATCCATTCTGCCCGGGGGAATCAGAAATTCGCCCTCCATCCAGATCAGGTACTGAAACAGATAGAAGAGCTGAAGCGCTTCATAAAAATCGCGGGGCGCATTGCTTCTGATGTTCCCGAGGACCTCGGTGATCCTGCGCAGTTCGCGCTTTCTTGCGTTGTCCCGACATGTTTTTCCCTGCTCCATAGCCAGCGCGCTATATCGGTCTATCGTTTTCTGAACACTTCTTAACACGATGCTCGTGCTTTGATAGTAGGACATCTGCTGTTCCGTTTGCGCCTGAGTCAATCCGTCTTCCGCCTGCTGGAGCATCCCGCCGATTCCTGTCCGGATGAATCTATAGTATGCTGGAATGCTGCTGTTCGGCAGGCCAAACCCCCGTTCGTCCTGGCAGAGATTATAAACAAACCCGAATAGATTACTGTACCCCTTGGTTTCGAAATGCGGATTCCCCGTTTCGATTTCATGCGGCGTATAATACTCGGGCAGCGAATATACGGTTTTGCCGCCAACGATCTTTTCGCCTTCCTGAATGAAAATTGGCGCAAGTTCGCACATTTTTTCAAATGCAAGCGCTTTTCGAACCGGCGGGCTGAGCCGCTTCGTCTCCTCGTTCAGAATCGAAACGTGCAAGGACTCAACCCGATACGCTTTATGCGTCCCCTCAAAAAGCAATTTTCGCAGATGCTGGATTCTTGCGTTCATGGAATCCCTCCTCCTGTCGGATGTACCGGGAAAGGCCGGGCTTTCGGCCTTTCCCTGTAAACATCGATACGTTTCCCTGTTGCGTTATTCCGCCGGTTTGGTCGTCGCGATCTTTTCGATCGGATCGTTTCTGCTGATGTACATGAAATCGCAGTTGACGCGCTCCGGAATGTCGGTATCCCCGTTGAAGTACTTCAGAAGCATGTCATACGCGCTCTGTACGATGCTGGAACCCGGAACGTTGATCACGCCTTCAAGCTGGCCATTTTCTGCCGTCAGAGCGTCGTAAAGTTCCTTGCCGTAACCACCGCAGGCAAAGACCGGGATCGTCGTAAGGCCCTTCTGCTGAAGTCCGGCAATCGCGCCGTATGCGTTGCTGTCGGAAGCGGCATACACAAGATCGTATGGTTCGCTGATGGACGTGATCACGTTCATGGCGGCTTCACGGGTCTGGCAGTCGGAGTCGTTCACGATCGTAATCTTGTCGCCGAAGCGGTCGTTCAGAACTTTCAGGAAGGAAACCTGGCGAACCGCCATGTGTTCCAGCGTCTTGGAGTCAAGGCAGACGATTCTCGCTTCACCGCCGAGGTTCTTGTCGATATAGTCCGCAACCGCCTCGCCAAGCACCGTTCCGGTGTACGCCTGATCCCAGACAATGTGGGAAACGAGCGGATCGCCTTCAATCGTCCCATCCATCGCAATTACGGGGATTCCGGCATCCTTCGCTTCCTGGATATAGGGGATGATCGCGTCGGTGAATCCCGTGAGAATAAAGATCGCGTCGTACTTCTGGTTAATAAAGTCTTCCACCTGCTTGACCTGCGTTTCAAGGTCAAACTCGGCAACCTGGACGTTGACTTCATCGGCGCCCAGTTCTTTTCCAATCGACTTCATCGCGTCCGAAACGCTCACGCACCACTCATCCATCAGCGTCAGATGCGCAAAACCGATTTTCTTGCCCTTCAGGGGCAGGTCGGGCGTAGCTGCGGGGGCTTCGGTCGCAGCTTCCGCCGCGGGAGCTTCGGTCGCGGTCGCTTCCGCGGCAGGCTCCGCCGCGGCCGTCTCCGTAGCGGGCGCCGCACAGCCGAACAACGTAATTCCGGTCAGCAGGAGCACCAGCAACATTGCAAGGATCTTCTTGGTCTTCATGTGTTTACCTCCGTTTTTATTATTGGGGAGTCGACCTCCCAAATGGAATTTTAACTATACGCACAGGCTCATGACCCTGTCCTGCGTCGCTTCTTCGTGTGTCAGCTCGCCAACAAGCCGGCCCTCGTGAATAACGATCACACGATCGCAGATTCCTAATAGTTCCGGAAGCTCGGAAGAGATCATGACGATCGTCTTCCCCTGTTTTGCCAGATTACAGATCAGATCATAGATTTCCCTTTTGGCGCCAACGTCTATCCCGCGGGTCGGTTCGTCCATAATCAAAATCTTGCTATCGCGGAAAAGCCACTTAGCGATGACAATTTTCTGCTGGTTGCCACCGGATAAGAACTCGGCCGCCGTGTCGATGGAAGGAGCAACGATTCGAAGTTTCTTCGAAAATTCCTGCGCATACCTGTTTTCCAGGCCGCTGCGGATGATTCCATGACGCGTAATTTTTTTCAGATCCGTCATGCATACGTTTGCTTTGATGGAGAAACCCAACGTCACGCCCTGCAATTTGCGATCTTCCGGCACAAGTCCGAAACCGTTTTTGATTGCGGAAATAAACTCCTTATGGCGCACCGGCTTCCCGCTCAGCAATACTTCGCCGGAATCCATCTTATCGATTCCAAGGATCGCGCGCACCAGCTCCGTGCGGCCGGCCCCAACGAGGCCTGCGATCCCAAGGATTTCACCGCGACGCACTTCGAAGCTGATATCCTTCAATACATCCTTTCGAACGATGTGACTCGCCGCAAAAACAACATCCCCCGGCACTACGCCGGAACGAGGATACTCCGCGTTGACTTCACGGCCAACCATCATGCGCACCAAACCGTTCTTGTCGATTTGATCCGTCGATACGGTTGCCACGTGTATACCGTCGCGCAGAACGCTGATTTCATCCGCGAGGTGAAACACTTCCTCCAGCCGGTGCGAAATGTAGATGATCGTCGTGCCGTCGTTTTTGAGTTTTTTGATGATGCGAAACAGAATTTCCAGTTCTTTGTTGGTCAATGTTGCGGAAGGTTCATCCATAATCAGAATCTTGCAGTTATGCATGATGCTCTTGCAGATTTCGACAATCTGCTTTTTCGCGACCGTCAGCGAGGAGACGCGCGCGTGCACATTGATCTCCACTCCAAGGCTGTCGACCAGTTTCTGCGCCCTGCTGTTCATGCTCTTCCAATCCACGAACCCGGCCTTGGTTTTAAGCAGGTTCCCGAGGAAAATATTCTCCGTTACGCTGAGAGGTTCCGAGAGTTTGAGTTCCTGGTGAACGACGCTGATGCCCTTGGCCTTGGCCTGGCTCGGAGTCTCAAAGGAAACCTTCTCGCCGTTGAGCCAAATCTCCCCCTCGTAGCGAACGTAAATCCCCGTGAGAACCTTGATCAGCGTAGACTTTCCGGCGCCGTTTTCCCCGACGAGCGCATGCACGCTGCCGCGTTTGACCTGCAGCGAAACATCGTCCAGAGCTTTCACACCGGGGAACTGCTTTGTTATGTGTTTGATCTCCAGTATGATGTCTTCATTCATACTTGAGCCTCCTCATACAATTGTTTATTTGTTCCGTTATCCGTCGTTTCCCTTAGTTCTTGACGCGGTTACGCATTCCGTCAATCGCAACCGCCGTAATCAGCACGCCGCCCTTGATCACATCCTGAATAAAAGGATTGACGTTCAACTGAGTCATGCCGTTGAGGAATACCGTCAGAAACAGCACGCCGAAAAGCGCTTGAATCACTTTTCCCTTGCCGCCGGTCATGCTGATACCGCCCAGTACGCAACCAATCACAGCGTCGAATTCGTATGATTTCCCGCTCGAAATCGTCGCCGCATCCAACCTGGAGAGCAATACGATGCTCCCCAGCCCGACCGTAAGCCCGGCGAGAACAAAGGAAATCAGCGTGTATTTTTTTACCTTGATTCCGGAATAGAATGCCGCTTCCTTACTGCCGCCAATCGCGTAGATATATCGCCCGAGCATTGTTTTTTTCGCAATAAAGGAAGCGATGAGATACAGTCCAAGCATTATTGTCACGCTGACAGGAACGATTTCTGCAAGATAACCGCGTCCAAGAAAAGCGATTTGCTCCGGAAGGTTTGCGATCGTCGCCGAGTTGGAAAGAAGTTTTGCGCAGCCCGTGCAGACATTCATCATCCCCAGCGTCGCGATAAAGCTCGAAATATTCAAGTAGGCAACCAATACTCCGTTGATCACTCCGATGATACAGGCCGTACAAATACAAGCAGCAAGCGCCAGCCATGGGTTGACTTCCAGTTTGATCATCAAGATCGCCGCAATATAGCTCGATAAGCAAACGCTTTGACCCAAAGAGAGATCCAGATTGCCGCCCAAGCATACGAACGCCTGCCCAATCGCCACAATCGCGATCGTCGAGCTTTGCAGGAGAATCGTAATCATGTTGTCCGCCGTCAGAAAGTACTTCGAGGTCACGCTGAAAATCGCCATCAATAGGAACAGGGCAATCAGGATCATGTACTCTTTGCTCGCTCTGGAGACTGCAGCAACAAACGAGCCCTTCCTGCCATGTTCGCCTTCAAGAACCGCCATAGTTTTTCCTCCTCTTTATCTAGCCAGTTTTTCCAACTCGGCAACTGCTGTTTTTAATACGTCGGGGATATCAATGTGCTGTGGGCAGTACGTTTTGCATTTTCCGCAGTTTATGCATAGGGCCGGGCTTTTCCCCTGCCATGGATCCACGCCGATCTGACCGTATGCGCTTCTCGCTCCGTTTTCCAGCCCCCAGATTTTCCACCGACTGTACGGCATAATCGTGACAAACGGCCGAATTCCCAGTGGGCAAACATCGCAGTAGCGGCATCCCGTGCAGTAGATATTTTTCAGGCTGGAAATCTCCAGTGCGCGGTCGGCAACGTTTTGAATGTAGTTCCACTCCTCTTGCGGTATCGTCTGTGCCGCCTCGGCATAGCCGGCGTTTTCCTGCAGCATTTCAAGGCTCTCCACGCCCGACAGGGCGCAATGCACGTCCGGATTTCCCCACACAAACCGCATCGCCAGCTCCGTTGCCGAACGCGCGGACGATCGGGGGAATTTTCGCAGAAACTCGTCGCCGCCCGCCGCGATGGATCCGCCGCCGTTCGGCCCCATCACCATGACGCCCATTCCCTTTTCATGCGCGTAGTGCATCATCGCCGCATTGCCCTGATCCACAAGGTTATACTGACAAAGCAGAGAATCGAACGCATCGGTGTCGATCATCTCCTTCAGCAGCTCCGGCTTATCGTGAAACGAAAAGCAGATATGGTCGATCAGACCTTTCGCTTTTGCTTTCTCCGCCTCTTCAATAAGCCGCAGGGACAGGATTTTTTCCCAGAACGCCCTTCCGACCATATGGAAATGAAAGAAATCGATATGGTCGGTGTCCATCAGCACGAGTTCGCGTTCCAGATACCGCCAGAAATCGTCCGTTTCCTTTGTCAAATACAAGGGAAGCTTATTCGAAAGATAGACTTTGCTTCGGAAACGCTTCAGCCCGCGTCCCATCGCCCGCTGACTGTCTTCGTTGCAATAACCCCAGCCGGTGTCAAAATAATTCACGCCGAGCCGAACGGCTTCTTCAAAGATCGGAAACGCGCGTTCATCGTCGACCATTTCCCGCCCGTTCACAACTTTACAAGGCAACCGCAACCCGCCGACGCCCAGAATCGATACCGATTTATCACACCGTTGTATCTTTTTGTATCGCATCGCTGCCTCCTCTTCGCGCCTGGCGGCACCTCGCGGCTTCGTTTGAACGACCTAGTCCTCGTATCCACACCATCTCAGCAGATAGAGCGCAAGGGCCTTTGTGCAGTTGACAAAGTCTCTGCATTCGATAAATTCGTCCGGCTGATGCGCACCGCCCGGCAGCTTAAAGTCTCTCAGGATTCCATAGGTTACGCTTTGCGGCGAACCGTGCTTTAAGTAAAGGAAATAGTCCGTCAGGCAAGCACCCGCCGGCCGGATCGTTTTTCCTTCCACCTCGCTCGCGCAATCCAGAAGCAGGCGTATCTGCGGATTCGTTTCATCCGCACAGATATACTCAAAATAGCGGCTTGCCGGAGTAAACGTGGAAAAATCGATTTGCATTTTGTCCAGCTCGCCCGCGATTTCTTTCTCCATTCCGGCGATTTCCGATTCAATCTTCCGTTTGTCCTTCACGGTATAAAACACAAAATCCAGCATACCCTTGGAAAGATTCGTACCCGCTTCACCGCAGTGGAAAGAAAGAATGCGGAGCGCGGAGCGCTGCATATCCGAATTCTGATAGAATCTGTGCGCCTGCAGCTCATCCGAGCGCCTTTTTCCAAACTCCTCGACTTTTCGCCGGATCACGCCAAGCCCATCCACGATCAACGCCGCGGAATCCTGCGGCTCGCGGGCAAAAATCTCCGCATGCAGCAGCTGTCCGCCCAGAGCGCAGGTCCAAACTTCGCGATTGCTGTTCCCGCCGTCCAGATTGATATACATGTCGCAGGGATACTTGACGCAGGAGGCGATGCTGCCGTTTCCACCGCCGAACTCTTCGTCGCAATACGCGGAAAGAACTACGTTTTGCTTGAGGCGAATCCGCAGATCTTTTAGCGTTCGAAGAAGAAAAACCCCGCTGGCGATGCCGAATTTATTATCCCCGCAGCCTCTTCCGTAGATTTTTCCGTCCTTGATTTCGCCCCCAAGCGGATCCATTGTCCAGGCGCTCAAATCGCCGATCGGTACGGTATCCATATGTGCGGCAAGCATCACGCTGCGGCTTCCTTCCGTCCCCCGGTAAATGCCGCCGACATTCGGCCTACGGTTGGTGCCGCGCCCGGCTAAATAATCCGGATTTCCCTCTAGGTAGTCATCCGGGGTATAAACCTCCGTCTTTAGGCCAAGGTCCTCATACAAACCGCGTACCACATCGGCACAGGCTGCTTCGTTTCCCCTTGTGATAAAGTTTTCAGAGTTCACCCGAATCAGATTCTTTAGGATTTGAAACAGCTCGTCTTGATGCGCTTCGATGGAATCGAGCACCGCCTGCTCAACAGAATTGTGTGCCATAGGTAAAACTCCTTTGATTGCCATTTGGTATTATCATAATACCTTTCAACATACAGACAAAGTATCTACCGTTCCTGTCGCCTATCTGTTATTACCCTTATGTAAAATGAGTCCTGTTAAATTATGCCAAGAATTCTTTTGATTTCAGGGTGTGTTCAACAATTGCCCGCTCTGCTTCGTCCGGGTCCTGATTTCGAATTGCTTCCAGTATTTTCTCGTGATCTCCGCTGACATCCCGCATGACGGCATGCGACTTATTAATCCGCTCCGCGCATGCGCTGCTAATTTTCTCCAGATTGATTACGGCCGCTTTCAGAATCTCATTTCGCGAGGTTCTTGCCACTTGAACGTGGAATTGGGTATCGATTTCCTGCATTGCAAACATGCTTTGCTCGTCGCCATTGCCAATGAGCTCCTTCATTTTCTGAACAAGGATCTCAAGGACTTTCATATCTTCCTGCGTCCGGTTCAACGCCGCAAGCCGGCAGGTTCCGGTTTCAATGAACAACCTGGCATCATAGATGGTATTGATATCAAAATCACCGAAATTAATGAGATTGAACATCGGCTGCATGAAGTTGCCAAGACCAATCTCTTTAACAAACGTGCCGCGTCCCTGTTCAATTGAAATCAAATCCATGATTTCCAGCTTTTTCAGGCTCTCTCGAATCGTAACACGGCTGACTTCGTACAGATCGCACAACTCGCTCTCTGTCGGAAGCCGGTCCCCGGCAGAATACACGCGATTGACGATCTTTGAAAGGATATCATCAACAATCAAATCGCACTTAGACTTACTCTGCATATTGTTCTTTCACTCTTCGTTCCTATTTTGACAGAAGAAAATGGATAACTTGTTTAAATTGGTATTATGATAACATCATTCGGCCGAATCGTCAAGCATCTGTTTACCTGTTTTTAAACTACGCCCGCCGATAGGAAGCAAGCAGCCGGCTCAATTTCTAGATATGTCCAACATAGGAAAAGTAAGGACTATTGAAATAATTCAGCGGGCAGGAATCGTATTGGAATCCAGTTCGGTAACATACATAGTTAAAGCTCAGCTGATCTCTTTTGCTGCCTTTCTGAAGTTCGTCCCACCACATCTCGTCAACGGCGCGCATTGCGGGCAAATTGTGTTTTCGATATAAAATTCCGCCCGCAATCAAACCGTGATGCGATGGATAACCTTCTCTCCTGTAATTCTCCAGCTGCCAGTTTATCATCTTGGGACAGTCCTTGTTTTCCTTAATACAAGCAATCCCTTCATCGTAAATGCAATCCCGGTCGGGATGAAGAAACATCAGCATGTCCCGCCCTCTGGAATAGGTAGATATCCACAACCATACGCTATGCATGATCGTGAAATTTGCATCCACATACAAACTATGTTTATAATCCGGAAAGAACAGATGCGGGTTGATTTTGGGATATCTAGACAAGCGTGGATTTCCCATGCGCTCCGTATCGTCAATGTAAATCATCCTGTAAAAATCCGATGTGAGCGCCTTATTGTTGGTTATGCAGAAGTAGTCGCAATTCGTGTCTACATAGCGTGGTTTCTTCAGCGTATCATAATTCCCTGTGATCACCGTATAGACCGCCAGGCGGTCTTGCGGATCATCTTTCATGCGGTTGTATTGAGCCGCGTCCTGATAGTCCATGATCTGTTGCTGCAAGCCGTTGACACGCTCGACGAGAGCGGTGATCTGTCCGGTCATATTCTTTCTGCGGCAGAAGATTTTATCCCTGCAAAAACGATAAAAATCGATATATCTTTTCAAACCCGGATGCCTTTTGACAAACAATTTGAGTCGTTCTTTTCTTTTCATGACCAAAATCCAAACCTTTGCTTAAGCGCTATGACAATATCAA